>NZ_JAIPME010000002.1:650000-1300000 GCF_019957155.1 Anaerococcus murdochii | reverse complement strand
TTAAGTAAACTTTAGCACTTTGGTTGACCCCGTCAAACCTTAGGATAATTCTCTCGTCTTCCCTTGTCTTGTGGAAATAAAATTCTTTTCTGTAATAAACCCAACCAAAATGTTCTCTTAAATCCTTGTAAATATCATTATAAGACGAAGGCACTGGCATAGGTCTAGCATCATGAAATTCATTTTTTATTATATCTAGATCTAGGTTTTTGCCACCTTTGACAAAATCCCATGACCCATCTAAAAAACTTAGGCTCCTAGATTTACTTTCTATTGGATATAGCATTTCAACTCCTTTTTAATTCGGACTATAGGAAGTCTCGTAGTAGAACATATCTCCCCTAGCGTATGAGGTTGTGTATTCTATTAACTTATCTTCCTTGTCATAGGAAAATCTTGTTATCTTCAATGCAGCTGATCCATCTTTTAGATTTAGGGCTTCTGCTACCTTTTTTGTAAGGGATGACACTTGGAACCTTTCCCTGACGTTATCGATTTTTGTATCAAAATTATTGGAAAATATTTCGTAAAGGGCGTCTTTTTCTAGTAGGTCCTTGGTGATTTTATCAAATCTGGCGTAAGGGATGACGGTTTTTTCGTACATCATTGGCATATCGTCAGCTAGCCTTAGCCTGTCAAAGACAATGACTTTTTCTATGCTAGGGTCATCAAAGACTTGTCTTTCCTTATCATTTAAGGCCCTGACCTTGAAATCTGTAACTAATGACTTTGGAACCTTGCCCTTTCTTTTTGTTTGCTCGGTAAAAGAGTAATAATTCGATAAGTTTTCCCTAGATCTTTCCCTGACAAAGGTCCCCTTACCTTGGATTTGATAGAGAACTCCTGAATTTACAAGGGACCCCAGGGCATTCCTGACAGTTGTCCTTGAAACACCGTAATCCATGCAAAGTTGCCTTTCAGAAGGGAGCCTGGCCCCCTTTTCCATGGTTGATATTTGCTCTAAGAGCTTATCTATCAAATCTGAATATAGGCTTGCCATTATTTATATTCGTGGATTGTAACGCCCTTTACAACCCTGTTTACAGTGTGAGATTTGCTTGGATTATCTGGAGTATTGCCTACTCTTAGGCTTGTGATTAGAGAAATTAATTGGGCTATTACTATATAAGCAACTGCTAAATAAGCATCTCTGACACCTTCAGATTTCAAAATAAATTGGTAGTCTCTGTCCACATCTTCATTTGTAACTGCGATAATTTTTGGAGCAATACCGTCAGCCTTGATTTCATCAAGGATGTCTAGGTCGTATTGTCTTGTATAATCATTGCCTGATACAAAGGAAACTACAAGAGTCTTATCATTGATAAATGATTTTGGACCGTGTCTAAAGCCCATAGAAGAATCAAAAATTGTTACAACTTCACCAGCTGTTAGCTCTAGGATTTTAAGTCTTGCTTCCTTAGTAAGTTTGCCAAGTGGGCCTGAACCAAGGTAGGCAACTCTGTCAAAGTCAAAGTCAATTAATTTTTCAATTTCTTCTACCCTAGCGTAGGTTTCTCTAGCAATGCTAGCTAATTTTTCTACTAGGTCTTTTTTGTTTTCAAGGCTTGTATCAAAAATCAAAAGGCTTGCTAAAAGCATTGATGAGAAGGAATTTGTCATTGCAAAGCCCTTGTCATTGGTGATTGCTGGGTTTAAAAATACATAAGAATTTGGGTCATCTTTAAGGTTTACTGCAAGTTTACCGTCGTGGGCACAGGTGATTGGTAGGTTGTAAAAATCATCTACGATTTGCTCGCCAAGCTTAACTGCAGCTAAACTTTCTGGAGAATTGCCGCTTCTTGCAAAAGAAACCAAAAGAGTCTTTTGATCTTTTTTGAAATGTAGGTAAGGAGCTGAAACTAAATCTGTTGTAGCAATTGATTCAAAATCAAAATCTCCATGAGTTTTTAAATAATCTTGGGCGATATTGCCTACATATTCGCTTGTACCAGCCCCAGTGAAAATAACCTTGGTATCCTTATCAAAATTAGCCAAGAATTTTTCAATATCAGCCTTTCTTTCTTCATAAAGTCCGTAAACTTCCTCCCAAGTATCAGCTTGGGCAAAAATCTCAGTATAAGTATTCTTAAAATCTCTTTCTTCTAATTTATTTACATCTAATAACATAAAAGCCTCCTAATTTTTCGATAAAATAACCATTATAATTATTCAAAATACAATATATTTCACACTTTAAATATTAACAACTTATGTAACCATTATCTCCATATTTATAAATTTTTTTTGCAAGTATAAGAGCTCCTTCATTAGGTCCAGCGAATGGCGAAACTATTGTTATATTTTTATTTAATTTATCTTGAATTGATTTTACCAATATATTTCCTAATTTAAATACTCCACCAGAATATGATACTTTTATTACATCTTCAAAATACATTTTATCAGCCAATGTATTTATTATTAAACTAGCTTCATCAGTTAAGTCATTAAGCAATTCCATTGCATACTTATCATTGCATTTGATAGCATCTCCTAATATCACAGATAAACTAGCAACTTCATCCCTTGACATATTTACTGATTTCGTAATAATATCATAGTCATCTTTAAGTTGCATTAATTCTTTAACTTTCTCGTATATCAGTGTTTTTTCATACCTACCATCGCTCATTTTAGAGAAAATATTAATTATTTGTTTACCTATATAGTAACCACTTCCTTCGTCTCCTACAAAATATCCCCAACCACCACAACTCATTTTATTACCTTTTTCGTCAATACCAAATGCAATAGAACCTGTACCCAAAACTAAATTTATTCCAGGTTTTGCATTTAAACTTCCTGCCCATCCATTGACACAATCATTATCCACACTAAAATCATCTGTCTTCAAGGTTTTTCTAATGTTTTCCATTATGAAACCTTCATCTTCAAGGAATTGACCAAATCCAGGCAATGCAATAAAACTGTATGTGATGTCTTCAACACCTATCTTAGCCTTTTCACATAAAGATTCAACCGCAAAACTAAATCTCTTCAAAAATTCATCCCTAGATATTTGTTTTAAATGGAGAGTTTTACCAATAACTTCATATTTTTTCCCGTCGTTTTCCAGAAAATACGATGTTTTTGTACCTCCGCCATCTACTCCTAAAAATATTTCTTTCATATCATCCTATCTCCAATTTCTAATATTACATTTATATAATAATATTTCGTTTAATATACAAATTTATTATAAAACAATCTTTCCTTGGTCACACAAATTATAGGCTCTATCAATAATATAATAGTTCTCACTGATTAATTTATATATTTTTGAAAATGCACAGAAACCTGTTTCGTCTAAATACATTTTATCAAACAATTTCTTACATCCTAATTTACATTTACTATATAAAGAACAGTATTTTTTGCAATATAACCTTTCTTTTTCATGAGGATTTTCATTAAAAAATTGTAAATGCTTTTCATTTAAAATTATTTCTGATAATCTATTTTCGTATAAATTTCCCAATTGATATTTCTTAAAACAAAAAAAGTCGCATGGGTACACAGTTAAATCACTCTCAACAACAATTTGTAACCCACATGTTCCATTTTGTCCACAAAATCCCACGGACTTGTTTTTGATAAAGTAGTAAATATCTTCAAACAGCTTTATATGGACCAACGTATTATTTCTCAAATCATTTATCCATAACTTAAAAATTTCACTATAAAAACTAAAAAAATCTCTTGGATTTATTTTTATATTATCATCATTTATATTATCATCAATACATGGTATAAACTGTATATATGATATTCCTTCATGTTTTATAAATTCATATGCATCGAGTGGATTCTTAGATAGATTTTTTGTTATTACAGACAATATATTATAATCAACACATAAATTGTCAAACATTTTTTTTGTATTCATCACATGATCGAAAGTGCCTCTATTGCCTTGCATTCTATATAAGTCATGATTATTTTTGAACATATCCAAAGATAAACCAACTAAAAAGTTATTATTTTTAAAGAATGAAGCCCAATTTTCATCAATATTTATGCCATTAGTTTGAAAATTATAGCTAATATTTTTCTTACTTGATAGATTAAAAAAATCAACAGTATCCAGAAAGAATTCAAAAAATTCTAACCCAATAATAGATGGCTCACCACCCTGAAAAATAAATTCTATTTCATCATAACCTTCTGAAGAAAACATAATATTTTTAATTAAAGCTACACACGCCTTCTTCTTCATAAACTTCTGATTGCTATCTACAATACAGTTATGGTTCTTACTATAGAAACAGTATCTACAATCTATATTGCATAAGTTCGAGTTTGGCTTTATCATTATAAATAACTTTCCCATGGTATTTCCTTAAAATAAAGATTTATAAATTGACAAATAAATAAATAAATCCATTTAAAATCATAATTTTAATTGGGTCTACTTTCTTATTTAACATTATTAATAATGAAAAAATAAATAAACACAACATTATGAAATTGAGATTATCTATTGATATAGCATTTACATCAAATAGGGCAGTTTTTAGTATATCTAGGCCTGCTATTAGAATCATTATTACTATGGCTGGTCTTAAAAATTTTAGGATGTCTGTTATTAGGTCCAGGTCTTTGTATTTTTTATAAAAATATGATAGGGCGCCGACTATGATGGCTGATGGGATTATACACCCGATTGTAGCTGCTAGGCTTCCTGGAAAGCCTGCTACTCTTTGGCCTACGAAGGTGGCTGAGTTTAGGGCGATTGGCCCTGGGGTCATTTGGCTGATTGTGATTAGGTCGTTAAATTCGCCTACTGCTAGCCAGCCGTTTTCTACGACTACTTCTTGTTGGATTAGGGCGAGGGCTGCGTAGCCTCCGCCGAAGGAGAAGAGTCCGATTTTAAAAAAGCTTATAAATAATTTAATTAGCATGGCTTTTCCTTTTTATTAGTGAGTTTACTAGGCCTAGTAGGATTAGGCCGCCTATTATATATACTATGTTTAGTTTGAGGAAGTATCCTAGGATGAAGGATAAGATCATTATTACTGACACAATTTTCGACTTATCTTTGAGTAGGTCTTTGCCCATGTCGTAGGATACTTTAAATATTAGGGCGGCTATGGCAGCTTGCATGCCTTTTAGGAAGCTTGCTATATAGTGGTTTGCTATGAAGGCTTCGTAGAACATTGAAATTATAGAAATAATTACAAGGGGTGGGATGGCTGTGCCTAGGATTGCTACAAACATGCCGGGTATTCCTGCTATTTCGTAGCCTACTACTATTGATGCGTTTATTGCTACAGCCCCTGGTGCCGATTGGGCTATGGCTGTCATGTCTAGCATTTGGTCTTTGTCTATCCATTTTAGTTTGTCTACAAAGGTGTCTTTCATCAGGGTTAATATCACATAGCCTCCGCCAAAGGTGAAGGCTGATAGGTATAGGGTTGATTTAAAGATTTGCCATAATTTGTTTTTCATAATTTACACCGTAAATTCTAATTATCTTTCAATATTTATATTTTTATGATAATAAATTCATTAGAATAAGTGACCTATTAATCAACATCTTTCATATTTCTATAATATTCAGTATCTTTTATATAATCGTCAAGTAGGAAGTTACTTCCATTATTCTTATTTTTTTCTAATTTACCAATTTGTCCTGAGCCATATACATTTAATACATTACCATTCTTCCAACACTCAGAATTTTTTTGAAACCAATCTTCAAGTAATACAGTCATAATGTCTCTAATATTTTCATATTCATCATTGTTATATAAATTATTATTTTCACTAGGATCTTTTTTTAAATCAAACAATTTATTATCACCATAAGGATAGCATTTTATCAACTTATAATCATTATATCTAATCATCCTATTAGGTCCGTACTCATCAAAAACAACAATTGGATCATTATTTTTGCAGCCTCTAATAATAGGAATAATTGATTTTCCTGGTAACTTGTCAATTTTTTCATCTTCAACGTTCGCTAATTCTAATATTGTTTGTCTAATGTCATATGCTGAAGCTGGTTGGTTGACAACTTTATTTTTTTCCATACCGCCATGAGCTATTATAAAAGGTACTTTTACACTCTCTTCATATAAATTTAAAGGAAATGTAGCATTTCCTTTACCCCAAAAGCCATTGTGCCCGCAGCTAAATCCATTATCACTACTAAATATTACAATTGTATCTTCTAACAAGTTATTTTCTTTCAGCTTATCTATTATCCTTCCAATATTATAATCCATCGCTGTGACTGCAGAATAATACCCTATAAGATTAGCTCTTACATCCTTCAACACTTCTTTAGTTAGATAAACACTATTTCTGTTATAATTTTCATAATTAAGATCCGGCACACTTTCGAATTTACAATCTTTATATAAATTTGTATATTCTTCTGGGTGATTATTTAACCAAGGAGCGTGTGGAGCAGTATACCCAACATGTAGATAAAATTTATTGTTTACATTATCTTCAATAAAATCAATCGCATCATCTGTAATTACATCGGTAATATATTTTTCCTCATGATATAATTTACCATCTCTATACATTGGTGCTCCATAGTATGGACCCCCTCCGGATTGGTGTGCGAACCAATGTTTAAATCCCATTTGAGGAGTCGCACTATTTCCCAGATGCCATTTACCTGAAAGCCCACAATTATACCCATTAGCAGATAGTATTTTTACATAACTAGATATACCACTCATGTATTCAACAGTTTTTCTTTCATCCGTTCCATCTTCAATCCAATCGTGAACTCCGTGAGCAGATGGTATTTTCCCTGTTAATATACTGGCCCTAGCTGGTGAGCATACAGGTGAAACACAATAAAAATCTTTAAATAAAACACCGTTTTTAGCTAAAGAATCTATGTTAGGGCTGATGATTTCTTTGTTCCCATAACATCCTAAAGACCAGTATCCTTGATCATCTGATAATATTAAAATAATATTTTTACCTAAATTATCCTTCATACTACCACCATTTTATTAATTCTGTAACTTTATTTCTATACTCTACAAACTTTTTATCCGCTATATTTCTAGGGTGTGGTATGTGAACATCTACAACTTCTCTTACACTAGTCGGTTTATTCGTTAAAATCATAATCCTATCACCTAAATAAACAGCTTCTTCTATATTATGTGTAATAAATATAACTGTTGTTCCGGTTTCCTTTTGTATTTTTAATAATTCATCTTCTAGAGTCATCCTTAATTCAATATCAAGTTGACCATACGGTTCATCCATCAACAAAATTTCTGGTTCAGTTACAAAGGCCCTAGCTATACTTACTCTTTGAATCATACTCGCAGATAATTGACGAGGATAATAATTCTTATATTCTTCTAAACCTACCATTTTTAGGTATCTATTTACTCTTTCTGTAGCTTCGTTCTTATTTATACCTTTAATATCCAAACCAAATCTAACATTTTCCTCAACAGTTAACCATGGCATAGTTGAATTATCCTGAAAAATATATGCTATACTATTTTTTCTTAAATCTACAGGCTTACCTTTTAAAAGAATCTCGCCTTTAGTGGCTGGATAAAGATTTACCAAAGTATTAAGAAAAGTTGTTTTCCCACAACCCGTTGGTCCAACTATACATAAGAATTCGCCATCGAAAACTTTAAAAGATATATCATTTAAAACAAGTAAATCTCCAAAGCTCTTTGTTAAATTTTCTACTGTTATCAATACATTATCACTCATACTATCACCTACAATACTTTATCCATGTTGTGAGTAATTTCTTCCCTTAACCTAAGAAATTCTTCATCAACATAATCCCTAGGATGTGGTAAATTTATCTTATATTCCTTTTTTATTTTAGCTGGAGAATTAGAAAGTAATATTATCCTATCAGCCAAGAAAATTGCCTCTTCTATATTATTAGTAACAAAAACTACTGTTCTTTTTTCTTTCTGCCAAATTTTTTGTAGTTCATCACTCATTAAATACCTTGTTTGTGCATCAAGAGCACTAAAAGGTTCATCCATGAATAAAATCTCAGGATTATTGGCATAGGCTCTAGCTATACCCACTCTTTGTTTCATACCACCAGAAAGCTGAGAAGGATATCTATTTTCAAATCCACTTAATCCAACTAAGTCTATATACTTCTGTGATGTAATAGGTATTTCTTCCGCTTTTACGCCTCGAACCTTTGGGCCAAATTCAACATTATCTTTAACAGTTAACCAAGGAAATAAAGCTATAGACTGATACACAAAACCTAAGGCAGGGTTTGGTCCTACCACTTCGGTATCTTTAAACCTTATTTCTCCTTCACTTTTTTCTTCAAGTCCTGCTAAGCATTTCAATAATGTCGTTTTTCCATTTTGTCCCGGACCAAAAATCACCAAAAATTCATTTTCATAAACATCAAATGAGATATTATCAAGTACGTGATTTCTGGTTCTACCGCCCTTACTTACATAAGTTTTAGATAGATTTTTTATTGATAATACTTTTTTACCTAGTTTTTGTTGTTCCATACAAGAAGTCTCCTCTCAATAAATGAAGTTAACTGAACAAGTAAGAATCCAACTAAACCTATAGCTAACATTCCTACCATAATTTGAATTGTATCACCCTTATTCATACCTCTAACTATAATCCATCCAACACCATTATCTGATCTAACCATCTCAGCACCAACTACTGACGACCACGCAGATGTTACACCAATCTGTATTCCAGCAAATATATCTGGTACAGACGCAGGTAATACAACTTTAAAGAAAACTTGAGTTTTTGATGCACCAAGCATTAATGCTGCACCAATTAATTCCTTATCTACATTTTTAGTTCCCTCATAAGTATTAAGTGTGACAAATGAAAAACTTCCTAAGAATATGATAAAAAACTTGCTCATGTCAGATAATCCGAACCATATTATAGACATAGGTATCCAAGCTAAAGGAGGTATAGGTCTTATAAATTCGAATATTGGGTAAAAAATAGATTCAATTGTCTTTGAAAATCCCATTCCTACACCCAGTAAAATTCCAACTAATAATGATAAAGAAAACCCTACCAAAACCCTATATAAACTACTTATAATATGAATTGGCATAGTTTCTCTACCGATAGGGCTAACAAACGATTTAATGAAACTTGTAGCTACATCTATAGCAGAAGGTAAAAACAAATCATTTGCAACAAGCATACTAGATATTTGCCATATGCCCAAAAACAACATTATTGCTATAATACTATAAATAGGTTTGTTTTTTCTATTACTCAACATACTATATATCTCCCTTAACGTATTTTTTTTGTAATGTTTCTAAGCCTTTTGATAACAGTAATCCTATCAAACCTATAGTAATCATTCCTACAAATATAATATCAGTTCTACCGACCATTCTTCCCATTTGTATCATATATCCCAAACCACTTGTTGCTGCTACTAATTCAGCAGCAACAAGAGCAACCCAAGATGATCCAAGTGCTAGTCTTAATCCCGTAAAAATCATTGGCATAGCTGTTGGAATTGCGACTTTGAATAATAATTGTTTTCGGCTTGCTCCAAAGGTTTGAGCTACCCATATATGAACATCTTTAGTTCTCATTATCCCGGCATATGAATTAAGTGTTGCAGCTATTACTGATGCAAAAAATACAATTCCCACTTTTGAAGAATAGCCTATTCCTAACCATAAAATCATTAGTGGTATCCAAGCTAAAGCTGGTATTGGTCTTAATAGGTCAAACAGTGGTTTTACAAATTTATTTAACTTATCGTTCCACGCCATTCCTATTCCCATTGGAACACCAATTATTGAACCAGCGCAAAAACCGCCTAAAGCAATTTTCAAACTTGACATTATATGTGTTGCTAGTGAAGAACCATCAGGAACAGTTCCTCCTTTAATCTTATATGCGAATGTATTAATGACAGTGGTTGGGCTTGGCAACATCTTAGGGGAAACCAATTCAAGCAAATCAGTAGATACATACCAAGCCCCCAATATAATTATTAATGTCAATGATGATAGCAGCTTTTTGCTATTCTCAGCATTCTTTTTTTTACTCACACTAACCCTCCATACTAACTTATCCCATTAATTAATTTATTTAAAAAATTTATCTATAATATTGTTATCAAATTTTTCAGAATCTTCTTCTAACAATTGTCCTTGTTGAATATAGAAATTACCAAGTTCCTTAGCGAAATTTCCAAATTTTCCGTCTTTAACTCTTTCTTTCATTTGGTCATAATTGAAATAATTTGCCCTCTTTAAGTCTGCTAAATTATCTTCTTTACTTGTTTCAGAACCCTCGCTCTTTAGCCATTCATACATTATATCAGCTGCTTTATCTTTATCTGATTCGATAATTTCATTTGCTTCAAAAAAAGCTTTTAAATATTTTTCAACTAATTCAGGATTATTTTCCACAATTTTTCTATTAGCGCATATCATATCAACATATCTTGTACCTAAGTTAGCTAAATTACCAACTTCTACCATTCCATCTTCTTTTGCTTTTAAAAATGTAGGAACATTTAATGCTGTTAAATCTACTTCTCCTGCAACCAAAGATTGATATGCTTGAGCAGAATCCATATTTACAATATTAACATCGTCAGATGTTAAACCAATTTCACCTAGCCATTTCAAAGTTGTAAAGTGTTGAGCTGTACCAACTGGTAGTGATATTGTTTTTCCTTTTACAGTATCGGCGTTCCCCTTAATATCTTTTATTGAAGAGTTAGCAGGGGTTGACTTAGCAATTTCACTATCTGGTTTAGCAAATATACCTAGTCCATCCAATGATTCTAATACTTCACCAATGACTAACATATCATAATTTGCAACACCAGTAACTGCTGCAGCTCCCATTTCACCAACATCCCATTCATCAGCCGCTAAAGCTTCATTCATTGTTGCTCCTGAAGAAAACATTGTAGTTTCCATCTTAAATCCATATTTTTCATCTAATTTGTTTTGTTGAATAATAATGTTTGGCAAGCTATTTAAATAAGGATTTATAGCTACCCTTAAAACTTGATCTGTATCATTTTTTTCAACAGCCTTCTCATTCTTCTTACTACTAGAACATGATGTTGCTAAAAGTGCAACAGCTAGCATCATAGCAAATTTTGACAACATTCCATTTTTCTTCATTTCTTACCTCCTATTTATGCTTATAATAATTTTAGCACTGTAGAAACGATTTCTTTATCTAGTGGTAATTACCACATTTTTATTATAGCACCATGTTTTTATTTAGTCAAACATTTTGTAATTTTAAAGAATAGTAGTATAGTTTTATCCGGAATATATTATTTTAAATATAAAATACATCTGTATTTAAAGGAGGAAAACGTGAATAAATTAGAAGTTAGAGAAATTTGTTTTAATATAATTTCAAAAACAGGAAAGGCTATGGATAGTATTGATAAATCATTATCCTTAGCTAAAAACGATAATTTTGAAGATGCTAAAGAACTGCTTGAAGATGCAAATAAAACAATAATTGAAGCACATAATTTTCAAACAGAATTACTTAACTCAGAAGCTAGGGAAGAAAAAATAGAGTTTGGTCCCTTACTTATCCACGCGCAGGATCATCTAATGTTTAGTCAACTTTACCTAAAAATAACAAAAGAATTAGTATCGCTATACGAAAAAAATAAATATAGAAATAATTAACGAACTTAAATTGATTAAGATTATTATATAAATAAATTCTTGATATATTACTTTTAAATCAATATAAATAATTAAGAATCTATGATAATCCCGATTTATTAGAAATCTAATATACTTTTTAAGACCCCACTGGGGTCTTTTACTTTGCCTTTTATCTTATGAATTCTCATTTTGTTTTCTATTTAATTTCTTTTTTATTTCCCAGTTGCCTATATTTTTTAGGCCTTGCCTTGTACTTTTACCTTGCTTTTCTTTTTGAATTAAAACACTATTTCATTTTTTACCAGACTTTTATTTTAAATTTAATTTTCTCAAAAAATTCCAACAAAAAACCAGGATTTCTCCTGGCCTTTTTTACATTTTCACTACTTCTGGATAGTCTTTGCCAAAGGTTTCGACGCTTGCTTTTTCTATTCTTACGTCTTCTTTTGGCCTATCTTGTCTGTTGGTTTTAGTCTCTGCTATCTTATCAACCACATCCATGCCCTCGATTACCTTGCCGAAACCAGCGTATTGACCATCTAGGTGTGGGCTATCTTGGTGCATTATAAAAAATTGGCTGCCGGCTGAATCTGGCATGAAAGATCTAGCCATAGAAAGGACTCCCCTTTCGTGTTTCAAATTATTTTCAAAACCATTTTGGCTAAATTCTCCCTTTATAGCATAGCCTGGACCACCCATGCCTGTGCCTTCTGGATCGCCACCTTGGATCATAAAGTTTTTTATTACCCTATGAAAGATTAAGCCGTCGTAAAAGCCCTTGTTTATTAAAGAAATAAAGTTATTTACAGTATTTGGAGCTATATCTGGATAGAGTTCAGCCTTTATCTTATCTCCATTTTCCATCATAAAGGTTACTATTGGATTTTTATCTGTCATACTTCCTCCTAGTTTTTAAATGAATGTACAGGGGCTGGGATAAATCCTCCCCTATTAATCATAATACTCGAATCTGACTCGCCTACATCTATTATAGGAGCATATCCAAGAAGACCGCCAAATTCAACCTGGTCACCGACGTCCTTGCCTGGAACAGGGATAATCCTCACTGCTGTTGTTTTGTTATTGATAACTCCTAGAGCAGCTTCATCGGCAATCATGGCTGAGATGCTGGCTGCAGTTGTCTTTCCTGGAATGGCAATCATATCAAGGCCAACCGAACATACACAGGTCATGGCTTCTAGCTTATCAAAGCTTATCCAACCCTTGCCGGCTGCTTCAATCATAGCCTCGTCTTCACTAACAGGAATGAAGGCGCCAGAAAGTCCTCCAACCCTAGAACTTGCCATAATTCCGCCCTTTTTTACTGCGTCATTAAGCATAGCAAGGGCAGCAATTGTACCGTGGCCACCTACCTTATCAATGCCGATTTCTTGCAAAATCCTTCCTACAGAATCGCCTATAGCTGGTGTTGGTGCAAGAGAAAGGTCAACTATACCAAAGTTTTTGCCGAGTTTTTTACAAACTTCTTGGCAAACTAATTCACCCATCCTTGTGATTTTAAAGGCAGTTTTCTTGATTATTTCATAAATTTCATTGATTTTTAAATCTTCCTTATTAGAAATAGCAGCCTTAACTACGCCTGGTCCAGAAATACCAACGCTAATTACTGTGTCAGCCTCGCCAACTCCGTGGAAGGCGCCAGCCATAAAAGGATTATCCTCAACAGCATTGGCAAAAACAACAAGCTTTGCACATCCAAAGGCATTGTCGGTATTAGCTGCCAATTCTTTTATAGTTTTCCCACAAAGGTCGGCTGCGTCCATATTGATTCCCGCCTTGGTTGAACCAATATTTATCGAAGCACAAACCAGGTCTGTATCCGCCAAGGCCCTAGGAATAGACTTGATTAAAATCTCATCGGCAGGGGTCATTCCCTTTTCAACAAGGGCTGAAAAACCGCCTATAAAGTCGATTCCGATGTCTTTTGCCGCCCTGTCAAGAGTTTTGGCAAAAGGTGTGTAGTCATCAAGATCAGTCGCCGCTGCTATTAGAGAAATCGGAGTGACTGATATCCTATTATTTACAATAGGTACCCCGTAAATCTGAGAAATTTCCCCTGAAACTTTCAGAAAATCCTTGCTCTCCCTAATAAGCTTGTCATAAATCTTATCGCAAGCCTTTTTGTAATCAGGGTCGATACAGTCAAGAAGACTAATTCCCATGGTTAGGGTCCTGATATCGAGATTTTCCTCATCTAACATTTTTATAGTTTCTAAAATATTTGCCTTATCCATCTTAAATCCTATGCATCACGTCAAAAACTTCTTCGTTTTGAATCCTAATTTCAAGCTTAGTTTCCTCAGACAAGGCGTTAAAACTTTTAGTAATTTCGCTAAAATCAGCATTTGCCTTGGTCATATCAATATTCATCATAGCCACAAATTTATCTTCCATAATGGTTTGGCTCATGTCTAAAATATTGATATTGTACTTATATAAAACTTCTGCCACTTGGTAAATTATTCCCGGTCTATCATTTCCTATAATTGTAAGTATTGCTTTCATAAAATCCTCCATGATTATTGTACCACCAATTTATTATATTAATAGAATAAAGGAAGGTTTTCCCTTCTTTTTTATAAAATTTTCTCAAAGATCCCAATCTTCGATATTTTTTCACAAATTATTATAAATTTTGCCAACAAAAAAAGCTCAGATTTCCTGAGCTTGTATTTCTTAATACCAACCGTTTCTTTGCCAGAAAGCTTGGGCATTTTCCCATGAGCCGTATCTTTGAGCTACATAGTTATCTGCTGCTGCTTCTTGTTCTGCTGGGCTAGCGCCGTAACGAACTAGGGATGGGTTTAATTGGTATCTACCGTAATATCCGCCTCTTGGGTTGTAGGCTGTGTATGAACCACCTGATTCCCTTTGAGCTATCCATTCCTTAGCCCAGTTTGTTGAGCCTTGGTAAGATTGGTTATTGTTTTGTGCTGGTGCTTGTTGTTGAGCTGGCGCTTGTTGTTGAGCTGGCGCTTGTTGAGCCTTTTGAGCTGGGGCTTGTTTAGCTTGAGCTTGAGCATTTTTTTCGTTCACAAGTCTGAAAGTCTTTAGTAAGTTATTGTAGATATAACCAACCTCACCGTCAACTTCTACCTTAACAAAGCCATTTTTAGCTAATTCAAGAGCTTTAGCAACTGTACCTTTTTCTAAAACTTTGATTACTTCACTATCAAGGTTATCTTCTTTTCTAAAGTTTGTAGCAGAAACTACTTCTGTTTCTTCAAGAAGGTGGAAAAGATCAGCTGATACATATGCATCCTTACCTTCAAAGTCAATCTTTAACCAACCGTCTTTTTTATCTTTAACTTCGTATTCTTTGTTTTCATCGTCTATTAGGCCGATAATGTTATCGCCAAGTTTAGCTTCGCTTCTAACATTTACTCCATTTGCTTGATTTTTGTTAATTACAGCGCTTGCTGCGTCTGCCTTGTTAGCTCCAAAGCTAAAAGCCGATGGGATCACTAGGGCTGCCGCTAGGGCGTATTTTGTAAAAAATTTCATTTTGTCTCCTTAAATCTATATAAATTTCTTATTTTTAAATTTATGTCTCAATCTGTAATAATAGTTACAAATTGATAACAATTCCTTATTACGGTTTATAGTATAACTTTAAATTGTGTGGAAATTATGTAGATTTTGTCAATTCTTACAAATTGTTTACAATTTTATTCAAACCATTGATTACAAGCCTTTTCCTCTATGGCTTTCTCTCCTATTACAATGAATTTTGTTGAGATTTTTTTATCAAAGAAGATATTCTCGCTAATAGAAGACTTTTATAACTTGTTGCCAATTGTTACATTTGATTTCCAATTTGTAACTAATTTTGATTATCATTGGCATTTTTAAGTACAAATTAAACTTATTTCTCCAAAGAAAAGTCCCATAAATACAGATATATTTGCCCATATTTTTCATATGTAGTAAAATTTACTTAAGCTTATAAATAGAAAGAGAGACACTATGAAAACTGTATACATCTTATGCGGAGGACCATCGAGCGAGCATGATATTGCCCTAAGAAGCGCCCTTAACATAGTTAAAAACCTAAATAAAGAAAAGTACGACAAAAAAATCGTATATATAGATAAGGAAGGAAAATTTTCAGAAACTTTCACAACCTATGATCCAGTTGACGAATTTTCCCTAGTTAAAAAAATCGAAAAATCAAAACAAGCATCGATTGCAGACTTCCTTTTAGAAGTCTCTAAAGAGGACCTAGAGAATACAATCATCTTGCCAGTAGTTCATGGTACCTATGGCGAAGACGGCACTATCCAGGGCTTTTTAGACGCAGTAGGACTTGCTTATATAGGAAACGGCCTCCTTTCCTCTGCTATTTGCATGGATAAGGTCACATCTAACGATATTTTCGAAAAATCAAAGCTAAAACAAGCCAAGTACAAGTATTGTTATAAGGAAGACTTTAACGACGAATTTATTGATGAATGTATAGCCTATGTCGGCCTTCCTCTAATTGTAAAACCATCTGCCAATGGGTCTTCTGTTGGAGTTTCAAGGGTTGAGACTAAGGAAGATTTCAAAAAAGCAGGCCTTGAAGCCCTTAAATATGACAGAAAACTTTTGGTAGAAGAATTAATCGTAGGCCAAGAAATAGAACTAGCTGTCCTTGGAGATTCTGATAATATAGATGTCTCTGACCCTGCAGCCTACATCACCGACCACGTATTTTTGGACTGGGATGCCAAATATTTCTCAAAATCAACCAGAGAAGAGCTTCCTTATAAGATGGACGAAGATGACAAGAAAAAAGCCAAAGAATTTGCCAGGGCTTGCTACAAGGCAGCAGGATGCGAAGGTTTTGCCAGAGTTGATATCTTCTATGGCAAGGATAAAGAGTTTTACATCAATGAAATCAACACCTTCCCAGGCTTTACCCCTTCATCATTTTTTGCAAGGATGGCCATGGACCTATATAAGGTAGACTTTTCTAACATCCTTGATATGTTAATAGAAGATGGTTTTAGGAGATCTAACAATGATTGAAAAAACTTTAGGCCAAATCGCCCAAATGATTGGCGGAGACATATCTGATGAGAAATTTGCCGATATAAAAATTAAAGGAATTTCAACCGACTCAAGGACAATCGACCCAGGTGAGCTTTATATTCCCCTAGTTGGCGAAGTCTTTGACGGGAGAATTTTTATCAAAGAATGTGAAACTAAGGGCGCCAAGGCATTTTTCATAGATGATCCGGCAAAGATAAATAAAACTGTATCTATCCCTTATATAAAAGTCGAAGATACAAAAAAAGCCCTCCAAGACCTAGCTACAGCCTACAGGGACCAATTAACCTGCAAGGTCATTGCAATCACCGGTTCAAACGGCAAGACAACAACCAAGGACCTTTTGCACAAGGTCTTGTCAGAAAAATATAAGACCCAAAAAACCTGTGGCAACCTCAACAACGAAATTGGAGTTCCAAAAACTGTCCTAAGCCTTGATACCGACACAGAAGTCGCAATAATAGAGCTTGGTACAGATAATTTTGGAGACATTTCCCTAACAAGTCGCATGGTTAAGCCACATATATCCATGATTACCAATATCGGCGATTCCCATCTTCATAACCTTAAATCAAGGTCAGGCATCCTAAAGGCCAAACTTGAAATCCTTGAAGGCATGGACGACGACGGAATTTTTATCTATAATATAGACGATCCGACCATGGAAAAAGAAGTCCCAACTTACCAAATCAAACAAAAAGTTCTTTCCTTTGGAAGTAGCGAAAAAGCGACTTTTAAGATTAATTTTGAAAAGTCAGGCCCAGCTAGTATCCGCTTCTCCCATGGAGATGACTTCTACCAAGTTCCACTCATGGGTGAGCATAATGTCTACAACGCAGCCGCTGTTGTAATGATAAGTCAAATGCTTGGACTTGACAAAAAATCAATTGACAATGGCTTTGCCAAGGCAACATCAAGTCAAAATAGGACTGAACTTTTGGAATTTGATGGCTTTGACGTTTTGGATGATTCCTACAAGTCAAATCCCCAATCCCTCCTCGCAGGCCTTGAAACAGCCTACATGCTCGAAGGCTACAAGAGAAAGATAGTATGTCTGGCAGATATGCTTGAACTTGGTGAAAATGAAGTTGACCTCCACCGCCAAGTAGGCAGGAAAATTGACAGCAAAAAAATAGACTATTGCCTATTTTATGGCCCACTAGCTAAGGAAATGTATGAGGCAAGTTTAGAAAATTTCCCTCCTAACAGGTCCCTTTACTTTGAACACAAGGATGAATTAATTGAAAAATTAAAATCTCTTGTCATCGGCGCTAGCCTCGTCTTTGTCAAAGGCAGCCACGGCATGCACATGGTAGAGATAATCGAAGCTATTAAGTATTTTAATATATGAAAGAGGTATCTATGATTTATACAGTAACCCTAAACCCTTCTATAGACTTGTTTGTAGAAGTAGACAAATTAAATCCTGGTTATAACAACAACATCAAAACCGAAAGGACCCTTCCAGGTGGTAAGGCAATCAACGTTTCAAGGATCCTTTCCCAACTAAAAATCCCTACAACAGCCACAGGTTTTCTTGGTTCTTATCAAGGGCTTTTTATAAAAGATTGGCTAGAAAAAGAAGAAATCCTAGTAGACTTTGTAGAAATCAAAGAGTCTAACAGGATAAATATCAAAATTTTTGAAGACAAAAAAGAAACAGTAATCAACTTCCAAGGCCCAACAATTTCCTCAGAAGAAGTCGAAGAACTCCTCTACTACCTATCAAGAGTTAGGGAAGGCGACACCATCATCTTTGGTGGATCAGTTCCACCAATGGAAAATGGCGAAGATTCAGACATCTACGACAGGATGGTAGAAATCGCCAAGGCCAACGGTGCTTACTTCATAGCTGACGTTCCAAGCCAATATTTAATGAATATGGTTGAAAGAGGCCCACTTCTTGTTAAACCAAACGGTGAAGACATCGAAGCTATTTACAAGGCCAAAATCGAAGACAAAATGGACTACATTCCTTACGGCAAGGACCTAATCAAAAAAGGCGCTAAATACGTTATAATTTCCTATGGCGAAGACGGATCAATGTTCTTTTCAAGAGACGGAGTCTATGCCGCAAAACCAGTAAAAGACGGTAAGGAAATAATCAACACTGTTGCCTGCAGGGATGCCATGATAGCAGGTTTTGTCGGCACCCTCGTAAGAGATAATGACCCAATCGAATCCTACATGGTCGCAGTTGCTGCAGCAAGTGCAACAGCCAAGGTCCTAGACCTACCAAGCAGGGATCAAATTTTGGAAGTCCTCCCTCTTGTAGATATTGATGTTATAGAATAAATGCTAATAGTCGTACTTTGCAATAATATAGGCCAACTAAAAAAATCAAAGAGCCTAAAAAATTATCTAATGGTCACAGAAGAAAAAAATATGCAAGATTTTTTCTATGACTATAGGGACAATTTTTCATTCTTTGATTCCTACTGGCTTTTCGATCCCCACAAAGATACAGAATTAAAAAGAGAAAGCCTAGAAGATATAGAAAAATTTGCCCAAAGCCTATATGATTTTACAAAAAACCTAGACCTAGAAGAAGAAAATAAAATCATCGAAAAATATAACCTATCGCAAAGAAAAATAGAAACCTATGGTAAAAAGCTTGCGAGCCTTGCAAGGCTTGCTATAGAAAAAAATATGACCCTAGTAGGCCTTGGAGATTAATCCAAGCTTTCTAGGGTCTTTTGCCATTTAAAAATCTCTTTTTTTGTAAAAGTTAATGGAAAGTTTAATCGAAATTGTAAGAAAAAGGACAAGTAGAATACAAATCCCAATTATAAGCATCCTTTGATTTTCTAATACAAAGTTAAGGATTGGTCTAAAATCTTTTATAAAATATCCTACAAGCATTCCTAATATTCCAATTATAAGTATTGGTAAAAACCAAAAAGTCTTTGCTTTAGTATAGCCAGATTTAAAAAATATCGGATACTGGAAAGAAATAATTATCCCAAATAAAACAAAGTTCATTCCTAAATACATCAGCATATCAAGGCCTATTGGAATATTTTTTATTAGGGAAACTATAGTATAGATCGAGAAGCCAAGTAGACTAGCCACTATAAAAATCAGACCAGCTAAGATATACCTACCTATAACTACCTTTTTGCTATCTATGGAAAAAATCTTATATAAGGCATCAATACCTGAATTTTCTCCTAGTAAAAATGGATTAGATGAAAATATTACAGCAAAAGTCAATGTCATTGATAACATTACTACAGGAGATTCATTAATAAAAGAATAAAAAAGAGATATACCTGATAGTATGATTAAATTTTTCAAAGTATAATAGGGTTTCATTGAGATTATATCCAGTTTAATTTGCTTCTTTATATTCATTATATCCTCCCATAATAAATCATAATCTCATCAATCGTAGGCACTTCTGCCACGAGATTCTCGTCTTCTTTGTAATCTTCCTTCAAAACTAGGGCTTCAAAATTAACCTTAGACATCTTTTGGCCTAGGATTTTCATATTTTTAATCTTTTCAAAATCGTCTAAACCACCCTTAATTAGTAAAAACTTGTCGTAAAGCTCATCTTTTGGGCCTTCAAAGACAATCTTTCCTTGGTCTATAAAGACAATATAGTCGGCAATCTTATCTAGGTCTTGGGTGATATGAGTGGAAAATAGCACTGTATGATCTTCATTTTCCATAAAGTCCAAAATCATATCCACAAGTTCATCCCTCATAGCAGGGTCAAGTCCACTTGTTGGCTCATCTAGGATTAGGATTTTTGCTTCATGGGAAAGGGCCACTGCAAGCATTAACTTAATCTTCATTCCCCTTGATAATTCGCAAACTTTTTTCTCCCTTTCAAGTCCAAACTTATTAAGATATTCGTAATAGGTCTTAGAATCCCACCTATCATAGCCTATAGCCATGGCCTCACTAACTAGGTCCAAAGCCCAATCCTTGCCCAAAAATGAATCGTCCATTACAAGGCCAACGTCTTGAAGATAGGTCAAATCATTAATTTTTTTACCATCTAGGAAAATTTCCCCATCGTAGTTTATAAGAGACAAAAGGGCCTTGATGGTGGTTGTCTTTCCCATGCCGTTTTTGCCAATAAAGCCAGTTACAAAGCCTTTTTTGATGGCAAAATCATTTGGGCCTAGCTTAAATTTTTCATAAGTTTTGCTAAGATTTTTTGCCATAATTTTATCAGTCATTAAAATCTCCTTCATACAAATATTCTAAAAGTTCAAATAAATCCTTCTTTTCCATTTCAATATCCCTTGAAATCTTGACCGAATCTAGGAGAGCCTCCTCGAGTTTTTTCTGTTTTTCCTCAAGCCTTAGATTTGGATCTTCCTTGCCGACAAAGGTCCCCAGACCCTGACGAGATTCGATAAAGCCTTCAGTCTCTAGCTCATCATAAGCCTTTTTGACAGTCAAAATCGAAATGGAAAGCTCACGGGCCATCGCCCTCACAGAAGGCAGTTTCTCCCCCGCCTTGAGATTTCCATTTAAAATCTCATCTCTTATAGCATTTTTAATTTGTTCATAAATAGGGACAGCCGACCCATTTTTTATAATAATCTTCAATTTTCTCTCCTTCTTGCATAACAGTATATAACAGTTTACAACACTTGTCAATAAAATTTATAAATAAAAAAATCCCCCCATCTATAAAGACGAGAGGAATCCTCTTATTTATCTGCTTCTATCAAATTTTTAAGCCCCTCAATTCCCACTCTTATTGCAAGGTCTGTGTCGTGGACTACTGGGTTTGTTAGGCCTTTCTTTTCTCTTTCTTGGTTGGCTACTACCAGAAAACAGGATCCGACTCTAACTTTCAAAAAACTTGCCACTACAAAGAGGGCTGCTGATTCCATTTCGCTGGCGAGGGTTCCTAGCCTTTTCCAGGCCTCCCACTTGTTTGTAAGTTCGTAGGAGACTGGCATGGATTCCGCTTCGTGTTGGCCGTAGAAGGAGTCCTTGCATTGGACAACGCCTACATGGTCTTCGGCTCCCAAGGCCTCTGTCCCTTTTTTTAAGGCAGCTGTCACCCCAAAATCTGCTACAGCTGGAAATTCGATTGGTGCATATTCCTTGCTGGTTCCTTCCGCCCTGATGGCAGCTTGGGCTATTACTATGTCCCCGCTTTTTACATCGAGGTCAATCCCGCCGCAAGTACCGACTCTGACAAAGGTGTGGGCGCCGAGTTTAGCAAGTTCTGTCATGGCAATGGCTGCCGATGGGCCGCCTATGCCTGTTGATGTGACTGAGACTTTTTCCCCATTTAAAAATCCAGTATAGGTCACAAATTCACGCCTGTCGCCTACTTTTTTGGGATTTTCAAAATAGGCTGCGATTTTTTCGCACCTTTTTGGGTCTCCTGGCAAGATTACGTATTTACCAATATCTTCTTCCTTTAAACCTATATGGTATTGTCTACCGTCGTCTGAATATTTCATATGCCCTCCATAAGATTTTCTATTAAGTCTGCCACAGAGCCCATGCTAAAATTACAGGCCTCTCTTACAGCCTCATTTGTGACATAGTCAAGAGTGTAGGAAAGTGGCGTACTTTTTAGAAAATCAATATCATTATAGTCGTCGCCTATGGCAATAATTTCTCCATCATAGAAATAAAAATCCTTGATAAAATCTATTCCTCTTTGTTTATTTATACCCTTTTTGACCACATCTATAACGCCTATGGAATAATGAAAATCAAAGTCTTCTGGGAAATGATTTGGTATTTGACTTTCAGAATAAATCGCAAGGGCCATTATGGATTCATTTATATTTTTAAGATCATTTTCCTTGGCACTTTCAGTAAAAATCGCCATTTGATTAGGAATTTCTTTACCATAAAAATTTAAAAATTCTCTAGCCTTTGCTTTTGAAATAGTTGCCTTAAAAACTTCTATCAGTTGACCCTTATCTTTTACAAAAATATGACCACCGTTGTTGCAAATTTGCGCATCAGGATTGATTTTCCCTTCTATTAGGGGATCTAAACTCGCAAAAGACCTGCCTGTCACAATAGCAAAAAGATTCCCAGCTTGCTGGAAATCTCTTATTGCTTTTATATCTTTTTGGGAAATCTTACCGTCTATAAAAATTGTCCCGTCAAAGTCAGATGCCAATATCACTTTTCATCCTCTTCGATTTTGATATATTCTATGCCGTTTTTCTCTAATAATTCTACAGCATAGTCGTCCATCCTGTAGGCGTTTCTGTAATAAATTTTTTTAATACCCGCTTGAATTAAGCTCTTTGTGCAGTTTAGGCAAGGAAAATGGGTCACGTAGCAAATTGTATCCTTAACCGAAATTCCTTCCTTGGCACAGTACAAAATGGCGTTCATCTCAGCGTGAATGGTCGCTATGCAGTGGCCATCCCTCATGGTATGACCAATCTCATCGCAATGGGCATTGCCCTTGATTGATCCGTTATATCCGGTTGAAACTATCCTATTTTCGCTATTTACAAGGACACAACCAACATAGGCCCTGTCGCAAGTGCCTCGCATAGCAACAGTTTCTGCTAGTCTCATAAAATATTCATTCCAACTTAGTCTATCTTTTGCCATAACTCTCTCCTCTTAAAATTTAAGTCTTATCTTAAATAGGATATCAAATAACTTGTAAGATATCAAGAGTGAAATGGCGTAGGCTAGGATTCTTAGGATAATATTCCCCTCTCCTGAGCTTATTAAACCAGCTATTATCACAAAGAGGATGGAAGTTAAGGATAAGATTCCTGCCCACTTGCAAATCTCTGATAAGGCCTTATTTTTAACCATGTAACCAGATCTTTCTGCAGAAGACCTGCCTATTAGGAAATAAGTTCCAATGGCGATTATAAGGGCCACTACAAGTCCCGCCCAAAGAGTTGGAGTCTTATCAAAACTTGCATTTAAGAGTGATAGGAAAACTTGTGCTACCGGGCTTAGGCCTCTTTTGAAATTATAGTAGGCATCGTTGAAAGTTCCTGGATAGGTGTCGCCAAATATTCCCAAAAAGGAAAATATTATAAGTTTAAACCATTCTACAAAACCTATGGCAATTATAGAAAGTCCTATGTGGCCAAGGAAGTTTCCAGCTAAAAGTCCTAAGGATACGCCAACAAGAGATGCTGACACAAGGGAAATCATTGATTTCATAAGGAAGATTCCGATTTTTGCAAAACTTGCTATTTCTGAAAATACTGAGCCCTTAATTGTAATGGTCACCATTAGGATATTTATTATAAACAAGGCGAGTCCAAATACTAGGGCCACCCCTATTTTCATCAAAAATTCCCTTTTCTTTGACCAAGGAAGCATCCTGGTAAAGTCATAGTAGTTTAGGGATTCTTCGATAGATGTAAGTCCCATCGAGATTATCATTATAAAGGCAAGAGATAGGGCCATGGAGCTTGTAAGTTTTTCTATCATGTCTGGCTTGTAGTCATTAAGCTTTTCCATTCCCCACATAAATTCCTCATAGGTAGATTGTTTATCCCAAAGGTCGTCTTTGTTGAGTTTTTCCATATATTCTTCATCATAAGACCTTTCTTTCCTATATCTTAGCTTATACTTTTTGGCAAAGGCATCCGCAATTTTTTCTGCATCTTTTAGATATTTTTCATCGATTTTTTGATCTTCCGGATAAGTTTTCTCCTCACCAAGATATTTTTCCATTGTTCTTACATTGTCTGTAATCCTAAAGGCGTCCAATTTTAAATTGCTTTTAACCTCAAGAGTGTTAAAAAGGGCGAAGAAAAATCCGACAAGGATAAGCCAGATTGCATATCTCTTCCAAGTTAGTTTGAGTAATTTTCCAAAATCTTTCATATTTCACCTCCAGCTTCCATATAGAAGTAGTCTTCTATCTTAAGGTCTAACATGTCGTATTGGACAATTCCATCGTCTGATAAATACTCGCTTAAGAGTTTATCATCAGCCTTAATTAAGATGACCTTGACCCTACCGAGGGAAGATACGAGGACAGAATTATCTGCCAAAGCCTGTGGAAGTTTGTCTTTGACAACAACTTGGACCTTTCTAATATTTTTTGTATCCACACTTGTATTTTTAAGCCTGCCGTCCTTAGAAAGGTATAAAATCTCCTCGCAAATGCCTGTCAAATGGTCCAAATCGTGGCTTGAAGCAAGAACGGTTCTCCCTTCTTCCTTGGCATCTAGAATATAAGAAAGGATTAGTTTTTTATTTAAAACGTCCATCCCATCCAGGACCTCATCAACGAGGAGGATATCAGCCTTTGATGCAAGGATTGTGATTAATCCTAATAGGTTTTTTTGCCCCTTGGAGAGGTTTCTGATATTTTGGTTTGGATCAATTTCGTTTTTGTTTATTTCAGCAAAGAAATAATCACTGTCAAAGTTTTCATAGCTTATTTTGTAAAATTCTGGCAGGTCTTTTGCCTTATAAAAGCTAAAGTAATCAAACCTGTCTGGCAAAAATCCTATGTGGGAAATGAGTTTTGGATTTTCGCTTAATTTCTTCTTATCAAGAGTAAATTCGCCTGAGTCAGCCAAATATATCCCGCAAAGGATTTTAAGGAGGGTTGTCTTTCCTGACCCGTTCCTTCCGACAATGCCTGTTATTGTCCCTGGCATAAGGCTAAAAGACACGTCTTTTAGGACCTGGTTTTTGCCAAAGGCCTTGCTGATATTGTTAACTTCAAATAACATCTATCTCACCTTCTACTTTCTCATACAATTCGATGACTTCTTCCTTAGAAATCTTAAGGAAAATTGCTTGGGATAGGTCTTCTTCAAGCTTTTCAATAAATTCGTCTCTCTTTAGGTCGATTTTTTCGCTATTAAGCTCTATAACAGTCCCTATACCTGGTTGGGTTTTAATAATACCTTGGTTTGACAACTCTTTAAATGCCTTTGAAACTGTTGTTTGGTTTATCAAAAGTTCCTTGGATAATTCTCTTACAGATGGAAACTTATCCCCATTTTGAAGGTAGCCTGCCGCAATGGCGACCTTGGATTGCTCAACAATCTGCATATAAAGAGGAGTCTCTGAATTTGGATCTAATTTAAACATCTTAACTCCTTACTGTTTGGTCATACACCATACATCTTATTATCATTATATCAAGGATTGGTTTTTTGTCAAATAAAAAAGGCCAGAATAATCTAGCCCTAATTTGATTTATAAAATTTTTCCCAATTGTAATTACATCAGAGGAGCAAATGGTTTTAAGAGTTTTCCTACAATCTTAGTTGATGTTTTCATATTTATGACGTCTTCATCTGTCACAAGTTTAGAAACTTCAAAAAATTCGTCAAAGTCTTCTTTGATTGTCACTAGGCTCTTTGATTTATAGACCAAAACCCCACATTCAAAGTTTTGGTAAAGGGCTCTGTAGTCTAGGTTGATTGTGCCGACCACGCCTATTTCTCCATCGGCTAGCCATGTCTTTGAGTGGACAAATCCAGGAGTGTATTCATAAATTTTAACCCCGTATTTTAGAAGTTCCGCATAGTGGTTTTTAGCTAAGACGAAGGCGACTTTTTTGTCTGGTATATGAGGAATACAAAGCCTCACGTCGACTCCCTTTTTTGCCGCACTTTGAAGGGCAGAAATTATCTCGTCATCAACAATTAAATAAGGAGTCATGGCATAAACATAGTCCCTGGCGTTATTTACCATGTCTAGGTAAATATTTTTGCAAAGGCGTTCGTCGTCTGTAGGATTATCCGCAAAAGGAATGTAGTAGCCGTCTTCTTCCTGGGCAGTCACATATTCCAAATATGGTCCAAAATCTTCGATGACCTCGTCTTTTTTTGCAGCATTCCACATAGTCAAGAAAAGAACGGTTAGGCTTTCCACAGCCTCTCCCTCAACTCTCAAACCACAATCCTTCCAGTGGCCAAAACGCTCATACCTGTTAATATACTCATCAGCTAGGTTTATTCCACCGGTATAGCCAACCTTGCCGTCGACAACCATAACCTTCCTGTGGTCCCTGTTGTTTAGGTAGGTTGAAACAATTGGATACATCTTGGAAAAGACCCTAAATTTGATACCAAACTCTTCCATTTCCTCTTCGAAATTTGAATGGAGTCTAGTAATTAGGTTTGATCCATCGATTAAAAGCCTTACTTCAACGCCTTGGTTGACCTTTTCAACTAAAAGCTCGAGGATTGTTCCCCACATATAACCGTAATCAAGGATGAAAAACTCCATGAAAATATAATCTTTGGCATTTTTAATATCTTCTATCATGGCCTCAAACATATGGTCCCCGAGTTTGAAATATTGGGATGAGGTAGATTTATAAGCGGAGAATCCGCCGATGTTTTTAAGATAGGTAGAAAGATTGATAAACCTCTTATCCTTTGTCGCCATTAGTTCCTTATGGGTTAAGGACCTTTGGTGGTAAATCCTTGATTCCACTTCAAGGTCGATTACCCTCTTGTGTTCACGCCTGTAACCAATTTTGAAATATGCCATCCAAAAGGCGATAATAGCAAAGGTAGGCGCCACAAAAATAAAAAGAGACCAAGATAATTTCATATAAGGGTTCATATCGTCAATATTTAGAATTACCATCATCATGATAAAACTTAGGATAGACGAACCTCCAAAGAGGTAATATTGGTTGATGCCAAGGTACCTATAAAGGCTAATTAGGATAAATATTTGAAATAAAATCATAAAGGCAAAAAGTCCTGCCCTAGAGAATATCAGTGATCCCAAGCCCTTCTTGGTTTTCTTGACATATTTATTTTCTTTAATTTTATTAACAACATTTTTTGTATGCTCGTTCATATTATTACTATACTTCTTTAAAGTTAGATATCTATAAATATTTGACTTATTATTTCAAATCAATAGAATAATGCCAAGGAGTTTTAAATGAAAAATGTACTAATTTTAAATGACTTCGTATCCAAGGGGAAAATAGCTGGAAGGCTAATGGCACCAGTCCTTTCCTATATGGATTGTGAAGTTTTTTTGCTGCCAACAGCAATGATAGCAAACAACTTTTCCCTAGGTGGAAATGCTTTTTTTAATATAGATCCCTTTATCAAGGATAGTCTTGCAAACTGGGAGAATTTAGGAATCAAATTTGACCTAATTTTTATTGGCTACATAGAAAACGCCAGCCAAAAAGAAATGATAAAAGATTTTATAAAAAATCTCGATTACAAACCAATCATTGTATTTGACCCAATCATGGGCGACGACGGTGCCCTTTATCCAGGACTTGACGAGACTAAGGTCGCAAACTACAAGGACTTGGTGGACGTCTCCGACATCATTATTCCAAACCAAACAGAAGCCAAATTCCTAGACCTTGATATTGATGGCATTACAAAAAATGGCAAGAAAATTATAATCACATCCGCAGATAAGGACGGAAAACCTGCCGTTCTTTACTACGACGGTAAGGAAAATGCCATTTTCTATGACAAAAAAGACATCAAAGTCGGTGGGTCTGGCGATCTCTTTGACGGGCTTTTTATAGGCTATCTTTTAAAAGATTTTGATATCCCAAAAGCAATCGAAAAAACTTGTCAGGATATAATTAAAATCATGGTTGCAAATGAAAAGAAAAATCCAGGTGCAATTGAAATAAATATTGAAAAATACCTTACTTTGATAGGAGCCTAGGATGGAAAGAAATAGGAAAACTTATTTTAAAAAATCCTTATCCATAGCTTGGCCGGCAGTCCTTGAATTTTTCTTTGTGTCAATAGCAGGCTTTATCGATACCTTCATGGTTTCAAGTTTAGGACCTGCGGCAATAGCTGCGATTGGGCTTACAATCCAGCCGAAGTTTTTGTCCTTGTCAGTCTTTTTTGCAATAAATGCTGCCGTTTCGGCCTTAATAGCCAGACGCCAAGGCGAAGGCAAAAGAGATAAGGCCAACGTGACACTAACAACCGCCCTCTACATCATGGTGTTTTTTGTAATATTTGTAGACTTGTTGATGATACCCTTCGCAGGGAAAATCCTTGAACTTGCTGGATCAAACACAGAAACCCACAAATTGGCCTACGATTATTACATGATAATAATGATAGGTTTGATTTTTAATGCCCTATCCATGCTCATAAATGCGGCTCACAGGGGCTGTGGCAACACTCAAATCGCCTTTATTTCAAATATGGTATCGTCAGTTGTAAATATCAGCCTAAACTTTTTGCTAATTGAAGGAAGGTTTGGCTTCCCAAGGATGGGAGTCAGAGGTGCAGCCCTTGCGACAGTCTTGGGAACTGTGGTCGCAACAATAATGTGCCTTATATCTTTAATCGATAAAAATTCTTATATGAATTTTAGGACCATGGCAAAAAATAAATTCAAATTCTCTATGGAAATTGCTGGAGAAATTAAAAACCTAGCCGTAAACCTCTTTGTGGAAAATATTTCAGCAAGGATTGGCTTTATGATTACAGCAATTACAGCCGCAAGGCTTGGTACAGAGGCCTTTGCCGCCCACAACGTCGGTATGAACCTTCTTGGCCTATCCTTCTCCTTTGGTGACGGTATGCAAGTGGCAGCCATTGCCCTTACAGGAAACGCCCTGGGAGCAGGCCATAAGGACGAAGCCCTCAAACTCGGAAAGTCTTGTCAGGAATTAGGCTTTATATTTTCGGTAATATTCTCACTAATAATGATATTTTTCGGCAGAAATATATTTTTTATCTTTTTTAATGAAAATCATATATTGGACATGGGCGTTCTAATTTCAAGGTTTCTGACAATTATTGTCCTCCTACAAATCTCACAAGTTATATATGGGGGTTGCTTAAGAGCCGCAGGTGATGTAAAATATACGTTAGGAGTTGCACTCGTGTCTGTAACCTTTATCAGATCCATAGTAACTCTTATCTGTGTTAATGTCCTAAACCTAGGACTAGCCGGTATCTGGATTGGTATCCTATCTGACCAGGCATCAAGATTTTTGAGTTTAAGACACAGATTTAATTTAGGAGAATGGGTACACAAGAAAATATAGGAGGGTACTATGAAAAAATTATTTTCTCTATTAGCTCTAGCATTAGTGCTAAGCGCATGTGGTAACTCAGCTGACAAAAAAGCAGAAGAACCAACAGAAACAACTACTAAAACAGAAGCTCCAGCTGAAGAAAAAGCTGAAGAAAAAGTTGAAGATGCAAAAGATGCTCAAGAAGATGCTGACAAAGCAGAAGATGAAGCAAAAGATGCAGCTAAAGATGCAGCTGAAGAAAAAGTAGAAAAAGAAACAGAATCAAAAGACAAAGGAAATAACTAATAGTAATTTCACTAAGTCAGAAAGCCACTCTTATGGGTGGCTTTTAAATTTCTTCTATGGTATAATAGACATGTATTTGGGGAATTAGCTCAGCTGGGAGAGCGCTTGGCTGGCAGCCAAGAGGTCAGGGGTTCAAATCCCCTATTCTCCACCAAATAGCAAAAATCCGAGGTCTTGGCCTCGGATTTTTTATCTTATAAATTTATGATATAATATTATTATCCCCGACAGAAAGGGGGTGATGCCCTATGGGGGAAATACTCATGATAATTTTATCATCATTTGTATTACCTTTGCTAGCTAATATTCTTTTTGAATTATGGAAAGAAAAACGTAGCAAAGACAAAAAGCAGGACTGACACTCCTGCTTTTTTGATGCCCCATTTCTGGGAAATACTCTTCATTTGTATCACAAAGTTTGAAAGCTTTGTGGCTTTATTAGAGGTGGCTTCTCTTACTAGCATTATATACTAATTTCCCTAATTTTTCAAATTCAATCACTTATCTCACACTATCTTATATTAGGGTATATTTATCTAAAAGGAGAATCTTATGGATATGGAAAAAATAATAAAAATTGATGACGATTTAAAAAGAAATGAAGAGCTCTATAAACTTTTTGATGAGGAAAAACGACTTAAATCACGAACTGGACTAGTTGAGAAAATCACTACCCAAAGGGAAATCGATAATTTAATTAACTCAGATTCTAAGGTTCTTGACGTCGGGGCTGGAACTGGAGTTTATACAATCTATCTTGCCTCAAAAGTTAAAGAAGTTACTGCGTTCGAGCCATCTACTTCAAATTTTAATACTTTAAAGTTAAAAGCAAAAGATTTTTTAAATATAAAGGCCTATAATAAGTCATCTTTCGACCTAAAAGATTTGGAAGAAAATTATTTTGACTTAGTCCTAATTTTTGGACCGATGTATCACCTATCAAATGAAAAGGACAGAAAAGACGTACTTAGCCAGGCTAAAAGAGTTTGCAAGGATGGTGGCCACATATTAATTGCCTATATAAATCACGATATGGTATTAATTAGCGAATCAATTAATTATAATATAAACATATTTTCAAGCTCTGCCTATATAAGCGAAAAACAAAGATTAATAGATAGACCTTTTGTATTTTTTAAAGTCAATGAAGCGAGAAAAATGATTGAAGATAAAGGTATTGAAATAAAAGAAATAATAGCAAGTGATGGATTCGCTGAAGTTTTAAGTAAACAACTCGAAGAAATGACTGAAGAATCTTTTAATAATTACCTAGACTGGCACTTAAGTCACTGCAAATGCCCAGAAACACTCGGGGCAACAAACCACCTTCTTTTTGTATGCAAAAATAAAAAATGAAAAATATAAAGCTATATCTCCCAAAAGAAAACGAATTAGACTTTGCCAAAAATCTCCTAAATGATCCTGCAACTATGGCCTACAACAAGGGTTATGATGTTTTTCCTGGCTATGATAAGGAAACTGGGACTATCAACCATGACGATGCCTATTGGGGAAAATGGTATGACCTTTATTTTGCTAATCCTGGGAAGTTTTTTTACGCCTATATTTATGACCAAGATATAAAAACCTTTGTAGGTGATGTAAATTTTCATCCTTCAAGGCTTAATCCTGATGCAAGGGATATAGGAATTGTGATTAAAGACGAATTTAGGTGCCAAGGATATGGAAAATTAGGACTTAAGCTTCTAATCAAAAAGGCTTTTTCCTTTGATTCTATAAGGGCCCTTTCCAATAATTTTGAAAAAGAACGTGCAGTTGCTTTGAAAATCCATAAAGATTTAGGTTTTAAAATCCTTTATGAATCTGATGGAATAATTTACTTAGGGCTTAAAAAGTAATTTTTAAAAATAAAATACTATAAAAAAAATGTACCAAGTTTTATCAAAGGACTAAACTTGGTACATTTTATTTGTTAATAAAAATATTATTCTAAAACTTTTACCTGGTGCATCCTTGGAGCATCCATTGGTAGGCTCACGTCAGATTGCCAGTGACCATCTGTATTTGTGAAGCTTATTGTAATATTTTGCCCATCGTAGTCCATCATATCTTCTGGAAGGCCTATTATACCTACATTCCTTGTATAATCTCCGCCTCCACCGCCCGATTGCATTGTGACATCCATAGGCTTATCTAAGATGAGAACTGCATAATATTCTCCCATATCCGGAAGCATTTTAGGGTTTAATTTTTGGTAAGCAATCATTTCATTATGGTTAAATACCCTTACCACTCCTGTCGCAACCATATTTCCGGCATTACGCTCAGCTTTGATTTTCTCTTCTAATGACTTGTCTGTATTTTCCTTGCTTTCTTCTTTTTCGTCCTTTGCTTGGTCTAAAGATTTGATGTATTCGCCATCTTTGATTTTTGCCAAGTCATTAAGCTTATCCCTATCATCAATTTCAAAAAATTCTATCTCTTTTGAATCATCTGGAGCTAGGGTATCAATTCTTCCTTTCCAAATGACTTCTCTTTCTAGCTTAAGAATATCATCTTCAACAGAACTTGTGATTTTTTCTTGTTGACCTTCTCCTGTGCCTGACATAAAAGTGGTGTAGATTAGGGCATTATAATCAGCATTTTGCGCAAGCATTCCCCTAAAACCACCAGTAGATGCAACCCCTATTGATATTGGATCTTCATCATGAAATACATCTGTAAAATCATCATTTGCAGTAAATAATTTGAGATAAGATATGCCAAAATCAGTCTCTTCCGCTACTAAAAGTTGTGGATAATCAGCTTGGTCTGTTTTTACAAGGGCGTAGGAATAGGTGAATTCTCCTTCTTCTATGCCTGAAATTTTATAAGAATTAATTTCATCTAGGACCTTATTATATAATTTAGCTAATTTTTCATTATTTTCACTAGGATTTTTCTCCACCTCGACCTTTTCTTCCTTGTTAGCTTGCAGATCTTCTTGTGAAATTTTAGAAGATTTGTCTGTTTCTTTGTCAGATTTTCCAGAACAAGCTGCAAGACTTAGGGCAAAAGCTAAGGTAAGGCTTGATATTTTAATTAGTTTTTTATTCATTTTATCTCCCCTTAAAATTGATTTTTAATTAAAAATATAATAATTAATATACATTGTATCAAATATAAGAAATATTTCAATAATATTGAAAAAATGGCAATATTAAAAGAGCAAGGTCTCGCCTCGCTCCATCCTACATATCCATTATTTCCATCTTGTCTAGTTCGTCTTTTTGTTTTTCTTTATTGTCGTAGTACCTGTAAATTAAGTAGTAGATTATTGTTGGAATGTTGGCTATTACCAAAGTTGTAAGGACTGCCATCCACCAATTACCATCATCTGCTATATTTAACATATATATTATCGATATTATAAAAGAAAGCCCTGGTAGGATTAAGCCTGCCCTTCCCTTTGTATATTTACATATCAAAATTTGCAAAATTAATGGTACGAACAAAATTAAAATTGCTATTACTGAGTTTGCTGCAGCTAGCTTCATTTCTCTTCTCCTTCTTTCTTGTATTCTTCAATCAAAATCTTGGCTGCATCTAGGGTGATTTTCCCATCTATGGCCATTGATTTTATAAGGCTCACATAGGACTTATCTTCCTTGTCGGCTAATTTTATTTTTTCAATCAACCTATCAAGCCTTAGTCTCACCGTTGGGTAGGATACGCCGTAGATTGCTGCCATTTCCTTTAAGGATCCCGATTCTAGGATAAATCTCTTGATAAAGTCGATTTCGCTATCATCGAGATTTTCAATCCATTCTCTTTTATCATTTCCCATGGCATCCTCCTTTGTTAATACCATTATAAACCTAAATAATATTAAAGTCAACTTTAATTTTATTAAAAATTATTAAAAGCTAATCCTAAATAATATTTTAGGTGAATAATATTTCCCCTTTTGGGTTATATATAAAATAAGGAGGAGCTTATGAAATTTTTACACACAATGGTAAGAGTTAAGGACCTTGATAAGTCCTTTAAGTTTTATACAGAAGAATTGGGTTTTGTAGAATCAAGAAGAAAGGAATTTCCAGAAAAGAAATTTGACTTAGTTTATCTAATGCTTCCTGGTTCCCCAGATTATGAATTAGAATTAACCTACAATTACGACCAAGAAGAAGGCTACGAAATCGGCACAGGCTACGGCCACATCGCCATTTCTAATCCCGACATCAAAACTCTTAGGACAGATTTGATGGGAAAAGGCTATGAAGTAACTGAAATCAGAGGTCTTACACCAAATTCAAACAAGTATTTCTTTGTAACAGATCCAGACGGTTACAGAATTGAAATTATCCAAAAAAAAGACTAGATTTCCCACAATAAAACGGATTAAAAATTAATCCGTTTTTTCTATTTATAAAATTTTTGACCAAGCAGCTTAACTAATTATTTTTTCTAAACCCCTCTTCTAAGGCCTTAAATTCATCTTGACTTAGGCCATAGTCTCCAAGGTCAAAGCGGCCTAGCCTGTGAAAATCAGATCCACCTGACATTAGGAGATCGAGTTTATTAGCAAAATCTTTTGCCCTCTCAAAATCTCCGTCCTTCATCCTAGAGTGGTTGATTTCTATAGCTCTAAGTCCCATTTCCTTATATTTTTCAATCTCATCCCAGTTGTCATACTCTTGAGGATGGGCAAGGATTGATAGGCCTCCGTCTTTATTTACAGCCTCTATTGCGTCTTTTACAGGAATATAGCCCATGGTCCTTGCAAGGTCGTCGGTGGTTTTTTCGTGGAAAACATCCTTAAAACCCACCCCTTCCATTCTTTCTGGGTATTTTGCCTTCATTGCCCAAAAAATATCTGACTTATATATTATGGAATTTTTTGCAAAAGTTTTTAGATAGGCATAATCAAGTTCAAAACCATCTTCCGCAAGCTTTGGCAAAAGAGAAATGTGGTAGGCTTCCCTTTTTTTATTAGTAATGGCATTAAGCTTGTCAATTTCCGGTGTTTTTTCAGGTAAAAATAAACCCACTATGTGGACTTTTTTATGAGAATCAAAGTCATAGGCCGATATTTCAAGGCCCTTAATTAGCCTAATATCAAAATCTTTGCCAATTTCCTTTATTTTCTCAAAATGGTCTGCCCTGTCGTGATCAGTTATGGCCATGGTTTTAAAACCAGCTCCCACAGCCATTTCTATTACTTCTCTTATATCATAGTCACCATCAGAATACGATGTGTGCATGTGTAAATCTGCGTATTTCATACTACCTCTCAATATTTGTCGTTATTTCTATATGAACAAAAAAAGGGACTGTTTTTAACAGCCCCGTATTTTTATTTGTTTGGAGTCAATTTTACTGCTGATGTTAAAATATCTGAATATGTGTAAGATATTGTTCTTTCAACATCAAAGTCATTGTTGACCTTAACTGTAAACACACTTGGAAATGCACTTACAATGACACCTGTCTTAGTTTTTACTCTCTTCCTGCCCATATCGGCCTTAAGGATTACTTCCTTACCAACCGAATTTTCTACTTCTTTTCTAATATCGTGAACTGATCTTTGTGCCATTTAATCATCCTTCCATTTGATACTTGTATCATTATACTTCCAGATGATCCTTTAGTCAAGAAAAACTATTATTATACACTAGCTAAAACGAATGTCAAATATTTTTACGAGTTTTTTAATTCCTAGTAAATGCGTAGAAATCAATAACTTAAATGTGTTTAAAGAATCCTAAATATGCCTTGTAGGTTTGGTAGAGGTCGGCTTTGGAAATTAATTCTAGAGGTGCGTGCATGGATACCACTGGAGTACCGCAATCAACCACAGACATACCGTATTCTGCAAGGATATAGGCGATTGTTCCGCCACCACCTTGGTCGATTTTACCAAGTTCACCTGTTTGCCAAATTGCATTTTCTTTTGCAAAGGCAAGCCTTACTTCAGATAAATATTCGCCGTCAGCATCATTTGAGCCGCCTTTTCCACGTGAACCTGTATATTTGGTTAGGGCCACACCATGGCCAAGCTTGGCTGTATTCATTGGTTCTGTTGCGTCAAGATAGCCAGGATCTTCTGCAAGGGTTACATCTGCAGAAAGGACCTTAGAAGATCTCAAAGCTCTCTTTAGGCTAACAATATTGCCCTTGCCTTGGGCGTTTAGGATTTCAAGGACCATGTCTTCGAAAAATTGGCTGGTCATACCTGTTGCACCAACAGATCCGATTTCTTCCTTGTCAACATAAAGACCTACTAGAGTTTTTTCTGGAGTGTCCTCGCCTGCTTCAAGGATTGCCTTTAGAGAAGCAAAAGAACATACCTTATCGTCGTGGCCATAAGCCATAATCATTGACCTATCAAAACCAACGTCACGTGCCTTAGTCGCTGGAACTACATTAAGTTCTGCCACCATAAAGTCATCTTCTTCAAGGCCATAATTTTCCTTTAGGTATTTTAAAACATTTTTCTTGATAGGATTTTCTTTTTCATCCTTAAGAGGAATTGATCCTACCATGATGTTGAGTTTTTCACCTTCTATAACTTCGCCTGCCTTCTTTTGGTTAAGGTCGGCTGATAAGTGAACTAAAAGTTCAGAGATGAAAAATACTGGGTCATCGTCCTTCTCACCTATTGATATTTCAACTTTTGTACCGTCTTTTTTAAAGGCAACGCCAACTAAACTTAATGGAATATTTGTCCATTGGTATTTTTTGATACCGCCATAATAGTGGGTTTTTAAATAAGCTGCGTGACTTTCTTCAAAAAGTGGAACTGGCTTAAGGTCAAGCCTTGGACTATCTAAATGGGAGCCAACAATGGTCATACCATCTTCAAGGTCTTTTGAACCAAGGACAAATAAAGCCACAGCCTTATTTCTATTAATAGCATAGGCCTTAGCCCCAGCCTTAACTTCATTATCCTTAATTAGGTCATCAAGTGGCCTAAAACCAGCCTCTTCTGCTCTTTTAATAATTTCCATAACAGCCATTCTTTCTGTCTTAGACTTATCCATAAAACCTAGATAATCCTTAGAAAAAACGTCCAAATCTTTAAGCTCTGCCTCAGTCAATTCAAGCCAGGCAGATTTTCTAATATCTTCCATACTTCCTCCAATAAAAAAGGGAAATTTCCCCTCGATATTATTTATATGATTACTATACTTGTTTGTAGGTGATTTTATAGCAATATAAAAACGATTAGGATTTTATTCCTAATCGTTTTTCAAATAACCGTTGTTTTATTTTATCATTTATAGGGCAAAACCTACTCGACCTTGTTTTTATTTTCTATAGCAAAAAATAAAATTGCTATGGCTACCAATGTTATTGATAGGGGCAAAGTCTTAGCCATCAATACCTCTTCAATATAGTGGCCAAATACACATTCTTTAATGACATATATGCTAATTAAGACAAAAAGTATTCCGAGACATGTTTTACAGATATTATAAATATTTTTCATAAGTTATCTCCTTTTCAATTTTTTATTTTCCGCTCGCCTTTTTATTAAAAATTGCTTAATAAGATACTTTTATTTTTAAAAGATAGTCCGCTTTTTTATCCTTAAATAGCTTATCCACTTCATCTACATTTGCCCACTTTAGTAAAATTTCTGAAGTTTCTCCTCTGGCAACATTAAGCACAAATTTTTGTACAGCTGAAGATGGGCCTTCAAGCATATTTTCGTTTTTTATTGGAAAATCAGTCTTAATATATGAAATTAAATTCAAATTTTCTTTTTCATCAAGGCTCCAATAATTAATAGGAAGACGTTGAGGAAGAACAATCTCAACAATATCGCTATCTTGATCCATTTTAACTTCTATTTCAGAACCCATATGTGATTCTCCTACAAGATCTATAGGATAAGCTTTGTTGTTTATCATTACCACATTGTTTTGTGGATATCCCTTATCATCGACAGGAAACTCCATTTCTTTGTCATCTGATACAGGCTCTTTGCTACAACTTGTCAGTAAAAACATAACAGAAAGCAAAAAGGAACCGATAAAAATAGTCAAAACTTTCTTAAAACTCAAAGACTTAGTATAATTCATAAAATCCACCTTCTTTTTTTATTTTTATCAATAATTTGCATATTTTTAATTAACAGCTGTGTAAATTATATTTTTAATTTTCTCAGTAACATCATTTTCTATAATGTATGTCTTAACTATTTTGCCATTCTCATAATATTCTATATAAGTATCATTTTCAGCATAAATCAACAACTTAGTTTTACCATTACTTAGAATTTTAATAAATTTCATTGGTTCTATCTTTAACCAATAATCTTTATTTAACTCTTTAATATCATTTGCAATTAAAAAATCAGATAGGTCTTTTTTTATTTCTTTTGTAAACTTTACATTTTTATAGGCATCTCCTTCACAAAACTCTATTTCATAATAATTTTCCGATAAAATTTCCCTTATTTTTTTATGGCTCTTGTCATTATTAAAGTATAAAAATATAATAACAACAGCAATAAAAGATATTATAAATATGAGAAAAACATTTTTTATTTGTGCCCATTTAATTTCTCCTCTAATTCCATATCCTCAATATATAAAAGAGCCAACTCTTTATCCGATTTATTCATTTTATCAAGATTTTTCTTTAAGATTTCAATATTCTTTTCAGTTGTATCTAGTGTCGTTACATATCCTGGATTTAGGTTTTCATTAATATAATTAACCACTAGCTCATATCCATCTGGTTCATAATAAGCTTTTCCATTTTTACTCTTATAATACTCATAATCATCAACCAAATAATCCATTTTATTTAATAAGCTAGAACTAGCCTTTTTAGCGATTTCTTTACTAGAAAGCTCAGGATACATATCTTTAAACATATTATATGCATCTATATAATTCTGGGTGTATAGTTTAACCTCATCACTACTCAAGCCAGGTTTTAACTCTAACAAATCTTTTTGAAAGCTTTCAAGATTATATTCTTTATCAAAATATTCAAACTCCTTCCACTTGCCCTTGTGTATTTCCGAGTCGATCTTTGATGTTTGTGCGAATACATTTCCCATACTTACTGCTATTATCAGCATAATTATTGAGAAAACAACCTTCTTTTTCATAATTTTATTTCCTCTCCACATGCAAAAATAATTTAACACACTATATTTTTTAAACTTAAATTTAATTATCTCTAAAGTAATGAAATCCATAGCTTACAAAGTTATTATTACTTTCTACTGGGATTTCCTTATAGATTTTATCTTTGAACCATTTTTCTCTAAAATTTTCAATACCTTTTCTACTTGTTCTTCAAGTTCTCACCTCTTTGGGATAAATAAGGTGTATTTTGATGCGAATATTTTATTTGATAAGTTACTAGTGGATATTTTGCTTGGACTCCGTCCTTATCTGTACATAGGATTATCTCTCTTAGTTCATTTGCTAATCTCTTAGTTAAGATTAATAAAAAGTAAGCCTTTCGGCTAGCTTTTACATTTTAATAACCCTGATCTTCTATCTTCCATACCCTATCTTTGTCTTTTCGAACTAAGATCCAACTGTAATCCTTGTATTCTCCCTTACTTAATACAGGATTTTCCCCACTTATGTCAAAATCTGAAAATAGTACGATAACATCATTTGGATCTATATCAATTCCCTTGCCTTTTCCATATTCCATAAAAACTTTTATCGCATCTTCCGATTTATCTTCATCGTAGCGAAGTGATTTTAATTTTGAGCCCGGGAATGAAAAATTATCCTTTACTACTTTAATTGCAGAATCTATTTCTGCTTCGCTAAATTTACTAGAATCACCTATGTCGATTGTAATATCTCCATCTGTTTTCCCTTTACATCCTGTTTATGAAAATAAAAATATTATAGCAATAAGAATTCTAAAACCAAGTTTCATAATATTTCCTCCTCTGATTATATATACCATATCCATATAATAATTTGTGGTGGCGAGGCTTACCACATACATATAACCCTTGCCAAGTTCAAGAAAGATTTTTTCAATATGGTCTATAAGTGCCTTTCCTAAATCACTTTCCATCATTGGTTTTTTATGGCAAGCCTAAAAATTCAAATACATAAGGGGCTTTTACAAGGTTAGATGCCTTATTAATTCCATTGACCTGCCTAAAATTACTCCACATTCTCTTTCAAATTTTTCTAATTTACCTTTCTCCCTAAGAAGGCCTTCTATTTCATTAAATTTAATTGGATCAATTAGCATAAATTGCCTCTCTTTTCTTTCTAAATAAGAACTTTAATTTAATTCCAGGAATAGCTTTTATATTCTATCTAAAGATGTTTTATCTAACAAAAGGGAAAAAATTATTAATTAATATTGCAAATCCAATACTGCTTAGACTCATTAATATGGTATCTTTAAGCGAATCTCTTCTTAATACTACTAAGCCAATTATAAATACTGGCAAATCTAAAGCTGATATTGGGTCTATGTACCACTGACCAAAGACAAAAGTCATGTTAAATAAAACTCCTAAAATTAGGCTTGCTATGATAAATGACCACCTACCCTTGCCTTTTGAATACCATGAAATAAAGGCCAATATTGGAGATAGGAAAGTAAATCCAAACCAAATCATGGCGTAGGTTTTTGGGAAAAATCCCGCAATATAATTTGAATAAAGATAATAGCTTGTGACCATGGCAAGAAAAAATACAAAAACATTAAGGCTTGCCCTTGCTGGAGAATTGCTATAAATTGAAATGCATATGGCTAGTAAGGCCCAAATTGAAAATCCTCCTAGGAAATTATGGAGGTCCACTACCTCATCTATATACATAAGCAGACCTTTTAGGTCAGCATGCTTATAATCCAAATACTTTGAAAAAGTCCCTAAGGCTAGACCAAGAAGTAAAATAAATATTGTATTAATAATTTTTCTACTAATTGAAATATCTTTTTCTACAGACCTTATAGGATTTAAAAACTCAATCATTGATATAGTAACCTCCCATATTTATAACATTATACCCATTACAAAAACAATCTATCCCATATTTTCATAAATAAATTCATATCAAAAAAGGAAAGCACAGATTCTTCCGTACTTTCCTTTTGTAATTATTTATTAAATAAGTTTCCAAATATTTTTAGCATATGCCACAGGGTCTTCGATTTCTAGACCTTCTATGAGCCTTGCTTGGTCTAGTAAGAGTCCTGCTATCATTTTCGCCTTATCTTTATCTTCCTTGTAGGCTTTTTCTAAGAGGTCGTAGGCCTTGGTTTTTGTTGAGATTTCTAGGACTTTTTCTGCCTTGATTCCGAAGGCGTTTGGTTGGTTTTTGAGGGTCTTTTCCATTTCGATTGAAACCTCGCCACGTTCTTTGATTAGGGATGGGACGTCTTCTAATTTGTCTGTAAAGGTCACATCTACCACGTCTTCTGGCATGGCTTCTTTAATAAAGGATATGATTTCGTTATCTTCCTTGTCTTCGTCCTCAGATTCTTCCTCTGCAGTGATTGATTTAAATTTGAGTCCTTGGTATTCTCCTAGCATCTTTATTAAAAATTCATCTAAGGCCTTGTCTAAGAGAAGGACGTCCTTGTCTTCGTCTACCATTTTTAATGCTGGGGAAGACTTGATTTTTTCAAGGGATTCGCCTGTGCCGTAGTAGATAAATTCGGCTGTTGATGGGGCAGCTTCCTTGTATTCTTTTAGGCTTATCAGTTTATCTTCTTTTCTAGAATAGAAGAGAAGTAGGTCTTGTAAATCTTCCTTGTTTGCCCCGTAGGATTCGTAGATGGAAACCTTGATGGAGTCGGCAAATTCTTTGTAGAATTTTTCGTAGTCTTCCCTATTTTTCTCCATCATTTCCTTTAGGTGGGCGTTGATTTTTTTGTTGATTTGTTTTGAAATTACCCTTAACTGCCTATTTTGTTGGAGGGTTTCCCTTGAAATATTTAGGGTAAGGTCGTCAGATTCAACCACACCTTTTACAAAAGAATAGGCATCGTCTAGGATTTCATCACAAGAATCCATGATTTTTACTCCGTGAGAATATAGCTCAAGGCCGATTTGCCTGTCTTTTGAATAATAATCGAAAGGCGCCTTTTCTGGAATGTATAAAAGTGACCTAAATTCAACTAGGCCTTCCGCTTTGAAATGAACCCATGAAAGTGGCTTATCAAAGCCAAAGTGACTTTCTTGGTAGAAATTTATATAATCTTCATCTGTGAGATTTTTCTTGTCTTCCTTCCAAATTGGTTTGTCAGAATTGAGGACGGTCATATCCCTGTAGTCTTCGTATTCTGGCTTATCTTCAGGTGAACCTTCCTTAATCCTAGTCTTGGTGATTTCCATCTTGATTGGGTACCTGATATAGTTTGAATACTTAGTAATAAGACCTCTGATTGTGTTTTGATCTAGATAAATATCGTAATTTTCGTCTTCTGTATTTTCCCTCAAATGAAGAATTACATCAGTTCCTGTGCTTGCCTTACTTGCTTCCTTGATAGTAAAGCCGTCCGCATCTTCGCTTTCCCAAATATAGGCTTTTTTTGATCCAGATTTTTTGGATAAAACTTGGATTTTGTCTGCAACCATAAAGGCAGAATAAAAACCTACACCAAATTGACCGATTAAGTCCTTGATGTCTGATGAATCAACAGATTTCCTAAAGGCTTCGGTGCCTGATTTAGCAATGGTACCGAGGTTGTTTTGCAAATCTTCCTCATCCATTCCTATTCCTGTATCCCTAATTGTAAGAGTCCTTTCTTCCTTATTTGGGATTATTTCTATAAAATAATCGTCCTTATTTGTAGTTGAATCGGACTTTAAATCTTCGTAGTATAGCTTATCTAAGGCATCAGATGCATTTGAAATAAGCTCTCTTAAAAATATTTCCTTGTTTGTGTAAATTGAATGAATCATAAGATCCATGACTTTTTTGGCTTCCGCCTTAAATTCTTGTTTCATATCTAATCCTCCTTGAGAATTTTTAATAAAAATAAATTAGCAGTCTATATGTTCGACTGCTAATACTATACTTATATTTACTTTTCTTGCAATTATCCCAAGTATTTTATATTGCCATAAAGCATGACAAAGGCTGCAACAAGTATAAAGATGTGCCAGATGGCGTGGTTGTAAGGGATTTTTTTGATGGCATAAAACACAGCCCCAATTGTATAAAATAGGCCACCTAAAACCAAAAACAGAATATAGGATATGCCAATATACTTATAAATTTGATACAAAAGCAAGACCGACAACCAACCCATGGCCATGTAGATAATCATGGAAGCTTTTTTAATCCTGTCTTCATTGCCAGTTGCAAAAGCTATTATGTTCATAGAAATTCCTGTGATGGCCAAAATCCAAATGATTACAAAAATCACTATGGAAAAGGTCGACTTTAGGCCGATTAAAATGATCGGTGTGTAGGAACCTGCGATTGTAAGGTAGATTACTCCGTGGTCTATAGCCCTAAAAATCGTACGAGCGAGGGGATTTGTCATCGAATGGTAGAGGCTTGATGCCAAAAACATCAGGGCGATGGCAATAAAATACATAAGCCAGGCCAAGAAAGCTACTATATCTCCAGACTTGTAGGTTGAAATTACAAGGGGTAGGAAAAATATCAGGCTTAGGATGAAACCCAAAAGGTGGGTTGCAATATTTAAAAATTCTTCAGACTTAGAATATTTAATTATCCTCATTTCTAACCTCCCTAATTAGGTCCACGACTTCTTTTTGTAGCTTTAATCTTTGATTAATAAGATCTTTCTTTTCCTTTTCTATCCTTCTATTTTCCTTTACTGTAAGGATGACAAGGCCAGCTAAATAGCCAACAAAGATAAAGGCTAGGCTCTGGGTGGTGGAAAGTTTTATAAGACTTGCGATTAAAAATCCTCCTAGACCGATTGCAAAAGGCCCTACAAATAGCCTCGCAAAGCTAGGCTTTGCCCCCTCATTGATTTTGTTATTTATAGCCAAAAGTTCTTTTTGTTTTTCATTTATTAATTCTTTCTTATCCATAGTCCCTCCTATACCCTAGTATTTTACTTTGATTATTTCCCCTTTGGTAGTAAAATGTTTATATATGAAAAAGGGGGTTAATATGACCGAAAATACTCAAAACAAAGTAACTATCACACGTGATATGATAATAGGCGATATAATCCAAGCTAAACCTGAAGCTATCAACACTCTTATGATGAGTGGCATGGGCTGCATAGCATGTCCAACAGCTCTTTATGAGACCCTTGAAGAAGCTTGCATGGTTCACGGCATGGATCCAGATTATTTGCTTGAACAATTAAACGACTAAGATTAGTCTTTCAAAATCGTCCTAAGCCTTAGGCTTGTGGGCGGTTTTTTTATTTAATATTTCATAAAATCCCTATCATCATTTAGGTCAAAAAGTAAGTCCAAGTAGGATTTTTTATATTTTACAAATTCTCCCTTAGAAAGTAGGTCTAAAACCTCAGCACGACTTGCCCAGCGGGCGGCCCTCACCTCTTCTTTTTGTAGTTTTAATTTATTAATTTCTAAATTTTTCTTAAGAAGGAAAAAGTCATCAAAACCCTGGTCGAAATTGGCAGTTAATATTGGCCTTATACTTGTAAAATCAAAGTCAAGACCAAGTTCTTCCTTAAGTTCTCTCCTCGCTCCCTCAAAGGAATTTTCGCCAGCCTGGCAGGCACCTCCACAAGTCAAATCCCAAAGTCCACCCATTTTCTTGTGATCAGCCCTTTGTTGGATAAGCAATTCTCCCTTGTCATTAAAAATTATGATATGGACGATTAACCTAAGTCCTCCAGATGGAATTGGTTCTTTTCTTGGATAGGTTTTGCCAGTTCTTTTCCTGTATTTATCATAAATATCTAAAATTTCCATTTTTTCTCCTAGCAAAAAAGACTGCCACAAAGGCAAGCTTATATTTATGCTTTAATAATTGCAGCTGTAAGCTTTGGTATTACTTGTTTTTTACGAGATAGAACTCCCTCAGCATTGATAGTGCCGTTTGGAGTTAGTTCACCAAATTCTTCTTGGATGTCGTCGTAATATTCGCCAACAACAAGGAGTTCAGACCTTTGGTTAAAGATGTCTGTGAGGACAAGGACAAAGGTATCTTCGCCTCTTTCCTTGATTTTAGCTGCCATTTGCTTTTTAAGGTCATCCATAATTGGCACTAGCTCCTCAGGATTCATTGTGAAAACTTGGCCTACTCTGACGTTGGCATCACCGATTGTAAAGGTCTTAATATCGCCTTCTATTAGGTCTTTGGCAGATTTTCCCTTAAGTGAAGTGCCAGCCCTAAACATCTTGTCGGCAAATTCTTCTGGATTAATACCTGCAATCTTGCTCATCCTGTCAAGGATTCTCTTGTCGGTGTCAGTTGTAGTTGGTGACCTAAAGAGAAGGGTGTCGGAAATTATTGCCGCACAAAGGATACCTGCGATTTCCCTTGAAGGCCTGATACCTGATTCTAGGTACATTTCGCTTATTATTGTGGCAGTTGATCCAACTGGTTCTGCCCTGAAAAATACAGGAGAAGTTGTAAGTATATTTGCAACCCTGTGGTGGTCGATAATTTCTATAATCTCTGCTTCATCAATATCGTCGATTGATTGGTTTCTCTCGTTGTGGTCAACAAGGATGAGTTTTTTCTTATTTGATGAAATCAAATGGTACCTAGAAACTGATCCTACAACCTTTTTTGTAGCGTCAACTACAGGATAGGACCTAAATCTGGACTTGGCCATAGCATCCCTTACTACATCAAGGGTGTCGTCGGTTTTGAAGTAAATCAAATTCTCAGTTGTCATTACCTGGCTAACTGGAATAGTCATTGGCAAAAGCCTTGAAGTCATAAAGGTGTTGTATTCTGTTGAAATAACTGCCACCTTATTTTCCTTGGCAATTTCGATTACCTCATCACTGAGGCCTGTTCCATTTGTAAGAATCAAAAGGGAAATATTTTGCTTTAGGATAATGTCATAGTCGGTCCTATTGCCAGCTATAACTATGTCACCATCGGTGAAAATATCCTTTAGATCTTCCTTGCTACCACCCATGGCAAAGACCATCATCCTGCCAGGAAAAGTTGGGTCTTCCTCGCCAAGATAAATAATTTTTGCAGCTAGTACGTCAATAATATTGTCAACTGGAGTGTGGGCACGACCTAAAATCCTATCGTCCCAAACATCCATATATGATTTTGTAATATTTGAAAGTGAAGCAATACCAACAATTTCCCCATCATTATCTACAACTGTTAGGGAATTTGTAGCGCCTTTTTGGAAGGTGTCCCAGGCCTTTCTGATTGGAATACTTGGGTCAATTATTGTTCCCTTATCAAAAGATAAATCGCCGACAGTAAGCTTCATAGATTCCTTGATTTCTGGTGGCTTTACCCCAAAATAATCAAGGACAAAGCGGCTTTCTTGGGAGAGTTTTCCAAGTCTAATTGGAATGGCCTCATATTCTCCAAGCCTATTTTTTAGGTCAGCATAGGCAATGGCTGACATAATTGAGTCTGTATCTGGCTTTTTGTGGCCGGTTATATAAACTGTTTGTCTCATCTTTTCCCCCTTTAAGAAAATTCTACCTTGAGCATTTCTAGTTTGTACCTATTTATCTGAACTACGGTAATTTTTATTCCTTCTTCTTCAATACTGTCTCCCAGTTTTGGAATCCTACCAATCTTGTCAATCAAAAATCCTCCTATAGAGTCGTTCTTTATTTGGACTAGGTCAGTATCAAAGTAATCGTTAAAGTCATTTATGTGGATAGATGGATTTACCAAATATTCCTTGTCATTAATCTTAAGAATTGATTCAAGGTGGGTGTCGTACTCGTCTTCAATCTCTCCTACAAGTTCTTCTACTATATCTTCAATGGTTACAATTCCTGATGTGCCACCATATTCATCTATAACTATGGCAAGAGAAACATTTTCTCCCCTCATAGACTTAAAGAGGTCAAAGATGTGCATATTGTCGTAAACATAAAAGGCAGGTCTGACCATCTCTTCGATATTAAGGGCCTTATCTTCTGCAATAAAAGCTACTATGTCCTTCATGTGGAGGATGCCGATGATATTGTCAATAGACTTGCCATAAACAGGGATCCTTGAGTGTTTGCAATTTTTTAGGAAATCTTTAAGTTCCCTATCTTCCATATCAACAGCAATTGCTTCCATATTGGTCCTGGCTGTCATGATGTCTTCAACGTCAGAGTCTCCAAACTCAAAAACATTGTTGATAATCTCTGATTCCTGGTCATTTATAACACCTTGTTCCTCAGAAACGTCCACAATAGTCTTAAGGTCTTCTTCAGTCACCAAATCTCCCTTTTTAGCATTTTCCCCTATAAGGAGCCTTGTTAAAAAATTTGTAATAGCTTGGAGGAAAAAAGACATTGGTTTTAAGATAAAATCAAAAAACTTAATTGGTTTTGCAACCTTTAGGGCAACCTTTTCTGATGATGAAGAGGCTATGTTTTTAGGTGTCACTTCTCCAAAAATTAAAATTGTAAGTGTTAGGACAATGGTTGAAATAATAGCACCTGATGGGCCAAAAAGATCTGTAAAAAATATGGTTGCCACAGTTGTTGTAGCTATATTTACTATATTATTTCCAATCAAAATAGTAGTTAAAACCTTGCCGATATCGTCAGTAAGCTTTCTAACCAGGGAGGAATTTTCAACTCCATTTTCTTCCATTTGTCTAATTTTAAATACATTTAAAGATGTAAGGGCAGTTTCTGATGAGGAAAAAAAGGCACTTCCTATAACCCCTACTATTATAACTATAAGTTCAATCCAATTCGTCGTACTCATTGTTCCTTCTTTCTCGATATATGTTCTTATACCTATTATAGCGATTTTTGAGGCAAAAATAAAGGATTTTGGTGATAATTTTAAATAAAAACATATAATAGACTTGTATCATAAATAAAAGGAGGCAAATATGGCAGAAGTTTCATTTTTTGAAAAAACTTTCAAGCTAAACAAACATGGTACTAATGTTAAGACAGAAATAATGGCAGGTATAACCACCTTTATGACAATGAGTTATATCCTTGCGGTAAATCCAGCCATCCTAAGCGAATCAGGTATGGATTACGGTGCAGTTTTCTCAGCCACCATCATCGCAAGTGTAATAGCCATGGTCCTAATGGCCTTTTATGCCAACCTACCTTTCGGTCTATCTGCTGGTATGGGGCTTAATGCTTTCTTCACCTATACAGTAGTCGGTCAAATGGGTCACTCTTGGGAATTCGCCCTCACCGCAGTATTTTTAGAAGGAATTATTTTTATGTTACTGTCCTTAGTGGGAGTAAGAGAGGCGATTTTCAACTCAATTCCAACAACCCTAAAGAAAGCAGTTTCAGTAGGTATAGGCTTATTTATAGCTGAAATTGGTCTATTAAATGCAAACATCATCATTAAGGCAGAACCAGCCCTAGCTCTTGGAAACCTAAAGAGTCTTGAAGCCCTAGTATTTTTCTTTGCCCTAATAGTGATGATCGTTCTAACAGCTAGAGGAGTAAAGGGAGCCCTACTTTGGGGAATACTGGTATCAACCGTCCTATCACTAATCCTCGGCGTAACACATTTACCAGATGCAAATATCGTAAGTCTACCACCATCAATCGCACCTGTTGCCTTTAAATTAGACTTTTCTAATATCTTCTCTTTGGAGATGTTTTCAGTCTTATTCTCATTTTTATTCGTAGATATCTTTGATACCCTAGGAACCCTAACAGGTGTTGCAACCAAGGCAAAAATGCTCGATGAAAATGGCAACCTACCAGAAGCAAGCAAGGCCCTAATGGCAGACGCAGTCGGCACAACAGCAGGCGCCCTACTTGGAACATCTACAATCACAACCTTCGTAGAATCTTCATCAGGTGTAGCCGAAGGCGGAAGAACTGGTCTAACAGCACTTGCAACAGCAGGATGCTTTGTAATAGCAGCATTCTTCTTCCCAATATTTTCAATAATACCTGCAGCAGCCACATCAGCAGCCCTAGTAACAGTAGGACTCTTCATGCTATCAACTGTTGTGGAAATCAACTTTGAAGACATCACAGAATCTTTCCCAGCCTTCATGACAATCCTCATGATGCCACTAGCTTATTCAATAGCAGAAGGTATAGCCTTTGGAATGATGAGCTTTGCAGCCATCAAACTTTTGACAGGCAAGGGCAAGGAAGTAAGTTGGGTAATTTATCTTTTAGCAATAATTTTCTTAGTGAGGTACATTATTTAAAAAATTTACTTGACAAATTGCTAATGTTATAATATGATAAAGCCAACATAAATCTTAGATAGAAGTAGTAGCAAACAATTAAGCCAACAGAAAGTTAATGGTTGATGAGAATTGCAAGGTACAATTATTTGTGAATGGGTCTATCGGATCAAAGGTGAAATTACAGTAGCCGGCGGGTGTTTCTCACCTTACAGGGATAGGATATGAAAGTATCTAAAGAGGTCTATTAATGATAGACAAATGAGGATGGCACCGTGGGCACTAGCTCGCTCCTAATATTAGGAGCGGGCTTTTTTTATACCAAAGCACCAAGAAAGGAAATAAAAATGCAAACAAACACAATACAAACCAGAAACTTAACAGTATCAGCAATCTTCATGGCCCTAGGACTAGTCCTCCACTTTATGGTCCCAGGCATATTTTTCGGAGTAAAACCAGACTTCCTACTCTCAATGATGTTTATCTCGCTTATGATAGTGGGAGATGTTAAAGAAGCCTTATTAATAGGGGTAGCAGGAGGCATCATGAGCGCCCTCACAACAGGTTTTCCAGGCGGCCAAATTCCAAACTTCATTGAAAAAATAATCACATCCCTAGTAGTATTTTACATGATCAAAGCCATGGGCAAAAACTTCTCAATCTCAAAGGTAATCCTAATCTTTGCCCTAGGCACAATAGTTTCAGGCACCCTATTTTTGACAATCGCCCTAACCATAACAAACCAACTAAACTTATTCATCCCATCTTACCCAGCAGTCCTAGTAGCCATGGCCATAAACGCCATCCTTGGAATCTTTTTATACCAAGCAACACAAAGGATGAATCTTTTAAGATAAAAAATATAAGAACTTCTAAAATATTTGTGATATGAAAAAATTTATAAATCTAAAAAAGGTCCCCAAGACTTACTTATTTCAAGCTTGTGGACCTTCTTTTTATCCCTAAATTTTTCTACAATTTTTTCAAACTTTACCTTAATCCTACAAAGTCTTTAGCATATCAACATAGTTTGGCATGGAATAATTTTCCCTTGATATTAGTTTTTCCAAAGTGTCTGAGATTTTTCTTACCTCTCCTGCCACTTGGCTGGTTTCTTTTTGTAGGAAGTAGGCCTTTGTTTCTATATCTAATATTGTTTCACTTTTTTCTATTAGGTCTAAAATTTTTTCTGAATAGTCCAGGAGTTTACCAACTTCATCGTTTATCTTTGTGGCCCTTTGCCTAAGATTTTCATTCTCCATAAAGGATAAATAGTCTTTGATTGCCTTGATTTCCCTCATTGCTGATGGAAGAATTTCTTGATGAATCATATTATTTAAGATTTCTAGTTGGGCTTGGAAAAATTTTATTACATCTTCAAAACCAACATTTATGATTGACTCTATTTCCTTTTGGCTAAAGATACCAACTTTTTCAAATATCTGGTAGGCTCTTGTATCTTTTGCAGCCTTTAGGGCATCAAGGTAGGTTGGGTAATTTTCAAGACCTCTTTTTTCTGCTTCTTTTTTCCAATCTTCTGAATAGCCGTCGCCTTGGAAGAGGATATTTTTATTTGCCAGATATATTTCTTTGATAATTTTATAGGCTGCTTCTTTTAAATTTTCGTCGCTTACATCTTCTAATCTAGAGTAAATTTTCTCCAAAGCTTCCGCCATACCAATGTTTATCACTGTATTTAGATCAGCGGCAGATTGGGATGAACCTAGCATCCTAAATTCAAATTTATTGCCGGTAAAGGCTATAGGAGAGGTCCTATTTCTATCTGAGGTGTCAGTTTTCATCTCACCTAGGTGTGGGATTTTTACTTTGTTTGAAATAAGTTTTTCTTCAAAATCGTCATTTGCTATAGCTTGTAAAATCTCCTCTAAATCACATCCTATAAACATTGAAATTATAGCTGGTGGGGCCTCATTGCCTCCCAATCTATAATCGTTAGTTACAGTAGAAGATGCAATTCTAATAAGTTTTTGATATTTATTGCAAACTTCGACCATTGCTGATAAAAATAAGAGAAAGACCAAATTGTTTTTTGGGTCCTTACCTGGAGAAAATAAATTTTTACCATAATTTGTAGCCAAGGAATAATTGTTGTGCTTGCCCGATCCTGCCATATTTTTGAAAGGTTTTTCCTTTAATAGGCAAACAAGGTCATGTTTTAGGGCAGTTTTTTCCAAAATATACATCAACAGCTGGTTATTATCCACAGAAATATTGGCGTTTTCAAACATAATCGCTATTTCAAATTGGTTTGGACCCACCTCATTGTGTTCAGCTTCCATATAAATTCCCAAGTCGTAGAGAGCCTTGTTGACATCTTCATAAAATGCATTAACCCTTTCAGGAATGGCCCCAAGATAATGAGAAACCAGCTCTTTTTCAACCATAGGGTCTGATCCCACCAAGGTCATGCCCGAATATTCTAGGTCGATTCTTTGGTCAAAATATTTTTTATCAATTAAATAAAATTCTTGTTCAAGACCAACTTTGGCCTTGACCCTGTAGGTTGGTTGGTCTTTTAAAAATAAATTACAGAGTTTAGTTGCAACCTTACTAACCATATTCATCGATTCAATTAAAGGCAATTTCTTGTCGAGTTTTTCTCCATAAAAGGAAACAAAAACTGACGGAATGTACAAAACCTTGTCCAAAATAAAGGAATTGGCTGTTAGATCCCAATATGTATAGCCCCTGGCTTCGAAAGTTGAACGCATACCTCCAGACGGAAAGGACGAAGCGTCAGGCTCGCCGATTATAAGTTCCTTTCCAGAAAACCTATTTATAGGATTGTGCTTGTCATCCCTATTTAAAAAGGCAGTTTTTTTGGTTGCAGTTTTGCCATTTAGGGGTTGAAACCAATGGGTGTAGGATGTCGCTCCCTTAGAAATTGCCCAAGTTTTCATAGCGTGAGCTATAGAGTCCGCAGTTTCCCTGTCTAAAGTTGCGTTGTTTCTTGCAGCTTCCTTCCATTTTAGATACACTGGATAAGGGACATTTTCCTTCATTGTTTTCTTGTCAAAAGCTAGATTTCCAAATTCTTTCAAAATAATACTTCCTTATGTTTTACTTTTGCAAAATTTTTGTTTTCATTATACCTCGTGAAAAATAAAAAATAAATTTGAATATTTATCCTAGTTTCATCTTATTTTTACCAATAAAAAAAGAGCTCCCCTTCCTATTTTTTTAATTTAATAGGATAAGTTATGCTCTTAATTAATATTAGATTTTAATTGATTTAAACAATTCTTTTGTATAATCGTCCCTGTCTGGGCTTGCTAGGTCCTTAGTTTTGAATAAATCTACTAATTTCCCGTTGTATAGGACCCCTATCCTGTCGCACAAATAGGCTATTACGTTTAGGTCGTGGGAGATGAATAGGCAGGTGAAGTTGTGAGTTTTTTGCAAATTCTTAATCAGATTTAGGATTTGGGCCTGGATTGAAACGTCAAGGGCCGATACTCCCTCGTCTATGATTAGAAATTCTGGTTCGATTATTAGGGCGCAGGCTATGGCTATCCTTTGCTTTTGGCCGCCTGATAGGTTTGGCGGATAATAATCGAGTACATCTTCTTCCATCTCGATTTCTTCTAAGATTTTCCTGATTTTTTCATCTCTCTCTTCTTCTGTACCGACATTGTGAATTTTTAGAATTTCTTTAATGGAAAAACCTATGGTTTTTTTTGGATTTAGGGCCTGGTAGGGATTTTGAAAAACTACCTGAAGCTTTTTCCTGTAGACCAAAAGCTCTTCCTTGGAAAAGCTTGTTATATCCTTATCTTCAAAATAAACCTTGCCACTTGTTTCCTTAATTAGTCTTAGGATAATATTTGAAAGTGTGGTTTTGCCCGATCCGGATTCACCGACTAGGCCAAAGATTTCCCCTCTTTTTATATCAAAACTCACATCATCAAGGGCTAAATTGTCTTTTTTCCTAAAGAGAATGGACGAATCCTTGTAGATTTTGCTTATATTTTCTATTCTTAAAATCTCATCCATTTTGACCTCCATATAGGTGGCAATGAACCCTATGACCGTCTATTTCGTATCTTTCTGGGAAAGATTTTGTGCAAATTTCCATAGTGTGATCACACCTGTCTGCAAAAGGACAACCCTCATTTGACCTATTTTTGAGGTCTGGGACGTGGCCTTTGATATTATAAAGGGCCTCGCCCCTTTTCTTGTAATTTGGAACTGCCTTTAAAAGGGCCTTGGTGTAAGGATGGAGAGGATTACCAATTACGTCTTTGGTTTCCCCTTTCTCAACTAACCTACCTGCATACATTATCATGACTTTCTTGCAAATCCTGTCGATTAGGTTTAGGTCGTGGCTTATAAATAAGATAGCCCCGTTATAGATGTGGCCTAAATCCCTAAATAGGTCAATTATCTGGGCCTGAACCTTGGCATCAAGGGCTGTGGTTGGCTCATCTGCTATCAAAACATTTGGGTTTGCGATAAGGGCAATGCAGATTACAATTCTTTGCTGCATGCCGCCTGATAGCTCGTGTGGATACTTATCGTAGAGATTTTCTACGTCCCTAAGTCCCACATTTTCCATTGTTTTATAAACAAGTTCTCTACGCCTTTCCTTATCAAAATCGTAGTGGATTTTCAAAACTTCTTCGATTTGAGCTCCTACCTTCATCAGTGGATTTAGGGCAGAACCTGGCTCCTGGAAGACTGTGGCTATATTTCTCGCCCTGTATTTCTTCCATTCTTTATCAGAAAGACCTAGGACTTCTATATCCCTTAATTTAACCGAACCTGATTTTATGATGGCGTTTTTCGATTGGATTCCAAGCATGGTTTGAGTCGCAACAGTTTTGCCACAGCCAGATTCACCAACAAGGCCTATAAAGTCTTTTTCGAAAAGGTCAAAGGAAATATGGTTAACTGCGTTTTTATCTCCATTTATAGTTTTAAAGGCAACTGTCAAATCATTTACTTCTAGGATTTTTTTCATCGCTGGGCCTTCTCTCTTAGTCTTTCTGACCTGTATTTTTCACCATAGAGGGTAAAACCTAGGACAACTAGGCTTAGGCAGATACCTGTGAATATAAAATAGTGAGGTGCCTGGCTAAAATAGGCCTGGCTTTCCTTAAGCATCCTGCCCCATGATGGGTTCGGAGGCCTCACTCCCAGTCCCAAATAGGAAAGGCCAGCTTCAGCCAAAATCGCCTGGGAAACTGAAAGGATAATTGCAACCATGACCTGGTTTTTGATATTTGGAAGGATGTGGTTTATTCCTATATAAAGTGGGCTCGCCCCTTTTACCATGGCAGATTTTACAAATTGAGCGTTTTTAACCTGCAAAAAACCACTCCTTACAACTCTCGCAAAATAAGGCACAGACATAATTCCTATCGCTAGAATTGTATTCATTACCCCTGCTCCAAAAACTGTAACTAGCATCATGACAAAAAGTATTCCTGGAAAAGCCATGAGAGAGTCGATAAACCTCATCAAAACTTCGTCTACTCCTCCGCCAAAATATCCTGCGGCCGCTCCTATGATTGAACCAAGGAAAAGGGCTAAGGATACAGTTCCGAAGGATAAAATTAGGGCATACTTGGACCCTTCCATAAGCCTTGATAAAATATCCCTACCCATATTATCTGTCCCAAAAGGGTGGGCCAGACTTGGAGGTAATAGTTTCAAGCTGGTGTCTATTTTATTTGGATCATAAGGTGTCCAAAATATTGAAACAATAAGGATTAGAAAATATAGTCCAATAATTGCCTTTCCTATCCTGATTGAATTTTTATTTTCTTTTATCATCTGCCACCCCTAATCCTTGGATCAACTAATCCATAAAGTATATCTATAAATAAATTTATAAAGATAACCAAAAATGCAACTGCTAGCACAACTGACTGGATAAGTGGGAAGTCCCTAGAGCTAATTGAAGCTACAATAAGAGATCCTATTCCTGGTAGGGAAAATACATTTTCTACTATCAAAGATCCGCCAACAGCTGATGTTAGACACATTCCTATAACGGTAATTACAGGAATTAGGGCATTTCTCAAAACGTGTTTGTATAGAATTTCCCTTAATTCCATCCCCTTCATTCTGGCAGTTCTGACGTAGTCCTTGTTGATTTCATCAAGCAGGGCCGCCTGCATATACCTAATAATAGTCGCTATATTTGGTATAGCTATGGCCAGGGACGGGAGGAAGAAATTTCTTAGTTTATCAAAAAAATCTCCACCCATGATGTTAAATGACAGGGTAGAAAAAATTCCGAACCTTACTGCAAAAACGTGGATTAATAAAAATGCTAACCAAAAAGATGGGATTGATATGCCTAGTTGGGTAATAGCTGTAATTATGGATGCATACCACTTGTCAGATTTCATTGTAATTTGTATTGATAAGGGAATGGCTATTATTATTGATAAAATCAAAGAATAAAATGTTAGCCACATGGTTACCGGAAGTTTCTTAAAAAAAAGTTCCCTAACCGGGATTTGATATTTTAGACTCATCCCCATATCAAGTCTTAAGAGTCCTAGTATCCAATTTATGTATCTTTCAAAGATTGGCTTATCAAGGCCTAGCTCTTTTTCAAGAGCTAGGATTTGCTGTGGATCTGCCTCGGTGCCTAGGATTATCTCTGCGGGATTGCCGCCAATAATCTGAAAGACAAAAAATATTAAAAGTGAGACAAAAAACAGGGTCAAGATAAGCGAAATTATCTTTTTTGTAATTGCTTTGGTCATTATTTCAAGCTTATATCTTCAAGGTTTAATTTTTGAACAGGGTAGGTCTTAAGGCCTGTATATTGGTTGTTTAAAACTATATTATCGTTAGGGTCTTGTAAAAATACTGCCGCACAATCTTTGGCAATTATTTCTTGGGCATCTTTTACATTTTTGATTAGTTCATCCCTATCTAAAGTTGCCATGGCATTTGAGATTGCCTTATCAAAATCTTCTGAAACATAGTTTAGGTAGTCCTTGTCAGATGTTGAAACATACCTATCAAGAACCCTGATTGGGTCTGTGTATCCTATAAATCCTGCGATTGTTGTTTCAAAATCTCTTTGCTTATAAACCTTATCAAGCCAGGTTGAAAACTCAATTGGGTCTATAGTTGCGTTTATATTTGCCTTTTTAAGTTGGGCTTGGATTAGTTCTGCTGTATCCATGTGGAATTTATAGTCGCTTGGCACTGTCATCTTGAAAGAAATTCCGTCAGGGAAGCCTGCTTCTTTCAATAGCTCCTTAGCTTTTTCTACATCTGTTGGATAAAGTTCGCCAAGGTCATTGAAATAATCCTTAAGGGCAGGTGAGAATGAAGAATAAATCTTGGTTGCCTTTCCCCCTGCAACAGCTTCGATTAATTCGTCCTTATCGATTGCGTAGGCTATAGCTTGTCTTACTCTAATGTCGTCAAATGGCTTAACTTTATTGTTTAGACCAAGAAGTTGAACTAGGTTTTGTGGGTGAGAATATGAATCTGTAGATTCTTTTACTTGTTCAAGCTCGTCTGCAGTTAATTTTGAAGCAAGGTCTACTTCGCCATTATTTAGGGCCATGACTAGGGCTTGGTTATCGGCAACTCTTACCACATTTACTTGTTTGATTTTTGCAAGGTGGTCAGGTCTATGGTAATCGTCAAATCTTTCCATAACCATGCCTTCGCCTGGTGTGTAGGAAACAAACTTGTATGGGCCTGTACCTATTGGCTTAGTTTGGTTATCTGCGTAGTCTTTTTTAACAATTGGTTGGTTTTGTAGGTAGATAAAAGAGTTATTTACCTTATCGAGTTTCATTGTGATTTCTGTTGGTGATACTACATTCATCTCAACTATGCCAGCAAATTTTGATGACATAGGTTCACCAGATGTAAGACCAGAAAGTTTATCATATGTATAATAAACATCATCAGCAGTAAAATCTGATCCGTCGTGGAATTTAACTCCTTCTTTTAATTTGAAGGTGTAGGTAAGGCCATTTTCTGAAATCTCATAAGATTCTGCCAAGTCTGGCACAAGATTTCCGTCCTCGTCCACATCCAAAAGACCGTCAAAGATTTGGTCCATCACAGTCTTTGTGTCCCCTGCAGTAGCGTTAAATGGGTCAAGAGAGTCAATCTCTGTCGCCATAGCAACTGTAAGTGGTCTTTCTGCTGTCTTGTTGTCTTGCTTTTCGTTTCCTTCTTTTGCACCTCCACAAGCAGTTAGCATTGCCCCTGCTAGTAGTAAAGCCAAAAGACTTTTTGATTTTTTCATTTCTCCTCCTTAGGAAAATTATTCTAGTAACTATTATAACAGATAGATATTTTTTTCACAATGATTTTCAAAAAAAAAACCACCCGTAATATCTATAGGACAATATACTTAATTAAAAGTAAATTTAAACCTAATTTTCATTACTAGGAGGTTTTTTTTATTTAATCTTAAAGCCTATCTTCAACCGACTTTATTTTTTGTTCCATTGTGGCTTTTTTATCACGCCTATCATCCATTTTAATAACTGTATAAACCCTGTCGCAACCCTTGTCAAATACAGATTCCTGCATCTTTCTGATTGCCTCTAAGGCCTTATCAGCGTTAGCTTCTATAACTGTTCCCATTGGGTTTAATTTATATTTCACACCCTCTGCCATAAGGATTTTTTCAGCTTCTGCCACATATTTTGAAACAGAAGTTTCTTTTGTACCTATTGGAATTATGCAAACTTCAACTACTGCCATCTAGTCCTCCTCAAAAAACTTCTTATAAATTTCATAAGCCTGGTAAATATCTTCCACACCTGCAAGCTCCCTTATTGAGTGCATAGCAAGAAGTGGAATACCAACATCAAGGGCCTTGATACCAAGGGCTGTTGATGTAATTGGGCCTATGGTTGAACCGCCGACCTTATCATTTCTATTGTGGAAGGTTTGGACCTTGTAGCCATATTTTTTGGCAATATTTATTAGCCTTGCCTTGGTTTCAATTGTAGATGCGTAGGCACCATTGGCTGCGATTTTAATTACCAAACCCTCATTCATCTTAACAATATTAGTAGGATCAGCAAAAGCCTTGTAGTTTGGATGAGTTGCATGGGCCTGGTCGGCAGAAATTATCATAGAATTTTCTACCATTATTTGATAGCCTTCCCTATCAAGACCAAATTTAAGGGCGATTCTTTCTAAAGTATTGCCTAATAGATTTGAAGCCGCCCCACCCCTTGTTCTTGAGCCAATCTCTTCGTTATCGCTCAATAAAATCATCTTGTTTCTTCCTGGCTTGCTGTCTACAAGTGCCATTAGGGATGCGTGGACAGAACCGAGGTTATCAAGCCTTCCAACATGGACCATGTTGTTTATTATTGAACCCTTTTGCCTATCATAAAGGCCAAGATCAAAGTCAAGTATATCTTCTTTATTAATTCCTAATTCCTCTGCCAAAACATTTAATAGGTAAGATTCGCCCTCAAGCTCATCCTTGATAGTTTTTACAAGAGGATAGAGATTATCTTGAGTATTGTAGGCATAACCCTTGTTGACTTCCCTGTTCATGTGGATAGCGGCGTTGGCAATTGTAAGTAGGTCCTCGTCTATATTTACAAGCTCGTACTTTATTTTGCCATCTTTTTTGTAGGCAACTTTTCCCGCTAGAGAAAGGGTCCTATCAAGCCAAGTTGAGTGGATCATACCGCCGTAGGCTTCGATATTTAATTTCAAAAAGCCTGTGTCAGCCATTTCTGGGTTAGATTTTACCTTAAAGGTTGGACTGTCTGTGTGAGAACCAATTATTTCAAAGCCTTTTTTCAAATCTTCTCCAATCTCAAAGGCTATAAGGGCTGAATCATCACGAGTAGTGTAATATTTGCCCTTTTCTAGGTCCCAAACTTGGTCTTCCCTAAGTTTCTTAAAACCATTTTCCTCTAAAATTTCGCCAGCGTTTCTCACTGCAAAATAATTTAGAGGACTTGCGTCAATAAAATTTATTAAATCTTTACTAAAATCTATACTATTCATAATATTACCATACCCAATTTTTAATAAGAAAAAAAGAGCAGAAAACCACCACAATCATAAATAAAATTTGTTATGGTCTATGGTCCTCATATATTTTTAATTTCTATAATTTTTAAGAAAATTACTAATCACAGCCTTAAATCCCTGAGGATTTTCTTCAGCAAACTTGATGTGACCAAAGCCCTTGGCTGTGTAAATTTCCTTCTTATCTCCCCTTATACTCTTATAAATATCCTCGCCCATATAGACTGGAGTGACCTTATCATTATCAGAATTTATAATTAAAACAGGGGAATTTATATCAGCTTCTTTTGCCCATTTGCTCGCATCTATGTCTTTTAGGGTAAAACCTAATTTTGCCTTTAGAAAAATATTTGTCATGAATTTCATCAGTCCAATTGGTAGGCCTTGTTCTTCTTCTACTTGCTTATAGACCTTATCAGCAAATTCATTCGAATCAGATACCGGAGAATCTAAGATTAGATAATCAATCAAAGAAGAATCCCTGCTTGCAGCAATTAGGGCTGTCGCTCCACCATAAGATTCGCCGTACAAAATAATTTCTTGAGCATCTAGAGTATTTTTCCCATAAGAAATTGCATCAAGGGCATCAAAAGATTCTAAAATTCCAAAAGTATTGTAATTCGCTTCATTATCGCCAGAATTTCTTTGGTCGTAGATTAATAGACTATAACCTAAATCATAGAAAGCTTGGCCTGGACTATAAAGAGAATACTTAGTCCCTCCCATACCGTGGACCATAACAGCAAGTCCTTTTGCATCCGGATTTTTGATGAAAATTGCAGGTATGTCATGGTCTTTTTGTGAAGATTTTATTTTTATTTCTTCTATTGATTTTCCCTTGGCAAAACTTTCGTATTTATCCCTGTAGGAATTCATATTTTTTTGAGTTTCTTCCCTACTTGCAATATTTGTAAGCCCGTCGAAAGAAGCCTTGCCAATAAAACCCAAAAAACCAAGACATAAAAGTACAATTATCAGGCCAATAATTTTTATAATTTTCTTTTTCATAAGATCCTCCTATTCATATTATAAGCAAAATTTCTTGGTAAAGATATAGAAATTAAGATATTTTACATGATTTTTACATATTAATCTTCCCGCAAATTTGCTTATATTTTATCAAAGAGGGTATATACTATTATTGAATTAAAAAAAAAGGAAGAATTATGACAAACAAAAAAACACCAATAAAATCAATCGCCATAGAGCTTACTATGTTTTTAGCCTATGCTTTTTTCGCCGTAAACTGGATATCTGGTTCAACTTTAACCCCCAATATCCTAAAGGCCTTTAATCTAGAAGGGGCAAATTCAGTTTCCCTGATTAATAACGTGGTTACAATCGCCAAAATTTTGGGAAACCTAGTTGCAGCGACTATTTTCGCAAAACTTTTCCCAAAAAAATCAATTGGTCTTGGCGCCCTTCTAATCCCAGCAGGAGCCTTACTTGCGGCTCTTTCACCATCATTTCCTATTTTTCTTATAGGAAGGTTTGTAATGGGCTTTGGTGGAGCACTTTTTGTAGTCTACTTCTCACCTGTGGTTGTAAATTATTTTGATCCAGACAAAAGACCAGTTGTAAATGCCCTAAACAACGTATCTTACAATGTTGGTTCGATTTTGGCCTTGCTTCTTGTAGGACCTGTTATAAAACTTTTGGGTCTTGGCAGGTACGCCCTCGTGGCCTTTTCCATAGTTTCCTTTATAATTTTTGCAGCTTGGATCCTAATCGGAGAAGATTTTATGATTACATCTAGTAAGGAAACAGGATCAAAGACATTTTCCCTAAAAGATGCCCTTGGAGAAAAAATAGCAATCCTAATGCCTTGTATGTATTTTGGCCACTTGACCCTTTATATGGTTATGCTAAATATTTTCCCAAATACAAACTTTTCGCCAATTCCTGCTAGTAAAATCTCAACAATTTTTACAACAGGAGCCCTAATTGGTACCCTACTTTCAATCATGGTTGCAAAAAGATCAACAAGAAGAGTTCCTACTTTAAAAATTGCGGGAATTTTGACAACAACTATAGGATTTTTGCTTATCCACACAGAAAGCCCAATCCTTGCATCTATCTTGGCTTTGGCTTTGGGCACAATTATGTATGTTCCACTTACAAATTTCGTCTTAATCCCCCAAGAAATGCCTGGCATGTTCTCAGAAAGGCTTACCCAAATCATGTCAGTTTACTGGGCCCTAGTTTATATCCTAGAAACAATCGCCTACCAAATTATTGTTAATATCCAATTTAAGTTTGGTGATAAAATGGCCCTCACAGCGACCATTATCCTTTCAATAAGTTTCATCATCGGCTCTTTTATCATGAAGGAACCGGCAGAAATCAAATAGAATTTAAAAAACGGAAGATCCTAGGATTTTCCGTTTTTGTTTAAGTATTTTATACAATCCTTATAGACTTCAAGGCCCATAAGAAGGCTCTTTTCATCAAAATCAAAGGCCTTGTTATGATGGCCTGCTGCAAGGTCTGACCCAAAGATAAAGTGTATTGCAGATCCGCCTTCAGAATTTACCTTGTTTATATAATAGCAAACGTCCTCGCTTGCCTTAAAATCAGGATTTTTTATAGTATCAAATCCTTTTTTCTTTAACATTTCATCAATTTTATCGTAAAATTTAGTGGCTGGTTTGATTATTGATGGCGCAGAGCCAGCGATTTTCACCTCATAGTCCAAATCGTATTGGATACTAGCCCCCTTTATAACCTGGATGGCCCTGGTGACAAGAAAATTATTTACCTCATCACTTCCACCCCTGGTCTCAAGTTCTAGGACAGCCTTATCTGAAATTGCATTTCGAACCCTGCCTCCCCTTATAACTCCAACATTAATTCTCGCCATACCCTTAGAATGTTGGGCAAGGGTTTCTAGGTTTAAAAGAGCGGATGCTGCGGCGAGGTTGGCGTTTTTGCCCTCTTCTGGTAGGGCTGCCGCATGGGAAGAATGGCCCTTGAATATTGCATCTAGTTTGGTTGATGCAAGAAAACCTGTCGTTCCCACTCCGACTTTTCCCGAAGGAAGTCCCATTCCCAGGTGGCCTGCGAAAAAATAATCTATATCGTGGATGTATTCCGATTCGCTAAGGGACTTGGCTCCACGAAGGCCTTCTTCACCTGGTTGGAAAATCAAAATGTACTTGCCAGATAAATCCTTTTTATTTTCTAAAATCCATTTGGCAAGGAAAATTCCCATGGATAGGTGGCCATCATGACCACAAGCGTGCATGGCTCCCGGATTTTCCGACGCAAAGCCCTCCCTAAAAGGCTTGTGAAACTTATCAGCGCTTTCCTTTATAGGTAAGGCATCTATGTCAAAACGAAAGGCAAAGGTCTTGCCAGGTTTTTCTGTATCAATTGTTGCAATTAGTCCAGTATAACCTTGCAATATTTCAGAAGTATCGAAGTCTTCCCTGTATTTTATAGTGGAAGCGTAGGCTTTGATCCTCTCAGAAGATGGCCTTCCAAAAATCATATCTTCTTTGTGGATTTTCTTGCCGTATTTGATATCGGTTACTCCAAGTTTTTTTAAATCCTTTATGATATTAATAGTGGTATTAAATTCCAACCAACCAGGTTCGGCTATTTTATGGTAATACCTCCTGGTTCCTATCAAATCTCGTTCCATCTTAATTTTCCTTTTCCTTAAAGGCTATAAAATATAAAAGTCCAACCAAAATTGCCCCACCGATGATATTTCCAAGTGTAACTGGGATTAAATTCTTAGTGACCATATTTAAAAAGTTAAGATGAGAAAGATCATCTAAGCTTAATCCAGTTTTTTCAACAAAGGCTGGGATATTTTTTGCAAAAATACCTGCTGGTATATAGTACATATTTGCAACACTATGCTCAAAACCTGAAACCACAAAGGCTACAACCGGGAAAATCGCAGAAGCAACTTTGCCCACATAGTCTTTTGCCCCAAGAGCCATCCAAACTCCTAGGCAAACCAAGAAATTACAAAAAATCCCGAGGATCAATCCTTGGCTAAAACTAAGGTTTATCTTTTGATTTGCGATTAAAATCACCCTTGCGGCCAAGTCATTATCCGCAATTTGCCACTGGCCTGACTTATAAATTAAAAATGCTACAAATATAGATCCTATAAAATTACCAAAATATACAATAAGCCACGATTTTAAAAGGTCTCCCACGGAAATTTTCTTATCTAAAAAGGCTATTGCCATGAGGTTGTTGCCTGTAAAAAGTTCTCCTCCAGCGATCAAAACAAAAATTAATCCAGGTGTAAAAGTCAATCCTTGGATGAGTTTTCCAAGGCCAATTTTATTTGGATCAGCCAAAAGATTGAAAGATGCAAGGGTCGATGCCACTGCGCCTAGAGCGATAAAAATTCCTGCTATAAATGATAAAACTAAGGTTTTTTTGATATTTTGTCTAGCTTTTTTCTCGTAGGTGGCACTTGCCTTTGCCAAAATTTGATCAGGCCTAAGATCAGATTCCATATTCCCTCCTAAAAGATTTTTAATAAAAAAAGTAAAATTCTTCCCTATAAATATACCTCTATTAAAAAAAATACAATAAAAAAGCTGGCTATTAACCAGCTTAATCTTAAGAATTGTAGAGATCCCTATCAAGCTCATCTTCACTTGCTGCTACAATTAGGGCTGCAGATGATGCTGCAGTAACATTTGTAGCTGTCCTTCCCATGTCGGCAAGAGATGAAATAGGAGCGAGGATTACGACCATTTCTATTGGTAGACCCATAGCTGCAAAGACTGCTGTTGTCGCAATTGTGGCTGTGCCTGGGACTCCAACTGTTCCTAGTGATACCAAAAGGGCAACTAAGATTAGACTCAAATAATCTGTAAATCCATAGCCAAGGTCAAGGACATTTGCTGTTAAAATAGCAGTCATCACTGGCCAAAAACCAGCACAACCTGGCATTCCCATGGTAGCTCCAGCTGGGGCTACAAAAGAGGCGATTTTTTCTGACACTCCTAGGTTTTTTTCGAGATTATCCACATTTGCAGGTATGGTTCCTACTGATGATTGAGTAGTAAAACCAATGGCCTGGACCGAAAAATTCTTCCTAAAAAACTTAAATGGATTTAGACCTGCAAAGATACTTATAAGAGCTCCGGTTGTGACATAGGAATGGATAAAGGAAGCCAAATAAGTTAGTAGAAGGACCGATACCAAAGGTTTAATGGCAGTGTAGTCAATCCTTGCAACGGCCGATCCTATTAGTGATAGGACGGCATAGGGGGTGAAACTTGTCACAAGGCTTACCAGCCTATTTATTATCTCAGAAAAAGACTCAATAAAGGCAACAAAAGGCCCAACTTCCTTTTCCTTACCATTTTCAATTAGGCTTAAAACCACAAAACCAATTAAAACTGCAAAAACAATTATAGGTATGACCCTGCCGTTGGCTGCGTCATCTATAATATTTTTTGGGAAAAAGTCCACGATTGCCTCTACAAAAGTAGGGACTTCTCTGGCTTCTGCAGGTTCTGGTAGGGGTATGTTTGCGTTTTTACCAATAGCAAAAACTACTGCAAGGATTACCCCAAGTGTAGACCCCAAAACATTGTGAAGGCTTAAAATCCCAAGAGTTTTAAGGCCTATGGACTTAAGCCTCTTTATAGATTCATTTGAAATTACAACCTTAATTACAGATGTAAGAAGCAAAGGAATTACTAGGGCGAAGAGCAAATTAGCGTAAATTTCTCCAAAAATCCCAAAAAGTTCAGTTTGACCCTTAAAAACAAGGCCCAGACCAAGACCTAAAAGAGATCCAAGGATGACCCTTGAAGAAAAGCTAGCGCCTTTCTTTTTCATAAGACTTAGACCATAAAAAAGAGCCAAGCCTACAAGTAGTGCTAAATATTTCATAAATATTCTCCTTTTTAAAAAATTTAATAAAATTAAACAAAAAAACTCATCCCCAAAAAGGACGAGTTAACGTGATTCCACCTTTATTCGTTTTAAGTTTGCTTAAAACCTCAACCGGGGTCAACAAACCCCTCTCGCTATAACAGGCGATCCTGGAGCCCGCTACTAAATTCACAGACTCGACTTAAAGATGCATAAACACAAGCTTTTTATGGCCCATCTCAGCAAAGAAACCTCTCTGTAATAAGTCGCTTTGTGTTCTCTTCTTTTTAACGTCAATTTTATTATAGGATAATTATACAATTCCTAGCAAATTAGTCAAGATTAATATTCATTTTTTATTTGTATAATTTTATTAAATAAGCTTTAAAATCCAAGACCTTAATAAAATACCTTGTTAGGTCTTTCACAATCCTAGCTTGATTTCATATTCATAATATTCAGCTAAATCCACTTTATTTTGAATATTTTTCCCAAACTACAAAACTAGATTCCCCCAGACTTTGGTTTGAATAATTGTTGGAAATTAAAATATTTTCATCTGCTAAGGCAAAATCTTTTTGCCTTCCTAGATTGATGGCAAGGCTTAAAGTCTTTTCTTGGTCAAATCTTTCTAATAATAGGAGGTCTTTATGGCTATAAATTTTTATGTCACCATCTTTTATAGTTTGGTGTTTTTTGATTTCTAGGATTTCTTTTACTTTTTCTATATAAGTTTTGTTTTCTTCCAGATTTTGCCAAGGAAAGGTCCTCCTACAATCAGGATCTCCCTTTCCTTCTAGGCCGATTTCTGTCCCATAGAAAAGAGAGTTCGCCCCCATATAGACCACGCTTAGGCTAAGAGCCGCAAGAACTTTATCTCTTGACCCACCAATTTCAGTGATAAACCTTGGAGTGTCATGGGTATCTAGGAAATTTAGCATCATCCTATTTGCCTGATCTCTATTTCTCATTATAACCATATTTAAATAATCACTAGTTTCTTGGGCGGATTTTTCACCCTTAAAATAAGCTAGGCATACATTGGTGAAGGCATAATTCATTATAGAATCAAACTCATCACCTCTGAGGAAGGATTCCGCATTGTGCCAATTTTCACCGATAATAACTGCATCAGCCTTAGCCGCTTTGATTTCCTTCCTAAATCTCTTCCACAAATCATGGCTGACCTCGTCTGATACATCTAGCCTCCAACCGTCAATATCAAATTCTTCTATCCAGTACTTGGCAATTTTTATCAAATAATCTTGGACCTCCCTATTTGAGGTTTTAAGCTTTGGCATATTATAAACATGGGCAAAGGTCTCATAGTTGATTTTCTCTACATCTGCCTTATCCCCATTTATATAAAACCAATCGTAATACCTAGACTCCTTGCCCTTTTCTATCACATCCTTAAAAATAGGATTTTCGTGGCACATGTGGTTAAAGACCGCATCTAGAACTATCCTTATGCCAAAACCATGGGCCTTTTCTACAAGCTTTTTAAAATCATTTTTATTCCCAAATTGCGGATCAATTTCGTAATAATCTATGGTATCGTATTTGTGGTTGGTTGGGGATATAAAAATCGGTGTTAAATATAGGGCATTTACACCAAGATCCTTGATATGGTCAAGTTTTTCTATTATCCCCTTAAGGTCACCACCTGCAAAAGAATTTGGTTTTGGTAAATCTTCCCAAGCTTGGTTGATGTAGGAATCATCCTTAGAAAAATCTCCCCTCCTAAATCTTTCTGGAAATATCTGATAAAATACAGCCTCTTTCATCCATTCAACAGGCTCAAATAAGTCTGCCTCATGGATATAAGGCATGTGAAAAGATGTGAAATAAAATTGGTCAAAATCGTAAGTCTCTTCAAGGCCATTTTCACTTAAATAATAGACCTCATTTTCATCTTGGATTTTAAAAACATAGGCGAATCGCTTGTCCTTAAGTTTAAAATCTATTTCATAATAAGAAAAATACCTATCTTCAAAAGTTTTTTTCATCTTAACTTCTTGCCAAAGGTGTGGATCATCACATTTATAAGTATAAAGAAGGCTTATATCAAGCTTATCATTTTTATCAGCCCTAAGCCTTATATTTAACTCATCAAGCCTTATAGCATAGGCCATCAAACTCTCACTAATATGTAAAATTGCGGCTTTGTTCATTTTCTCTCCTTAATTGCTTTTATAGATATTATAAGCCAGAAAAATAATAATTCATTTTTATGGATCGAGTAGGAGGTAAATGATTAATTCATCTACCGACCTCTCACACCACCGTACGTACGGTTCCGTATACGGCGGTTCTACAATTTAATATGAACTTTATTGTAATAGCTGACTAGGGATATATAGCCCCTTTCAGCTATTCTTTTGTTGTTTAGAGCTCTGTTTAATACTGGGCTTTTGGCTATTCTCCAATAGGATTTGCGTGTATTTGCCCATTGCCAAGCTTGATATTTTGTTGTACCTAGTTTTACTAAGTTTGTAAATTTAGTTTTAATTTTCTTCCAGCTTTTCCATGCACACATTCTGATTCTTCTTCTTAACCATTCGTCTAGTTTCTGAAGATGATTTCTCATATTTGCTAGTTTGAAATATTGTATCCATCCTCTTATGATTTGGTTGATTTTTATTCTTCTTTGCCTATAGCCTAGTGCATTACTTCTGCTTGTTACTGCTTTTAGTTTTGCCGTTAGTTTCTTTAGGCTTTCTTTGTGTACTTTTAATTGGGTTCCGTTGTTATGGTAAAATCCATATCCTAGATATTTTGTTTGGCTTAATTTTCTTATTGAGGTCTTTTCCTCATTGACTTTAAGCTTTAATTTTCCTTCTAACAGCTTTTTGACTCTTTTGTAGTATCTTTCGGCTGCTTTTCTATTTCTTGCAAATATTAGCATGTCGTCTGCATATCTTACAAATTTGTATCCCCATTTTTCAAGTTCTTGGTCAGCTTCATTTAGGTAGATGTTTGCGAGTAATGGACTTAGGGGACCGCCTTGTGGGACTCCTTTGTCTGATTTTACTTTTATTTCATCTATCATTATTCCTGATTTTAGATATTTGTGTATTAAGGATATTACATCTCCATCTTTTATTTCTTCTGATAGGATTTGTATGAGTTTGGATTGGTTTACTGTGTCGAAGTATTTTTCTAGGTCTAAGTCTACTACCCAAGTGTATCCTTCTTCTGCTATTTCTTTTATCCTTTTTAGGGCATCATGTGCATTTCTATTTGGTCTAAATCCATAGCTGTTTTCTGAGAATTTATTTTCATATATTGGGCTTAGTATTTGTGCTATTGCTTGTTGTATTACCCTATCTGTTGTTGTGGGTATTCCTAGATTTCGTTTCTTACCATTTGATTTTGGTATTTGTACTCTTTTTACTGCTTTGGGCTTGTATTTCCTCGCTCTTATTTGTCCTAGTATTTTATCTTTGTTTTCTTTTAGATGTTCTAGGAGTTCTTCTGTTGTTATTCCATCTATTCCTGCTGTACCTTTGTTGGATTTTACTCTTTTAAAGGCTTCATTTAGGTTGTCTCGATGGAGTATTTTCTCAATTAGTTCATTTTTGGTATTTTCTTTTGAGTTAATCTTATCATGACTGTGTCCAGCTAATTTATTTTCACTTTCCGAGTTATCTTTGATTAGTCTGGTTGATTTTCTACAGTCTTTGCCATGATTAGTTTCTTTCATAAATTTATACCTCCTGTAGTTCGGTCCTTCCTAGTTTTAACTAGTACTATGACTTCTGCTGACTTCTCACTATTCGTTGTTACTACTGTTTCGTTAGTGAGACCTCCTCGGGTAAGGGCATGTTCTTTCCTCTCATCTATCTGCCACATCTACATTTACGTATTCCGTGTAGTTTTTGGACTTTACTTTGTTGTGCAAGCTTATCCTACGTAACTGCCTTATATGATTTCTATTCGTCAGACCAAGAGTTTGCCTAGGGCTTCCTTCAGATTCCAGCTCACGATGGACACCCTTGCCTTTGGCTATGTGTTTCCCACTACCGGGCACACTTAGGACTTTCACCTGTTAGATTATGCTCATGCCGAGCGCACACAAAAAAATACCAGAAGACTCGCTTCCGGTATTTTAAATCCATTTTTATAAAATCCTTTTATATTAACCAGCTATTTCTTCTGGTTTTTTCTTAATTGTACCAAAGATTAGACCGCCGATTATAGCTCCTATTGCAACTGCTCCAACAAATAATAGAGCTTGGTTTAATGATCCCATGGCTGGAAGGATGAAAATTCCGCCGTGTGGAGCTGGAGCGCTTACTCCAAAGTAGCCTATGATAGCGCCTGCTAAACTAGAGCCTATTACACATGATGGGAGAACTGTTTGTGGCTCTGCTGCCGCAAATGGGATGGCTCCCTCTGTGATGAAAGATGCACCTAGGATATAGTTGGTGATTGTGGTTTTCTTTTGTTCTTCATTGAATTTGTTCTTGAAGAAGGTTGTAGCAATAGCAATTGCAATTGGTGGCACCATTCCGCCTACCATTACAGCTGCCATGAAAGTTCCGATTCCAGTGTCTGTAAAAGCGCCGATTGCAAAGGCATAGGCTGCCTTGTTGATTGGACCACCCATGTCAATTGCCATCATTCCTGCAAGAAGGGCTCCGAGAAGAACCATGTTTGTGCCAGAAAGACTCATTAACCACTTGTTGATAAAGTTATTCACACCTGTAAATACTGGATCAACTGCAAAGAACATGATTGCCCCTACAATTAAAAGTCCAAGAACAGGATAAATTAGCATTGGCTTTAGGCCTTCAACTGATTTTGGTAGATTTCTTGTAGCTTTTTTGAGGAAGTTTACAACATAACCTGCTATAAAACCACCAATTAAACCACCGATAAATCCTGCACCACGACTTGCCATTAAACCTGCAACCATACCTGGCATGAGGCCTGGCCTATCAGCAATGGAATAGGAAATATAACCTGCAAGAATTGGTATCAAGAAGGAAAAGGCATCTCCTCCAAGGCCGTTTAGGAAGGTGAATACTGTTGATTCATCGCCAGCAAATCTCTCAAAAAGGAAGGAAATGGCAAGTAGAATACCACCACCAATTACAAATGGCAACATGTGGCTGATACCATTCATCAAATCACCGTAAATTTTTTGGCCGATTGATTGTTTTTCTTCGCTATAAGACTCTTTTGAGCCGCCCTCTTCGTGGTAGATATTGGCTTCGCCTTTTATAGCCCTATCCACAAGTTCATCAGCCTTTCTGATTCCATCTGAAACTGGTCTTTGGATTACTTTTTTGCCGTTAAATCTAGCAGTTTCAACTTTTTTGTCAGCTGCAATTATGATTGCGTCTGCTTTTTCAATTTCAGATGCTGTTAGTCTATTTTTGATTCCGTCAGAACCATTAGTTTCAACCTTGATATTAACTCCCCTGGCCTTTGCTGCCTTTTCTATAGCTTCCTGGGCCATGTAGGTATGGGCAATGCCGTTTGGACAAGCTGTGACTGCAAGAAGGTTGATGTCTGATTTTACTTCTGTCTTGGCTTCTTCTTGGACTGGTTTTGCTTTTTCTGAATATTTTTCAATTACTGTATAAGCCTCATCTTCGTTATTAACCTTTTTTAGGTCGTCTATGAATCCATCTTTCATAATCATCTTAGAAAGCTCTGCAAGGGTTGCAACGTGGAGGTTATTTTCCCCATCAGGAGCTCCTATGGCAAAGAAAATCTCTGTTGGCTCACCATCTAGGGCATCGTAGTCGAGCCCTCCGATTTTTCTTGCAAATAGGACAGCAGGTTCAATAACTGTTTTATTTTTGCTGTGAGGAATGGCTACTGATTCACCAAGGGCTGTTGATCCTTGGGCTTCTCTTTCTCTTAGACCCTCTGCAAAATCTTCTGCACTTTTTACATAGCCTTTTTCAAAAAATTTGTCCGCAATTTCCTTGATGGCTTCTTCTTTAGTCTCTGCCTTAAGGTCTAGGACCATCAGGTCTTTTTTTAATAAATCTCTAATTTCCAATTTCTTCTACCTCTACTTTGTTTAATATTTGGTTGATCATGTCTCTATTTGCTATATCTGGGCTAAAGGCGGTTGCTGTCCCACAAGCAACTGCCAATTTGTAGGCATCGATTTTTTCGAGTTTATTTACCATTCCATAAACAAAACCACCCACCATAGAATCACCTGCACCTACTGAATTTACTAGCTTGCCTTCAATTGGCTTTGCCCTGTAAGCGTGATTTTCATCCACAAAAATCGAACCCTTTGCTCCAAGTGAAACAATTACATTTTTAGCTCCGAGTTCATTTAACTTCCTAGCATATTCGACTAGGTTTTCATCATTTATTTCAGTTTGGAAAATTTTTCCCAATTCCTCTTCGTTTGGCTTAACCAAAAGTGGTTTATAGGCCAAATAATCCAAAAGTTTTTTATCAGCAATATCAATAGTGAAGTCTGCCTCGGTTTTTTCTATGACTTTCTTATAAAAATCAGAATCCAGCGAATATGGCAAAGACCCTGAAATAACAATGACATCTCCCTTTTCGATTTCTTTTAGGCTGTCAAAAAACTTCTCGACTTCTTCCTTTGAAATCTTTGGCCCCTTGGCATTAATTTCTGTTTCCTTGTCGTATTTTAGTTTGACGTTTATTCTTGAATTTTCCTTAATTCTTACGAATTTTTCATCAAGACCCAAGTCCCTTATGGAATTTGCTATATATTCTCCTATAAAACCTCCGACAAAGCCCAAATTTACTGGCTTTTCTCCGAGGTTGTGAAGGATTTTGCTAGCCATAATCCCCTTGCCGCCTGGGTATTTTTCGTCTTCACTCGCCCTGATTGTCGCCCCATCTTCGAATTTATCAAACCTTAAGATGTAGTCAATGGCAGGGTTGGTTGTAATTGTATAAATCATTCTTCCTCCGTAATTAACTTTATTTCATCCCTTGTCGCTATTGTCGCAAAATACCTGATATTCTCCTTTGATCTGTCAGCTAAAACGTAGGCCCTAGTTGAATTTTCAATAGCCTTTGCCTTAACCATGGCTTCGTTGATGTCGGCTGTGTAAAAGCCCTTGTCATCAAAACCATTAGCCCCTATAAAGGCTAGGTCAAAATTGTACTTTCCTATTGATGCAAGAGTCTTTGGGCCAGTTGTAACTTTGGTTTCTGGTTTTACCTGACCTTCTAAAAGTATGGTTGGGATATTTTTGCCGATTAATTTCTCAACATGCATAAGACCATTTGTCACAATTGTTATATCCTGGCCGTTTTCAAAATAGTCAATAACTTCATTGCAGGTTGATCCAGCATCTAGGTAGATAAACTTAGCATCTCCAATTAGGCTTTTAGCCTTTCTACCAATTTTGGATTTTTCACTTAGCCTAATTTTTTGATTGTCAGTGAAATTTATCTCTCTTGGGACGATAGAATTTAAAACCGCACCTCCATGGACCCTTGTAATCTTGCCCATATCTTGCAAATAAGACAAGTCTCGCCTCAAAGTAGATTCACTAACACCTAGCTTTTCTGTTAGGATTTTATTCGAAACCGCCTCTTCTTTTTTGAGGATGTCTAGAATAATATCCAATCTTTTTTCTAATATCATATTAATATTATAGCACCGCTTCATTCAAAGTCAATCAAAATCAATCATATTCTTTCATAAGATGAAAAAATTGACTATTTTGAATGGAAAGATTATAATTATCTAAAGTACATAGGAAGATTTTAGAATATTTATAAGGAGATATGATGAAAGAACTAGAAGAAAGAATTCTTAAAGATGGGATTGTTATTGGGCCTGATATATTAAAGGTTGACTCTTTCTTAAACCAGCAAATCGACTCTAAATTAATCCATAAGATGGGCATTGAATTTGCAAACTACTTTAGAGACAAAAAAATCGATAAGGTCCTAACTGTAGAATCGTCTGGTATAGCACCAGCTCTTGCTACAGCCCTTGAGCTTGAAGTTAACTGCGTTTTTGCCAGAAAAAAACAATCACTTACCACAGGTGATAACTTCTATCATTCAAGCGTATATTCATTCACCAAGCAAGTTACAAACGAACTTATTGTGTCAAAAGACTTCATAAAAGAAGGCGAAAATGTCCTAATGATCGATGACTTTTTGGCAAACGGTCAAGCAGCTAAAGGCATGATTGCAATAGTTAGACAAGCAGGAGCAAATCCAGCAGGTCTTGGAATCGTAATAGAAAAATCCTTCAGCGAAGGAAGAGAACTCATAGAAGATATGGACATAGACATCTATTCCCTAGCAAGGATTGCCAAACTAGAAGACGGAAAGATTACATTTGTAGAAGAATCAAAACTACCAGCTTAGCTGGTAGTTTGTGCAGCGCCTATAAGGCGCGAATACCGGCACGCCCCTATTGGGGCTCCGAATATTCCATCACATGCACCACTATCCCAACTACTGCTGAAGCAGTTTTTTATTTGTTTTTATTTACTGACTCTCCCGTAAACGGGTCATGGTATTCTTTTATACTTATTTGGTCAGCATAATAATCTTCTTTTAATTGATTTTGTATATATTCTTTTATTTTCTTTTCATTTCTGCCTACAGTATCTACATAGTATCCTCTACACCAAAAATGTCTGTTTCCATATTTATATTTTAAGTTGGCATGTCTATCGAATATTATCAGCGAACTTTTTCCTTTTAAATATCCCATTATTTGTGATATTGAATATTTTGGTGGTATTTCTACCAACATATGGACATGATCTGGGCATAACTCTGCTTCTATTATGTTTACTCCTTTTCTTGAACATAATTCTCGAAGTATGCTTCCTATATCTTTCCTTAGTTGTCTATATATTACTTGTCTTCTATATTTTGGCGCAAAAACTATATGATATTTGCATCTCCAGCTTGTATGTGATAAAGTATTTTTATCCATGATTACCTCCTTGTTTAATTGTGCATGTGACTATCACAATTATACTTTAAGGAGGTTTTCTTGGTGCTTGAAGCTAAAGCTAAATCCCTCCACCTGCATAGCAGGTGGTTTTTTGTTTCGCTCTCTTTCGTTCGCTCAACTCACTAAAGTGGACAATAAAAAATAACTGTCAGGAAAAAATCCTGGCAGTTTTTGATTGGAAATTTTTATAAATTTTTTTAATCCCTACTGGACTAATTTATATGATATAATATTAGTGCCTAACACCATATTTTATTAGGTGGAGGGAGGTGAGTCACAAAATGATTCAACTACTTTTGGAAAATTTTTATTTTCCGCTGCTTGTAGGTATAATATTAATCATTCTAGATAAATATCTAGATTATATCTTCAAGTAAATTTAAAAAGACACTAGCACCACCTAGTGTCTTTTTTGTGCGAGTCACACTCACTATTCAACTACTTCGCTTTGTAAGAGGTGGCTTCTCTTGGTATTATTATATGAGTTTTCCCAGATTTTTCAATATCAATCTCTTATCTGATTTTCTCTATTATTCTTGACCTTGTTTCAATATCATCAGTTGAGCCTGATATTGAATTATTTTTCTTAGCAAGATTTGACATTTGGTCTAGGATTTCTCCTATTTCTTTGATATCTCCAGTTTTGCCAGATAATTTATCAATGCCTTCTACCTTGTACCTTCTAAGTCCTGAGTCAAATTCTTCATATTTTTCATTATAAGTATCTGACCCTTCTTTTAGCTTAAGTGCACCTGCCCTTAGGTCAAGAATTCCCTTATTTAAGTCAGAAAGACCCTTGGCCATTGGGTTTAAGGCTTTATCATTAATTGATCCAAGCTCACTTAGGGCCTTAGACCTTTCCTTAAATTCGCTAAGGCCGCCGGATAATTTTTCTGAACCTTCCCTTAAATCGGCTGATTTTGAATCTAATAAATTTAGGCCATTAGCGAGTTTTTCGACGCCTTCCTTATTGGCTTCTGTACCTAAAAGAAGTTTATCGGAACCTTCCTTAACTTTTGCTAAGCCCTCATCAAGTTGCTTTAGGGCTTCCCCTAATTTCATCAAGTCGGAATCGGATAAGCCACTTTCAATTTTTTCTATGCCTGCTCCTAGTTTGTTTGATGCCTTTTCCAGGTCAGATTTGGATTCATTTAGCTTTTCGCTCATCTCTCCAAGACCCATGCTTAATTTGTTAAGACCTGTTGTAAGCTCATTTGATGCCCCGCTTAAGTTTTTTAAACCAGCGTAAATTTCTGCATTTACCTTTGCACTGGCACCGAGTTTTTGACTTTGACCATAAAGACCATTTTTGATTGCCCTTAAGTTTTCAATCTCACTTGTCAAAGAGCCATCAGTATTTTTAGCCTCAAGACTTGTTATTTGATTTTCAAGATTAGCCGCATTTTGGTTAATATTTGATATTACCGCTTCAGTATTTGGTGCATTTTCTCCTGCAGCACTTAGATCAGCTATGGATTTTGATATTTTTTCTGAAGAGCCACTAGCAGATTTTAGGCCTTGGTTTAATTTTTCTAAGGATTCAGCCATAGGATTTATATTTTCGCTAAAGTCATCAATACCAGCTTTGAGAGCCTTTAATGAAGTGACAAATTCTGTTAAATCATCTCCCTCAGACCCTTGGGATAATTTTTCGCTTAAGGCCTTACTCCCCTCACTTAAACTTGCAATTCCTGCATTAAGGTCAGTAGCACCTTGATTAAGACGATCTGCACCATCCATCAAATCACCCACTTTTGAATTAATCTCAGAAAGACCACCTGTATATTGGTTAAGGCCAGCATTTAAATTTGCCCCTCCCTCATCAAGAGCAGAGATGGCATTTCCCATTGGTCCTATTTTTTCTGGTAGGCTTGCAAAAGCTCCGCTCATTTGGTCAAAACCTGCAATTAACTTCTCAGATCCTGCGGATAGTTTTTCGGATCCATCAGCCAAGTCAGAAATTCCTTTGTTAAGACTTTTACTTCCTTCTTTGAGTTTGCCTGAACCATCAACAAGCTTACCTGCATTTGCTGTTAATTGGTCAAGTCCAGCTTCCAAATCATCAAAGGATTTTAGGCTTTTACCCTCTTGGAAGATTTCATTTGTGATTACAACATAGGCCTCGCCAGGTTTGAAATTTTCCACATCCATTTCAATTTCAATTTGGTCTTTGAACTTATCAAGCTTTTCATCATCTAAAAGTCCATCAAAATTTTCCTTTAGACCTGGAGCAAGGACTCCTCCTACTATTTGGTTTTTGCCATCTTTTATAATTTTTGCAGAATCAGCCTCGATATTTTTTACCTCATCATCTGCAAATGTCATCTCAGTCATCACAAGGTAAGGTGCATAAATCGCTTTACCAGATTTTTGGCTTTCTTTCACCTTGTTGTGGGCTGTAATTGTGATTTTAAGCTTGCCAGATTTTCCTTCAAGGTCTTTAAAATCTATGGCCTTGCCATCTAGTTCGTATTTTATTTCTACATCCACAGGCAAGTCCTTGTCAGTCTTACCCTGGTAATAAAAGTCTTTATCTTTAGAATTTATATCAATAAAACCGTCCTTGGGCTCAATTTTTTCGTCAGTTTCAAGGTTTTTAATGTCTCTAAGGTCTGACTTGTCCTTAATACCTGCCTTTCCGTCCTTATTTATCCAAACTGAGACAGTCTGATCTGTGACCTTGCCCGCTTCTTTTGTAACATAAACTGTTTCGTTTTTATAGGTTTTAGACTCACTAGCAAAAGCGATATTTCCTCCAAGTATAGAACTTACACTTAAAACTGCGAGTGCTTTTACAAATTTTTTATTCATTTTCTTTTCCTTCCTTAAATCCTTTTGTAGTTTTTTCAATAAATGGTATTGAGACTCCTATTATGGCTGGTAAGAAGATAATTATTACAAGCATTGAAATTATCGCACCCCTAGCCAAGAAAATACAAATAGTAGATACAATTTCCATCTTTGAGTAAATACCTACACCAATAGTTGCTGCGAAAAATGAAAGGGCAGATGTAACTATTGATTTTGATGTTTCCCTAACCGATAGGTCAAGAGCCTTATCAAGGTCTTTGTGCTTTTTATATTCAAAGATAAACCTATCCATCATCAGTATTGAATAATCAATGGTTGAACCTAATTGGACTACACCGATAATTATCGAAGTGATAAAAGGAATTGTGTGTCCAAAATAGAATGGGATTCCCATATTTATGAAAATCGCAAGTTCGATGGCTGCTATTAGAACAATCGGAATTGCAAATGACTTGAAAACTAAAGCGATGATTAAAAATACCACTATAATTGAAGCGATATTTACCATCTTGAAATCCCTGTCAGATAGGATTGTCAAATCTTTTGTCAAAACTGCCTCACCAGTAAGTTTGCCATCAGGATCGTGGGCTTTTACAATCTTATCAATTTCAGAAACTTGCCTGTTAACCTCACTTGAAGCTGTTTGGTATTCTGAATTAACCATAATCATCTGATAGCCATTTTGAACGAAGTTTTGCTTTAATTTTTCAGGTAGGACTTCGCTTGGGATGGTTAAACCTGTCATAGAATTCACACTTAGAACGTTATTTACCCCGTCCACATCTTCAATTTCTTCTATCATTGAATTTACACTTGTCTTTGAAAGGTCATCTTTGACTACTATAAAATGGCTTGAAGCCATATTGTAGTCTTTTTTCATCTTGTTTAGGGCAACAATTGAGTCTAGATCTTGTGGGAGTGACCTATCCAAGTTGTAATAAAGATTAGTATTTCTTGCCCCGTAGACAGCTGGTATAAACAAAAGTAAAAATACTATAAAAAGTTTTTTCCTATGTTTGATTGTAAAGCTTGCTGTCCTTGAAAAATCTGGGAGTAAAACTTTGTGGTTAAACCTATTTACAAGTTTTTCTGCCAATAAAATCATTGGTGGCAAGACTACAACTGTTGAAATAAGTCCTAAGAGCACTCCCTTGCTCATTACAAGCCCTATATCCTTACCTAAACCTAACTGCATCAATAAAAGTACTAAAAATCCTGCGAAAGTTGTAAGAGATGAGGCAAAGATTGATGCTAAAGTCGAATCAATTGCCTTAGCCATGGCCTCATTATTACTTTCATTTTTCTTTTTCTTTTCTACATACCTATGGTAGAGGAAAATCGAATAGTCTGTTGTAACAGCTAACTGCAAAACAGCTGCAATTGCCTTAGTTATATAAGAAATTTCTCCCAAAAATATATTTGTCCCAAAGTTATACAAAATAGCGTAGCCAATATTTAGCATAAAGAGAAATGGGATAATAGTTGATTCATTGGCCAAAGATAGAACTACAAGGGCCAAAGCAACTGCAAGAGCCACATAAATAGGAGTTTCCCTATCGATTAAATCCTTAGTATCCTTAACCAAGGAAGAGATTCCACTCAGGTATTTTTCCTTGGACTCAAGATCCCTTATCTGATCAATTGCCTCCATTGTCCTAAAAGACGAAGATGACTCAGAAAATTTAACCATCAAAAGAGTTGAATCTTCAGCATAAAAAGCATCCCTAATCTCGTCGGGCAAAAATTCACTAGGAACTGTATCGCCAACGATTGAAGATTTTGAAATTACATCTTCAACCCCATCTATTTCTAATATTTCTTTTTTTAACTTGTCTGCATCGTGATCAGTGCCCTTTAAGATAAGCATGCCCGTAGCAGCATTCTTAAAGTCCTTATCAAGGATCTCCTGGCCTTGAGTAGACTCAAGATTTTCTGGCAAATATGATAGGATATCATAGTTTACCCCTGTGGACTTATAGCCAATCCATGATGGTATTAGTAAAATAGTCATCACCAAAAGTACCAACCTAGGATGGTATGAAATAAATTTTGATATTTTTTTCATCACTAACTTCCTTTCTAAATAGGACCAAAAAAGATAAGCTAAGACTAATAATAATTTCAAAAAAATAGGATTTTAATTCTGCTAAAATCTTTTTTAACTTAAATTTATAATAATCAATTCGCAAGCAAAACAAAGTATAATTCATATTATATTATTTTTACTTTATTATAAAATTAATAATCTAAACATTTATTTTAACTATCTTTGATTATCCAAGTCTTAACTTTATGATTGTTAATCTTTGTTTTTTCTGTCCTCAGTTTATAATACACCCTTATAAAAAGAATTCAAATTTAGAAATAATATAATTAATATATATTTTTTTATTAAGGTTTCATATTTTGCCAAAATTTAGTATTCTTATCTTTTCCCCTAGAATTTTTTCTCCTAAAATTTACATAGATTATAAGATAAATATTGAAATTTAGACCTTCTTAATTTTTTAATAAATTTTTAAAAAAAATGCTTGACAATTATCAAGCAATAGTTTATTATTAGGATAGACGTTGATAAGGATTATCAATCTCATAGAAATTGATAAGGATTATTAATATCATAAATTACGAAATCAAATTAAGGAGAAATTATGAAAAAAGTAGCAGTAGTTTATTGGTCAGGAACTGGTAACACCCTAGCTATGGCAAATGAAATAGCAGATGAACTTAAAAATTCTGAATTAGAAGTAAACGTATTAAATTGTTCAGACTTTAGCGAAAGCGATGTAGCAAACTATGACGGTTTTGCTTTTGGTTGCCCAGCTATGGGATCAGAAGAACTAGAAGATAGCGAATTCGAACCTATGTTTGAAAGCGTAGAAAAATCTCTTTCTGATAAGCCAGTTCTTATTTTCGGTTCTTATGAATGGGCTGAAGGCGAATGGATGCAAACTTGGCAAGAAAGATGCGTAGCAGATGGAATTAATCTTGCTTGTGATGGTCTAATTGCCTATGATTACCCAGATGATGCAGCTTTAGAAGAATGCAGAAGAGCAGCAAAGGATTTAGCTAACGCTCTAAAATAAAATGAACGAATTCTTGCTCGTTAATTACGCATCACAAACTTTAGCAAACAGAAAACTCGCAAATCTATTTACCTTTAAAAATACCCAAAATATCGACATTGAAAAAATGGTCGATGAGTGGAATGACGTACTTAACAAGAAAAATATGTATGTAGAAATACTTAGAAATAACGAAACTTCCGCTCAAATTTATGCCTACAGGCCTGATAAATTAACCTATGTGTTAAATCAAACCAAGGTCAAAACCCTCTTAACAGGCCTAGGCTACAAAACAAATGACCTTGACCAATGCATCAGGCATTTGAAGTACAGGTTCAAAAAAGAGTCTTTCCCTCATGAAATCGGAATTTTTCTTGGCTACCCCTATGAGGACGTAGTTGGTTTTATCGAAAACAAGGGAGATAAATTTCTCGCCAATGGCTACTGGAAAGTATATGCCAAAAAGGAAGAGAAAATCAAATTATTTGAAACCTACAATAAGATTAGAAAATCGTACAAACGTATTTTTAAAAGCCAAGGGGACATATCTAGGCTTTGCCTCGGCTAATTTTAGCCAGGTTCTTTATCCCCATTAAGGAAAATGTCTATTCCTTACCTAATATAATTTACTATGCAAAAAAAGACCTAGCCTTGTGTGAATAATTTTTCACCACTTGCTAGGTCTTTTTTTAATTTTTTATTTATCGTATAGGCCAGCTTTTTCCATTACATTTCTAAGGGTGTCAGCTGATTCTTTCATTCTTTCTTTTTCTGTATCTGTAAGTGGCACATCTATAACCCACTTAACTCCGGCCTTGCCAATTACTGATGGAACTCCGATGAAGATGTCTTTTTGTCCATATTCCCCATCAAGGTAGGATGAGGTTGAATATACTGAGTTTTCATCGTTAATTATAGCTTCCACAAGCCTTGCAAGGGCCATACCTATGCCGTAAAAGGTTGCACCTTTTTTGTTTATAATCTCATAGGCAGCATTTTTTACCTTCTCAAAAGTGTTTAAAAGGGCCATTTCATCCACATCTGAGTGGTTGGCAACCCATTCATAGATTGGAAGGCCACCCACATTTGTGTGTGACCAAACAGGGAATTCTGTATCTCCGTGTTCACCTAGGATATAAGCGTCTACACTCCTTGGGTCAATGCCAATTAGAGAAGCTATTTCTTTTTTAAACCTTGAGGTATCAAGGCTTGTGCCAGATCCAATTACCTTTTCTGCTGGTGCACCTGAATATTTCCATGTAGCGTAAGTTAGAATATCTACTGGATTTGAAGCGACTACATATATTCCCTCAAAGCCAGAATCCTTGATTTTGCCAATCATATCCTTAAAAATCTTTAGGTTTTTGTCAACCAAATCAAGCCTTGTTTCACCTGGTTTTTGTGGGGCACCTGCTGTAATTACAACAACTTCTGCATCCTTGCAGTCAGAATAATCTGCCTTAAAAATCTCCTTTGGTTTGGTAAAAGAAAGGGCATCTGAGAGGTCCATAGCGTCGCCCTCTGCCTTATCTTCGTTCAAATCTATAATGCCAAGCTGTCTACCAATTCCTAAAATTGTTGAAGCATAGGCAAAAGATGATCCTACTGCCCCATCGCCAACTAAAATAATTTTGCTATCTTTAATCATAATATCTCCTTTTTATTAAAATTCTAAACTATTTTTCTATTCTTATGTCTATTTTAACAAAAATTCGAGATATTTCTATGACTCAAGTCACACTTTTTTATTTTTTAAATCATCAATTGCATGTCTAGCAGCTTCAACAAGGCCAGAACTGGTCCACCTATAATCATCAAAAGCCTTGCCAAAATTATCGTAGTCGATTTCCGTCTGACCTGTATAGGATGCTGACAAGTGGAAATTTTCTATATGAGTTTTCTCGTAAATCTCTTTTATATTTTCGAAATTTACCCCAGAACCTGCCATGATTTCAATTTTATCTCCGTATTTTGCTTGTAAATCTCTAATCAAATCCAAACCCTCAACAGCTTTTGGTTTTTTGCCTGAGGTAAGAATCCTATCTACTCCCATCTTGATTAGTTCTTCGATTTTTTCTTCACCATCATTAGAATAATCAAAGGCCCTATGAAGGACAACCTTCTTTGGAAAGGCCAGATATACAAGTTCCTTCATAGTTTCTATATCAAGATTTCCATAAGAATCAAGAACTCCAAGAACAAAACCATCAATAGGTTTATCCTTTAAGGCAATTATTGTCGCCTTCATTTGTCCAATTTCAAAATCATCATAGGTAAAATGGCCAGGTCTTGGTCTTACCATGACAAATTTTTCTATATTATCATACTCACAACAAATATCTACAAGTCCAGGATCTGGAGTTAGACCGTCAAGAGTTAAAGCCGAGCAAATTTCAACCCTATCAGCCCCACCAAAATAGGCCCCAATCATTCCGTCAAAAGAATCAATGCAAATTTCTAGTTTCATAAATCCTCCTTTAGTTTTTCTATCTTAATTATAACAAAATATAATATTTTAGGAAAAAATCCCAAATAAAAAAGCCATAAGTTAAAAACCCATAGCTTTTAAATCTTATTCCTGCTTAAAATCAGCAAATTTTATGATATTTACCTGGCAAGAAGCCATAGCTACTAGGCTTGCTTGGTGGGCTGTCTCACTTGTGGCCCTACACAAGTCTTCAATTACAGTCACTTCTGTATCAAGTAGGGCGTTTTTGATCATTATGGCATTAGAAAGCACACATATGTCTGTGCAAATTCCTACCATGTAAATATTATCGATTTTTTCTTTTTTATCTAAATCTTTAAGATAATCAACAAGTTCATAAGAGCCGAAAGATGGCTTGTCTATTATCTTTTTGCCCTTAGTATCAATCCTAACTTCCCAACCCTTAGTTCCTTTAACACAATGGGTCACAGGAAGGTGCTTGCCTTCAAGACTTTCCAAATAAGATTCCTCGTGGGTATCCCTAGTAAAAACCACCTCGCCCTTAAAATCTTCAATTAATTTTTCTATAGGCTTTACAATCTTGTCATTACCTTCATTACCGAGAGCACCGTCTACAAAGTCATTTTGCAAATCAACTACTAATAATACATCCATGATTTATCCTTTCTATCTCTTAACAAATTATATATAATCTTTACTAAGCTTCTAATTCTCGTATTTGCCTATCAACCTTATCCCTAATTTCGACAATGGCATACCTTAATTCTTTTAGGGCGACGAGATTTTCTTTTATTTCGCCTTGGACCCTAATATCTGTGAATATATTGTCAAAGACCAGGTCGAATAGCTCGTCTGAAAGACTGTCTGGTATGGCATCTGGCAAGCTTATATCAACATCACTAAGTTCTTTATTTAGAGACTTTAAGCTTACAGATAATTCCTCTAGGCTGCGGTTTGCCTCGCCTATCTTATTTCTTTTAACAAGGCTTGAAATTAATCCCCCACCAAAAATATCTAAAATCCCCCAAGATGAGGCAGATTTTAGTTGGTTAAGACCCGCATCAATCCTAATTATAACCTGACCTGCGGCTTCTTTTGCTTCTTTTAATTCCTTTAGTCTATCCATAGGGCCTCCTTTTTTACATTATATTTTATAAAGACTTATTTGCAATAAAGTAATTTATTAAAGTGACTTTGTTAACAAATAATTGTTTATAAATCATTAGCTAGGGTATATTAACTAATGTAGACTATTAATATAAATGGAGGATTAATATGAAATTAACAGAAACAGTTCAAACAGCTGATTGGAAAGCTGAAAAACACGTTCCAGTTATCCACGTTACAAAAGAAGACGGTCTTTTACACATCAAGGCTAATGTTGGTGAAGAAGTAGAACATCCAAATACATTCGAACACCACATCGCATGGATTAAAGTTTTCTTTAAACCAGAAGGAGCAAAATTCCCAATCGAAGTTGGTTCTTATGAATTCAAGGCACACGGCGAAGATGAAATCTTCACACAACCATGTGTAGAAGCTAGAGTTAAAACTGACAAGGGTGGCGAAGTTTACGCACTTGCATACTGCAACATCCACGGTCTTTGGGAAAACTCAGCAGAAATCTAAGACAAATAAAAAAGCAAGGTTTTAGCCTTGCTTTTTGCTTGCCTATTTTTCGGTAAAATCATTATATTTTTAATTTCCAAATTAATTTTATCGAAATTTTCCACTTCATAATCCAAAATCTAATCGCTTTATAAAAGACTTTCTGGCCTTTACAAAATTATAATTCTTTTATTATATCATCAATTATCCCAACTGCGACTTTGGATGCACGTTCGAAATTTTCGTAAAACTCTGCTCCACCTTCGGTAAGGGCATCTGAAACTGCCTTAATCATTAGAAAATCTGCTCCGTATAGGTGGCAAGAAAGGGCAATTGCAGCTCCTTCCATGTCGACAATATCACAGTCCCAGTCATTTGCTAGCTTAGTTTTTGACTCAAGACCTGCAATAAATTTATCACCTGAAGCAAGCCTTACTTTTTCCAAATGTGGATCAATTTTCATTGCCAAATCTACAAGACTTTCAGTAGTTTTAATGGCCACATCATCAAAAATCTCGTATTGGCCTTTTGCTACATCATCTACATCCGATGTGTCCCATTCGTAGTGGCAGACACTTTCCACAACTGTCAGCTCTTCTACCTTGCGATCATTTAAAGCACCGACAACCCCATAATTTATAATTGTCCCGCACTTATAAAAGTCAAGAAGTAAGGTCATAGCAATTGCAGCACGAATTTGCCCAGCACTTGAAGGACAAACAAAAACATCCTTGCCATGGATTTGGTATTTCAAAACTTCAAAACTTCCATGCTTGTACCTTTCTATTGGTTCTTTGTAAATATTATAAAAAGCATCGAATTCAACTGCTACTAAAATTCCTATATTCATCTAATCACCTCTAAACTATTATATAATTTATTGGTCAAATTTCCAAAAACTTCCTCTATAGCCTATAATTTTTAACCCTTATTTTCAAAGTAGGATTTCTCTCCTATTTGATCCCTAAAAGCTTGTGAACCTCTTCCTGATCCACATCTTCAAGACTTTTTGTTGGCCAGTGTGGATTTTTGTCCTTATCTATCAAAACTGACCTAATGCCTTCTTCAAGGGCACCGGTTTTTCGACCGTATTTAATAATTTCTAGGTCTAAGTCAATAGTTTCTTCTTTTGTCAGCTCCTTACCTAGGAAATATTTTTTGAATTGAACTTCTAGCATAAAAGGATCCCTATTATTTAAAACTTCGAGAGATTTTTTCGCAAATTCGTCATCCCCTGCCTCTTCTAGGCTCTTTTTAATTTCTATCACACTGTCTTTTGAAAAGTATTTTTCGATTTTTTCAAGGTTTTTACTATTTTCTGTTTCTTTTAATTCTTGACCTAAATCCCCAATAGCTTCCCTAAAGTCTCCTATGAGATTATCTGAGCCTGTATCAAATTCCATTAGCCTATTTATGACTTCTCCATAGTCTTTTGAATCAATCACCATATGGCAAAATCCATATCTTAAAAGGTCGTCTGGATAGAGTCTTGCCCCAAGTAAGCCCACATATTGGCCCATGGCTTGTGGTAATTTTGATATAAAATATCCTAAGCCCACGTCTGGTACAAAGCCTAGGCTTGTTTCAGGCATGGCCCAGTTTACAGTTTGGTCTACTATTATGAGATCAGAATGGATTGTTAGGCCAATTCCTCCGCCCATGGTAACCCCAAACCAATGGCTTATGATTGGTTTTGGATAGGTCATTAAATATTTATCAAGTGCAAACTCCTCTTTGAAAAATACGTCCTTGTTCCTAGCCTCATCATTTTTAAGGTAATCTACGTATATTTTCTTAAGGTCTCCACCTGCACAAAATCCTCGCTCTAACTTAGAATCAAATAAAATAGCCTTGATTGCCGGGTTCTTTTCCCAAGATTTCAAAGTTTCTTCGATTTTCCCTATCATATGACGATTTAGGGCATTTAGGGCCTCTGGTCTATCAAGATATATTATTCCAATTTTATTCTTTATTTTAGTTTTTATCATAAATCCTCCTGGATTTTTTTAGTTAAAATCAACCTACCTTATATATACCAATATGGACCTATAGTTAAACAAAAATTGTCAATCTTTGCTGACTTTTCCGAAATATTTAAAATTTCGCAAAATAAAATAGCCCCTGAGGGCTATTTTAGAATTATTTTCTTATTTTTTAGCGTTCGCTGCTGCGTTTTCACCAGCGATTCTTCCGAATACTGTGATGTCAGCCATTGCAACTGATCCAAGTCTGTTTGAACCGTGGATTCCGCCAGTAACTTCGCCTGCTGCGTAAAGTCCGTCAATCCATTCGCCGTCTTTGTTTAGAACTTGTGCGTCTGTATTGATTTTTAGACCACCCATGGTGTGGTGAACAGCTGGTGCTGCCTTCATCATGTAGAATGGTGCGTCTTTTACTTGCCAGCCTAGCATTCTTAGATTGAATTCTGGGTCTTCATTCTTTGCAGAGTTTTCGTTAAATGTCTTAACTGTTTCAAGAAGGGCATCCTTGTCGATTCCGAAGTGGTCAGCTAATTCTTCAAGTGTGTCAGCCTTAACCATTAGGCCCCTGTCAAATAGAGATTTTGCTTCTTCTGGGTTTGATTTCATGGTGCCTGTTTTTTCGTTTGATGTTTCATCCCAAAGTACGTAGCCTACATAGTCTGTTTGAGCCTTGATTGCCATTGAGATTTCTCTTCTTGTGCCTAGTTCTTCAACAAATCTCTTACCTTCTTTGTTTACAAGTAAGGCACCACCAACAAGTCTAGTGTCTCCACAGTATAGAAGTTTACCAGTTTCAACATCACATACTGGGTAAAGTTGGATCTTATCCATATCAACTGTGTCTGCACCAAGTTTTTCTGCCATTAAGATACCATCACCTGTAGCTCCTGGTGAGTTTGTTGATAGGACGTGTTCGTCGATTTCCTTATCAAATTCATAACACATATCAGCATTAGCACCAAAACCACCTGATGCAACTACAACTGATTTAGCGTTTACAACTAATTCGCCATCTTTGGTTTCAGCTTTGATTCCGCAAACTTTTCCATCTTTTGATAGGATTTCCTTAACGTCTGTTTCTGTTAGGACTTCGATTCCTAATTCTTCAGCCTTCTTTAGATAATTTTTGATTAATTCGTTACCTGTATGAGCTGCTGGGATTAGAGATCTTTTTACAGAGTGGCCACCGAAGAACATTAGAGAATCTAACCATTTAACTCCGATGTCATCTCTTAGCCAGTAAGCATCTTCTGTAGCCTTATCTGCAAGAACCTTGATTAGCTCTGGATTTCCACCAGCTTCTTCAACGTCTTTTGCAAATAATTCCTTAGAATCTTCGATACCTTCTTCTTTTTGGATGTAGTTTGCTGGTGCAGCATATTCTCCACCAGAAATAAGTGTATTACCACCAACTGATGCTAGTTTTTCAACTAGGATTACGTCTGCTCCTGCTTCCTTAGCGGAAACTGCTGCAGCAAAACCTGCACCACCACCACCTATAACAACAACATCAGTGTCTTTTTCAACTGTTTCGCCTTTTTTCTCTTCGCTTTCAGTTTCGAAATTCTTTACATCCCTACCGCTTGCTTCGATAGCAGCCTTAACTGCTTCTATAACTGCTGTAGATGTAACTGTAGCACCTGTTACTGTATCAACGCTTACAGAGTTATTAGCAACTATTTCTTCAACTAACTTATCAGCTGCCTTATCACCAAGGCCTTCTGTTTCTTCGTGGGTAAGGTCGATTTTTGCAATCTTATCCCCATCGAAAGTTACTACAGCCTTAAGGTCTCCATTGTGACCTGCCGCTGTACCTTCTCCAGTAGTTTCACCTACTGCAGCTTCCTTGCTGTCTCCTGCCTTATTATCAGTCTTAGCAGATCCGCAAGCTGAAAAAAGCATGGTCATTGAAAGCAATAATGCTAATGTTTTACTTTTGTTCATATACTCTCCTTTTATGTATTCTGTTCCTCAAGTATGATATCAAATATACAAAACCTTTGCAAGCACTTGGGATAGCCAATTAAAGCGATTTTTATAAATTCTTATAGATTTACGAATTTATGCAAAAATATTAGGCTTTTCCATAGATTTAGCGAATAATTATTATTAAGAATTTTAAATATTTTTTGATAAAAAAGAAACTTCTCTTACGAATATATAGGTGAAGGAGAGATTATGAATGAAAAAAAGATTATAAAGGGCATAAAAAATAGGGATGAAAAAGCCCTAAGGGCCTTTATCGACTCCTACGGTCCAGTTATGAAGGCATCAATCTACAAGGTCCTTACCTTCAACGAAGAAGTCAGGATGGAGGTACTAAACGACAGCGTCCTCGCAGTTTGGGATAATATAGACTCCTTTGATCCTCATAGGTCTTCTTTTAAAAACTGGTGTGCAGGAATCGCTAGGTACAAGGCCATAGACGCCCTAAGAAAGGAAATCAGACACAAAAGCGTGGATTTCGATGAAGTTTCACCTTTTCTAGAAGGTGATGAAGAGATTAGTATCGACGAATCAGAACAAATCCTCAAGGTCCTAGACGAAAAAGACCGAGAAATTTTTAGGAAATTATTTATTGAAGGCTATTCCTACGATGATTTGGCCAAGGTCTACGACATATCAAAGGCCGGGCTTTACAACAGGGTAGCCAGGGGCAAGAAAAAAATCAAGGAGGAAATCCAAAATGAAAAATGTTTATGATGAGATAAATGACCTAGACTTTGAAAGTGACGAATTTGAACTAAATGATATAGAAAGGGAAAAACTAATGAAAACCGCACAATCATACAAGAAAAAATCAAATAAAAAATATATAGGAATAGCAGCAGCCCTACTTCTTATTGCAGGCCTTACCATGCCTCCAGTAAGGGCAGAAGTTTCTAAATTTACAACAGATGTGAAAGTAACTTTTATGGAAACCTTCGGAGCAAGTCCTGAATCATATAAGTATGTAACTGAACTTCACAAACCAATTACAATTGGAGATGACTCATTTGTTCTAGAAAATCTCGCCATTGAAGATAATAAGATGTATGTAAATATTTTAAGAGAATCCGAAAGATTTGAGGATGCATTAGACTTCAAAAATGAAAGTATGATTTACAAAGTTGTAATAAATGGAGAAACCTACAAATCTGATGGTTCATCTGGTTCTGCAGGAATAAATCCAGAAGGAACTACCTACACAAATTCTTCAATGATCGTTTTTGACAAAGAATTTCCAGAAATAGAAAATGCAAATATAGACATATATATGATAAATGGAAACAAAACCGAAATTGTATCAATTACCGCACCTTCAAATGTTGCAAACAAAGAAAATAAGATACTTGCAGAAAACTATGAACTTGAAAATGGTGCTGTAGTCAAACTAATGAAGGTTAACCCAATTACCATGACAGCCGTAATAGATAATCTTGATAAGGATTATGACTACAAGATAGATGGGTTTGATAAAGACGGAAACGAAATCTCTCTTGATATAAGAACAGGTGTTGCAGGTGAAATGACATTCTTATATAATAAAGACTTCTCAGACTTAGGCCTTGATGAAATCAAAGACGGCAGAGATATCACCTTCACCCTATCAAGGGCAAAAATAAGTGAAATCTCTGGCAGAATTACAAACGACAACTACGAAAAAATTGCAGAATTTACACTTTCTGCAAAATAAATCCCATTTAAAAAGTAGGTGACTTAAATCACCTACTTTTTTAGTAGTTATTTTCTATCATCTTGTATGATTCATAAAACAAATAGGCTGATGCCAGACCTACTAGGACTATGAATTTCATATCAAGGCTAATTGTCAAATTTATGGCCAAAATATTTAAAAATGCACCAATATAATATTTATATGTATCCTTTTTTGGAAGATCTCCCAGACAGGTTCCGATTTTTTTATCAACTCTGATGCCAATATGGTTTTGATATAGCAAAAATACCAAGGCCAAGATTAAAAAAATCGCAAAGAAATACCAGCTTTCATATACTTTTATGGTATAAACCGATGCCATAATCAAAATCCAAATCCCGATTAAAAATCCCAGTTATATTCGTTTTTGTTTGGAAGATAAATTTCTTGCCATGGTTATTTCCTTTCTTTTTTATATTTATACCCAGTTTCCCCCCTCAAACAAAAAAGAAGGCCTGAGCCTTCTCTTGTAGGTATTATTTTAATTTATAGGTACCTTCTTTATGGGATTCTTCCTCGCTTCGCTTGTCGGAATGACGAGTGGTAGGATTTTCTTATTTATGTTTTCCTTTAATCCTAGCCCTATCCAAGCATAGGCTTACTAGGACCATAAAGGCAAATTCTTTTAAGTTTGGTAGCCTTCTATTTGTAAATCCAGCTATTAAAAGACTATAGGTAACAAATATGAAAAGACATTCAAGAATTTCATAGATTATTATCTTATTTCTAGAAGATTTATCGCTTCTAATTTTAACCAAGGCCTTGTCATAGGTCTTGGAAATTAAAAAGGAAATTATAATAACTGCCAAGAGGTTAAAAATTAGAATATGGTCAGTAAAAAATGACCTAATTTCGTTTAAAAATCCCATTTTTACCTCTCTTATGCATTTATTATCACTTCAACCTGCTCTTCAAGGACGTCCTTGTTGTGCTTTGTCTCTGAAGAATAGGCAAAGATTAGGCCTTCGTCTTCTATTTCTAGTTTCTTTTTTATTTGCTTGATGTGTTTTTGGATTTGGCCCTTGGAAATTTTATCAAACTTAGTTGCAATTACAAAACCCATGTAGCCTGAATCTATTATCCACTCATACATTTGCTTATCTAGGGCTGTCGGTTCGTGGCGGATGTCTACTATCAAAAATACTTCCTTGAGGTTTTCCCTATCGTGGAGATATTCGTTGATTAGCTTATCCCACTTGGCCTTTTCTGCCTTAGACACTTTGGCAAAGCCGTAGCCTGGCAGGTCAACCAACCTAAAGTTGTCATTGACCCTATAAAAATTTATAGTCCTGGTCTTGCCTGGTTTGGAAGAGGTCCTTGCGATTGCCTTCCTATTTGAAAAGGAATTTATAAAAGAAGACTTGCCAACGTTGGACCTACCAACAAAGGCGATTTCAGGCAGGGAATCTTTTGGCCACTGGGCCTTAAAACCTGCCACTTGTTCGAGTTCTATATTTTTAATTTTCATATAAGGGCCCTTTCGATTACTTCAGACACGTTTGTTACAGGGATGAAATTAATCTTATCCCTGATTTCCTTGTCAATGTCTTCTGTATCTCTCTCGTTATCCTTTGGAATAATCACATTTTTGATCCCATAAGCATAGGCTGCGAGTGCCTTTTCCTTAAGGCCACCGATGGCAAGGACGTCCCCTGTAATGGTGACTTCACCTGTCATGGCGAGGTTGTTTTTGACCTTCCTGCCTGTAAGGGCTGAGGCAATGGCTGTTGTCATTGTAATACCTGCAGAAGGACCGTCTTTTGGAGTTGCCCCTTCTGGAACGTGGACGTGGATATCTTTTGTTTCGTAAAATTTACCCTTAATACCGAGTTTATCAGCATTAGATCTGATATATACAAGGGCTGCCTGGCCAGATTCCTTCATGACATCGCCAAGAGAGCCAGTAAATTCAACATTACCCTTACCTTCCATGACGTTGGCCTCAACTGTAAGCATAGTTCCTCCAACAGAAGTCCATGCCAAGCCATTTACAACGCCAATCTTTTCTTCTTTTGAGATATGGTCGTCTATAAATTTCTCACGGCCTAAAAATCTGGTGTAGTTTTGCATGGTTACTCTGACAGTCTTTTTGCCTTCAAGGATTTCCTTGACAGAACGTCTGCAAATCTTGTCAATTAACCTTTCAAGCTCTCTCACACCGGCTTCCCTGGTGTAGGATTTGATAATTTTTTCTATTACCTTATCTGAAATAGAAAATTCTTCTTCCTTAAGACCCGTATTTTCCATTTGTTTTTTTACCAAATATTGCTTGGCAATATTCAATTTCTCACTTGGGGTGTAGCCAGATAATTCAATCACTTCTAGCCTATCAAAAAGGGCGTCCGGTATGGCGTTTATGTCGTTGGCTGTAGTTAAGAAAAATACATCTGATAAGTCAAATGGAATATCCAAGTAGCGGTCGATAAATTTATCGTTTTGCTCTGGGTCAAGGACTTCAAGCAAAGCACTTGATGGGTCTCCCCTAAAATCTGAACCTAGTTTGTCAATCTCATCTAAGAGGAAAACTGGATTTTTAACGCTAATTCTGTTTATATTTGCAATGACACGACCTGCCATGGCGCCAACATAGGTTCTTCTGTGGCCTCTGATTTCTGATTCATCAGTCACCCCGCCAAGTCTCATTGAAACAAATTCACGGTTAAGAGCACGGGCTACAGACTTAGCAATAGAGGTCTTTCCCACTCCTGGAGGGCCAACCAAACAAATTATAGATCCCTTTACAGATTTATTTTTAATCTTAACTGCAATTGACTCTAGAATTCTTTCCTTGACGTCTTTTAGGCCGTAGTGGTCTTGGTCTAAGATTTCTGTAGCCCTTTTTATATCAAGGCTTTCCTTAGATTTTTTATTCCATGGAAGTCCTACTACAAAATCAAGGTAGGATGAAATGACTCCGTAGTCTGGGCTCATTTCTGGAATTAATTCTAGCCTGTCAAGGTCTTTTTCAAGGGACTTTCTAGCCTGTTTATCAAACTTAATCTTTTTTATCTTGGACCTTAATTCGTCAACTTCGTTATCAGCCTGACCTGTAGTTGAAGCTAACTCCTTCTTTAGGACATCCATTTTTTCCCTAAGATAGTATTCTTTTTGAGATTGGTTGATATTCTCAGAAACAGTCCTCTCGATTTCTTCACCCAGATTTTTTAGCTCGATTTCCTTATTAATTATCCTGTGAACAAGCTCCATCCTCTCTTTTACATCAAAAGTAGAAAGGATTTCGTAATATTCCTTTGGAGCAAGGTCAAGATGGTAGGTAATTAAATCTACCAACCTGTGATAATTTTCAAGCTCAGTCATTCCGTAGGCGATCTCATCTGGAATGTCATCGTTGATCATGGCATAGTCCCTAAAATCGCTCACCAAAAGTTTTCGAAGGGCTTCTAGTACATCTGTTTTTTCTTGATTTTCTTCTATATATTCGTATTTTTCAATCTCACATCTTAAAAAACCCTCAGCTACATGGAGTTTTTTGAGCTTGCCAAGGCCAGTTGCCTGGACAAAAACTCTTATATCTCCATTTGGTAGAGGAAAAGTCTCCTTGATTTCAGCTACTATACCGACCTCCTCTAGGCCGTCTGCCTTTGGATTGTCATCAAAAATATCAAGTTGGTTTACTAAAAACAACTCTTCGTTGTTCAGTTTTGCATTTTCTACAGCATTTTTTGATATAGATCTTGATGAGTCAAAGTTGAGCATAGTAGTAGGCATAACCCAATATCCTCTTAAGGGAATTAGGGGGAGATTTAATTCACTTATTTTATAAACTTCATTCATATTTGCCTCACTTAGTTATAAAAAGGGAAATGACTAGCATTCCCCCTTTGTATTTTTATTTCTTTTTATATTCTAGTTTACTATGGCCATCGATAGATTCTTTAGTTACAATTACTTCTTTGATTTCTTCCCTGGATGGAATTTCATACATCACATCCAAAAGGAGATTTTCAATAATTGTCCTAAGGCCCCTGGCACCTGTCTTTTGGTCATAAGCTTTTTTGGCAATCTCTGCTATAGCATCGTCATTGAAACTTAGCTTTACATCGTCAAGGTCAAAAAGCTTTTGATATTGCTTGATTAGGGAGTTTTTTGGCTCCTTTAAAATTCTTACAAGGGCTTCTTCATCAAGGGCATCAAGGCTAACTATAATTGGAACCCTGCCTATAAACTCTGGTATAAGGCCGAATTTCAACAAATCTTCGGTATTTACCAAGGATAGGTCAGTTTTTTCTCTCTTTGTAATATCAGCCCCAAAACCAATGGTCTTATCCATTTGTCTTTGGTTTATGATATCGCCTATTCCCTCAAAGGCCCCGCCTAGGATAAATAAAATATTTGTAGTATCTACCCTGATGTATTCTTGGGATGGGTGCTTTCTGCCACCTTGAGGTGGGACATTGGCCTCAGTTCCCTCTATTAATTTAAGAAGGGCTTGTTGAACGCCTTCCCCGCTAACATCACGGGTTATAGATGGGTTTTCGCTCTTTCTTGTAATCTTATCTATCTCGTCAACATAGATTATACCAAGTTCTGCTGCTTCTATATCATAGTCAGCTGCTTGGACTAATTTTAAGATAATATTTTCTACATCCTCACCAACATAACCTGCTTCGGTAAGGCTTGTAGCATCTGCAATGGCAAATGGAACATTAAGCTTTCTGGCAAGAGTTTGAGCAAGGAGAGTCTTGCCTGATCCTGTTGGTCCAAGCATTAAAATATTTGATTTTTGTAATTCAACTTCTGAATCTTCTTCATTGCTGGTAATTCTTTTATAGTGGTTATAAACTGCCACAGATAGGGTTTTTTTGGCATCTTCCTGGCCAATGACATAAGAATCAAGGTAGGCCTTTATATCCTTTGGTTTTGAAAGTTCAAAATCAAAGTCAAAACCGTCCTCGACCTTATTGTCTTCTTTGATAATCTCAGAGCAAAGCTCAACGCATTCGTTACAAATATAGCCATCTGCCCCTGCTATTATCCTCTTGACCTGGCTGGCATCTTTACCACAAAAAGAACATCTTACCGTACTTTTTTCCTTATCAGCCATTTTACTTATTACTTTCTATAACTTTATCAATTAGGCCGTATTTTAGGGCCTCTTCTGCTGTCATCGCAAAGTCTCTGTCTGTATCTTTTTCTATAGTTTTTAAATCCTTGCCAGTATTTTCAGCTAGGATCCTATTGAGGTTGCCCTTGATTTTAAGGATTTGCTCAGCTTGAATAACTATGTCTGATGCTTGACCTTGGGCACCGCCTGATGGTTGGTGGATCATTATATTGGAGTTTGGTAGAGAAAATCTCTTGCCCTTGGCTCCTGATGATAATAAGACCGCTCCCATTGAGGCTGCCTGGCCAATACAAATTGTAGATACGTCTGGTTTTATATAGTTCATTGTGTCATAGATTGCAAGACCACTTGTGACAACTCCACCTGGGGAATTGATATAAAAGTGTATATCCTTATTTGGGTCTTCGCTTTCTAGGAAAAGAAGTTGGGCAATTATTATATCGCTTACTTCATCACGGACCTCTCCAGATAGGAAGATTATCCTATCTTTTAGAAGTCTTGAATATATATCATAGGCTCTTTCGCCCCTGTTTGTTTGTTCGATAACAGTTGGTACTAAATAATTTTTAGCTAACACTGTGTCTCCTTTCTGGGAAAATCCCCTTGGAAACTGCTAGAAATTGCTATTAGTCTTCCTTTTTAGAATTTTCTTCTACAAATTTGTGGTATTCTTCGTGAGGAAGAGCCTTTGCCTTTGAAGCAAGGAATTCTACAGCTTTTCTTCTCTTAATATTTTCTATTAGAGTATCGTCTGATACGTTTTTAGCGAAGATTTCTTTGAATTTTTCTAGGTCTTCTACGCCGTAGTTTTTAGCAGTTTCTTGTAGTTCTTTTTCTTTTTCTTCGTCAGATACTTCTATATTTTCTTTTAGAGCTACTTCGTCAATTACAAGATTTGCCTTTACTCTAGCTTCTGCTTGAGCTCTGTATTGGTCACGGATTTGGTTGATATCCATCTTTGTAAGCTCAATATATTGGCTAAGTGTTAATCCCATGCCTTGTAGTCTTTGATCAAGGTTTTGTAGTTCGTAGTCTATTTCTCTATTAACCATGCTAGCTGGAGCTGTAACTTCAGATTTTTCTACTAAAGCTTCTACAGCTTGGTTTTCTCTCATATTTTGAGCGTATTCTTTTTTGTCATCAGCTAGTTTTTCTCTTAAATTGTTTTTAAGTTCTTCTAGGCTGTCATATTCTGAAATATCTTTTGCGAATTCATCGTCAAGTTCTGGAAGTTGTTTTTCTGTGATAGAATTAATTTCAACAACAAATTTAGCGTCCTTGCCTTGGAATTCTTTTGCTTGATAATCTTCTGGGAAAGTTACATTTACATCAAACTTATCACCTACATTGTGACCGATAATTTGATCTTCAAAGCCTTGGATGAAGGTGTTTGATCCGATTACAAGGTCATAGTCTTCTGCCTTGCCGCCTTCAAATCTTTCTCCGTCAAGATAGCCATCAAAGTCGATATTTACCTTATCATTTTCCTTTACAGGCCTATCTGTAACTTCAATTAGTCTAGCATTTTCTTCAAGTTGGTGATTTAGTTCAACTTCTATATCTTCGTCAGTAACTTCTTCAGAAACTTCTTCGATTACAAGGTCATTGTAGTCGCCAAGAACTGGATGTGGTTTTGTTTCTACTTCTACCTTGAAAGTAATGTCCTTACCTTCTTCGATGTCATCAAGGTCAACAGATGGTTGGTCAATTACTTCAAGACCTAGTTCCTCTACTGCCTTTTCGTATGGCTCTGGGAATACTATTTGGATAGCATCATCATAGAAGATTTCTGGACCGTACATTTTTTCAAGAACTCTTCTTGGAACGTGTCCTGGTCTGAAACCATCGATTCTATATCTCTTTTTATTTCTCTTGTAAACTGCGTCTGTTGCTTTCTTAAATTCATCATAGCTTACATTAAATTCAAACTTTGCTATGTTGTTTTCGTGTGATTTTAATTCTGTCATTTCATCCTCCGTGTACTTTTCTACTCATTGTAATAATATACTACTCATAAGTCTAGCTATCAAGCTTTTGCCCTATATTCCTGGCTATTGCTAATAAAGTTTCTCTATCATTTTTTAAATTTTCTTCAAAGACTCTTCTTTCGATTTCTTTTAAAATCTCGCCAAGAAATGGCCCTTGTTCAAAGCCAAGCCCTATCAAATCTTTGCCATTTATGGCAAGGTCTTTTCTTGATAAAACTGGTTTTCTTTCTAGGATTTCCTTTAATAATATTCTACCCTTTTCTATATTTGAAATATCTTCGTGAACTGTAGCCAAAATATCCGCTTCTTGAAGGTCAAAGAGTCTTCTTAAATTATCTTCCCCAATCCTTCTTAAAAGCCTTGCCACAGATTTTTCTGTATAAGGGTTTGACGAATCCATGTGGCGACCAATTAAGATACCTACATCTTCTATTGTCTTTTTCGGATATTTTAAATACTTCAATCTCTTTTCAGCGATTTCTTGCGAAATTTTTTGGTGGCCAAAAAACCTCCCATTGCCTTCCTCATCTAAGAAAAATGTGGCAGGCTTTCCTGTATCATGAAAAAGAGCTCCTAGCCTTGTTACTAAGTCAGGAGGCGTTCCCTCCAAGACCTTTAGGCTATGGTCAAAACAATCCAGGTAATGGTGGGGCGAATGTTGGTCAAAGCCCACGATTTCCTTCACTTCTGGGAAAATTTCTTCTAGAAGACCAAGCTTTTCCAAAAGCCTAATTCCCCTTGCAGGATCAGGTCCGACTAGGATTTTATCAATCTCTGTCGCCTGTCTTTCAACAGAAATATAGGCTAGGTTTTTAGAATTTTTCTTAATCGCCTCTTCTAAATTTCTTTCAATATCAAAACCTAAATTTGCGGCAAATCTCACAGCCCTTAGGGCCCTTAGATAATCTTCACTTATCCTCTCATGAGGATTGCCAACTGCCCTTATAATTTTCTCTTTAATGTCATTTTGACCTCCAAAGGGGTCAATTAATTCATTATTTCTAAGGGCCATGGCGTTTATGGTAAAATCTCGCCTTTCTAAATCACTTTCAATTTTATCAGCAAAAACCACCTGGCCAGGCCTTCTCTTATCCTTGTAGGAAAAATCCTTCCTAAAAGTTGTGATTTCATACTCTTGGCCATGACCAATGACCCTTATGGTTCCAAAATCTTTGCCAACATCAATAATCTTAAAGTCCTTAAAAACTTCTTCTATTTGATTGGGTCTGGCTTTTGTTGCTATATCAACATCAGAAGAGGCCCTGCCCATGATTCTATCACGGACAAAGCCTCCCACTAGGTAGGACTCATATCCCGCCTTTTCTAGCCTTGCTAGAACTTCTTCCTTATTCAGTGTCATTTCTATCCTTTGTGGATGTTGGGACTCTTTGAACTTCTATTTTATAGGTCACAGTATCGTCACCATCATAAACCTCAACACCTTCTGGCAAATCAAGTTTAATCTCACCAGACTTTGAAGACCTGATATAGCCCGCAATCAAAGTTTGAGTCGGAATCTCATCTATATCTCTAATTACTTGGCCAGGTCCCTTGATAACGATTGTATCAGGAGAAACTGCCCTCAATGTTTCAACATAGCCATTTGCTATATCTCCCCTCACAAGGAAATTAACCTTAACTTTCTTAGTTTCATAGACATAGAAAGAAAGATTCACGTCCTTACTATCAAGATCAGCTCCTTCCACAATCTTACCCTCCTTATCGAGGACCTTAATAGGTACATTGTGGATTTTGCCGTCAAGGTATTCTGGATCGTCAATATGGGCCTCTATCCTATCAACCTGGTTGATTACTGACTCTGGCCCCTTGATTTTAATTACTTGAGGGTTTTGCTCGTTGACTTCAACAATCTTGCCATCCTTTAGTTTATCGGCGATAACAACATTTACCGGAATTTTTTTCTCTATTATCCTTTGGATATTAAGATTAATCTTTGATGGATCAACCGAATCAAGATAAATACCTGTTGGAGTGTCAACCTTCACATCAACTGACTTTATCCCCTCACTTGCGTCCATAACATTTATAGATGCTTGGATGTCATCAGCTTTAAGACTTACAATATTATCCCTAGAACCAGTTAGTTTTACATTTACAGAAGAAATATCGTCCTTACTTACAATTGTATAGCCCTTTTCCTCAAGCTTATCCTGGTTTTGAATAATAATTGGGACATTCCTAAATGTCCTGTTGGTTGAAGGATTGGTCGAAGTTGTAACATAGGCCCACATGAAAATGGCCACAATTATAGAAAGGATTAAAAGCTGTTTATCACTATTTGCATTGACTTTCTTAAATCTTTCAAAAAATTTATTCATCTTCTTCCCTCCTTTCAGCAAGTTCCTTCTTTAGACGAATTCTTAAGGAATCTTCATCAAAATATCTGTTTATAACACCATTTTCTGCTATAGAAATATTTCCAGTTTCCTCTGAAACAATAATAACAACTGCATCTGACTTTTCAGAAATACCAATAGCAGCCCTATGTCTTGTACCTAGTTCTTTAGCAATAGTATTTGATGTGGAAAGTGGCAAATAACAAGCTGCTGCAGTAATAGTATTTTCCCTGATAATAACAGCCCCGTCATGGAGAGGGGTATTTGGTATAAAAATATTGATCAAAAGTTCGCTTGAAATATCAGCATTAAGCATAGTTCCAGACTCGATTATGTCAGAAAGACCAACCTGCCTTTCAAGAACAACAAGAGCCCCGATTTTTTGCCTAGAAAGAGAACTCATCGCAGAAACAAGCTCATTTATAGAATCCTCATCCTTTTTGTTCTTATCACCAGAAAAAATTGACCTACCCCTACCAAGCCTCTCAAGCCCTGTCCTAAGCTCTGGCTGAAAGACAACGATAATAAAAACAAGGGAAACAGTCAAAAACTGGTTCATAACCCAAGAAACAGTATTCAAATTCATAATATCTGCAATGGAAGCAAAGATAAGGACAGAAATAAGCCCCTTCAAAACCTGCTCCGCCCTAGTGTTTTTAAGAATAGAAAAAAGCTTATAAACAACATAGGCAATCATAGCAATATCAACAATATCCGTAACCCTAATAAGCATAAGGCTAGTAATAAAATTATCCAAAAAATTCATGATAAGTCCCTTCAATAGATTTATTTCTTTATAATATAATACTGTTTTCGAAAGAGTTTTACAGGTTGAATGAACTTTATTCTAAACAAAAAGAGTCTATGAAAAACATAAACTCTAAATAAAATTCATTTTCTATTTCTTTTATAAAACCAATTTATATTTCCTGATATTTTACTAGTCGCCCAAATATTTTATATAAATCTGGCAGGGGTTCCATTCGTCCCATAGTGTTGGAAAGACTTCTAGTTTTTTGTAGCCCATGGCTTGGTAGAAGTTATTTGTCATGTCGTATTCAGTATAATGACCTGTTTCTACTGTTTTTACTTGGGAATAGGTGTAGCCTAGTTTTTTGGCCAAGTTTTCAAAGGCTTTGTTTAATTTTTTGCCTGCCCCTTGGCGGTGGTAGATTTTTTTGATTCCCATTACAAATATCTCTCCACAATCTGGACTAGTTTCGTTTAAAACTACAAAGCCGATTGGATTTTCTCCAAAAAAACACGCTATAAATGGCTTGTCCTGGGATTCTGTGATGTATTCTTCAGTGCTTTCTGGCAGACCAAACCATTCTGGCAGGTCTTCTAGGATTTCTCTTGAAATTTTTTCTTTTTCTTTTTTATCTTCTATTTCTTTTATAATAAAGTCCATATTTCCATTTCCTTATAGATTTCTTTGTGTTATTTTCAATATTTTCTGATGATCTTTTAATATTTTTATTATACCATTTTCGATCAAAAATATAGACAAAAAAAGAACCCCCAAAAGGGATTCTCTTAAATATTTTATCCTAACATCACGTCTAAAATCATCATTACTACAAAGCCTACAGAAAAGCCTATGGTTCCTATATTTGTGTGGCTTTCGCCTTCTCCTGTAGCTTCTGGGACTAGTTCCTCTACTACCACATACATCATGGCTCCTGCCGCAAAGGATAGGAGGTATGGGAGGATTGGGACCATTATTGATGATAATAAGATTGTAATTATGGCTGCTATTGGCTCTACTATGCCTGAGAATACTCCCATGCCAAAGGCCTTGTGCTTGCTAACTCCGACTGCTTTTAGTGGCATGGAGATTATTGCGCCTTCTGGGAAGTTTTGGATTGCAATTCCGATTGATAAGACCATGGCTGCTGCCATTGTAAGATCGCCCTTGCCGTAGATGACTCCTGCGAAGGACACGCCTACAGCCATGCCTTCTGGGATGTTATGTATAATTACTGCAAGGACCATCATGGTTGTTTTTCTGAAGCTTTCTGCCTTTATTCCTTCTGGATGGTCAGAATCAATATGCTGGTGGGGTATAACTGAGTCTAGGAAGAGCAAAAAGGCAATTCCTACTAGAAATCCCACTGCTGCAGGCATCCAGGCCATGCGACCTAATTTGTCTTCGACCATGTCCATGGCTGGCATGAGGAGGGACCAGATGGATGCCGCCACCATGACCCCTGCTGCAAAGCCAGACAGGCCCTTTTGGACCCTGTCTTTTAGTTCATTTCTCATTATATAGACGCAGGCTGCGCCGAGTGTTGTTCCTATAAAGGGAATCATCACCCCGAATAATATTTCTGAGTTCATTTTTCTTCCTAGTCTATTTTCCAGATGTCATCAGCGTAGTTTACAATTGTTCTGTCTGATGAGAAGAATCCTGCATTTGCGATATTCTTTAGACATTTTCTAGACCATTCTAGTTTGTTTCTATATTCCTTGTTTAGTTTAGCTTGGGTTTGTCTATAAGATTCAAAATCTTTTAGGAGGTAGTATTGGTCTCCTCTTTCACCGTTTTGTGGCTTGATTAGTTCGTTATAGATGTCTAGGAAGTAGTAGGTGTCGTTGTCTTTGAATTCTCCGCTTACTAGGGAATCTACTACGTCTTTGATATTTTCATCCTTACTATAATATTCGAATGGGTTGTATGAATCAGCTATTTCTGCTAGTTCTTCAACTGTTGCACCAAATCTGTAGTTGTTTTCTTCTCCTGCTTCTGCAAAGATTTCAACGTTGGCTCCATCAAGGGTACCAAGTGTTAGGGCACCGTTTAGCATGAATTTCATATTTCCTGTACCGCTTGCTTCCTTACCTGCTGTTGAGATTTGTTCTGAAACATCAGCTGCAGGGAAGAGTTTTTCAGCGTAGGTTACTCTGTAGTTTTCTACGAAGATCACTTTCATCTTTTTGTTTACATCAGGATCGTTATTTACTACTCTTGCTACTTCGTTGGCAAGTTTAATCATACCCTTTGCTCTGAAGTATCCTGGTGCTGCCTTACCACCAAAGATAAAGGTTGTTGGTGTGAAGTCCATATCTGGATTTTTCTTTAATTGATGATATAGGTAGATGATGTGAAGGATGTTTAAGTGTTGTCTCTTGTATTCGTGAATCCTCTTGATTTGAATATCGAAGATTGATTTTGAATCTACCTTAATTCCTTCGTTTTCTAGGATATACTTTGCAAGTTGTTTTTTCTTTGTTTGTTTGATATCCCATAGTTCTTCTAGGACTTTTTCGTCATCTAGGTATTTTTCAAGTCCCTTTAATTGATCTAGATTATTTTTCCATGTATCTGTTCCAAGTTTTTCTGTGATGAAGTTTGTTAATTCTCTATTTGAGTAAACAAGCCATCTTCTTGGGGTAATACCATTTGTTTTGTTGTTGAATTTCTCTGAGCTAATCCTGTACCATTCTTTGAAGGTATCGTCTTTTAGGATTTGTGAGTGGATTTCAGCTACACCGTTTACTGAGAAACCTATATAGATAGCGAGGTTTGCCATGTGTACAGTGTTATTTGCCATAATTCTGTATGGAGCTATTTGAGCTTCGCTAAAGCCTCTTTCTTTTAGTTCTTCAACTAGTTTTTTATCTATTTGTTCGATGATTTCTAGACATCTTGGGCTTACTTCTTGCATGAGGTCTTCTGACCATCTTTCAAGGGCTTCTTGTAAAACTGTGTGGTTTGTGAAAGCAAATACCTTTGATGCAATCTTGAAGGCGTCTTCAAAGAAGATTCCATTTTCATCTACTAGTACTCTGATTAACTCAGGAATAGCTATGATTGGGTGGGTATCGTTAAGTTGGATAACGTGGTATCGTGCAAATTCTTCAAACTTAAGATCTGTTGGGAAGTCTCTCTTATATGTTTCTACCATATCTTGGATTGAAGCTGAACAGAAGAAGTATTGTTGTTTAAGTCTTAATAGTTTACCAGCCTTTTGCATGTCGTTTGGATATAAAACTCTGGTTATATCTTCTGCCCTATTTTTCTCAGCAACAGCATCGTCGTATTCGAAGTTGTTGAATTTTGCAAAATCAAATTCTTCAAATGGTTCTGATTGCCATAGTCTAAGGGTGTTTACAACTCCATTTTCAAAACCAACTACTGGCATATCATATGGAACAGCCTTTACTTGTTGGTCTCTAAACTTAACAATTTTTGCGTCAGAGTCAACTCTGATTGACCAGCCGTCACCGTCTTTAATCCAGCTATCGCCGTGTTCAACTTGGAAGCCTTTTTCAATTTCTTGCTTGAAAATTCCTTCACGATACCTAACACCATAGCCTACTAAGCTAAGATTTTGGCTGGCAGCTGAGTCCATAAAACAAGCGGCAAGTCTACCTAGACCACCATTACCAAGTGCAGCGTCGTCTTCGTAGTCTTCGATAGATTCGAAATCGATTCCGATTTCAGATAATAAGTCTTTCACCTCTTCATAAATTCCTAGGTTGATTAGGTTATTACCAAGTGATCTACCGATTAAGAATTCTGCTGATAGGTAGTAGGCCTTTCTTTCTTTTCTTGCCTTAGCCTTTGTTCCTCTCCAGTCTTTGTTGATAAGACCCATGATTGTAGCACAAAGTGCATCATATCTGTCCTTGTTTGAAGTATCTTCAAATCTCTTTAGGGTAATCCTTTGCAAGTTTTCCATATACTGCTCGGCAAACTTGTCTTTTGCTAACTTATCCATCTTTCCTCCTATAAATATATATTTTTTATTTTTATATTTCTGTACTAGGTTTTTCTTTCCTAAGAGCTTGGCAAGTTTTACAGTGGCTAAATATTGCTAATAAATAAAATAAATTTTTGTGACCACACTAAATTAGTAAAAATCTTTGCCAGACCTTGTTTTATCAAGAATCTTGCTCTATACCTACTATAGTTTGTTTGTTAATTTTATCAAGTTTGATTACTTTGTTCTCTTTTTATCAAGATCAAAGCTCTTGTAATTTCAATCTTAAGGGCCAATAAAAAAATAAGTAAAAAAGAGCGAGATTTCTCTCGCCCTTAGATTATTTTGTAAAATAAATTAAGCCTGTATAGGTCCTAGCCTGTTTGTAAAAATCTTCTAGGTAAAAAGTGTGACGTCTGCCCCAAGAAGAAACCACGACCTCATGCCTGCCGTCTTTTTCATTCATCTCTGTGATGCAAAGTCCGTGGTGGCTCATGATGTCAACGTCCCTTGATAGCCAATTTATGAGGATGACTGGCGTATCCTTAGCAAGGCCCTCCTTTATAAAAGAAATCATCTGACCAAGACTTAGTCTTTTTATGAGATTTCCCTCAAGGATTCTGTAGGATAAATTGAGTCCCAAGGCGTGATTTATGATGTCAATCCTTCTTAAAAGGGATTTTGCTGTTGGCACACCGTTGGCTTTTGGCCTTATCCTTTTGTAAAATTCGTACTGGGTTTTGTTGTATGTTTCAAAATCAACCGGCCCATTTTTGTACAAATAGAAAAAGCAGTTGGTAAAGGCTGTCACAACGCAAGACCTATCCCTAAAAAATTTGGAAAGGCCAAGGTATTTTAGCCATTCTTGGTGGCCGCCGTAAAATTTTTCATTATCCCTTATAACTGAGACAAAGTCCCTACTCTTCGTAAGCTTCATCGTTAGTCTCTATGTCCTCTATCTTGTAAATCTTATCGCCCTTGGCAAGGAGTTTTTCTTCGTCAAATCCCTTTTCTTCTAGCATGTGGTGGATTTTCTCGTGGCTTAGGCTGTAGATTACAGACACAACTGGAATAGAAACCAGCATGCCCCAAACACCGAAGAGTGACCCACCGATTGTAACTGATGCCATAACCCAAACTGCAGGAAGACCAATCTTGTTACCGGCTATGGCTGGATAGATGGCGTTTTCTTGGATTTGTTGGATGACCAAATTGTAAATCAAAAATACAAGGGCCTTAAATGGCGATTCTATAAAGATTAGAATCATAGAAAATGCTGTTCCCACAATTGGACCGAAGATTGGGATTAGGTCAGAAAATCCTACTATTAGAGAAATCATAACCGCATTTGGTATTCTCATTACAAACATACCTATAAAGGTTAAAACGGATAGGCAAATTACAGAAATTAGCCTAGAGAAGATGTAATCCTTGAATGTGTTGTAAGATAGAGAAAAGACCTTATTGATATAATCTGCCCTTTCTTCGCTCATTACTGCATATAAAATCCTTGTGGAATTGATCTTTAGCATCCTTTTTGAAAGGAGAATAAAGATTGAAAATACAAACATGGTAAAGACGCCGATTACTCCGCTTGATACAGAGCTTACCAGGCTTGTAGCCTTGGATAAGACATCTCCTTCATTGCCCTTAAGGAAATCTAGGCTAGCATCCTTGATATTATCCCAGCTTATACCTGATAAAGTATCCATAAATTTATCTGCATAAGGTTCTGTAATTGGGTATTTTTGAAGCATCTTATAAATATCGTCCACAAATTCCGGCCATTTATTGATAAAGGTATTTACAACCTTGGCAATGGATGGAACTAGGATTGTAATTAGGATGGTAAATGCCAAAAACACTATAATCCAAGATATCAAGAGAGCTAACACTGTTATTAGCTTTTTGTGTTTGTCATTTTTATCTAATTTTGAAAATTGTCTTTCAAAAAAGTTCATCGGAATACTTATTATAAAGGCAAGGGCTCCACCCAATATAAAGGGTTGGAGTACTAAATATAACTTAGAAAATGCTTTTGAAACACTTTCTATATAGTAAAATCCAAAATATAATAAAATACCGAGAACTACTACTTTGAGTAGGTTTTGTGATTTTTCATCGAGTTTTCTCATATTATTCCTTCTTATTTTTTATTTAATTGTATTTTACCTTTTTTTCAAAAAATAGTTAGGATGGGTTTTCTGTGTTATAATATAAAAAAGGAGAATTTATGAAAAGATGTTTTATAATTGGCGGCGGAAGCTTTGATGGATTTTTTGACCAAGTAACCGATGCCGATCTAGTTATTGCAGCCGATAAGGGCTATAAATACGCCAAGGAAGCTGGGATTTTGCCAGACTATATAATTGGCGATTTTGACTCAGCAAGTAAACCAGATTTTAAAAACCTAATCGCCCTAAACCCTATCAAGGACTTTACAGACACAGTCGCAGCCATTGATTTTGCTATAGAAAAAGGCTATAAGGAAGTAATAATCTACGCAGGTCTTGGTGGCAGGGAAAGCCACACCATTTCAAATATCAAATCTATGTTTTTTTACAAAAAGAAAGGCATAGATATTAGGCTTAAGGCAGCTGGCAAGGAAATATTTATTATCGACAAAGATTTTTCCTATAAGCATGCAGGCAGAGATTTCTATGTGTCAATTTTTTCCCTAACAGAAAAATCAATTCTCGATATAAAAGGACTATTTTATGAACTAGAAAATTACGAGATGGCAAATGACGATGCCCTTGGGGTTTCCAATGAAACTAAGGGCTGTGATTTTGAAATAAAAGTCAGGCAAGGAAGTCTCCTTGTAATTTTCGAAGATTTTGACAATTAAAAAACTCTTTTCCAAATATTTCCAAATTAAAAAACCTTCTTATTTTCATTATCAAATGAAAGTAAGAAGGATTTTTTTATTGGTAAGTTTTTTCTCTTTCTTCCCTTAGTTCAAGGAAGGTTTTGTTTGTTAATTTTTCTATTTCACCATCTGTGATGTCCCTGTTTCTAAGTTTCCTCTTTGTGTTATCCTCGATTAAGGTATAGAGGACTGTAGCAAGTGGGATGAAGGCAATCATGCCAAATATTCCAAATAGTCCACCACCGATTATTACTGATACAAATATCCATATTGGTGGAAGTCCCTGGTGTTTTCCGATAACAAGGGGATAAAATACCTGTTGTTGGACATTTTGCAAAATAAGGACAAAAATTAGGAAAACTAGGGCCTTGCCTGGTGAAAAGGTAAAGATCAAGATTATTCCAATCGATGTTGCCAAAAAAGCGCCGATATAAGGAATCATATCAAAGGCTCCCATCAGGATTGAAATCATGCCAGCTGATGGCATCCTTAAAATAGTCATTCCTATAAAACATCCAATACCAAGAGCTATGCAGGATAGAATCCTTGTTTCAAGAAATCTCGCAAAGGAATCGTAGGAAAGTTTTGATACATAAACCAATTGCTTGGCTGTTTTCTCACTTAGGTTGGCAAAGACAAGTCTTGCCGCTCCATTTTTAAGTTTTGTCTTATTCATTGAGACATAAAGTGAGAAGACAAAGCCAATTGATAAGGACAAAATTCCCTGAGATACAGAATTGATTATAGATCCTGTTTTGTTTAAAAATCCTGAATCAGACCTAAAAAAGTCCTGGAGAATTTTTGTTAAACTTTGGGTCATCCTTTCAATATTGATTGTTTCAAGCCTTGTGGCAATTAAATCTGCAACCTTAGTAAAAATCTTTGATCCATTTAAAAAATCTATCAAGGAATCCATAAATACTGGAATATTTGCTGAAATAACTCCTACAGCCCTTGTTAATTCTGGGATTAGAACTGTAAGGACTAAAGTTACCGTAGCAAAAAATATGATCCAGGATAGGATTAGGGATAAAGATCTTCTTAATCTTTCGTGCTTGTCGTCTTTTATAAATTTTGTAAAAATTTCATCATAAAAAAAGTTCATCGGAAGGTTGATGATAAAGGCAATTACAAGGCCGTATACAATTGGTCTAAATACCTTGTAGGCTGTGCCAAGGATTTCTCCTATCTTATCTAGGTAAAAAAATCCAAAAAAGATCCCTATCAATAAGATTCCGATGATGAAATATTGTTTGGTTTTTTCTTCAAATATTTCTCTCATACCTACCTCAAAAAAGGGCCTCGCGGCCCTAAAACTTAATAATTATTTGTGGTTTTGTCGCTTTCTTTGGCTGATTGTTGTTTTTCTTGGTATTCTTTCTTAGTTAGGACATCAACCACATCAACATTTACTGTCACAACATCTAGGCCAGTCATTTCCTTAACATTTTGGCCAACTGTTCTTTGGATGTCATTGAAGATTTGACGAGCGTTTTTGCCGTATTCGATTATTACATCTAGGTTGATTTTTGCTTCTTTTTCGCCAACTTCTACATTAACACCAGCTGTTGACCTGTCATTTGAACCAAAGAATGATCCAATAGAATCAGCGATATTGCCCTTCATATCAAGGATACCGTCTACATTGTTGATGGCAATTCTTGCTATTTTTGCAACTACCTTATCTTCTATGATTAATTTTGATTCTTCGTATTCTAATTCCCTACCTTCGTTAAGGTCTTTTTTAACTTCTTCTTTGTTTAAATTTTCTGTCATGATTCTCTCCTTAATTTAAAATCTTCCTTATAATTTGAAGCACTCTAACATCTCTATCAAAATAAGCCCCTATAAAATAGCCAATTAACATCACTACCCAAATACCCAAAGTTTTGAAAAAACCAAAGTTAAATAGGCAAATGATGGTCAAAAAGCTAAGTACAAGAGAATTTACCTTGCCCTTATTAATTCGATAGAAGGCGAGAAAAGATGCCCTGGATTTTTCTTTCATATCAAGTTTTCTCATCTCAACATCTACCATACTAGGATCTTTGTTTTTCTTAATGTCTTCCATCTCGTCTCTCTTCTATTTCTTTCTTATCAAGCTTTAAATCTAATCTTATGTCAGTAATTTCTGTAAAATCCGTCAAATTTTTTATTATTTCCGCCCTTATTCTTTCCGAAAGAGCCTTTATATCTTCATTGCCAAAATAATCTGCCAGGCATTTTGCCTCTATCCTTTGATTTTCGACAATCACTGCCTTAGCGGATACGCATTTGGCTTCAAAAAATTTGTTGACCGATTTTTCCATCACAGCCTCTAGAGATTTTCTAGTTAAAAGTACGCTTCCCTTCTCATCTTCCAAGAGAACATCATAGCCCCTGTTAGAATTTTTCTTAAGGACCATAAGGATTATGAATGAAAATACAATCAAAATGACGCCAATGCTAATAAAAAATCCCTTTATAAAGACCTCATTGGATATCAAAATATTTAGGAATTCAGCATCAATAAAAAAATTACCAACGCTATTTATATCTATTCCCAAAGCCAAAAACAAGGATCCCAAGAGGACTAAGACTATTAACATAAAAGAATATAGAAATTTCATAAATTTTCCCATACGAGTCTCCTTAGCTAATTAATACCCTTATTCGAGCTCTTCAATCATTCTTCAAGTTCCAAATTAAGGGCAAGCCAATTTTCATCAAGGTCATCTCTCATGTCTTCGAGATCTTTCATTTCCCTAAAAAGCTCAGCCACCCTAGCCTGGTCGTCATAAAAGCCTTCCGACAGACTTTCTTTGGTCAAATCTTTAAGCTTTTTATCAATATCTTCCATATCTTTTTCTATGTCCCTGATTTTTTTCCTAACGGCCTTAACTTCATCTCTTTTGAGTTTTTCTTTTTTTCTTTCCTTTTTGACCTGGGTCTTGGTTACAGTCGATTTTTCTTCCTCAGTCAGACTCATTTCCCTGAGTTTTTCCTGATAATAATCGTAATTGCCAAGATAAAGGTCCATCCTGTCGGATTTCATATCTAAGATTTTTGAGGCAATTTTATTTAGGAAATACCTGTCGTGGGAAATTATCAAAAGGGTTCCCTCAAAGTCAAGGATGGCACCTTCTAGGATTTCCTTGCTGTCGATGTCTAAGTGGTTAGTTGGCTCATCCATAAGGATAAAGTTGCAATCTGAAATCATAAGCTTAAGAAGGGATATTCTCGCCCTTTCCCCACCAGACAATTCAGAAATTTCCCTAAAGACGTCTGTATCATAGAACATAAATTTTGCCAGATATGACCTAATCTCAAAGTTTGTAAGCATTGGGAAGGTCTCTCTAATTTCATCAAAGATTGTATTTTCAATATTTAATGACTTTTGTTCCTGATCAAAATATCCCACATTTACAGATTCGCCCATCTTGGCTTTTCCGCCGTCTTGGAAGAGTTCTCCTAAGACTATTTTAAAAAGCGTGGTCTTTCCAACTCCGTTGTCGCCGATGATGGCTGCTCTTTCGTTTCTATAAATATCAAAAGAAATATTTTTGAAAATCTCTTCTCCATCAAAGGACATCCTTAAATCTTCAACCTTTAGGACATCCATTCCCGATTGGATCCTAGGTGTAAATTTAAGGTTCATTGTGTCGGAAAGTTCTATTGGTTTATCAATTCTTTCCATCTTATCAAGGAGTTTTTGCCTTGATCTTGATTGAGAAATACCTCTTTTTCTTTTGGAACCGCCTAGGTTTTTGAGCCTGTCGATGATTTCTTCTTGTCTTTCAATTTCCTTTTGCTGGCTCTTATATTGGTGGATTCTAACTTCCATATCTTTTTTTCTCTGAGTCATAAAAGTTGTATAGTTGCCATTATATGAGGAAAGCCTGCCATTTTCTAATACCATCATCCTATTTACAGTTGCATCCAAAAAATACCTGTCGTGGGAGATAATAATTGCAGTTCCCTTGTAGTTTTTGATGAAGGTTTCTAGGAAATTTATTGCCTTGATGTCAAGGTGGTTGGTTGGCTCATCTAGTAAGAGGAGGTCCGGTTTTTCAAGTAATAGTCCAGCAAGTTCCACTCTTGCTTTTTGGCCACCGGATAAGTCTGAAATTTTTTTCTTAAAATCATCCTTGGCAAAACCCATGGCAGAAAGTGTGCCTTCTAGTTCGCTTTCTATGGCATAGCCGTTTTTATTATGATAAGTTTCAGATTTTCTTGTGTATTCATCCATGATTGCGGCAAGCTTGTCGGGATCTGTTTCTGTGCTCATCTTTTTTTCAAGGTCTCTAATCTCAGATTCAAGCTTAATTAAACCTTCAAAAACCGACAAGCAATAATCATAGATGGTCATATCAGAATCAAGGCTTAGGATTTGTTCCAAATACCCAACTTTAACGTCTTGGGGAATGAAAATCTTCCCATCGTCTGGCATTAGCCTTCCTGTTAAAATATTAAAAAGGGTAGACTTGCCAGCACCGTTTAGTCCAACCAGTCCTGCCTTATCTCCCTTTTCTAAATTGAAACTTAGGCCAGAAAATATCTCTTTATTGGGATATGATTTGGCCAAGTTCGATACATTAAGTACATTCATCTAAAATATAAAATCCTCTGGGGAATTCATAAAGTATGTCAAAGTGAATAGCGATTCATCAAGGTGAACAGATTCGATTACTGCGCCATTTGATACCTTCAAATCAACTGGTGAGAAGTTCCAAATACCTCTGACTCCGCCCTTGCATAAAACATCTGCCACATCTTGTGCCGCTTCTTTTGGTGTGGCAATAATTCCAATATCTATGGTGTTTTTCTCTAAGAAATCAGCCAATTCATTGACATCTCTTACCTTAAGATTAGAATCTGAAAGGGCCTTGGCTTCCTTATCAAAAACTGCCTCAAACTCATAACCAAGTTCCCTAAAAGACTGGTATTGGTAAAGGGCGTGGCCTATGTTACCATAGCCTATAAGAATCAGTTTATAATCCTTATCCACTCCGATAATCTTTGACAATTCATCAATAAGCTCTTTTACATTATAGCCATAGCCTTGTTGGCCAAAGCAACCAAAGTGGTTCAAATCTTGCCTAATTTGGCTGGCTGTAAGGCCTGTTATATCTGATAGCTCTTTTGATGATACCCTAATTATTCCCTTTTCATTAATGCTTTCAAGGTACCTATAGTACTTAGGTAGTCTCTTGATTACAGACAAAGAAATATTTTGTTTAGCCATATTAAATCTCCGATCCTTGTTCATCTCCATCATCTAAGATGTGAGAATTTAGTATCTGCCTATCCTCATCGCTTAGACCGTCAGCTTGACTATCCACATCGCTTAAACTATCAGCTTGACTATCAATCTCAGCAATTATACTGTCTAACTTTTCATCCCTAATTCTTCTTAACTCTTCTTCACTAAGCTCTTTCTCCTCTACTATTTGTTCCTTATCCCTAAGAGAGATTGCGTTTACAAGGTGGAGAAAATACACAATAACCAAGCTTGAATAAAAAATCAGCTGGTTATTAGCCAGGAAGAAATCGTTATTAATAACGATCTTACGAGGCAAAGCCCTTACAAAAATCGCCAAGGCTGAAAGGCCGTGGATTGATAAAAATGCAAAGGCAATGCTTGTCATTATGGCAAGGAAGATGGAAAAGCCTCTGGCATTTTTATTTAAAAGTACATCAAAGCTAAAAGCCAACATGCCTAGCCAGGAAATTATAAATAAAACATACCAGGCTAGACTTAAAATCCATCCACTCGCAAATCTTTGTGAAATAGTTAAGAGAAATAAGACCATGATAAGAAAAACTAGTGTTTTACTCATTCTTCTTTCAAACTTATTTTCCATAACAACTCCTATTTTTTGGACTTATACCTCTTTTGGGCATCTAGGATTTTTTTCCTAATCCTTAGATAGTGAGGAGTAATCTCGATTAATTCGTCCTCTTCAACAAATTCCATCATTTCTTCAACACTCATCTTCTTGGCAGGTGTGAGGATGATTGCGTCATCGCTACCACTTGCTCTAGTGTTGGTCATCTTTTTCTTTTTGCAAATATTTACGTCAATATCAAGACCCTTGGCATTTGATCCTACGATTAAGCCTTCGTAGATTTCCTCTCCCGGTTCGATAAATAGTTGGCCCCTAGATTGGGCTGCGTTAAGGCCGTAGGCTGTTGCAAGTCCTTTTTCTGTGGCAATAAGGCTTCCTAAAGGTCTTCTTTCAAGATCACCCTTATATCTGTCATAACCTTCAAATTCTGTGTTTAAAATTCCTGTTCCTTTGGTATCGGTCATAAATTCTGTTCTGTAACCAATAAGGCCTCTTGCTGGTATCCTAAAGATTAATCTGGTGTAACCTGATGCTGATGGGTGCATATCAATCATTTCACCCTTTCTGCGTCCAAGTTTTTCTATGATTGATCCAGTATATTCTTGGTCGACGTCAATAGTTGCAATTTCGATTGGTTCGAGTTTTTTACCATTTTCGTCAGTCTTAAACATTACTTCTGGTTTGGAAACTTGAAATTCATAACCTTCTCTTCTAAGGTTTTCTATTAAAACTGATAAGTGGAGTTCGCCCCTACCTGAAACCTTGAAGGCCTCGGTTGTATCAGTTGGTTCAACTCTAAGGGAAACGTCTGTTTCTGCCTCTTTATAGAGCCTATCTCTTATATGCCTACTTGTTACATACTTACCATCACGACCTGCAAATGGTGAATCATTTACAGAAAAAGTCATGGAAAGGGTTGGCTCAGAAATTTTTGTAAATTCGATTGGTTCGTGATCACTTTCTGTACCAATTGTATCGCCAATTCCAATATCTTCCATACCTGAAATAGCTACAATTGAACCAAACTTAGATTCTTCAACCTCAACTCTGTTTAAGCCGTCAAATTCATAAATTGTCACGATTTTTGACTTAACAAGTCTATCTCTTTCGTTGTAGTTGGTTATAATAGCTGGGTCGTTTTTCCTAATTATGCCGGACTCAACCTTACCAATAGCAATTGTGCCTAGGTAGTCATTATAGTCTGTAGTTGAAACCAAAACCTTGAAGTTATCTGTATCTGGAGCCTCAAAGGCTGGTGTGTATTCGATTATAGTATCAAGGAGGTCTGTCATATCTTCCTTAACTACGTCTTTTTCAAGACTTGCCCAACCTTGTTTGGCTGATGCAAATACGAATGGACTTTCAAGATAAGACTCATCTGCATTTAAGGAAATAAATAAGTCTAAGATTTCATCCTCAACCTCATCTATCCTTTGATCTGGTCTATCGACCTTGTTGATACAAATTATGGCAGGAAGTCCCATTTCTATCGCCTTTTTAAGAACAAACTTAGTTTGTGGCATTGGTCCTTCGTGGCTGTCTACAACAAGTACAACTGATTCCGCCATATTGAGCACCCTTTCAACTTCCCCACCGAAATCGGCGTGGCCTGGGGTGTCTATAATATTAATTTTCATGCCTTTATAAGATACAGCAGTATTTTTGGCAAGGATAGTGATACCTCTTTCTTTCTCTATGGTATCAGAATCCATAACCCTTTCTTTTACTGCTTCATTTTCTCTAAATAAACCTGATGTTTTAAGTAGGCCGTCTACAAGTGTTGTTTTTCCGTGATCTACGTGGGCAATTATTGCTACATTTCTAACATCTTCTCTAATCATTAAATCCTTCTTTCATGCTAACAAATTCTATCAATATATTATACCTAATGTGAATTAATTATCAATTATTGGCAAATAAAAACATCCCCTAAAGGATGTTGTTAAGAATTTCGTATTAGACAGGCAATGGTAGTTTTATTTATAATAACCTCATCAGATAACTTCTTTACAAGGTCAATTCCCCTGCCAGATTCAGAAAATTTTTGGCTTTCATTTACAAATTTAATCCCCGAACCTTCGTCGCTGACCTTGATTAAAAGATAGGCTTCATCAAAAACTATGGAAATGTCTATAAGCCTTGTCTTGTCTTTTTTGTTGCCGTGCTTATAAGAATTTGCCACAAGTTCGTCTAAAATCAATCTAAGCTTATATATTTGACTTTCTTCATAATTCTTTGCATGAAGGACATCAATAAACTTATCCCTAAATTTTTTTATATCTTTCAGGTCAGAATTTATGACCTCTCTAATTATATCCATTCCTATCTCCTAAAATATTCTTACCCCTTTTTTAATTTTCCTATCATTTTAATAATTTAAGACTTCTTTAGACTTGTTCTAAAATTTTCTGTTTAAAATTTCAAATCTGTGGTATAATAAGAACATAGTAGATTATGAAAGGAGACATTTTATGAAATACGTATGTACAGCATGTGGATACATTTACGATCCAGCTGAAGGTGATGTTGATAACGGTATAGAAGCCGGTACAGAATTTGCTGATCTTCCAGAAGATTGGGTATGCCCAGTTTGTGGTGTTGGCAAAGATATGTTCGAAGCTGAATAATAAAAAATTAAGAGGCCCTTGGGCCTCTTTTGTTTTGCAAAACTTTATTTATTTGATTTACGTTTTTCTTTTTTCTCGTTATTTCTAATCACGATTCCAATTGCCACTACTAGGGCAATTATAAAAATTGAAGTAATAATAACAATTGGATTTTCTAGGAAAAATATCTCTTCTTCTTCGACTTCACTTGTAGGGTTTAAGGCTAGGATTTGATTTCTATCTTCTTCATCCTCAACCTTATCTGGTTTAACTTCAAGAAGGATTTTTTTCTTTTTTTCAGGAATATTTTCAGAAGAGTTTAATTCTTTAGAATCAATTCCATTACCAGTCGGTTTGCTTTCACTTATTGACTGGATTTTTTTTGCCGCCTCATTTTCCAATTCTTTTCTCTCCTTGGCGGAGCTTGCAGTTTGAATCTTTCTGTTGTAATCCTTAAGAACTTCCTCTGTTTTCTGGCTAAGATTCTTGCTAGTGGTGCTAGCTTTTTGTGCTTGCATCTCAGCTAGGGCCTTAGAAAGATTCGAATTTTTATCTAGTTTAGTAACCAAGTCATCAACAACTTTTTCAAGCCTCTCCATATCTGGATTTGAATCTTTTTCAGCTTGTCCCTCTCTTACTTCAGCTGGATTTTCTTTATTATCTCTCTTTTCCTTATAAACAGAATCCTCGTTTTTAGGCTCATTTCCATTTATTTCTTCTTTTTTTCCTGGTTCTACTTGAGGGTCTGCCGCTCTATTTTCCCCTTTTTTATCAGAATCTTTTTGCGAATCTTCAGGGTTATTAACAGGTACACTCTCAGCTGGGATTATTTTCTTGCCAGGTTTCTGGGGAACAACTTGTTGGGCATCTGATGCAAAACTAGTAAAGCTTAGGTTTAAAGTTAGTACACTTATTAATATAATTTTTATAATTTTTCGCATCTTCAATCACCTTCCTACTAGTATTTTACCCGCATCAGCCCCTTTAAACAATCAGTCGTTATTATCAAGGTCAGTGTCTGACGAATACCAACCCTTACCTATGATTGAAGAAGTGTTTAAGATGGTAATAAATGAATATGGGTCGATTTTCTTGATAAAAGACCTAAATTTAGCAGACTCGAAATTACTTGTCACACATAGAAAGACCGAAATATTTGTACCCTTGTAAAGGCCTCTAGCATCTACAATTGTAGCTGACCTATTTAGGTCTTTTTTGATAAAGTTTCCTATTTCTTCAGTCTTTGATGTTATAATTATAAAGAGTTTGGCTGTGTTCATTGAACCAATTATGGCATCCACAAAAATACCTTTCATCATAAGACCCAAGATAGAAAATAAGCCTATTTCTATACCAAATATCTTAATAGACGCTATTGTAAAAATCGAATCTACAACAAGAAGGGACTTACCAACCTCAAGTGATGAGTATTTTTTCATAATCATAGCGATAATATCTGTACCACCTGATGAAGCAGCTAAGTTAAATAAAATCGCAGAACCCACTGAGCTCATCAAGAGAGTGAAAACAAGTTCAAGCATCTTATTGCCTGTAAGAGAGCCATTAATCGGGAAAAATCTCTCGAGGGCAAGGGCTGTGAGTGAGTTAAGGATAGCAACATAGCCGGTCCTTATTGTAAATTTCTTGCCAAAAATAAAAAATCCTATAACTAATAAAACCACGTTATAAAAAAGTGTTAGTTGGGGACGGTTAAAGGGCACAAACATCGATGTGATAATACTCATACCCTCTACCCCACCTATTACAAAAGAATTGGGATATTTAAAAAAGTGGGTTCCACACGCCATGAGAATGGCAGCAAAACTCATCCAAAATAGTTTGTATTCCTTAGTTTTAACATTACGTTCGTCGATATTTCTAATCGATTGCTTGTCTTTTTGGCCTAAATCAATAGATTCATCGGTTTTCAATTCTACTCTCCATCTTAATAAAATTTACATTTTTCTGTATGTATCAATTATACAATGAACCAACTTTTATGCTAGTTCAGTAGCCAAAGTTGGTTCATTTACTCATTATTTATTTTTACCTAATCGTTTGAATAATTATCAAAATATCCTTGGATTAAAACAACAGGTGTACCCTTATCTCCAGAACCTGAAATTAGGTCTGATAGAGAACCTAAGAGGTCTGTAATTTGTCTAGGTGTAGTACCTAGTCTCTTATTTTCATCTGTATTTTTATCCTTATTTCTAACTAGTTTCTTAAATTCTTCAGCAGCCTCTTCGCCGGAAAGTTCTGCCAAATCATTATCAGCAACGTATTTTAGTTTTAATTCATATGGTGTACCTACAAGTCCATCTGTGAAACCTGGTGATACAACTGGGTCAGCAAGCTCCCAAATGTGTCCAACAGGATCTTTGAAGGCTCCGTCACCATAAACCATAACTTCAATATGTTTACCAGTTTCATTTATAAGTCTTTTTTGAAGCTTATCAACAAAATCTTGGGCATCTCTTGGAAATAGTTTTACTTTATTACCTGTAGAAAGGTTTGAACCTAGAAGACCGTAGTCTGGGTTAAATCCTGAACCATCTACAGATTCTGTAAGAATTTCATCAAGTTTTAAAACTTTCTTTGCTCCTGCTTCCACAAGTTGTCTTTTAACAAGGTTTCTTGTGTGGATTGACGCAACTAAGACATTATCTGTAAATCTTAAGGCATCCACAGGATTATTTAAGAAATGAATTTCAGAATTTGGTGCAAGTTCTTTATAAAATTCTGGATAAGCCATATCTGTGAAAAGATGCTTATAATCACCTGCAACCTTTCTAAATTCTTCAAGGCTTAAAACATCTGTATAAGCATTAACATCAGAATTGAAAAGATCCATCTCGTCCATAACAAAGTTTCCAACCTCATCAGATGGGTAAGATAGGCAAATGTGTAGCTTTTTGCCTGATAGGGCAAAAGCCTTTAACATTATTGAAAATCTATTCCTTGAAAGAATTGGAAATAGTATAGCAACCTCATCACCATCAAACTTATTTGCAAAATCCTTAGCAATTTGCTCAATTGTAGCATAATTACCTTGGCTTCTAGCAAGAAGTGACTCAGTTACAGCAACTACATCCTTATCGCGAAGTTTAACTTCATTTCTAGCTACTTCCTCAACAATATCACCGACAATATCAACTAGATTGTCACCTTTTTTAACAATTGGTGCCCTAAGGCCCATTGCAACTGTTCCTATTAATCTTGGCATTTATTACTCCCCTTTCAACCAAATTATACAACCTTATTTAAAAAAATAAATACTAAAGCGAAAAATTTTTTAAATTAATTTATATTTCTAAAAAACATAAAAAATGCTAAAAGCTTAGCTTTTAGCATCGAATTTCTCCTTGCATTTTGGGCATCTTACCTTGATTTTGCCCTTATTTTTAGGAATTCTTAACTTTTGTCCACAAGAAGGACAAGAAATATACTTAAAGCCAGCTTCCTTAGACCCAGTCTTATTAGCCTTATCTTTGCCAAAAATACCCTTGATTGGATTAATAACATTTTCAACAAAAACCTGGTTTTCCTGACTCCTCTTTGCAACATTTGTAGACATGGTCCTAAAAATGGCATAAATTACAATAAAAGAAGATATGCCATTTAATACTGTAGACTTAATAAAATAAGCCACAAGAACTGCTACAATCGCAATCCAAACTAAAAATATCCCGTACTCATCAATACCGTATTTTTTCTGCACCTAATCACCTACCAAACTATCCATAACTTCAGCAATATCGCCATTTATAATGTAATCTGCAATACTATCTCTAGGAGTAGTATCCTTATTGATCAAAACTAATTTATTGCCCCTATAAAAATCAATCAGGCCAGCTGCGGGATAAACCACAAGGCTAGTCCCACCAACAATCAAAACATCAGCCTGGGCAATTAAATTAACTGCATAGGAAATATTATTTTGATCAAGACCCTCACCATAAAGAACAATATCAGGTCTAACAATCCCACCGCACTCATCACAATGAGCCTCAGCAGGAAATTTCTTCACATAGGCAAGGTCAAAATTCTTATGGCATTTTGTACAATAATAATCCCTCAAATTGCCATGGAGCTCTATTACATTCTTGCTTCCCGCCTCTTGATGGAGACTATCGACATTTTGGGTAATAACAGCCTTAAGCTTACCCATCTTCTCAAGCCTCGCCAAAGCATAGTGGGCCTTGTTAGGCTTAATACCGTCAAGCATAAGATTTTCCTTGCAATAAGTCATAAACTCATCAGGATGGTTTACAAAAAACTCATGACTAAGCATGTATTCTGGAGAATATTTGGAATCATTCTTCCTATTATAAAGCCCGGTAGCTGACCTGAAATCAGGCACACCAGAAGCAGTAGAAACTCCCGCTCCCCCAAAAAATACTATATTATTAGAATCGTTAATAATTTTTTTAACTTCATTAAGAGTATCCATAAAACTCCCTTCCTATCTACTATTATTATAGTCTTTGTGGGCTGACTTACAAGGAAGTTTCAAATAGATTTTACAAGGGAAAAGAATTATGGTATCATAACAATAGACTTTTTTGAAAATAAAAGCAAAAACAAAAAGAAATCCAAATAAAATTACGAATAAATTTGACAAAGGATTTTTTATATAGTATATTATAATAGTCAGTGGCGACGGGGTGTGGCGCAGCTTGGTAGCGCGCGTGTTTTGGGAACATGAGGTCGAAGGTTCGAATCCTTTCACCCCGACCATATAAATTAGCAACATCAGTTGCTTTTTTTATTTTCCTAAAAATTAAGAAACTTTTTATACAGAACAAGCGACCTTAAGTGGTTGCTTTTTTTGTTGGTCCCACTTCGGCTTTGAGAAGGTGAGGCTCGAAGGTTCTAATCCTTTCACCCCGACCATTAAATTTAGCAACATCAGTTGCTATTTTTTATTGCCCTAAAAATATTTAGTAACTTTTTAAACAAGATATGCAGTCAATAATGACTGCTATTTTTGTATTAAGAATAAACCTTATTATATTGGACCCACTTCGGCTTTGGAAAGGTGAGGCTCGAAGATTTGAATCTTTCCCCCCGACCATATAAATTAGCAACATCAGTTGCTTTTTTTATTTTCCTAAAAATTAAGAAACTTTTTATACAGAACAAGCGACCTTAAGTGGTTGCTTTTTTTGTTGGTCCCACTTCGGCTTTGAGAAGGTGAGGCTCGAAGATTTGAATCTTTTCCCCCGACCATTCAAACAACCGATTATAGGTTGTTTTTTTATTGCCCTAAAAATTAAGAAACTTTTTATACAGAACAAGCGCCTTAAGATGGTTGCTTTTTTTGTTGGTCCCGCTTCGGCTTTGAGAAGGTGAGGCTCGAAGGTTCGAATCCTTTCACCCAGACCATTAAATTACAACCATCTTGGTTATTTTTTTATTGTCCTAAAAAATTAAGAAACTTTTTATACAGAACAAGCGACCTTAAGATGGTTACTTTTTTTGTTGGTCCTACTTTGGCTTTGAGAAGGTGAGGCTCGAAGGTTCGAATCCTTTATCTCCGACCATTGATAAAAAACCAATCAGGGTTGTTTTTTTATTGCATAGAAATAGACCTTTTGTTATAATTATCCTAATAAAAAAGTGAAAAATAAAAACTACTATTCATTAGACCAAAAATTTTGATCGGTCTTTGATGACCTTTGTTCTTAAAGAATACCAATGAATGTAAAAATTAAAATCAACTGACCACCTTGTGAAAGCTTGTTATTGATAAATGCAAGAGATGAGTATTAAAGTAGATTTATTAAAAAATCTTATAAAATAGAAATCTATGTAATATTTCTCACTAATTTACGTCTTATAGGATATAAGAGGTGAATGCTTTTATGGATTGTAAGGGTGTAATTAAATTATCTTTTGATAAAGATGAGGCTACCTCAGGTCATTATGATTTAGAAGAAGAGGTCATTTATAGAAAGTTGTTTAGGCTTTTAGATTGCTATGTCAACAACTTAAGCTTACCTAGTAGGCGATTTTCTCGATCGTTGAGGAGTTTGCTAAGCAAACGTGTTTTTGTGCTTGTAAATATAATTTCTAAAGCCTAATACTAAAATTACAATCTCTTAGGAGGAAGATATGAAAAAAATTCTATTTATATTGATAACAATTTTTGCCTTTAGTGCTTGTTCTAATGAAAAAATTGATAATGAAGGAGTAGAGGATCCTAATGAAAATGTAAAAGGGGATTTGATTCCTATGATTTTTATTGATGACAATCTCTATTTATTTTCGAGTGAAAAGAAAAACTATGATGACGAGAAAAATTTTGATGGAGAAATTGATTCTAAAGTTGAAGGCCCTTCAAAGCCTTATAAAAATAACCAATCAAATTTTGGCACAGGTTTCAAATACAAAATCCTAGATGAAGGAAAAACCATCAATCTTTACCATGATGATAATAAGCTGATGATTTTTAAGAAGGATCTTAATGAAAATGTAGAGTGGGATTTGATTCCTATGATCATTGTTGATGACAAGCTCTATTTGTATTCAGGAGAAGAAAAATACTACGATAAGATTACAGATTTTGATGGAGAAATTGATTCAGAAGTTGAAAGTACAACAAAACCTACTAAAAACAACCAATCAAATTTCGGTACAGGTTTTAAATACAAATTCCTAGAGGATGGAAAAACCATAAATCTGTACATTAATGATAATAAGCTGATAATTTTTAAGACGGAAGAAGATAGAAAGCAGCAAATTGTTAACTAAAATATTTTGAAATTTAAAAACTACAAGTTCTAGCGAAGTGCTTAAGCTTGTAGTTTTTAATTTACTTAATCTTCTACAATTCGATTATAACCGCCTGGTAAGCGTCTAGGATTTCTGGGTCGTAGTCTTGGTTGTTATTTTTTATGACCTTGCCATCTTTAATTAAATCTGTGATTTTTTCTTCTATTTCATAGAAGTCGTCTGATAAATTTACTAAAACCACATAAGCCTTATCCTTATAGGTCCTTTTGTAAATGTAGGTTGTTTCGTCTATTGCTAAGGCCTCGTAGTCGCCAAGGCCAAAGACTGAGTCTCTTTTTCTAAGCATGATGATGTCATACATATAGAAGAAAAATGAATCGGCGTGTTTTAGATATTCCTTATAGTTGTTGTCGTATTGGACCATGGTTCCGTAGTAATTTTCCACTTCCGAAAACTTTCCAAGGCTTGATTCATCCCACCTCAATGGGATTTTAGCTGAAAAATTAGATTCTTTTTTTACTTTATCAATAGCCTCTTCTGGCTTAAGACCTTCTTCGATATATTTTTCGTAAATTTTCTTAATTTCCAAATCGGAAATTTTATCCATATCTATATCATATTCGCTTTTGGCTTCTATTTCTGTTCCTTGATAGATAAAAGGCGCTGTTTTCAAGCTAAAAAGCAAGGTCGCAAGAGCTTCTGTTAGAGGTCTTGCTTCTTCATCATGGTTTAGGATTTTTTCTATAAGTCTTGGACTTTTGTAGTTTTCAAAGTCTAAACCAACAGGCACTTCCCCACTTAAGGTCTGTGCCATATCAAGAAATTCGTAAAATTCTTTATAGGAATTTTTTTCTTTTACTAGGCTATTGGACTTTGAAAAATAAACCATGTCGACTTGGTCTTTAAACTTTTGGTCTACTTTATCAAGGCCTCCAATATAAATTAGGCCGAGGTTATATGTTAGATCCCTTATTTCTGTGATTATTTCCTCACCTGCCTTTGGAGAATCATTCGTAAAATCATCGAGGTTTTTTATCCTAATCCCCTTGATTCCAATTTCCTTCCAATGTTCCAATATGCTTTTTATTTCTTCTTTTAAATTATTTCCATAGGTCGCCATTAGGTCTTTTGCGTCAAGGTCTAGGAGGGTTTTGACCCTGATATATTTGCCCTTTTCGCAAATTCTTCCCACATCTTCAAGACTTCCAATCTTGTCATCTACCTGGTAAAAATCTATTTTCCCATCTTTTTTCGCAAAAATTTGGTTTAATAAAATGTAATTGGTACCAAGTTGAGAAAGTATGGTAAGTTTGGACCTAAGTCCTTCCAAATCGCCTATTCCATCAGCATTTGAATCTACAAATGATTTTGGATAGGCTTCGTAATATGTTGTTTTTATATCTTTATTTTCTAACATAATGACTCCTTTTATTTCCCTTAGAAAAAAGGCCTAGTGGTGTGAAAATCTCATCATTATTGAAAATTTTGGGTCAATTCACTGGCCACCGGGCCCTTTTATTAAAAGTTTTCTATTTTGCTAAAGCTAATTGCGTCAAATTCTCCTTGACTTTCTGCGTTTAGTTTTCCGTTTTCATATTTGAGGATTATTGGAGTATCAACATTGACTCCCTTGATTGTGGCAGAAATTTCTCCACCATTGTCACTATAGGATCCTAAATGAACTGCCTTATCTGTTTGATAAACCAGGCTACCGTCGGCCTTAAGTGATATCCTCCTACCGTTTGCTTCATATTCCCCAACGACTCCGTCAGATGTGGCGAAATGATCAGTGATATTGGTCTTGTTATCTTCTGTCACACTTAGACCTTCAAGGCCTGCACCAACATTAGCTAGGGCCTTATCTATAAAGCCAAATCCTTGGTATTCGATTTGGTAATACTTGTAGTCACTTTCTACAAAGAACTTGTGGAAGATTTGATTATCGGTTGTGATTGGGCCCGCACTGTAGAATTTACCATCAGGATCCTTGGCCTTTTTCACATTTTGATATTCCACAAAGGTGTAATATTTAAAACTTGACTGGAAGTTTGATTCAGGAAGTTTTTCTGAAGTTGAAACTTCATAAATTAGGTAGACTTTGTTTTTAATATCTCCGCTTCCATCATCCTTTATACCTGTAAATGATCCTAGGTAGTCGACATTATCAACGTTTATTATGTTCTTATACAAAATAGTTTGTTTGATTAGCTCTCCTGCCTTGTATTTGAGTTCCCCAAGCATTTCATCATTCAAATGAGCTGTAGTGCTTATATAATCAGAATCAGCATCACCCTCACCACTGCTTTCTCCATCACCAGCCTTGGCTGTGAAGTTTTTGCTAGTTGGAGATAGGCTCACATTGTATGTTTCCTTTAGGACATCTGCATTAAAGTTTAAGCTTACCGCTACTTCTTCGCCCTCTGTTATACCATTTGTCTTGGATGGAATTATATCAATTGTGTGCATAAACTCTGGTGCATCGTCAGTCAGACCTGCTGTTAGGGTCATATTTGGACTTTGGCCTTCAAATTTCACATTGATGTAGGTGAAAGGATCGGTAAAGTTATCGGTTTTGATGCCATCAATAATTACTGCCTTTGATGCATTTGACATTAGGACATTGTACTTATCTGAAATCTTGATATTATCAAGGTTAGCCATGACTGTAATCTCATCGCCGTTTGATAGGCCGCTGTCTTTTGAATATTGGAAGACCACATTGTTTTGTAAGTCTGCCGCAAATTCTTGGGCTGGAGAATCGTATGATCCCTTGTTATTATCCCTAGAAATATACTTAATATCATTGCCATAGGCCGCGATTAATTTCTCTGTATCTATACTAGCCTTTGGCACAGCTTGCCCGTCTTCTCCCTCATAAGTTAAGGTGATGTAATCACTTAATGGAATTGTTATGTCTTCGGCCTTATTCATCTTAACATAAAGAGTTCCGAGGATTATAGCAATCAAAACACCAATTAGGGCTATTAGTAAATTCCTTTTTGTGATGTACTTTTCTTTGAAAGATTCAAGCGCTTGCTTATCTAGCTTAGGGCCAGTTTGAGATTTTTCTTCCTGGCTTTTCTTAGCTGCTTGGTCTGCTTTACTTGGGCTAATTATTTCTTGACTCTCTTTAGGGTCTATGAAATCTTGCCCGCTATTTTGAGCTATTGTTACCTTGCTCTTTTTAGGAATTTTCCTAATACCTTCAGACAAGGTGAGATTTGACAATTCTTTGTCTTCGCCATTTATAATCTTTTCAACCCTGTCTTCTATATTTTTATTTAACATAGAAGATCTGTTGTCATCTATATAATAGGCAGAATCATCTTTTTTTCTGGACTTGCTCCTAGAAACCTTGTCTTGAACTTCTTCTATGACGGACCTTTGATTAATAGGCGAAGATTTTCCTCCTAGGTTTTCATACATCCTGCTTTCCTTATCCATCCTATCAGGTGGTTCAGGATTTTGTTCATCGGAATTATCTTTGCCCTTAGCTTCTAATTTATTTCTATTAACTACTGGTCCATCCAAAAAATCCTTGCCAGTTTTCTGGAAAAAAGGCTCAGACCCAACATTATCATCTATAATAGGCTTTTCTGATTCACTGCTATTGTCATTTTTTATAGCATAATCCTTTTCTTCAGACTTTGACTGGTTGGTCTCAGTTTTTTCCTCAGAATCATTAGCTGTTTTATTAAATTTAAAATTAAGAAGATTTGAAAAACTCTTTTTTTGAGTTAAATCCTCTTGATTTATTTTTTTATCAGGCTCATTTTTGCTAAGTTTGCTCCCGCAAACAGGACAAAAATTGCTAGCCTTATTAATATTCGCACCGCAATGCTCACATTTCATAAAATTTCTCCCTTTATATGCTATATATAATATACTTTTAAAAGTCAAAATATAAACTAATAAATCCTAATCTCTTGAAAATTGATAAAAAATTCTTTTTTAAAAATCTTCTTAAAATTTTTATGCAAAATTAATAAAAGAAGATGAATTGAAATTAGCAATTTTTTGTGCTATAATGTAGAAAAGGTTTACCTAATAAGATAGTGAAAGAGCGCAATTATTTTTGCCACTCTATTTTTGTCTTTAGAGGGAGTTTCTTAATATTAAATAAGGTTTGGAATATAAGTCCACTCCCGAAATAGAAAGGATTTTTTATGTATGATCTTATAATTATCGGCGCTGGTGTCACAGGGGCTAGTATAGCAAGGAGACTTTCCCGCTACAAACTTGATATACTTGTACTAGAAAAAGAAAATGACGTATCTATGGGCGCTTCAAAGGCCAATTCAGCCATAGTCCACGGTGGCTATGCTGAGCCCCACCACGAACTTAGGGGCCGTATCTGCTACGAAGGCAGAAAGGAATTTAAAAAACTCGATGAAGAATTAAATTTTGGCTTCTTGGAAAATGGGTCTTTGGTTTTAGCTTTTAGTGAAGAAGACGAAAAAGAACTTGAAAAACTCATGGCCATGGGCCTTGAAAATGGTCTTGATGACCTAGAAATAATCGACCAAAAGAAACTAAGAGAAATTGAACCGAATGTATCAGATGAGGCCACCTCTGCCCTATATTGCAATGGTGCTGGGGTTTGCTCACCATATGAATATGTCATAGCCCTAATGGAAAACGCCATAGCAAATGGCACTGACCTTAAGCTTGAAAGTAGGGTTACAAATATAGAAAAAAATGACGATGTATTCACAGTCATAACCGAAAACGGAGATAAGTATGAAGGTAAGTATGTTATCAACGCTTCAGGCCTTGAAGGCGCAAGGGTTTCTCAAATGATTACCCAAACAGATTTTACAATACATCCAAGAAGCGGAGAATACCTCCTAATGCAAAAAGGCACTGGTTCAAGAACCAAGCAAGTTCTCTTCCAAACCCCAAGTCCAAAGTCAAAAGGCATCTTAGTTACAAGGACCTATCATAACAACCTCCTTCTAGGTCCTGATGCCATTGACGAGGAAGAAATCGACAGGGGCACCCATATAGAAAGATTGGCTGAAATCTACGATTTGGCTCAAAAATCAGTCAAAGATGGCGTAATTAACCTCAAAGAATTTATCAGATCTTTCACAGGTCTTCGCCCAGCTTCATCTACAGGTGACTTTATCATTGAAAACACCAAGACAAATGGCTTTATAAATGTAGTTGGCATCCAATCTCCAGGCATCACCTCTTCTCCAGCCATTGCAAAAATAGTTGAGGGAATCTTAAAAGATATAGGCCTAAAATTAGAAGATGATCCATCCTACAACCCACACAGGGACCCAATCATCAAATACAAAGAACTCGAAGATTTCAACAAGGTCATCAAAAAAGTTGACCTTCATCTAGGAAACCCAGAAAGGCTAGTCTGCAGGTGTGAACAAGTAAGCGAAAAAACAATCAGAGATGCCATGAATCGTGGCCTTCCTTGCAATAGCTTTGACTCTATCAAGAGAAGAACTAGAGCGGGCATGGGCTTTTGCCAAGGGTCTTTCTGTAGGTCCAGAGTGATTGAAGTTATGGAAGATGAACTCGGCCACAAAGTCAAATCCGATCGTTTTGACTCAGAACATTCAGGAATTACAAGAGTAAACAAGGCTGACATTAATAAATTTATCAAGACTCTAGAAAAAGAATCAAAAATTTAACAAAAATATTTGCAAAATAATAAGGCACGTGATATAATAATGATGTAAACATTTTCACAGTTGAATAAATCAGAGACAGAGAGCTAATAACCAAGGTAGTTCTCTGTTTTTTTATTCACAGAAAGGAGAGAAAATGAGAGATATATTTTTAGGCGAAATGGTCGGTACACTCATACTTATTTTACTAGGTAACGGAGTTGTAGCAAACGTTTCTTTGAACAAAAGTGGTATGCAAGGCGCTGGTCCTATCCAAATCACCATTGCTTGGGGTCTAGCAGTTCTTATTCCAGCAACCATATTTGGTGCCCTAACAGGTGCTCACTTCAACCCAGCACTAACAATAGCTTTAGCATTCAAGGGTGATGTGGCAGCAGATGCTGTTCCAGTATACATAGCTGGTCAATTGCTTGGAGCTTTCCTTGGTCAATGTTTAGTATATGCCCTATTCAAAGACCATTACGATGCAACAGCAGATAACCCAGTAGGAGTAAGGGGAACATTCTGTACAGCACCAACAATTCCTAATACCGGCAGGAACCTCCTATCTGAAATAGTTGGTACCTTCGTACTTGTATTTGCTATCCTTGGTTTTGGCAATGTAGCAGGCGCTGGTGGAGCAGGAGTTGACAAATTATTCGTTTACGGCCTCATTGTTTCTATAGGTATGTCACTAGGCGGTTTAACAGGTTATGCTATCAACCCAGCCAGAGACCTTGGTCCAAGAATTGCTTACGCCGTCCTTCCAGTTAAGAACAAAACAGACGCTAACTGGGGATATGGTTGGATTCCAGTAGTAGGCCCAATAATCGGTGGACTTATCGCAGTTGTCTTATTTAATTTTATATTCTAGTATAGGAAAACCCCTCGATTGAGGGGTTTTTCTATTGGCAAATTTTCTTAAAAAGCTTAATCACTTTTATTATCCTAAGCCTATTAAAAAATCAAAGTAAGATTTTTAGATCAGTCCTAAATTCAATTTAGATTTGCATCTTATTTTTATATGTGTTAAACTAATCTTATACAAGATTCTGACCTCCTTGTTTAATTGTGCATGTGATTATCATAATTAAAGGAAAAGGAGGTCGTTTTTTTATTTACATAAGATCAAATGCTGGGCTATACACAAAAATTTGCCAATAAATTCAATAACAAAATAAGCTAGCTTATTTAAATTCTCTTATTCTTACAATTATTTTAAGCAAAGTGCTTTAAAATAGATCTTTGACAATGATTTTTCTTACATATCTCCTATTTGAGGACAAAAAAATCCTCCAAGCCTGTGCCTGGAGGATTTGTTTTTATGAAGCCTTTGATGTAGCTATTACTCTGATTCCTGTGCCTGCTACGTCTTCTATTACGCAGTCACCAATTTTTACTGGTGCATCTATATGGGCCTTGTTTATTTCTTTCATTACTTCCATTATTTTTCCCTTTGGAATAGGTTCTTCTGTTTTGACCGAAACAGAATATTGGTCTGCTCCGTCTACCCTAGCTGTGGAAGTGACAACCCTTACTGGGTTTGTTAGTTCATTTCTAGCATAAACTTCACCTCTCTTGCAAGTATTGCCAGTGATATTTGTGATTTGTCCATCTTCTACTGTAACGCTGACTGTGCAGCCAAGTGGGCAATTTATACAGGTTAATTCTTTGATCATAAGCTCTCCAATCTTACTTCGATTTTTTCGCTATTTTCGTCTAAATCACTTTTCTTAAGAACCAAGTCTTCCATTTCACCTGGGGCAAATACTATCTTTCTCTTTTGGGCAACTTCTTTGCCGTCTACTTCTAGAACTAATCTTGATTTTTGATAGATATTGTTTACCCTAAACCTAATAACAACTTCATCTCTCATTGAGCCTGGGGCTATATATTGAGGAACTGTGTAGGTTACGCCATTACCTGGTGTGAGATGGATTTTCTTTTCATTATCTGCTTTAAATTCATCTTTAATGTAGGCTGCTGCGTTTTCGCCAGCAAGTTCACTTTCTTCTGTTACATAATCTACTAGGTCGTGAACGTGAAGGACGTTTCCTGCTGCAAATACGCCGTCTATTGAAGTCATCATTCTGTCGGATACTTCTGCACCCTTAGTTCTTGGATCCATCTTGATTTGGGCATCCCTGCTTAGTTCGTTTTCAGGGATAAGACCTACTGATAGGAGGATGGCATCACATTCTACATATTCTTCTGTGCCTGGGATGACTTTCATATTTTCGTCAACCTTTGATAGGTAAACACCCTCTACCCTGTCAGTTCCTTCTATATCAGAAATTGTTGTTGAAAAGTATAGTGGAATGTCAAAGTCGTTTAGACATTGGACTATATTTCTCTTTAGTCCTCCAGAATATGGCATAATTTCTGCCACACATTGAACTTTGGCTCCCTCTAGGGTCATACGTCTTGCCATGATTAGACCGATATCACCAGAACCTAGGATTACAATCTTTTTACCTGGCATAAAACCATCAAGGTTTACTAATTTTTGAGCTGTACCTGCTGAATATACACCAGCTGGACGAGATCCTGGAATGTTTAGGGCTCCTCTTGGTCTTTCCCTACAACCCATGGCAAGGATTACTGCCTTTGGTTTTATTTGAAACATTCCATTTTCTTCATTCATTAGGGTCAAGGTCTTATCTGGGCTAAAGTCCATTACAATAGTATTTAGCAAAACATCAATATCACGCTCTGCTACTATATCTTCATACCTGCCTGCGTATTCTGGACCTGTTAATTCTTCTTTGAACCTATGAAGGCCAAAACCATTGTGGATACATTGGTTAAGGATGCCCCCAAGTTTATTATCTCTTTCTACGATTAAGACGTTTTTTACACCACAGTCATAGGCTCTGGCTGCTGCTGCAAGACCTGCAGGACCGCCGCCTACTACTACTAAATCATAATTTTTCATTCTCTACTCCTACTTTACTCTTCCATCAACATAGTAAGATTCTTTTGAGTTTTTAACTACATCTGACATATCTTCATTAAGTTCGCGAGCTAAAATTTCCATTAAATGTGGTAAACAGAATCCGCCCTGGCACCTACCAGCGCTGGCCCTAACACGTCTTTTAATGCCGTCTACAGTCCTTGCTCCAAGTGGTCTATTTATTGCATCTACTATTTCACCTTCAGTTACAGATTCGCACCTGCAGATGATTTTGCCGTAGAGTTTGTTTTTCTTAATTAGTTCTGAATGTTCTTCAAGAGTCATCTCGCTTGTTTTTGGAATTGGTTTTCTATCAGGGTTGAAATTTTCATTTTCGGCAAAGCCGTACTTGTCTGCTACTAGATTTGCCATGTATTTACCAATTGCTGGAGATGAGGTGAGTCCTGGAGATTCTATACCAACACAGTCAAAGAAACCTTCCTTGCTTTCTTGCAAGATGAAGTCGCCACCAACTTCGTGGGCCCTATTTCCTGAGAATGATGTGATTACCATCCTAACTGGGACATTTTTTACAGTGTGGTTAGATTTTTCTATAACTTCTTCAAGTCTTTCTCTTGTTGATCTCCTGTCAGCCTTATCATCTATAAAGTCTGATGTAGGTCCTACAAGGGTGTTATTATCGATAGTTGGACTTACTAGGATTCCCTTACCCTTATCAGATGGAAGGTTAAACATTACGTGCTTTACAAAACCTGCTGTTTCCTTATCTAGAAGCAAGTATTCACCACGACGAGCCTTTATTTCAAATTTTTCATCTGAAATTTGGTTGTGAAGTTCATCTGAATAGATTCCAGCACAGTTTATAACTGCCTTTGTTTCAAAGTCACCGTCGTTTGTGTGTAGAACCCAATGGTCGTCTTTTTGTTCGATTTTCTCAACCTTGGTATTAAATTTATATTCAACACCATTGATGTTTGAAACTTCTGCATAGGCTATAGTCATTAGGAAAGGATCTAAGATTCCAGCTTCTGAGCAATATAGGGAAGCTACAACATCTTCTGTGATATTATCTTCTAGGGCTAGGGTTTCTTCCCTGTTTAGGATTTTCATGCCTTTAACGCCATTTGCTATACCATAGTCATATAATTTTTGAAGATTTGGCATATCTTTTTCATCGTGGCATAAAACAAGGGTTCCTATTTTCTTATAAGGAAATGCATATAGTTTGCTTTCCTCATCCATCATCTGGTTACCTTCTACGTTAAATTTTGCCTTTAGGCTACCTGGTTCAGCGTCATAACCGCCGTGGCAAATACCAGAGTTTGCCTTACTTGTTTCAGTACAAACATCTTCGTTTTTTTCAAGTAATAAAAATTTTCCTTTTTTCTTTGATAGGTGGCAAGCTACTGAAGCTCCAACAACTCCCCCACCAATTATTATTACATCAAACATCTTTACTCCTTTTATGTAAAAAACTATAAAGAAAAACGAGCACAAGTATAGAATACTTACGCTCATCTCTCTCCATTCTTATTAAGTTATATCTATTATATCACAGATTTTAATTTCAAACAATTATCATTCTTCGTAATGTTTTGCCCAGTCGAAAGATCTAGCTATAGCCCTTTGCCAGTTTCTATCTTTCTTATCTCTTTCTTCTTTAGAGATAGTTGGTTCAAAGGCTTGGTCTACTAATCTGTATTCTCTGATTTCGTCTTTATCTTTGTAATATCCTGTTGCAAGACCTGCAAGGTATGATGCACCTAGAGCTGTTGTTTCTAGTGTCTTTGGTCTTTCTACCTTGGTTTGAATCATATCAGCTTGGAATTGCATTAGGAAGTTGTTTGCACTTGCACCACCGTCTACCTTTAGTTCGTGAAGTGGGTGACCAGCGTCTCTTTCCATTGAAGCTAATACGTCGTTTGTTAGATATGCAAGTGATTCAAGGGTTGCTCTAACGATGTGATATTTATTTGTACCACGTGTTAAGCCAACGATAGCTCCTCTTGCATATGGATCCCAATATGGAGCACCAAGACCTGTGAAGGCTGGAACTACGTAGCAACCATTTGTATCGTTAACTTTTGTTGCCATGTATTCTGTATCATCAGCAGCGTCAACAATTCTTAATTGGTCTCTTAACCATTGGATAGCAGAACCTGCAACAAAGATAGAACCTTCAAGAGCATAGTCTACTTTTCCTTCTTCAAGACCCCAAGCTATTGTTGTAACAAGGCCGTTTTCAGATTTAACAGCTTCTTCGCCTGTGTTCATAAGTAGGAAGGCACCTGTACCATAAGTATTTTTAGCATCTCCCTTTTCAAAACATGTTTGACCAAATAAAGCAGCTTGTTGGTCACCTGCTATACCAGCTATTTTGATTTCGCCATCAAAGTAGCCTGGGAAGGTTGTTCCATATACATAAGAAGAAGGTTTAACTTCTGGAAGCATGCATTTTGGAATATTTAACATTTTAAGAAGTTCATCATCCCATTCAAGGGTATGGATGTTAAAAATCATTGTTCTTGATGCGTTTGAATAGTCTGTAACGTGAACTTTACCACGAGTTAGGTTATAAACTAACCATGTATCAACTGTACCAAAGAGAAGTTCGCCATTTTCAGCTCTTTCTTGGCCGTTTTCTATGTGGTCAAGGATCCATCTAATCTTTGTAGCAGAGAAGTATGGGTCTAAAACAAGACCAGTTTTTTCTTGAACCATGCCCCTATAACCGTCTGCAACGAGTTTGTCAGCCATATCAGCAGTTCTTCTACATTGCCAAACGATTGCATTGTAAACAGGTTTACCGGTATCCTTTTCCCAAACTATAGTAGTTTCCCTTTGGTTTGTAATACCAATAGCCTCGATGTCTTCAGCTGTTACACCAAGTTTTGCCATAGCTTCTGTACATACACCTATTTGAGTTGACCAGATTTCTGTTGCGTCATGTTCTACCCAACCTGGATGTGGGAAAAATTGTGTAAATTCTTTCTGAGCAACTGACATAATTTCGCCTTTTTTATTGAAAATTATCGCTCTGTTGCTTGTTGTTCCGGCATCTAACGCCATAATGTACTTACTCATATCTACTCCTTTACATTTTCCATACTGCATAATTAGAACTTGAGACCGCAATGGCACCTGCATTTAAGGCGTCAACTACATCAGACTTATCCCTTATAAGTCCCCCAGCTACAAGGGGTGTAGGATATCTCTTGCTGATTTCACCAATCATCTTAGGCATAATACCAGGCAAAACCTCTAAAATGTCAGAGGATGTTGTTTTTATTGTATCCTTAACACTCTCATAGGATAGGCTATCTAGAAGGAAGAACCTAAAGACTGTGCAAAGTCCTATTTTTCTGGCTTCGTAGGCATTTTGTGCCCTAAGTGTAATGATTCCGTCAGCGTCTGTGTATTTTTTGATAAAACTAGGCGAAAAGTGAGATGATGACAATCCTTCAACTAGGTTTTCATGAACAAAAACTATCTTATCCTTGTCTTTTAATTTTTTGACAATTGTTGGAATCGTTTCGATATTACCATAAAGAACAAAGACTACCTTGTTGTCTGAATATTCTTCCTTCAAACATTCCCTTAAGTCTTTGCCATCTTTGATGGCCATAATTACTGGATTTTCATATAAGACTTCTCTAATATCTAGCATATCTCTCCCTAAACACATAAAACGAGCCCAAAATTAATCAAGCTCGTTTCTCTCATTATTATCATGTATCATTATAATATCACACTTTTACTTTTTTTGCAAGTGTTTTCATAAAAATATTTTATTTATTTGAATAAATCTAACTCAGCTTGGGTCAATTCCCTATAGTCACCTTCATTTAAATATGGATCTAAGACTAAATCTCCGATAGCCGTTCTCTTTAAGCCGATGACCTGGTTTCCAAGATTAGCAAAAAGTCTTTTAACTAGGTGATATTTTCCTTCAATGACCTTAACTATTGCTTCCTTTTCTCCGGTAATGATTAGTTCAGCTGGTCTTGCTGTGTAATCGTCTTCCTTTATATAGACTCCCTTTTTAAATTCTTCTACCAAGTTTTTTTCGATTGGGTCTCGGGTTTGGACCTCATAAGTTTTGGTGATATTTGAATTTGGACTTGTTATCTTGTGGATAAATTTCCCGTCTGTTGAAAGGATAATTAAGCCCCTTGTGTCCTTATCAAGCCTTCCTGCAATTGATAGATCATAGTTAAGATAAAAGTCATCCAAAAGATCTATTACAGTTTCTTCTACGTCTGTAGTTGCAGATAAGACTCCAGCTGGTTTGTTTAAAATCAAGTAAAGATTTTCTATATATTCCACAAAATGGCCCATATAAAAAACTTCGTCAACCATAGGATCTACCTGAACTGAAGAATCCTTGACAATTTCTCCATTTATCACAAGTGCCCCTTTTTTGGCATTTCTTTTTATATTCTTCCTGGTATCTAGACCAGTATTTCCAATCATCTTATCTACTCTCATTTATTTCCCTTTTCTAAAACCCTATCCATTGCAGCCTTCAAACTGTCATAGGACTTGTAAAAATCATCCAAATATCGTCTACCCGATTCTGTTATATAGTAATATTTTCTCCTTGGCCCCTTTTTTGATTCCTTGAAAGTACCTATTATTAGGCCTTTTTTGATGAGCCTTGTGAGTATTGGATAAACTGTGCCTTCTGTCATATTGTAAAAACCATTTAGCTTGAGTTCTTCAATGATTTCATAGCCATAGGTTTCCTTGTTTTTGATTATGTGGAGGATTATTCCGTCGATAAGCCCCTTTAACATCTGTGTATCTATCATAAGGCCTCCTATCTATATTGTATTACATAGTAGCTATCTTTCAATTTCTCTTGCAAAAATACTTCATCTGGCAATATTTACAAGATTCGATGTCGTCTGTTCTCCTGTAACCGATATTCCTATCAATCATCCTAGCGACCTTGTCAATTTCATTTATGTCAAAATCTGTAGGTTCAATTTCTATAAGCCTGTCTTCCTCGATAAAATATAAATACATCTTGTTTAGATGATGATGGTTGCCTAAAATCAGCCACCTGTAGGTCATAAGCTGGCCCTTGTAGGCTTGGATTAAGTCCTCATTGTATGATCCAGTTTTTATATCCACAATCGACCCGTCAGAAAGACTTAAATCGACCTTACCTTGGAGGATATAAAAATTCCTGTCGAGTTTGTAATTTGTCTCAACACCAGTTATTTCAAAGTCTCTTTTGATGAAATTTTCAAGAGGGTTTTTGTATTGAGGATTTTTTTCAAGGAATTTCATAAGATTTTTCCTGTCATTTGGCATCAGGCTGTAATATTCTGCAAGCTTGTGGGTGTTGGTACCAAAAGATAAGGCCCTTGTGGATGGGGCTTTGAAATCTAATTTCCTTATAAATCTATACTTCAAAGAGCAAGTCCTAAAGACTTCTATATCTGTAGTATAGGCTAAAATCGGTTTTTCCTTTTTCTCCTCAGTCCTTTCAAAATCAAGGCTCTTGATGGCTGATGACCTTGGAAAGGATTCAGAAAACTTGCTTAGCTTATAGTCTTCGCTATTATCCAAAAGAACCAAAAGATTTTTGGCCCTGGTAAAGCCAGTGTAATATTTTCTGTAAAAATCTTTAACATAAGAATAGTCACCAGGGTCAAAGTCCGCTAAAAATCCAAGTTTAGAAGGCTTTGGCGAATCGTAAAGACCCGATATAAAGACAACTTCAAACTCAAGTCCCTTAGCCTGGTGGATAGTCATGAAATTCACTGCTTCCTTGTGGCTATCTATATTTGCATATTCCTCTATGGACCTTGACACAAAAAGATATTCCAAATATGAAGATATAAATTCTTGGTAGTGGGCCTTGGGATTTGGCGCCTTGAAAATTTCATCAAAGTCCTTGGCAAGATTAATCATTGTGGAAATATTTCCCAAAATTCTTGCTCCGTCTAGGTCCTCTTCGTCCATTATTAAAAATTTTCTAAAATATTCAAGACCCATTGCCTTATAAAAAAGATCGGTAATTGAAAGATCACTTTCTTTTTCGGCCTCTATGAAATTTTGAATTTCCCCATCTGCCTTTAGGGTCTCATCTTTTCCTAGATAATGCAGGTAGTTTTTATACTTGGCCTTATTTTTTGCAAAGCCACCATAAATTGTGGAAGGATCTTCATAGGTGGTTTTAATCCCACCAATTTTCAAGATTAAGTAGATAAAACCCCTGATTTCATCCCTCTTAAAAAACTGAGAAGATTTTTTATTCAAAACCCTAATCCCAGCTTTTTCGAAATAAGACTGGAGTTTTGAAACATAGGCGTGGTTTAAGGAAGGAAATAAAAATGCAATCTGGCCAAGATTTATGTCCTGCTTTAAAATCCTAATTATTGTTGCAAGGTTTTTAAGCTCATTTGCCCTAGCCCTTACAATTGTATTTGGATTTGCTTCCTTGTCATTAGACCTCAAAGTTTTTTTATTATTTTGACCATAATCTTTATTATCAAGCCATTTTAAAGACTTATCAATTATAGCTTGGTTGGACCTATAATTTATATCGAGTTTGTAGGTAAAGGCCTTGTGGCCCTTGGCCTTAAAAAACTTTTCTGAAAAATCTGTTAGATTTCTAGGATCTGCTCCCCTAAAAGAATAAAGGGACTGGTCGTCGTCACCAAAAACCATAATTTCCTTATCTTTTACCAAAGAAAAGGCGATTTCTTGCTGGATATAGTTTGTATCTTGGTATTCATCAACAATTACAAAATCAATTCCATTTCTAATTTCCTCTCCCCTAACAGGATCTTTTAAAAGCAGGTAAAAATCCCTCAATATCATCTGGAAATTAATCAGATTTTTTTCTCTGAGGAGCTTTTCGTGGGTTAGAAAAATTTTACCAGCAAAAACTTCCCTAGGATTTTCTGACTTCAAAAGCTCTTCCACATCCATGAGTTTGTTGGTAATTTCTTCGTAAATTCCCTTGATTTCCCAGGCATGGTTATAGGTTATGTATTTTTCGTAATCTTCTATATTTTTATAAAGGTCTAGGTTTTTTTCAATCAAATAGCCTTCGACAACCTGGTCTATAACCTTGGCATCCAAAAAAGGCCTATCAAGAGATGGATATTTTTCAAGAAAATCAAGGGCCAGAGAGTGGAAATTGCCAATCATCATGTCCTTAAGTTCAGTCTTGATCCCTTCCCTATTAAATTCAGAAATAATCCTTGTTTGAAGCTCACTTGCGGCTTTTTTTGTAAAGGTCGTAATCAAAATCCTGTTTGGACTAAGTCCCTGGTTCTTGATTAAAGAAATGACTTTTTTTACAATCGTGTAGGTCTTTCCTGTCCCAGGTCCTGCAATAACAGCGGCAGGCGTCTGGGCCTTTTCAATAATTATCCTTTGGCTTTCATTAATCATAAGAATCTCTCATAACAAATTCTAGGTTTTTTTGTCCCTTCTTCGTCAATATAAATTTGCCCAATCTTTCTAAAACCGAGCTTATTAATTAGGCCACGCATCTTGAAATTATCCTCATGGGTATCAATCCTTAAGGCATCGAAAGAATTTTTCTCAGCATGGATTATAATATCTATAAAAAATTTTGTAGCAATTCCTCTCTTGGTCATATCTAGGTCAACCGCAAAGGTGTGGATAGTAAGAGGTTTTTTGCCTTCAAAGTTATCCTCCCAAGGCTTATAGGCTTCCTCCTTCTCATCGGATAAAAAGGCATAGGCACAAACCACACCAAACTCTTCATAAACAAAGGCTTTGCCAGTTGCAATTTGCCTTGCTAAAAAATCTTCATCCATAGAATCAATCTGCCATTGGTCAATCCCCTCGTCCTTTAAAGATTTTTTCGCATTTTCTATAATATTTACAATTTTATTTAAATCTTTAATTTCTGCTTTCCTCATATATCCATTATACTCTATTAAAGAAAGGTCTTAAGGATTGTTAAGGTCTATTCAAAGTGATATAATATTGTTAAGTAATAGACAGAAAGGATAATATATGTACGATTATTTAATTATTGGTAACGGAATTAGCGGTCTTTCAGCGGCTGAAGAAATAAGGAAAAATGACCCAAAAGGTTCAATTTTAATAGTTTCAGACGAACACGGCCTTACTTATTGGAGAACCAGACTTTCAGAATTGATTGAAAAAGATTATACAGACGAGGAAATTCTTGTAAAGAAAGAAAACTGGTATCAGGAAAAAAATATAGAAGTCAAACTTGACACCCACATAGAAAAAATCGACAAAGAAAATAAAAAAGCCATCGCAAAAGACGGCCAAGAATACGAATACGGCAAGCTTTTGATAGCTACAGGATCTCATGCTTTTGTACCACCTATCAAAAATGCTGATGCAGAAGGTGTTTTTGCCATTAGAAGCTCAGACGATTTAAAACATTTCAAAGAATACCTTAACGACAAGAAAAAGCTAATAATCATAGGTGGCGGTATCCTAGGCCTTGAAGCAGCCAACTCTATTTCCCACCTAGGCATTGAAATCACAATAGTTGAAGCCTTTGACTACCTTCTTGCAAGACAACTTGACAAAGACCTTTCACAAAAATTAGAAAAGGCCCTAAATGAAATGGGAATGAAGACCCTAACAGGCAAATTCAGCGAAGAAATCCTAGTAAAAGACGGCAAGGTTTGTGGTCTAAAACTAACCGACGGCACAGAACTCGTAGCTGACGCTATCATGATCCAAGCAGGTGTTAGGGCAAATATAGAGATAGCTACTAATTCAAATATCCCTACAGACAGGGGAATCCTTGTTGGAGAAAACCTACAAGTAGAAAATGAGGACATCTACGCTGCAGGCGACGTTGCCCAAATAGGAAACTTCTCTATAGGTCTTTGGACAGCATCTATGGAAATGGGTAAAATCGCAGGTGCAAACATGACTGGCGATAATAAATTATATGAACAACCAAAACCATTCTCCACCCTCATGCTAGGCGATATCAAACTATTTTCAGCAGGCCAAAATGCTGGTGATGGTATAGAAGAAGTCAAAAAAGAAGACGGAGAAAAAATCTACAAACTCTTTAAAAACGGTGATAAATTTGTAGGCGGAATCCTCTGGGGCGACATCAAATTCCAAATGGATGTCAAAAAAATAGTATTTGAAGGAGTAGATCCAAAAGAAACCAAACTAGGCAGCGAAATTTTTGACCTATAAAAACAAAAGCCAGTACCAAATGGTGCTGGCTTTTTTATCTGAAATTAACTAAGATCTTGCGAAGCAAATTTATAAATATATATTTTTGTAAAAAGCTTATTTATATGCTATAATTACTTTAATTAGTTATTTTATTATAAATAAATTGGAGGAAATATAACAATCTTACTTGCTTATGTAAGTGTTAATTAAAAAATATGACAGAATCAAAAATCAAAAAAATATTTAAAGAAATCTTAGACTGGGTGAAGACCATTGCCATTGCCCTTCTGATTACATTTTTCATCAAGTTTTTCATAATAGACCTGACCCGCATTTCGGGACATTCTATGGAAAATACCCTCTTTACCGACGATTTAGTTGTGGTTGAAAAAATCTCAAGAAATATTACCCACAAATATAAACGTGGGGATGTGATAATCTTCCATAGCCCAACAGAAAATAAACTTTATGTAAAAAGAATAATTGGTATGCCAGGAGACCAAGTCGACCTTAAGGATGGAAAGTTTTATATAAATGGTGATGAACTTGACGAACCATATTACACAACAGGAGATTTTACTGAAAGTAAGGGTGAAAATCAGTGGTTCCTAGGCTACGATGAGTACTTCATGGTGGGCGATAACAGGCCAAAATCAAACGACTCAAGAAAATTCGGCCCAGTTCACCAAACAAATTTCCTAGGCAGGGCTCTTATTAGAATCTGGCCTTTTGATAAAATCAAAAAATTAAATTAAAAATTCAAAAACCCTCGCTTAAGCGAGGGCTATTTTTATGAAATTTTGTCGTTTACTTTTGTTTTCATACCCATGCTTATAAGGATAAAGGCTAGAGAAAAGGCTATCATTATCCCTATGTTTGGCAAGATTGTCCCAAAGCTAGGGTTTTCTAAAAGGAGTTCGTTATTTTTAATATAGTAATAGGATGGGAAAATTTTTCCTAGTGTCAAAGCGGTTTTTGAAAGTAGGGCTTGAGGTACAAAGGCACCGCACAAAAATGATGATCCCAAGGATACAACTTGCATGACACCTGAAATGGTGTTTTCATTTGATATTAGGCTCGAAATGAAAACTGCCATGGTCACAACACTGATTGTGAAAACCAGAGAATTTACCACCATTAAATTTATGTGGGCGGCAGAAAAATCGTATTTGTAGAGAATAACAAATAGCAAAATATAAAGGGCCCACACTATAAGGCCTGTGCTTATGTGGCCTAAAATCAATTCCATATTCATCCTTGCCTTTGGCATTGGACTTACTCCATTTCTCATGGCTAAGCTTTTCTTTTTATAAACGCTAACTATTGTTGATACAATCAAAAGAACCTGGGCTAGGATTAGGTAATTGATGAAATTAAAATAAAAGACCGAATCATCTTCCCCAGCAATATCGACTTTGCTTTTTATTTTAACATCTACCTGTTTTGCCAAATCTTTATTTGTATATTTGATGGCTTCATTCGTATCAAAACCAACTTTCTCATATGCATCAACCTGGCTTAGGTATTGGTTTACATGCTCTTTAACAGCCATACCGTACATATCATCAGGCGCCTGTTTAAAATTCACCTTCCTTGTTTGGTCAAAATCTTTTGGAATAACAAGACTTGCGCTTATTATCTGATAAAAAAGCTTATCTTCAACAAGTGACTCATCCATTTTCTTAATCACAGCTTTATTATCCAGATAATCATAAAGTCCCTCTGATAAATCAGTCTTTGCCTCATCTTTCAAATAAATATTAGGCCTTACATCTGTGTAAAAATCATTCTTATCAGACTTAGTTGAAAAGCTAAGAATGGCAAGAAAAATTAAAGTGTATAGAATAATAGAGACCTTATGGGCCATGGCTATTTTAAAATAATTTTTAAAGACTCTCATATTCCTTACCCCTCATAAAAAACATAGATCCAGCCAAGAATACAGCACTTATAAGCACTAAAAGACCAAGATTTTCATAAAACCTAGATGTAGAATCGTAATAATACAAAGAATAAATCGCATCTGTCACCACAGCCACAGGATTGATTTTGCCTAGGATTGGGAAATTCTCTTGAATAATGACTTTCATACTTGAAATCATCATTCCCGATAGAAAACTCATTAGCATGGTAATTGCAATTCCAAGATTTATCTTAAATTCAATATTTTTCTTGTTTGAAACTCCTATAAAAATCCCAAAGGCAACTCCTGTTAGAGATGAAATCAGACTTAGAAGTATCAAAAGCGGCTTTCTATCCCCGAAATCAACTCCAAGAGCTCTATCAAGGTAGAAAATAAAAACTAGGGTGATTATGAAATTTATAAGCCAAGAAACGAGGACAGATGCTGATAAGCTTACCGATTTTTTTATAGGTGCTACTGCATTTCTCTTGGCATTTACAGACAAATTTGCCTCGTATTGGTAGATTACGTAAAGGCCCCACATGTAGCCGTAAATGGTAGTCATACCTATCAAAGTGTAAAAAAAGGCATTTATAGGGTCCATATTTTTCCTAGACTCATCTTTGATGTGGTCTTCAACATTTAAAAGTTTGGAAATATCAGTCTGAGGATTTTTTTCCATTGCCCTTTTTATCATCTCAGATTCTTGGACGTAGGTATTTATAATTGTCTCTACAATAGTTTCCTGGATGCCAGATTTTTTGGTAATAATTTTATCCTTTGATTTTATATAGGCCCTGACATCAGGATTTGTATCTAAAATCCCTTCATCTTTTGCCTTTGTAATCCTAAAATAATCCTCATCTTCCATAACTTCTAGGAAATTTTTAAAATTTTGATCCTCAAAGGCAGTTTCGCTCACCCCAATATCAATAGGGTCAAATTTGTTATTATCACTTATGCCTCCAAAAGCAAGTTTGAAAAACATTCCCAGAATCATCGGAAAAACCAAGGCCCAAAAGACCATGGCCTTTTCCCTTAAAAGAAATTTAAAAGTATTTTTAAAAGAATGCCAAAACATACTAGTCCCTCAAATCCTTGCCAGTAAGGTCTAAGAAAACATCATTTAGACTTGGTTTTTCAACATTAATAGACCTATAAGAAACTTTATTATCGCTTAAGATTCTAACAAGGCTCAAAAGATTTTCTTCACTTTTAGAAAAAGTCATCTTGCAAGTCCCATCCTTATAGGCAAAATCTATAATATGTTCCATATTGCTAAGCTTTTCTTTAACAGCTTCGGTCAAGGCATCCGCCACAAAGGAAATTTTTTCGCTAACATCAATCATATCCTTTAACTCATTTGAAGTGCCATTTGCAATAACTTTCCCCTTATCAATTATAACTATGTCATCGCAAAGAAAATCAACCTCATCCATGTAGTGGGAGGTGTAAATAATAGTAGAGCCTTCCTCGTTTAGCTTTTTGATTCCCTCCAAAATGTTATTCCTAGATTGGGGATCAACAGCCACAGTCGGCTCATCGAGGATGATTATATCAGGTCTGTGGGCAATGCCACAGGCAATATTTAGCCTTCTTAAAAGACCTCCTGAAAGTTTTTTGGGCTTAAATTTTACAAAGTCATTTAGGCCAACTAGGTCCAAAGTCCTTTGAATTAGTTCTTCTCTTTCCTTCTTATCCCTTATGTAAAGACCACAAAAATAGTCTATATTTTCATAGACATTTAGCTCGTCATAAACGCCCACGTCTTGGAAAACCACCCCGATTTTTTTCTTTATATCGTAGGCGTCTGGACTCATTTCCTTACCATATATTTTCACACTGCCAGAGTCTTTCTTTAAAAGACTAAGCATGCAATTAATTGTTGTCGATTTTCCCGATCCATTTGGACCCAAAAGCCCTAAAATACGACCTTTTTTGACGTCTAAATCAAGACCATCAAGGGCTGTTAGGTCCTTATATTTTTTGACAAGACCCCTAACTTCAATCAAATTCTCCATAAGACCTCCAAATTTTATTACCTACTTGTCTATCTTAATCATAATAAATTTTCTTTCATTATAAGTAAATCTATTGTAAAATTTATGTTAAAAAAATCCACAAGCTTTTCACCTGTGGATTAAAATATTTTATAGCTTCATAGAATTTTGTCTTCTTCTTAGTCTTGTAATTGTCGCCTTTTCGTCGATTTTTACCATAGACATATCAATTACGGTATCTTTTGGAATATCAACGATTGCTTCAGTTTTTGGAGTGATTAGACCGATTGGAAGGAGGTCTTCTTCTATGGACCTGTCATGGCTTGTTAGTTTACCAAAGACTTTGTCAGAGCCGATTCCTTCTAGTTTTTCACCCTTTTTAATATCTCTTTTTGCTATTGCTACTGTATCTGCTACTTGACCGTGAATTGGAGCTATAGTTGGCTCATTTTCAACAACAGCATTGTAGATAGTAATTGGAGCTTCAAGACTTGTTAGGTGGTATGGCCTATAGAGTAAATAATTTGGACCATCTCCAAATCCTAAAAACTTCATCAAATCTCTTACATCTTCTTGGTCGCTAGTTACGATTATAAAGACGCCTGGTGCCATTCCTGGGGAAAAATCCACAACTCCATATGAGTTTAAAACTCCCCCATCTTTTTTTAGCTTAAAGTCTTCTACAGCCTTGTCAGGACTTGTTTTTATGCCATGGCAACCAAAAGTATCTGGCAAAAATCCAAGAGCGTTACATACTGAGTTTAACTCTATCATGGTATTTGTGCCGTCAACAAAGCTTGTTAGCATCCTTGGAGAAAGTTTTTTAGATTTTGCTTCTTCTTCCAAAAGCTCTGCTGTGGCGTAGTTGTTGAGTGGATTATTTTTACCCTTGGCAGCTACTAGGACTTCAAGACCCATGCCATAGGCATTGTCCACAAGTTCCATAATTGCACCTGGTTCATCTCCTAAGATTCCTGTATAAACCACACCTGCTTTTTTGGCCATATCATGAAGAATAGGACCAACTGTTGCCTCACATTCAACGTTGAAACTAATCATGTGTTTGTGATATTGGATGGTTTTACGAGCGATTACCGCCCCAAAAGGAGGATTGCCTGTACAATCCACAACTGCATTTATTTGTAATAATTTGTATGAAAGTCTGTAGTTTGTAGATACAGCCACATAGCCCTTTTCAAGGACTTCGTAGCCTTCGTTATAATCATCTGTATAGATAATCTTATCTTCGGAAATACCTGCCTGGGTCAAAGCTTTGATAGCCTTTCTTGGATTCCTATCTACAACTAATTTGACTTCCATGGCGTCAAGTTTGGATAATTGGCTGATTAAAGATCCGCCCATCTTGCCGCAACCAATGATTGCAAGCTTGATGCTTTCGCCATTATCTCTCATTTCTCTTAACTTTCTATTTATCTTTAACATTAATTTCCTCTCTGTGCTTTCCTAAAAGGCCCATTGCACACGCCTTGGCAGACGAGTAGGCCCACTGGATATTATAGCCTCCACAAGCGCCGTCCACATCTAGGACTTCGCCTATAAAGTAAAGATTTGGTATGATTTTGGATTCAAAAGTTTCTTTATCTACAAAGTCAGTATCAATACCGCCTATGGTAACCTGGGCATTCTCCTCATCATTTATATCAGTAATTTTAAACCTTAAATCCTTGATAGTCCTAATAAGTTTTTTGATTTCCTCATAAGTCATACCGCTAACCTTCATCTTACCCTTTAATTTTACCCTATTTAGGACATCAATGATAAGTTTTGTGTTCAAAAAACCCATTAAAGCTTCTTCGATGGTCTTGTTTTTATTTTTTTCTCCTAGATTTTTTATGATTTCGGCTAGCTTCTTTTCGCTATAATCAACCAAAAGATCAAGACAAACCCAAATATCTTTGCCATCCGCAAGTCCATAGGAAATCTCATTTGAAAGGTCTAGGATAGCAGTGCCTGTTAGACCGTAGGATTGAAAAATCACGTCGTCTTTGGATTCTTTTATAAATTTACCATCGACAAAAAGACTGGCCTTGGCAGATACCCTCACCCCCTTGGCTTTTTTTGAAAGGGGATTTTCTGTTTTATAATTTGTAATTCCGTAGGTTAGCCTTGTGACCTTATGGTAGGGCCTTAGAATGTCAAAAATTTTTCCATCTGATCCTGATCCTGGCAAGGTAATCCCACCTGTGCCAATGACTAGCTTATCAAAGTAAATCTTGGCCTTATCTGTAATTACTAAATGTTTTTTAAAGTCAATGTCTTTTACTTGACTTTCAAAAAGAAATTTTCCACTCGCATTTAAATACAAAATGTCCCTAATTGTCTTTGCACTCAAGGTCTGAGGATAGCACCTACCTGATGGAAGTGAGGTTGTCAAAATTCCCAAATCATTTAGGAAATTTATCAAATCCTGGTTGTCGAATTTCTCTAGGGCATATTTATAAAAATCTCCCCCAGAGGAATGAAAATTATCTAAAGAAAGGTTGAGGTTTGTGAAATTGCACCTGCCGTTGCCCGTAGCAAGAAGTTTCCTTCCAGCTACATCATTTTTTTCGACAATTGTTAGGTCTCCATCGTAGAGATTGGCAAAAAACAAGCCTGCCACACCTCCGCCTATTAGTAGAGTTTTCATATTTTTCCTAAAATCTCTCTGATGGTCGCTTTTTCATTCCAAGGAGTTTTTTCATTGCCATGTAGTTTTATGAAATTCTCCTCACCCTTGCCCATAAAGAGGACGTAATCGCCTGGTTTTGCCATTCTTAGGGCTGCTTCTATGGCATCTTTCCTGTCCTTTATAAGTGTATAGGCACCGTAATTTTCTGCCATGCCAGCTACTATATCCTTTGATATATTTTCGTAAGTATCAAATTTTGGGTCATCTGTAGTGACAATGGCGTAAATCCCGTAATCAGAAACAGTCTTTCCGATTAGGTTTCTAAATTCAGCATTCCTATCGCCTTGGATACCAAAAACTGCAATTTTTTTCTTGTCTTCTGGTAGGGTTTTAAAAATTTCCTCAAAGGCCCTTGGAGTGTGAGCAAAGTCTACAATTATATTTAGGTCCTTGTCATTTTCTATATATTCAAATCTTGAACCAACACCTGGAAAGTCTGTTATTACCTCGCTTAGTTCTGTCAAACTTGCTCCCAAAATCTTAAGTGTGGAAATGGCTGCCAGATAATTATTAAGTTCAAAGTCTGCGATTGTCCTTATAAAAAAGTCAACGCCGTCAACCTTAAAGGAAATTCCCTCACTTGTCTTTGTCACATCTGTCGCTCTGATGTTGGCCCTTTCAGACTTTCCAAAGGTGAGGGTGTTTTCGTAGAGTTTTACAGCTTTTTCGCCCCAAGGATCATCTATATTTGCTATTGTAATTTCTGAATTTTCAAAAAGAATCATCTTGGCCTTGAAATACTCATCCATAGTCTTGTGGTAATCGAGATGTTCGGTTGAAAGGTTGTTAAAAATTCCTACTTTAAAGCGAAGACCAGAGAGTCTTTTTTGGACTAGGCCATGGCTAGATGCTTCAAGGGTCACATAATTAATTCCCTTTTCAAGACACTTTTCTAAAACCTTATTAATTTCAGTTATATCTGGAGTTGTATTTGAAGTTTCAATAATTTCCCCACCTACATTTGCCCCATCAGTGCCGATGTTGGCGCAAGGGCCAAAGATTTTTTCAATTAAATAGGCAATTAATTTTGATGTAGTGGTTTTTCCATTTGTGCCTGTAACTCCGATTACATTTAATTTTTCTGATGGAAAGTCTGTAATTAGGTTAGAAATTTCTGCCAAAGTTTCCCTAGGGTCTTCGACCTTCAAATAGGTGATCCCATCCCTATATTCCACTTCTTCTGTGTGAATAACAGCCTTGGCACCCTTTTCGATTGCTTCGTCAATATATTTGTGGCCATCAAAAATAGATCCCTTAACTGCTACAAAGATATAGTTTTCTCCCACCTTTTGAGAATTATTAGTAACTTCCCTTATTTCAAAATCTGCTCCGTGTTTTATTTCTAAATATTTTATTTTCTTAACTAAGTCACTTAGTTTCATCAATGTATGATATATCCCTTCTTGCCTATTACTTCTCTGATTTTCTTAACGTGGTCCATACCGTTGGTTTCAAGGGTTAGAACTACGTTTATATTCTTAAACCTGCTTGCTTCTTTAAAGCCGTCGTGCTCGATAGAAATGACATTTGCCTTGGTTTGGGCAATTTCTGTTAGAAGTCCTTGAAGCTTACCTGGTATATTTGGAAGCTCAACTTCGATTCTTGTGATACGTCCTGTTTCATATAGACCCCTGTTAATTAGTTGAGAAATAAAGGACATATCGATATTGCCGCCAGAAACTAGGCAGACAACATTTTTATTAAAGAAATTAAGTTTATCAAGGGCTGCTAGTGGAAGAATACCTGATGGTTCTGCAATTAGCTTGTGTTTTTCGATTAATTTGATAAAGGCCATGAGGATTTCTTCGTCAGTAACTGTAATCCAATCGTCCACATTATCCTTACAAATCTCATAGTTTGCCTTACCAACCGTTGCAACTGCTGTACCATCTGCGATTGTGTCAACTCCTTCAAGGGTGACTATATGGCCTTGCTTGATGGCTTCTTTCATGCTCCTTGCAGAATAAGGTTCAACACCAATTACCTTGATTAGTGGTGAAATTTGCTTTAGGCACTTAGCCACACCTGAAATAAGGCCACCGCCGCCAACTGGAACCAAAACGTAGTCGACATACTTAAGCTCTTCAACAATTTCAAGACCGATTGTACCCTGGCCTTCGATAACGTCTAGGTCATCAAAAGGAGGGATGAAGGTATAGCCTTTTTCTTCAGCAAGTTTTAGGGCGTGTTCCTTACATTCATCAAAGCTTGCCCCATAGAGAACAACTTCTGCTCCGTATTTTAAAGTACCGTCGACTTTAATCATTGGAGTATGCTCTGGCATACAAATTACAGCTTTCATGCCTAGTTTTTGGGCAGAAAATGCCACCCCTTGGGCGTGGTTGCCGGCAGACGCTGTAATAATTCCCTTATCTGCTGCTTCCTTGTCTAATTTGGACAATTTGTTGTAGGCTCCCCTTAGCTTGAAGGAACCAGTTTTTTGAAGGTTTTCTGGCTTTATGTACACGTTATTATTTGATGAATCAGAAAAAACCTCAGAATAAATTAAATGTGTAGGATTGATTACCTCGTCAACTCTTGCCTTCGCTTGTTTAAAATCGAACATATGTCCCCCTTTTAAAATTAAGTACAGATTTAAGCTGGTTTTCGTAAACCCACTTATCTATTTTAATTATAACACGGAATTGTAATTTTTTTAAGAAAAGTGTAGAATATTGTGAAGATTTCGAAAAAACGAGGAAAAAATATGAAATTTATAGACAAGAAAAAAATCTACCAAGCAACCCTAATCATCGGTTTATTGGTCCTAATAATTTCTTTTATCTTTAGGTATTCTTATATTAATATATTTGGTTTTGATAGGCCACTTATGTTTGCTTCCATGCTTTGCGCTGGCTTAGGCACAATCGGCGCCATCATCGCCCTTATAGATGGGGTAAATAAGCACTTTGGAAATAAAATCCTTCTGCTCGCCATGCTAAACCTTATTATGGCCTTTACATATCCGATTTTAGTAACCACAGAAAAGGCCTTAGAACCTGCCCAAAATCCCTATGTAACAACAGCACCAAAAAAGGGCAATTCAACCAAATTTAAGAGGGATTCTTCATTTATTATCGAGGGAGAACTTTATAAATTCCCTCTTAGCCTTGCTGATTTCAAGAAAAATGGTTTCACCTACTCTTTAAATGAAAAGGACGGCAAGCTTGTTGCTACAATTTCAAGAGTCGGAGACTCTTTTGAGCCTAAGCCAACCTGGTTTACAGACGGGATTAACAACGAAGTTTATAGGGAATTTTACCTTTTGGAAGCCTTTTACGACCTTGATACTGACAAAGAAAAAATTGAAAATACAGTAATCAAAGAGCTTACAGCCTCAGTCATAAATAATAATAGGGACTTTGAGACCATGGGAATTAAGCTTGAAGATTCAGTTTATGACATAAAAAAGAATTTCGGAGAGGCTTTAACAGAAGACCCTAAAAACGATTCAGCCACAATCAAAGCCTATTATCTAAAAACAAACGACGGCTATACAATCAAATTAAACGCCCTTAATGGCACCGTCCAATCAATCGATATTTACTAGACCCGCAAGCCTTGCGGGCTTTTTTTTATGAAAAATATTTTTTGTTAGTATAGTAATATCAAGAATGGAGCAAAGATGGAAAATTTAGAAAAAATCCTAATCGACCTTCTAAAGGACGATCCAGAGTATGTAAAAGAAAATAAAATAAACAAGGAAGTGGTATTTGCCAAAGTTTATTCCTATGACGAAATTTTTTTAAGAAAAATCCTCCAAGAACCAGCCTTAAAAGCAAATTTTTTTAAAGACCTTGATGGGATTTTAATCTTTAAAATCAATGAATTTATAGGTTTTATCGGCAAATCTCCTCTTATAATCAAGGATAAAATCCTAAAGGAAGGTACATCCTTCAATTTTTATGAAAACAAATCAGCCCTTAAAGACCTAATTCCTATCTACAAAGAGTCTTTGTTTTTAAAGATGAGCGAGGATATAGACTACAAGTTCAATACCAAATTCCACGTATCCTACCTTTCTGGATCAAATCAAAAAGAAAAATTAAAACTCGGCGACATAAAATTATACAAGGAAGACCTAAGTTTTAAAGATTCTAGAGAAATTTCGGGCCTTAAATATAGGGCCTATGACTTATTGAAGGAAGATTTTAATGAAAAAGAAGGCCTCATTTCCTTATCAAATGACCAGATAAAAGACCTATCTTCCTACATTTCAGTCTTTTCAAACCCTTCCTATTACCTAAATATGGTGAATTTTTTAGGAAAGAAAAAGACCAGGGAGATTTTAACTAGCCTAAATGATCTGATTTTAAAGAAAAGTGACTATTTCACAGGCAAGAACATGGGCTACCATACAATAATTAAGGATTCTCTCCTAAGGGAATTTGATGGTTTCAACCTTTCCTTCCTTAAAATTGCCAACGTCCTAAATGATTTTGGCAAAACCGAAGAAATTTTTAAAATTTTCGCGTCGATAAATAAGAAAATAAAAAAAGATCCTGAGATAAATATTATCTATGAATTTATAAACCAGGCCCTTGAAGTTCTTGGAAATCTCCACTTTGAAAGCCAAGCGAAGAGCAAGGATTTTTATAAGGAATACTTATCACCTCTAGAATATGAATTTAGGGATAGCCTAAATATTTTTGAAAAACTAAATAATTTTTATAAAATTTTGCCTCAAGAAGAAGACAATCTCAGAGCCTACGAAGAAGCCATTTCCTATGATATAGAGGAACTTATTGACCTTTTGACAGTCAAACCTTCTGACTATGAAAACCTCAAAAATGCCGAAAACAAGCTATCAATTGGCCACTACACTTCCCTTGACAGCTTAGGTTATCTAATTGACGCTGATATCGAGGAGGTCGACCAAATCTATAGGAACAAGCTAAGGCTTACCAACGCTAGGATGCTAAATGACCCAATGGAGGGCAAGGCCCTTTTTGAATATTTAAACGACGGCAACGAGGATTTTATAAACCTAAATAACTACGGCAACAACAAAATCTACCTCCTTTCCGCATCGGCAATGGCAGATTCTCTTCCAATGTGGAAGCAGTATGCCGATGACACCAAGGGAGTTTTCCTTGAGTTTTCCAAAGAATTTATAAAGTCAATCATAAATGACGATATGGTTAGGCTTGTCAAAGTCTTTTATATAGGAGATAAGGCCATTAATTACAACGAAAAGTCCGATGAAATCAACGGTCTATTAAAGAAATTAAAAGTAGACTACGAGGCCTATATAGGAAAAATTGTAGAAATTTATAAAAAAGATGCGTCCAACAAAAGCCAACTTTTAAGGACCTTTAACAACGAAATTTTCTTAAAACTTGATAAAATTTCCTATTATTTCAAGAAAGATGCCTACGCCTATGAGGGTGAATACAGGATTGTCCTTGACCTTGATGAGGACGATTCCCGTTGCCATTTCAAGGAAATAAAATTCCACAATCCAAACTTCCCTCTTCCATTTTTGGGAACCTACCTTACAGACTACGAATTAAGATACCAAAGACTAATCTTTGGTCCAAAGGCAATCGACAAGGACTATCTAGTTCCTTATATCAAATATTGCCTAGGTAAAGACATAGAAACTGTAAATTCCAACATCAAATACAGATAATCTGTAGAAAATTTCCAAAACAAAAGACCTGGTTATCCAGGTCTGATTTTTTTATTTAAGTTTCGCTTCGATAACTTCCTTATCAAAACCAACAACGTCTTCGCCGTCGATATTGATTACAGGCACTCCCCTGTAACCCTTTTCGATAAGGTAATTTACAGCTTCCTTATCTTCATCGATGTTTTTTTCTGTGTATTCGATGTTGTTTTCCTTAAAATATTGTTTAGCTGCCTTGCAAAATACGCAAGTATTTGATGTATAAATTGTAATATCGTGCATTTATTCCCTCTTTCTTTTTTCTCTAACTTATTTATACCCAATTTTTGAAAATAATATATAATAATTTTAGGACAAAATCCTAGATAATAAATATACCCTAAATAAAAATAATAAAACTTGGGAGGCAAAGATGGATGATATTAGCTACAATAAACTAAAGGACCTACTTAAAATCGGCCATGAAATTGAATTTATCTTTGATGACATAAATTGTTCTATAAATAATTTAGGAGATGAAAATCACGAAAATGCATGGGTTTTTTCTACCAATCAAAAAGGCGAGTTTACCAATACTTTCCTTGCTGATTTTGACGATAGGAAGACCCTTCTCGAATCTCTAGATAAAATAAAAATCAAAGAAAAAAGCCTAGAAGAAGTCATAGATCAAGAGCTCTATGACCCTTCTAGCCTAAAAATTTTCTAATTCATCTGCAATTTTTATATAATCATCAAGGGAAAGATTTTCTGCCCTGAGATTTTCCTTAAGACCAGTTTTTTCAAAAACTTTTTTCAAATCATCTTTTTCTGCCACCGCAGATAGTGAATTTAGAATGGTTTTGCGTCTTTTTAGGAAACCCGCCTTAACTAAGGCAAATATTTTTTCTTTATTTACATTTTCGTCATAAATTCTTAAATCAAGCCTTAGAACAGCCGAATCTATCTTTGGCTGAGGCATAAAGACTGATTTTGGTACCTTGGTTAAAAGCCTGGCCTCAGAATAATATTTTACAAAGACAGACAAAGATGAATAGTCCTTGTCTTTTTCCGTAGCAAGCATCCTGTCTGCCACTTCCTTTTGGACCATGATGGTCATAGAGTGGCAATCAAGGTCTTCTTCAAAGATTTTTTCTATAATTGGAGTTGTGATATAATAAGGCAGATTTGACACAAACTCAAAGGCTTCTCCGCCAAAATACTTGTCTTGGATTTCTTTTAAATCAGTTTTTAAAATGTCTTGGTGGATGATTTCTACATTGTCAAAGTCGGACATATTTTCTTCAAGGATTGGAATTAGGCTATCGTCAATTTCTATTAGGACGAGCTTTTTGCAAGTTTTGGCCATTTCGTAGGAGATTGTCCCAATTCCAGGACCAACTTCAATTACGTTTTTGCCAGCAATGTCAGCCCCATCTACGATTTTATCGACGAAATTTTTGTCAATCAAAAAGTTTTGGCCCAAAGATTTAGAAAACCTAAAGCCGTAGAGGTCGATTATGTCTTTTACAACCTTTGGTGAATATAATTTTCTCATAAGGATTTTACCGCCCTTTCAAATTCTTCTCGGCTTACCCCAAAGGAATTTAGCTTGGCCAAAAGTCCCTTGGAATTATAATAGCCAATCCCTAATAATTCGCCAAGTTTGGCTCTTTTTTCTCGAGAGCCTTCGCCGATTGATAGACCATTTTTCACAAGATCTGCCATGGTAAATTCATCCCTGCGAGTGGTTTCTTGAGCCTTGGCTCTTTTTAGGGCATCGATGATTACTTCTGGATCAGCATTTTCCACACCCAGGTCGCCCTTTTTGATAGCTTTTTTTCTGTCAATGTAGGCGTGCTTTGCAGTAGGGATGTGGCGGGCAAGCCTTGCCCTGATTCTTTTTCCTGCATAGTCTGGGTCAGTTAGGATAATTATCCCGCACCTATCGTTAATCTCTATGAGCCTATTTATTAAATCTTTGCCAAAACCGAGCCCATTTGTCGCAATCATTTCGCAGTCTACCGCCCTTTTGACATTGGCTATATCGTCTTTTCCTTCAACTACAATTGTCTCTTTTATCATAGGCCAAAAAACTCCCTAGCATTTTTACTTGTCCACTTGGCAACTTTCGACAATTTCATTCCCCTAATTTCCGCAATTTTTCTTGCAACTTCGATAATCTTTCGAGGGTCATTTCTCATTCCCCTATAAGGATCTGGGGTAAGGTAAGGACTGTCAGTTTCAAGCATTAATCTTTCAATTGGAACAAGGGCTGCGGCAGCCTTTTCATTTAGGCCATTGCCATAGGTCACAACTCCGCCTATTGAAATATAAAATCCCCAATCCATAAAGATTTTAAGAGTTTCTTCGCTTGTAGAAAAACAGTGGATTTGAACCTTTAAGTCCTTATAATTTGCCAAAATCTCCATTATATCTTCGGTCGCTTCCCTATTGTGGATTACAACTGGTTTTCCGAGTCTCCTTGCTATATCGAGTTGGGCAATAAAAACTTTTTTCTGTAGGTCTTTGGTCTCTGTTGTCCAATAATAATCAAGGCCAATTTCCCCGATTGCTACAGCGTCTTCTGCGAGTTTTTCAATCTCTGATAGGTCTTCTTCTCCCATTTCTTCCACATCTGAAGGATGAATTCCTACCTGGGCATAGAAGTTTTTAAATTCCTTGGCAAGCCTTACATTTTCCCTTGAATTTTCAAGGTTTGTCCCCGGATTTACCACAGCTTCTATAGAGAAATTAGACAGGTCTCTTAGGATAAAGAGCCTGTCTTCGTTAAATTCTTCGCTTGTTAAATGGGCGTGTGAATCAATTAAATTCATTAAGAAACCTTGCTTCCTGGCTTGATGTCGGCGAGTGTTGAAATCATGGTCAAATCTTCACCAAAATCTGCCGCAAGGAGCATGCCTTGGGATTCGATGCCGCGCATCTTTCTTGGAGCTAGATTTTTAACCACGATTACATTTTTGCCGATTAAATCTTCTGCCTTGTACCATTTCTTGATGCCTGATACAATTGTTCTTATTTCAGATCCGATGTCCACCTTGAAAACTAGGAGCTTATCAGCATTTGGATGGTCATTTGCTTCGATAATTTTTCCTACCACTAGGTCAAGTTTGGTGAAATCTTCGTAAGCTATTTCTGGCTTAGCCTCTTCTTCTGCTGCTGGTTCTTCTTCTTTTTTATCAGCAAGTCTTTCTTGGATAAGGGCGTTGTTTTTATCGTGAAGTTTTACTAATTCTTCATCTACATCTAGCCTATCAAAGAGGTTTTTGCCCTTAGATACCTTTGAACCTTCTTCTAGAAGACCAAATTCCTTAGCAGATTCAAAGCCCTTGTTATCTGTGCCAAGTTTTTCTAGGATTAATTTTGTAGTATCCTTCATGGTTGGCTCTATTAGTTGGGCGACAATTCTTAAAGTCTCTGCAAGGTTATATAAAACCCTGTTTAATCTTGGAAGATTTTCCTCATCGCGGCCTAGGATCCATGGCTCAGTTTCGTCTACATATTTATTGGCACGACGGATTAACTTCCAAATTGTTTCAAGAGCTTCGTTGAATTTGAAAGAATCCATCAATTCTGTAAATCTTGTGTAGGTTTCCTTGGCAAGGGCGATTAATTCATCGTCAAATTGACCTTCTTCAGTGCCCTTTTCAATCACTCCACCATTGTATTTTGAAATCATTGAAGTTGTTCTTGAAACAAGGTTACCGAGGTCATTTACAAGGTCTGAGTTATATCTTTCCATAAATTTCTTTGATGAAAAGTCCCCGTCAGATCCAAAGTTAAATTCTCTTAGCATGAAGTATTTAAGGGCGTCGTTGCCGTAAAGTTCTACAAGTGGCTCTGGATACATGATATTACCCTTAGACTTGCTCATCTTGTCGTTTTCAAACAAAATCCAACCGTGGGCAAAAACTTTTTCTGGAAGTGGAAGGTCAAGGGCCATTAAAAGTGCTGGCCAAATTATAGTGTGAAATCTCACTATGTCCTTACCGATTAAATGAACGCTAGCTGGCCAATATCTTTCAAATTTCTCCTTATCATCCCCATAGCCAATAGCAGAAAGATAGCAAGAAAGGGCATCAATCCACACATAAACCACGTGCTTATTATCAAATGGCACGTCAACTCCCCAGTCAAAGGAAGTTCTAGTTACAGAAAGGTCTTCAAGTCCCTTGTTTATAAAGTTATTAAGCATTTCCTTTTGTCTGAAGGCAGGCTCAAGAAATTCTGGGTGGTCTTTGAATAGTTCTTTGAGTTTATCTGCATATTTGGATAATCTAAAGAAATAAGTTTCCTCTTCTTGGTAATTAACGTCCCTACCACAATCAGGGCACTTTCCATCTTCTAACTGGCTTTCGGTCCAAAAAGTTTCACAAGGTGTGCAGTAATATCCCTTGTATTCTCCCTTATAAATATCGCCTTGCTCATAAAGTTTGTTGAAAATATCTACTACGTCTTTTTCGTGTTGTTTACCAGTAGATCTTATAAAGGTGTCGTAGTTTATATCAAGCTTTTCCCATAATTTGATGGTCTCAGTTGCGATTTTGTCTACAAATTCTTGAGGCTCTTTGCCGTGAGCGTGGGCAGATTCCATAATCTTTTGGCCGTGCTCATCAGTACCTGTTACGAGGTAGGCGTCGTAGCCCAAAAGAGTCTTATACCTTTTTAAAACGTCTGCAATTATAGAAGTATAGGTATTTCCTATATGTAAATTGGAGTTTGGATAATATATTGGTGTTGTAATATAATAAGGTTTCTTATTAGTCATCTAGTCATCTCCTAAAAATAATTCTCCTTTTATCATACTTCAAAGGCTCTCAAAAATCGAAATTTGACTTGAAAAACAAAAAGGCCCAGCAGAAGCTGGGCTTACTTTGAAAATACTGTATTTATTTTTTACTTAAGTTTTTATATATCCTGGAAAGCTCACTTGCACTAGCGCTTATATCATAGCCCTTGCTTCTTATCTGATCAATATTGTCTTGTCTATCTAATTTATTATTAATAATTTGATCAATCCACTTTTCCCTATCCAGGTCAATAAATCTTGCACTACTTGTTAGCCCTGTATCTCTTGGAACATTTGTCGATAGCAAGGTAACTAATCCGCTTGCTTGGGCTTCTACGGCTGCAATGCCTAGGCCTTCTCTTAGAGAAGGAAATAAAAATATATCTGATGCCATTAGCAACTCATTTACCCTATCAGAATTTCCAAGGAAAATAACTTGGTCTTTGACACTTAAGTCCTTGGATAAATCTTTAAGTTCACTTTTCTTAGGTCCATCCCCTACTAAAACCAATCTAATATCAGGATTTTTCTCTAAAAGATCTGGCATAAGACCAATTAAAAATTTTTGGTTTTTTATATCTGAAAGGCTGCCTACATTTATAAGAACATACTTATCAGATAGGGATAATTCACTTCTTATTTTTTGGCGGATATCTTCATCAAATTTGTATTTCTCAAGATCTATACCATTATTAATCTTAATAAAATTTCCCTTACTATAAAACTCATTACCAACTTCATCTGAACAAGCAAATTTCAAATCCGAATATTTTATCACATCTTTTTTGAAAATACTTCTTATAAGGCTTTTAAATTTAGAATATTTTTGAGCGCCGTGGTTATGAGAAATGGTCATAAGACCGTGTTTTTTTGCTTTTTTTAGAATGAGGGCCTCTGTTCCCCTAAAATGACAATGAAGTATAGAAATTTCCTTATGATTTTCTAAAATCTCATCTAAGTCCCTTATATATTTTAAGGGATTTTTAAAATCAAGCCTGTCTAAAATAAAAATCCTTCCACCAAGTCTTTCTATCTCCTCACGATAGGCATCATTTTCTAACTTATGCACTATAAAATCAAATTGTATTTTTTCCCTATCTATCCTTCTGTAAATCGACATAATAAAACTCTCTACGCCGCCTACAGACAAGTCTCCCAGAACATGCACTACTCTAATCATCTAAACCTTCATTCTCCAAATCATCTTCTTTCACTTATAATAATTATCCCAATAAAATTTTTACTATCAATCCATAGTTAATTTTTTAAACTCTCAAGTATTATAACTTAAAATACAAAAGTCTCAAAAATTATAGGTGAAATTTGTCTTTTCGACCTTATTTTCTTACTTTACCTATATAAGATTCATGATCATTTGATATAACAAACTTATCATCACTGTAGAAAAAATACCTATCTTTAGCATTTATCCCATTTAATTGGTAGGAATTTTTATTTTCTTCCACATCAACTATATAATGAGTCCACAACCCGTCTGATAAGAGCAGATAAGTCTTTCCGTCTTTTTCTAATTTTGAAATATTTACAAGCCTATCCATAGGTTCTGCTGTTTTATACAAAAGCCTAAAATCCTTGTCATAGATTTTGACATACTTTTCATCTGTACCGTAAGTTTTGTCATGGCAAATTATATAGTCGCCGTACTTTTCTATGACATCAAAACTATTTTCTCCAAGATTGATTTCCTTATTAGGATTAGCCAAATATACTAATTTATTTTTTAAAGGCTTATCTTCTCCAAGAACTTGATTTTCATAGTGGGATACTTGATAAACAACGTCATCGTCTAATTTTGTCACCAAAGTAATGACATCTCCGGTCGCATTTCCTCCATCAAGTTTAATAGGATTTACTACTAGGCTTTCATTTTTATAATCATCCAGACTAAAATATCCCAAAATTGAATTTCCATCGAGACTATCTGCCCCATAATAGAGTTTGTCATCATCATAAATATAGGTTTCTAGATTAGAAATATTATCTAAGATGGTATTTTTCTCTACCTCTTTGTCTTTATCCTTGGTGTAGACTTCTACGGTCATCTTCCCATCTTCAAGATTTGTAGCAATGAGGTTCATCCTATTGTCAAAAACATAAGATCCTTCGTAAGAAGTTTCTGGAGTCCAATCATAGCCAAATTCTCCACCGTCATAAATATTATTTTTTGCATAAGCCACAAAATCCCTAATATAGGTGTCAGATTTTTCAAATTCAACTCCATAGTCCTTAAAAAAATCCATGACCTGGTCCATATCCTTATCTTCAAAAGAGAGATTTTCAAAAACTAGGTCATCTCCGCCGCTATCATCAAGGGTCATTTTCTCTGCCATTTTCTTTGTAGTGTCAATTTCTATCACATTTTTCGTAACTTCCTTGCTTTCTTGACCCTTTTCTTCCTTATTACATGAAACTAAGCAAAGGCAAGTACAGAGAATAAATAAAATTTTTTTGTTCATATAGTCTCCTAAAATTCAAGCCCAGACTAAACTGGGCTGTTTTTATTTCTTATACTTATTTAAAGCAAGCACATATCTTGTATCGCCGCCAATAGCTTTGAGTGTCGCTTGGTCTGTAAAATCAGCATCATCAAGGCCCTTGGAATAAAAATAATATTTCACATTTAATAGGCTATCGGTAGCTAGCTTGTAGATCTTGACCCATTTTTCCTTGGAAATATTATTAAAAACAGGGTCGGTCATATTTTTAACTGCCATCCACCTATCCATATGATTTTCCCCATACTTATAGAGGTTGATAGTCACCCTGTATAACCTATTGTAGGCTCCTATCAATTTTTTCATTCTCTTATCATTAAGGATTTTTTCCTTTTCTGTCTTAGAAATCTTACCAACCTTGCTTGGTCCATATGGGTTTACAGCTTCTCCATTTTTGAAATAGAACTTTCCCACAACTGACATCTCTGGCAAATACATCCCTTCTGCATAAGAAGAATCTCCTTTAAAATCAAGATCCTTTCTATTTTCAGATGAAGTATTTTTCCTAGATTCAGGAGCCTTCCTATTCTCAGAAGAAGCATCTCCTCTTGGGCTATCATATAATATTTTTGTAAGAGCATTTTCAAGGATTTTTACAAAATGAGCTTCGTCAATGGTCCTTATTGTAAGCTTATAATAAATCCCATCAAATTTAAAATCAGCAGAAAAAACCGAATCCTTGCCGCCATCAAATTCATTTGCCTTAGAAATAAAAACGTCTATTCCAAGAATCTTACTTGCCTTATAAAAACCCATAGCCTTTTCATATTCCTTGCTATATGGCCCATATTTAAAGGAAATATTAAAGCCATCCTCGGTCATGAGGCTATCTTCTGTATAAAGATAAGTTTTTGCACCATCTTTTTTACTAAGTTCATAAGAAGTATCTAGGTCAAAGTCGAAATCAAAAATTTCCTTTAAATATTCTTTTTCTTTCTTAAGGTCATTTTCAAGAGTATTTCCCTCTGGGTAGGTCTCTGTATTTACATATTTATTTACTTGGACACCCTCACTTGCACTTGCATTTGTTGTTAAAAAAGCAAAAGCCGCTAAAGATACAACAATAATTTTTTTCATAATATTCTCCTTTTATTTTTTTCATTTTTAAGCTTATAAACCTAGCTTTAGTCTCCATTTTTATATCTCATAGGACTTAGTCTTTTCATTGGACCCTCCATTTTATTCCATATATTAATTAAAACTCAAATATCAATAAAATTTTAAGAATCCTTTAATGATATATTTCTTGTCCTCATTGTTAGTATAATTATACCATAATAAAGTGATACTGTGGATGTCTTGTTTTTCTATGGACTTTCCCTTGATAATGTGATATGATTAAAAATGGTGTTTATATGAATAGGAATAATTATAAGTTTGGAAAACTTTTAAAAGATCTAAGACAAAAAAATAATATGACCCAAGAAGAGCTTTCTTATCGTTCTTTTATCAATGTCAAAACCCTTTCAAATATGGAAAATGGAAAGGTTGATTTTGATTTGGACATGCTTGAGATTCTTTCTGAAATATTTAATATAGATCTTGTAGAAAAATACTTGTATCTTATATTAGATGATTCTAGCCAGATTAATAAGCTTGTAAAAAATCTAAACTCAAAAGATAGGTATCCAGGAAGTATTCAGGCTGATGAAATAAGGATTTTAACCGAAATTGAAAATACTAGCCACAGAAAAATTATAAGACTTAAGGCCAAAAAATTAAGATTGTTGTTTCAAAGCGTTGAAATAAAAGATGATAAAAATAAGAAAAAATCGCTAATCGTCGAAGCTTTAAATGTAGGAAGGAATTTTGACTTTAATGACCTTGCCGCAAACACCTATGATATAATTGATTATAGGCTATTAATGAATTATGCCATATATATAAAAAATAAAGCAGAAATGCTAAGGATTTTAAAATTTATCGAAAATTCTAGGATAGATGACGATAATCTAAACTCAATTTTATACCACAACATTTCGAGCACCTACTATACCACAGACAAATCCTACCTGGCCCTCTACTATATCAACAAATCAATCGCAACAAACAATAAAAATCCAATCTCTCCAATCATGCTTTACCAAAAATCCATCATTTTATATGACCTTAATTTTCCTTATGAAAAATATGTGAAAATGACACTGGAAACTTCAAAGAAAATTAATTCCAATTTATATGAAATGCTTTTAAATAACTATAAGGCCAAGGCTAATGATGACAAAAACTTTATAATTTCATATTAAAATTGGTTTTATTATAATCCATAATTGATAGGCGAGAAAAATTATTCTCGTCTTTTTTTCTATCAAATATCTTATAGTCCTCAATTTTTTATTTGTAGCCATGCTTGAGATGTTAATACTACAATTGTATTTGTTTTTATCGTTTAATAATGATAATCATTATTGACAACTCTCCCAAAATATGCTATCCTATAAATGAAAATAATATATAAGAGGTGAAAATATGAAATTAACCCAAGAAATAAAAGATTTAATAGGTGAGCAACTTGCTTATATGGCAACTGTTGATGAGGATGGTAATCCTAATATAGGACCAAAGAGAACTATGAGGGTTCTTGATGATGAACATCTCATCTATTGCGAAAATACAGATGGCAAGCACCACGCCAATATTAAAAATAACGGCAAGGTTGCTATTGCTTTTGTCAAAAGAGAAGACAACAAGGGCTTTAGGATTGTTGGTACAGCCAAATCTTATACAGATGATGAGCATATGAACCTAGCCAAGGAAAAGGCTGGCGTAATGCCAAAGGCGGCTGCTGTAATCATAGATATAGAAAAAATCTATACCCTTGATTCAGGTCCAATCGCAGGAAAATTATTAGAAGTTTAATTCCCATATTTATTAATAGTTCTACAAAAAAGTTTGGTGCACAGATTATCTCTCGTGCACCAAACTTTTTTATTTATTTCTAGGATTTATGTTGCAATTAATTCCAATTTTAACCTTATAAGATCAAAGTTGATTAATTTTTCCTTCTACATAAGCGATTTGCTTTAAGACTTCTTCTGGCCCTGGCCCACCTTTGGATTTTCTATTTTTTAGGCAAGTTTTTAGGTCAATGGCTTCGTAAACATCCTCTTCAAAGAGATCAGATTCTTTTTTATAGGTGGCTAGGTCAAGGTCTTCTAAGGTGAGATTTTTTTCTATGGCATATTTTACAAGCCTTGCTGCTATGTGGTGGGCGTCTCTGAAGGCAACTTGCTTTTTTACCAAATAATCTGCCAGGTCAGTCGCATTCAAAAATCCAATCTTGCATGCCTGTAGCATTTTTTCTTTATTTACAGTAAGACTTTGGATTTGCCCAGCCATTATTTTTAGACAAGATTTTACTGTATCTATGGAGTCAAAGATAAATTCCTTGTCTTCCTGCATATCCTTGGCATAGGAAAGGGGCAGAGACTTCATCATTACAAAGGCCTGGTTCATATTGCCAATAAGCCTTGCAGCTTTTCCCCTAATTAATTCTGCCATATCAGGATTTTTCTTTTGGGCATAATTGATGAGCCTGTGGCAAATTTATCGTCTATTTCTATGAATTTATAGGCAGGAGATGCCCAATTTATTATCTCTTCTGATAACCTAGAAAGATATTTCTAGAATTCTAATTTCATAGATGATAAGGCTGAAACATTTCTAATATTGGCTATAAAGGACCTTAAAATCACCAAAAATTCATCTTCAGAAATTCCAGAAGATTCTACTAGGTATTCATTGTCCAAATCTTTAAACTCTGCCCTATATAAACCTCCCTCTTTATAGGAAGAAAGTAGCATTTCTTGGCCATAGAAATTAGAGATTTTTTTATCTTTCAAGGAATAATCGCTCCAGGTTTCTTCATCCTTGCCTGCCATCTGAAAGAGGATTTGTGAGTCATCCCTAGTTAAATAAATTTCCACAAAAAGTCTCTGATCATAGGCACCTGATTTCGACTTGCCCAAGACTTCTGTTGGTTCTCCAAGCTCATATCCATCAAGATTTTCCACAAGTTTCTTTACTAACTTTCCGCCATTTGCATCAGTAAGTTCCCTAGATTGGGCATCTAGTTTAGCACTTGAAATTCCTTGGTTAAAAACAATTGTATCTTCTGCCCCGCAAGACTCAATTTTCTCAAAGCTTAATTCAGGCTTATAGATCATTTTCAAGGTCTTTTCATTTGTGAAGTCACTATCAGCAAGGCCCAAAGAATCGAAATAATCACGGACTAATTGGAGAGTCTGGGCCCCATTTTGATAAATATCCACCCAATTCTTTTTAGTAAACTTACCATAAACAGGATCGGTCATAGTCTTAACTTCCTTCCACCTATCCATATGTTTGTCCCCATATTGGTATATCTTTATTATGGTTTGGTAGTAGGAGTTATAAAGGGCCATTAATTTCTTAACTTTTGGCCTTTGAAGAACCTCTTCTTTCTCTTTTTTGCTAATCTTTCCAACTTTGCTACCACCAAAAGGATGAACTTGTCTACCCTTTGTCACTCCAAAATGATATAAGGCTGGCAAATACATTCCGTCTTCATAGGTATAATCTCCCTTAAATTGGATCTCATCCGCTGTTTTTTCTTCCTTGGCAAAGGCATTTGCACTTGGCATCAAAAATACAAGGGCAATGGCTCCTGCCAAAAATTTCTTTTTCATAATTTCTCCTTTCTAAATTTTTCCTTGTGCTTCCTTAATATCATTTTACCCCCCATCTGTAATTTCAATAATTAAATACCACAATAAAGTGAGATTTATTTGACAAAAGTTCGTCCATAGTGTTAAATAGTCCTATAGAAATAAAAACTTACAATGAATTCGAGTAGGAAAGGCCTGGGATGGCTTTTTTGAAATTACACTTTCATTTTGTTTAAGGCAAGCCAAACTGCCTGTGTTTGGCAACGAGTATAAAAAAAGCTGGTACCGCAAGTCTTTGCGCTTTTATGCTCTTTTTTTGTGCCTATTTTGGCCTAGAACTGTTTATTTTATAGGATTTCTCACTTATATAGAAATTACAGCAAATTATAAGAAAGGATAAATTATGAAATTTACTTACGAAAAAGAATACGATAATGTTTTTGATGAACTAGTTGACCGTGGTTACTACGAGCAAGCTACAAACGAAGAAGAATTAAAGAAGAAACTTGCAACAGAATCTGTTAAATTCTACTGTGGTTTTGATGCTACAGCAGATTCCCTAACTGTTGGCCACCTTATCCAAATCATGGTAATGATGCGTATGCAAAACTACGGCCACAGGCCAGTTGCCCTTCTCGGTGGCGGTACAACCCTAATCGGCGACCCATCAGGAAGAAGCGACATGCGTCAGGTAATGACAGAAGAAAGAATCAACCACAACGCTGAGTGCTTCTACAAGCAATTCCAAAGATTTTTAGACTTCTCTGATGAGGGCGGAGCAGAAATGTTAAATAACAAAGATTGGCTTTTAGACCTTAATTTTGTTGGATTTTTAAGAGATGTGGGAAGCGAATTTTTGGTAAATGAAATGATCAAAAAAGATGCCTACAAGAACAGGATGGCAGCTGGTGGTCTAACATTTTTTGAATTTTCTTACATGCTTTTACAATCTTATGACTTCCTAAAAATGTACAGAGAAAATGGTGTAACCCTTGAAATGGGTGGGTCTGACCAATGGTCAAATATCATCGGTGGAGTTGACTTAATTAAAAAACACGAACAAGGCGACGCCTACGGTATGACCTTTGCCCTACTTACAACTGCAGACGGAGTTAAGATGGGCAAGAGCCAAAAAGGCGCTGTTTGGCTTGATAAGGAAAAAACAAGTCCATTTGAAATGTTCCAATACATGAGAAATGTCGATGATAGGGACGTTGAGAAATTCCTACTTCAACTTACCTTCTTACCTACAGCTGAATGTAGAAAACTAGGATCAGCAACAGAAGCAGCAGAAATCAACAAGGCTAAAGAAATCCTAGCCTACGAAGTTGTTAAACTTGTCCATGGCAAGGAAGAAGCAGATGCTGCCCTTGATGCAGCCAAAGCGCTTTTCTCTGGCAAGGGTGATGAATCAGCTATGCCAACAACACAAATTTCTGCATCTGACCTACCAAAGGGTCTTTTAGCCCTTATGACAGAAGTTGGCCTAACCAAGTCAAATGGCGAAGCAAGACGCATTGTCCAACAAGGCGGAGTATCAATCAACGACGAAAAAATTACCGACCCATCCTTTGAAGTAACAGAAGAAATCTTTGAAGATAATAGAATAATAATCAAAAAAGGCAAGAAAAACTTCCACAAGGTGGAACTAGCCTAAGAAATTTCCTCCAAAGCTTTAGTTTTGGGGGATTTTTTTCGCTTAAATCGTATAATAAGCTTAGGTGATAATATGAATAGGAACGAAGAATATTTAAGTAAAAAACGAGCCAAAGAACTTTGGGATCTTGGCATCATAGATAAATTTGAAGTAGGCACTTTTAAGTCCCTCAAAGGCATCCACGCCTATCTTTTCCAAGATGTTTTCGACTTTGCAGGAAAAATTAGGACGGTAAATATAGCCAAGGGCTCTTTCCGTTTTGCTCCCCTTCTTTTTTTGGAATCAAACCTTGCAATTATAGAAAAAATGCCAGAAACAAACTTTGACGAAATTATTGATAAATACGTAGAAATGAACATAGCACATCCCTTCAGGGAAGGAAATGGCAGGGCCACAAGGATTTGGCTAGATTTAATTTTAAAGAAGAACCTAGGCAAGTGTGTTGATTGGGATAAGATAGACAAATTTGCATATCTTTCTGCCATGGAAAGGTCGGTTGTAAATACTCTTGAAATCAACCACCTCCTAAAATCCGCCCTCACAGATCAAATTTCTGACAGGGAAGTTTTCATGAAGGGCATCGACAAGTCCTATTTATACGAAGATCTCTACGACATTTCCATAGAAGATATAAAATAAAAAACGAGCCAGCAAAAATTCTTGCTAGGCTCGTTTTTTTTAATCTTTTATTAATTTTTCAGCCAAGACTTTTACAATTATTACTACCAATATGCATGAAATTGTCGAACCTATAAAGAGGTCCATCTTTAGAAATACCCTATTTGCGACAAAGCCAACTAGCCAAATTACCATGTTTTTGTAATATATATCAGATTCTGTAACGTCTTTTTTCAAAATAAAATAGTCAGCGATTTGTATAGCTATCATTGGGGCGAAGACTGACCCGATTAGGTATAAAAATTCGGTTATGTCGTCCATTGGATAAATTATTGCCCCGATTGTGCCGATTATTGTAACAATGATTCCGATTTTTTGTCCATCAACCTTCTTTGACAAAGATTCGGCAGATATACCTGCTGAATAGGCATCAAGGAAGGTAGTTGTGACTGTTGACAATATTATAATTACCATAGCGGCAAGGCCTAAGCCTGATTTTACCATGATCATGGCTATATCACTTTCTTCTGTGACAAGGGCCATACCCATACCAATTACATACATCCACATGGAAACAAGGGTATATATAACAGTTGATGTTAAGGTTGCTCCTCTTGGATCTTCTGCCTCTCTTGTATAATCAGATATTAAAGGCAACCAGGAAAGTGGCATGGCTACAGCAAGTTCTATGGCAAGGCCAAAGCTCATTGCATCAGGCATCGCTTGTGAATTGAAGTTTACTCCCTTAAAAACCTTAAAAGAAAGTAAGATTGTAAGGATAAACAAAAGGGTCATGGAAACTGTGTTTAGCTTTCCAAGGTTGGAAATTCCTATCATTATCCAAACTAAGACCAAGGCTCCAATTACAAGGGCCCAGATTATGTGGCCTGTAGAAAATACGTGGGAGCTTGAGATTGCTCCATCGTAGATCATAATAGCAGTCCATCCTACAAGTTGAAGGACATTTAAAAGTGCAAAGAATAGTCCGCCTTTTTGGCCAAAGGACATTTTTACAGTCTCCATGGCTGATTTTTCTGTCCTACCGCCGATAAGACCTGCCATATATAATAAGATTGCACCGATAGCGTGACCAATTACCATGGCCAAAAGTCCTTTTTTAAAGCCTAGGGGTGCGAAATACGTTCCGGTAATAATTTCTGCTATAGAAACTCCTGCCCCAAACCAAATCAGGCCGTTTTCAAAATTAGAAGTTTTTTTCATTTTCTTCTCCTTCCTTCTCTTGAAGATTTCTGTCTCCAAATAAATTTATATTCTCTTTCATAATCTCTCCTTTTTCTTATTTACAAAAAAAGGACAAGCCAAGGCTTGCCCTATAAGTTCAAAAAAAAATATGCATAAAAAATATACATACCTACGTTGGCATTATCCAAATCAGGTAAGGTCGAGGCTAGGCCCCCTCTCAGATCTTTTAAGAACTCCCTTGTATGCCTAATATTTTAAAACTTTCCCAAATTTTTGTCAAGGAAAATTTTCCCGATCTATACTTAGATTAATATCGAATATAAGACTATTGATGTTAGATGTAATTTATCTTATAATTAAGTTAATAGAAATCTAAGATAAAAATAAAAATTAGATATAAATCTAAGAAAGGATATACAATGAAAGCTCACTTTGATAATTTTAATCTCATAGAACAGCCCTTACTTGTAAATGAAGCAGGCCTTGTGGTTTACCTTTATACAAACTACCTAGCTGCTAAGAACAAAAACTTCTTCTCTTTTGAGGAGTCTTATCCAGGTTTTAATTACTCCCAGGATATGAATTTAACCTCAATAGATACTGCTTTTTACAACAACAAGGCCTATACAGACTTTGTTAGAAGTGTAAAAAAGGAATCCCTTCCCTATCTAGAGGAATTTTTCAATGACCAAAACGAAGATATTTTAAATCTTTTTTACATATTTACAGAAAACGATGGAAATTATTTGCCTTTTATGGCAGGTGTTTTCCAAAATATCAATGTTAGCTCTATTAAGGACTTTTCTTATGAGAGCTTTGACCTAGTCTTCAACCTATCTTTTTTAAGATATATAGGTGTTGACATAGATGATCCAGAATTAAAGTCTACAACTATAAAAGAATGGTCAAAAAAAGCTTTAAAATCAGACTTTCTAAGCCTAATAGCTAGTCTACCCTACGAAGATAAGTTTTCTATGGCACTTTTAAGGTCTTTTTCCAACAAAAAATCTATCTACGATAGACTTTATCCTCTTTTAGAAAAAATTTGCCAGATTTCAGAAAATAATTTCCCAAAAATTCAAGACGAATTCATGGACCATTTTGAAAAAATAAAAAAAGATGACTACAAAAAGGTAAGTGAAGTAATAGACCAAGTTGGCTTAGCAAGTTTTTTAAGCAAAAGAGATGAGCCTTTTAACATCTATGGTCTAATCCTTGCACCAAATATGACTATGATTCAATTTATATCAGAAGATTACAATGATGCCTTTATCAAATTTGGAATTTATTCAAATAAAGACTTTGTCGAAAAAGAAAATAAGCTAAAATACATAAGCCAATACCTAAAAATCCTAGGAGACCCAACTAGGATTGACATCCTAGATCTCTTAAAGGAAAAAAACTACTACGCAAAAGAGCTTTCTGACAAGCTTTATATAACACCTGCCACTCTCTCTTACCACATAAGCCAGCTCCACGTTTGTGGCTTTATTGGTGCCTATATCGAGGGCAGGAAGACTTATTATTATTTAAGACGTCCTGGTTTTGAAAAAGTAATAGAAGAATTAACCGAATTTTCTAAGGACATAAATGAGGAAAATTATGGAAAAGAATCTTAAAAACCTAAAAGGAAACCTAGCTCAAAATCTAAATGACGAAGAAATCATAAAATCATATCTAAGAGCTGATAAGCTTTCAAATTTTGACCTTCTAAAAATGGCCTATGAGCCTTTTAAGGACAATCTAAAAATAAAATTATCATTAATGGTTTATCCTATTACAGCAGGCCTAATTCCAGTAATCCAGGCCTTTATTATGTATTATTTGGTAGATCTCATAAACAAAAATACCGACCTTAGGACAATGATTTTGACTATTATAGCCTATGCCCTAATAATTTTTATCTGCTCCATGGTTTCAAACCAGATTGAGCGTAGAACTTACTCGACTTATATGGGTACTAGGTTATCTACCTTCATCAAGGCTTCTGGTCCTATCATGGAAATGGACTACGGTCTTGGGGAAAATTCTCTCTTTATGGCAGAATTTTCCAGAGGTTTTGAACCTTTTTCTAACAATGTCACAGGCCTTGAAGGAATTTATCACGATATGTATAAGCTTTTGGCAAATGTCCTTTCCTTTGTGATTATATCAGTGATTATGGCGAAACTATCTCCCCTAATTTTTATCTTTGCCATAATTTCGATACTAATTCAACTGGCAATTAGGACTTATACAGACAAGTACAGACACTCCCACATGGGCGAATTAAACAAGGTAAAAAGAAAAACCGACGCCTATTACAAAGAAGCATCCGACTTTCGTTTCGCCAAAGATATTAGGGTATTTTCTTTCAAAGACAGATTTATAGATGGTTTTAAACCCCTTGTAGGAAATGTGATTAAGATTTCAAGAAATTTTATCAAACCTGAAATGTATCTTTCTCCTGTCCTTGCAGTCCTTCTTGTAGGAGTAGAAGCCATCGCTTATTATTTCCTAACAGGAAAAATATTGTCAGACCAAATTACATTAAAAAACCTAACCCTCCTTATCACATCAGTTGCAATTTATTCTAATGTTGTCTTGACTCTTGTGATAAATATAGCCCAAACCAGGTCAAACCTACTCTATGTGGCAGATGGCTTTGATATGATTAGGGTAGATCTTAAGTCAGATGTAGGTGATAAAAAAATTACTGGACCGATGTCAATCGAATTTAAAAACGTATCTTTTTCCTATCCCCTATCTGATGTAAATGTATTAGAAAATCTGTCTTTTACTATTAAGGAAAAGGAGAAAGTTGCCATTGTTGGTGTAAATGGTGCAGGCAAATCCACTATAGTTTCCCTAATCTTAGGCCTTTATAAACCAACGGGAGGAGAAATTTTTATTAACGGGGTAAACGCTAATGACCTTGATCTAAAAGAAAGATATGCTGCCTTTGCAACAGTTTTACAAAATGTAGAGCCCCTCGCAGTTTCCATTGCAGAAAATGTGGCAGCAACTGATGAAAATATCGACAGAGAAAGAGTTATAGATTCACTAAAAAAAGCAGGTTTAGGATATAAGCTTGACCAATTACCAAAAGGCATTGACACCCAGATGACAAGAAATATCCACGATGATGGGACACTTTTCTCCGGTGGAGAAAACCAGAAACTTGCCATCGCTCGTGCCCTTTATAAAGAAAATGCAGGAGCCCTTATAATGGATGAGCCAACTGCAGCCCTCGATGCCCTAGCGGAAGAGAAAATTTACAGGGACCTTGATGAGATTAGTAAGAACAAAACCCTGATTTTTATCTCCCACAGGCTAGCTTCCACCAGGTTTTGTGACAAAATCATGCTCCTTGATGGTGGGAAAATAACAGAATATGGAACTCATGATGAACTTTTAAAACAAGATGGGCTCTATAAGGAAATGTACGAATCCCAAAGAAAATACTATTTGGAGGAAAAGAATGAAAAATAAACTAAAAGCCCTATGGCTTTTTATGAAAATTACAGCAAAAAATGATCCTCTTTATATACCAGTAATTATCCTAAATGCCTTGGCACCTGCGGCGGGAACCTTAATCAATGTCTTCGTGCCAATGATTTTTATTAACCAAATCACAGACCCAAGGCCGGCAGCTGACTTTATTAAAATAGTATTACTTTTAATAATAGGAAAAATCCTTCTTGAAAGTTTAGAAAGACTTCTAAGCCGCGAAGAATTTGTAAGACGACAGGGAATTAATGATTATTTGACCTTTGAACTTGCCAAAAAAGCCATGGATTTGACCTACCAAAACATAGAAAATCCTCACACCCTAGATCTTAAGGAAAAGGCCAACGCCGCTATCAATATGGGAGCAATCCACAATTTGCTATCATGCCTAAAGGATATAATAACAAGCGTGGCAACCATGATAGGAACTGCCCTTGTAATCATATCCTTCTCCCCTTACTTGGTTGGTTTTTCAATTCTAATTTCCTTTTTAATAATCCTTGTAAATGGCAAAGAGTCTTCCTACACCAGCAAGTTTGACTTAGAGATTGTAAATGTAAACAGGAGATTTTCCTATTATTTTTCTCTCATGGCAAGTCCCCACTATCAAAAGGAAATTAGGGTTTTTGACCTAGGAGATATGCTTCAGTCAAAAACTCAAGGATACTTAGACCAAATGATGGATGGATTTGAAGATAAATTCGGCTTTGAAGCCAATATGGGAGCTATAAAAATCTTTTTAGAATCTATTTTAAGACTAGTTTCCTACACCTATGTGGCAATGAGGACTCTATCAGCCGCATACGGGCCACAGATTTCCTTTGGTTCCTTTTCAGCAATTATTGGTGCAAATGAAAACTTCATGACTTCCTTCCAGACCATGTTTTCAGAACTAGCTGGCTTTATTATGAGTCTAGCAAATCTTGAGCCCCTCTATGACTTCTACGTCCTAGATTCTGATGAGGAAGAAAATTTGGAAATAGCAGAAGATTTCCAGAGCCTTGAATTTAAAAATGTGACCTTTACCTACCCAGGATCTGACAGAAAAATCATAGACGATTTGTCATTTAAGATAAACAAGGGCGAGAAAATCTCCATTGTAGGTGTGAATAACGCTGGAAAGACAACTATAGTAAAGATTCTCCTAAGATTTTTCGATATTGATAGCGGAGAAATCCTTTATAATGGTGTGAATATCAAAAAAATCAGCAAAAAATCTCTTTATGAGAAAATCAGCGGAGTCTTCCAAGACTTTTCAATTATGCCTTTTACAATCAAGGAAAATATTATTGCAAATAAGGCTTTTAGCGAAAATAAAACTGATGAAATTATAAAACAGCTAGACCTAGACCAAAAGATAAAAGAACTTACTCGTGGGATTAATACTTATTTAAATAAGGACATATACGAAAATGCCACAGACCTGTCTCTTGGCCAAAAGCAAAAACTAGCTATAGCTCGTGCCCTCTACCAAGACGCAGATTTTCTAATCCTAGATGAACCAACAGCATCCCTAGATCCCCTAGCAGAAAGCAAAATCTACGAGCACTTTAACGAAATGACCCGAGGGAAAACAGCCATCTTCATCTCCCACAGGATGAGCTCATCAAGGTTTACCGACAAAATATTATTACTAGATGGCGGAAAAGCAGCCGCCTTCGATAGCCACGAGAATTTAATGGCCTACGATAATCTCTACTCCAAACTCTACAATGCCCAAGCCCAGTATTTTGAATAGTAAAATCTACAACAAAAAAACTCCCAAGCTGGGAGTTTTTGTTTTGTTCTTTATTATTGTGCGAAATCTGCTTCAAATTGTGGTGCGAAAGCTTTCATTTCTGCTTCTACATCACTATCTGGGTTTGATAAGATTTCTTCAAGTTTGCTTGCAATATCGTTGTAAGCTTGTTGGCTTCCTGGAACAAGTGGTCTTGAGAATAATTTTTCACTTGCTGTTCCTAGGATTTTTGGAATTTCTGAATCAGCGTTTTTGTAGCTTTCATCTTCTACAGCTGACTTTCTAGCTGGCATGTAGCCTGTTGCTAGACCAAATTTAATTTGAGCTTCCTTGCTTGATACGTATTTTAGGAATCTAAAGGCTGCATCTTTTGCTTCATCAGAAGCACCTTCAAACATATAGATGTTTGTACCTTGTTGAACTGCCTTGTCTGCTGGATATGCTTGGGCTGCGTATTTGAATTTGCCTTCAACGCCTTCTTTAACATATACTTCACCAGCGTTTGATCCAAGGTAGCCTGCTAATTGTTCGTTAGCGAATGGGCCTGATAGGTATTGGTCAGTTCCTGCAATTCTAAAATAACCTTCTTTGATACCGTCTAGGTAATATTTAATAGCTTCGATTGATTCTGGGCAAGTTACGTCAAGGTCTGGACCAAATTCTATGCCCTTGTTTTTAAGGTAAGTTACATAGAAGTTTGAAAGTGAGTCCCAACCAAAAGCAGGAATGTCTTTTTCAGCCTTGATTTTTTTAGCAACTTCTTTTAGCTCTTCAAAGCTTGTTGGGTTTTTAAGACCTAGTTCATCAAATAGGTCTTGGTTGTACCATAGAACTTCTGTTGATTTGTTGAATGGAATACCGATGATTTTGCCATCTTGTTCGATTTCATCCCTTACACCTGGGAAGATGTCTTCGTAATCTGCAATTCCATCTTCTCCCTTAACTCTATCTGTAAGGTCTGCTACCATACCAGCTTCGGAAAATTGAAGCATCCAGTCTGGATAAGCTTGGGTAATTGTTGGTAGGTCTTTTGGAGATTGCATAGTTGCAACTAGGATTTGGTTAAGATCGCCATAACCACCTTGGTGTTGTAGGGTGATTTTAACATCTGGGTTTTCTTTTTCGAAATCTGCTACAAGGCCTTCAAGAGCTTCGCCTTGGCCACCGCCCATTGCGTGCCAGAAAACTACCTCTGTTTGACCTTCTTTGGCAGGTTCTTTTGATTCTTCTGCTTTTTCCTCTACCTTAGCTTCTTCTTTTGGAGCTTCTTCTTTCTTGTCGGCATTGTTGCCACAAGCTGAAAACATTCCTATAGATAGGACTAAGGCTGCAAGTAATGTTAATTTTTTCTTCATTTCTTCCCCTTTAAATATTTTTTCCTAAGTTCCCATAAAAGCAAACTTATTATTCTTACATTAAATATATACCCTTAAAATATAATTTAATCAATTTTTATCCCTTAATTCCTCCAAAAGATACTCCCCTTAGGATTTGCTTCCTAAAGATAAAGTAAAGTATTAGAATTGGAAGGATTGTAATGGTTGAAGCTGCCATTTGCAGATGGATTAATTGACCTGCTTCTGTGGCAAAGGCTGAAAGACCATTTGATATAAGTCTCATATTCTTGGTGTTTGTAACAAGGATTGGCCACAAGAATGAGTTCCAACCTGTAATAAAGTTTAAAAGTCCAATGGTGAAAAGATTTTGCTTGCACATTGGAATCATAACTTTTCCTATAAATTCAAAGTCGCTTGCTCCGTCAACCTTGGCTACATTATAAAATTCCATTGGAACAGATTTTAAAAATTCTTTTAGATAGAAAATATAAAATACTGAGGCCATAAAAGGAATTATAAGGGCAACATAGGTATCAAGAAGGCCAAGTTTGGCTATTGTTGAGTAGTTTGTAAAGATAATTATCTCAAATGGCACCATCAAGAGGGCTAGCATAAAGTTTTGGAGCATATTTTTGCCCTTAAAGTTCATAAAGTTTAGGGCAAAGGCTGCTAAAACTGTTGTAGCTAGGGTACCGAGGGTATTTATCAAGGAAACAAATACTGTATTTACGAAATACCTTGCAAAGGGAGCGGCCTTCATGGCTTCCCTAAAGTTTTCAAATTGAGGTGCTGCCGGCAAAAGTTTTGGTGGGATAGCTGTTACTTCTCCAAAGCTCATAAGGGCTGATGAGATCATATAGAGGAATGGAAAAAGGGTCACAGCTGCCATTATGATTATAAATATGAAGGCTAGGCCTTTTAAAATCTTTTTCATCTCCTACCTCGCTATCTTTCTTATGATTGCTCTTTGGACAAAGGTTAGAACCAAGAGGAATAAAAACAAAATTACAGCAGCCGCCATGGCGTGGCCGTAGCGGTATTCTACGTAGAATTTTTTGTAGATATAAAATACTGCGGTAATTAGCCTATTTCCAACACCCGCCTTACCATTAAAGAGGGCGAAAATTTGGTTATAAACCTTAAAGCTTGAAATAAAGCTTGTCAAAAACAAAAAGGTAATTATATTTGTAAGCTGTGGGAGGGTAATTTTTTTAAATTGCTCCCAGCCGCTTGCCCCAAAGGTGTCGGCTATCTTGTAGTAATCCTGGTCAATACCTCGAAGGCCTGAAAGGATTACAATGATATTAAAGGCAAGGCCGTTCCAAACACCAAAGATAATGGCCGCTAGCATATTGTAGTCAGGATTGTTTAAAAATTCTATAGGCCCTATTCCAATAAAGGAAAGCATGTGGTTGATAAAACCGTATTGGCCGTTAAATAAATACCTAAATACAATACCTACAGCGATAACGCTGGTTAGATAAGGTATAAAAAAGATTGTCTCAAAAAACTTGTTGCCAATAATCTTCTGATTTAAAATCAAGGCAATAAACATTGAAATTATCAAAGATAAAGGCACAACTGTTATTGAATAAATTAGGGTGTTTTTCATGGCCATCCTAAATAATTTGTCATTTAAAACTGCTGGAAAGTTTGATAAACCAACAAATTGTGGGTTTAGGATATTATTGCTGTGGACAGCCATATAAAAGGTCCTAATTAAAGGATAAACGTTAAAGATTAGTATAAAAAACAGGGCTGGTAAAAGGAAGAGCCAGGCCTTGTTGGTGGTCTCTGCCCTGTAGGTCATTTTCTTTTTCATTAGTAGACCCTTTCTCCATCTTCTGTAAAGAGGTAGATTGCCTTGTGGTCGATTGAGATCTTAATCCTATCGCCCGGATTGATATCAAGGGCAGAATCAACAACCATCCTTGAAGCTTGTCCGTTTAGAGTAAAGTGTAGGATCATATACCTACCAATCATCTCACGAGATTCTACATTGATTTCTAAATTGCCATTGGTGTCGAGTTTGAAATGCTCAGGCCTAATACCAACCTGATAGGTATTTCCGCTTAGGTCAGATTTTTTTCTAGCTTCTACTAATTTTTCTTTTTCAATTATTAAATCGCCATTTACAAAACCATCCCCCTTATTTTCAACATCGTAGATATTGATAATAGGGTTGCCGATAAATTTTGCCACAAAAAGATTTGCTGGTTCAAGATAAAGATTTTGTGGAATATCGTATTGCTGGATGACTCCCTTATCCATTAGGGCGATATAATCGCTAATTGATAGGGCTTCTTCCTGGTCGTGGGTTACGAAAATTGTTGTAACCCCAACAGTTTTAACTATATTTCTAATCTCTTCCCTGATAGAAAGCCTTAATCTTGCATCAAGGTTTGAAAGAGGTTCGTCAAGTAAAAGAGTTTTTGGATTTTTAACTAAAGCTCTTGCTATAGCCACTCTTTGCTGTTGGCCACCTGATATTTCCTTTGGTTTTTTGTTTTGAATATCAGTAATATAAGTTAATTCCATGTATTTTTGGGCAATCTTAATTGCCTCTTCTTTTTTAATCTTATTTTCACCTACAACTAGGGGAAAAATGATGTTTTCAAGGACGGTCATGTGTGGATAAAGGGCGTAGTTTTGGAAAACCATGCCTATATCACGGTCCTTTGGGTGTTTGTTGACGATTGATTCGCCATCAAATTCTATATCTCCAGCTGTTGGGTCCAAAATACCTGCTATGATATTTAGGATTGTAGATTTACCACAACCACTTGGACCTAGAAGAGTCACCAAGGCCCCATCTTCTATATCAAGGTTGACAGATTTTAGGGCTTCATAACCGTTATCATAAATTTTCTTTAAGTTTTTGATTTTAATCATATATTCCTCGTTTTCATATTAATGGAAATCTCAATAGTAGATACAACATTACAACCATCAGGGCTATACCAATAACAGTAAAAGCATCTATTTGCTTTTGTAGGGCCAAAATCACCAGCGATATTGATAATAAAAATAACAATAAATATAATTGCATAAACAAATCGCTGTTTGGGTTTATTATGGATATAACCAAGGAAATAGCTGCAACAATGCCTGTGACTGCGCTTACATAAGCAGAAAGCTTCCTTGCTTCCAAAAGAAAGTCAATTAGGCTAATTACAGCAACTACTGCAAAGATTGGCATAAACATATTTTTTATTATATCAATCATTTAAACCTCTCTACTTGTATTATAACATATCTTTATAAAATTTGGCATAAAAGTAGGGTTGTTAATAAACAACCCCTTTCTTTAATTTTTAATTAAAAGATCTGATCTGATATAGCCAGTCTTGCCATTTACTGTAACCCTGGTCCATCCTTCAGTTTCTCCTAGGTTTAGAATTTCGTCATCTGGGCCAACTTCGGCAACAATAGCAGAGTTTTCTGATGGGGCAAGACGCATATTTACAGTGTCTTCTACCCTAAATTCAACTCCGTCAGTTATTTCTTCTCTGACCTGGTCACTTATTTCTTTTTCCCCTACTTCTCTTTGGTCTGAATTTTCAGGATTTTCTTTGTTTTCATCTGTATTTTCACTTGGCTTTACTTCGTCAGCCACTTCTGTACCAGAATTTTCTGGATGTCTTACTGAGGTATATGGATCATCCTTGCAGCCTGTTAGGCTTAATATAAGTCCTAAAGCTAAAATTGCGCTAATTTTTTTCATTATTTACCTCCAAAAAGGTCATCGAGTTCACTATCATCGTAAACATAGTCTGAAATTATAACTCCCTTAATATCAGCACCGGCCTTTTCAAGTTGGCTGGTTGATTCTTCAAGGAGGTAGGAATTTAAATTTTCTTCTGTACTAAATATTATCGCCTTATCTGCCAAGCCACAGAATACATTGGCCTCAGCTATGCCGATATTTTCCTTAGTATTGATAAAGACGTAGTCGTACCTATCCTTACAATCTGCAAAGAAATTTGTAATTGTTGATGGCTCAAGATACATATCTTCATACTCAGAAACTCTACCTGTCATAAGGAGGTGAAGGTTGTCGCTTTCTCTAACAAGAACATCGTCTGCTCTAAAATCGCCTAAAAGGCAATCTACAAAACCTCTTTTGTTGTAAAAACCCTTCATTTCTTCAAGTTCATCTGCCCTTAAGTTAGCATCTATCACAAGGACTCTTTCGTCTTCTTCGGCCAAATGACCTGCCATAGTGTAGATTGAATCCATTTTCATGGTCCTATCATCTGTGGCTGTAAAGGCGATTACAACGTCGTCTACGCCTAGGTTCCTTGTTAGCTTATCTTCTAGATTATAAAAGGCTTGGAGGAGGATTTCTCTTTTTTCGTCAACTTTTTTTCTTCTAAACATCTAGGGCTCCTCTCTGGTATTTTGGAAGTTTGCCTAAGATCTCAATCTTGTTGCCACCTTTTTCTTCCTCAATAACTTCATCTAGCTTGTCTACTTCTTCTGCCTTAGCCTCGTCGATTTGTCTTGCCTTGTCTATGTCGGCCTTGTCGATTTTTCTTGTAGCGGCAAAATCTTCGCCAGCTTCTTCACTTACTTGTTCAAGAGGTCTAGTTTCTTCCTTGACTTCTATCTCATCTTCAAGGTCTTTAAGGACTTCTGGACTTTCTTCTTCGATTTTTTCATCAAAATCATCATCTCCTTCAAAGTCCACGTCCTCTTCTAGAATTTCCTCTTCTTCAATTTCTTCTTTGTTTTTTTTGACCTGGTTTTTTGCCTTTTTTTCTTCTTTTTTGTAGTCTTTTGCCTTATTTTTCTTAAGCTTGTGGTTATGGCGACTAACACTAACTAGAGAAATAATTAGGTAAATTAAAAATCCTGCAAGTCCTGCATAAGTTGCATACTTAATTGTATTATCGACAACATTGGCGTTTTGATAGGCATATTCCATAACATTTGCCCCTGTGTTGTAGATATTATTTATAACTGTCACAGATAGGTCTGCATACTCATCTGCCAAGTCTTCTGCCCTTGATTTATTGGTATCAGTTACTGATATTTCAATAATTGGTGAAGATGCAATTGGTGTTAGGCTTAACTTAGAATCAAGTTTAGATTCAGGCCAATCTATCTTTAAATTCTCCAAGGTTCTTGCCTTAATTGCCTTAGAATTTAAGGTTCCTGCAAAAGTTGCCGCAGGGTTTTCTTCATTTAAATTTTCTACTGATGTTGTTACAAGTTTAGCAGACGCCCTATATTCCTTATAACCCGCAAAGTTTAGGCCAAAATACACGACCATGGCCACTATTATGCCGGCTATAATAGACGATAAGAAGGCTGTAAACTTCGATTTTCTATTTTCCATTATATCCTCCAAATTCTCTAGCACCCTCAAGCATGATTTCTCTTGCCCTATCTTTTTTTATCTCTCTAAGCATTTCCGGGTGCGCATACAGAAAATACCCTATATATAGTTTGTACAATCTTGGGAAAAGTGCCCTAGCTAGGGCTCCCTTGTCGTAGAAATACTTTTCATTATATCCTTCAAACCAGGTTGAATCATCGTTATAAACCTTGGCAATTAGGCTTTTGTTAGTCCTTACCTTTATCCCTTTTCTAATGGCAGATAGGATGAAAATAGAATCTTCACCAGACCCTAATTCTGTTCCTGCTCCAAACATTACTGGTAGGTAGAGGTTGGCCCTGGCAAGGGCTTCTCTTCTAAAAACAAAGTGTACAGATCCATACCTCAAGCAATTATAAAAACTTAAGTTTTTTTCTTCTTGAACCTTAATTATTTCCTTGCCATCTTGGTAAACTATAGTCTTAAAGACGAAAAAATCAACATCTGGATATTCTATAAATCCATCTTTAACCCTTTCTAAATATCCGGTTTCAAAAACCTCATCGTCATCAGCAAAAATTACTATATCTGCTGTAGAATTTAAAAGGGCTAGGTTTCTCGAACGGGCCAGGCCTTTTGTGTCTGTTGTTATCATCCTGATTTTTTTGCCACCATCATAAACTTCTTGGTAGGCGTTTTTACCCGCCTGGTTTATGATAAGAGCGTCGCATTCCAGGTTAAATTTCTTATAAAAATTTATATCTTCCACATTCATAGCGGAGATTAAAACTTCAACTCTCATAGCTTTCTTGTTGTCTCTGCCTTCTCCCAAGTGGCCTTTGAACCTCCCTTAAGCTCTTTGTAACCGCCTAGGATTTGGGCTAGCATCATAGCACAATAATACCTTGGGAAGTAGAAAATCTTGCTTTTTGCCTTTGATAATTGGCCAATTACAGCAAGGGTATAAAAAGCAACTTGGCCTAGGAAAAATAATTTATAAAAGATTCCTTCATTTAAAACTGCCAGGTTGGCTATAAATAACACTATGTGGAAAAATGCCTGCATGTACCTCAAAGTCTTGTGGCCAAAGTGGAAAAATGAGAACCAACCATATTCGAAAATATTTAGCCTTCTAAGATTTGTAAAGATATTAGTAAGAATCCTTCTTTGCATCCTCACCTTTCTCTTAAACTCGTCAGCTGTGGTTTGGCCTGCTTTTTCAACTGCAATTGCTTTTGGATTGTAAAGGGCCCTTTTGTGGTTAAGGCCGGCGTATAAAGGTAATTCATAATCGTGGCTATTTACCAGGTCTATGTGCCTATAATCGGCCTTTCTAACGGCATAAATTGCTCCATTGCCATTTACAATAGTCTTTATATTTGACTCGATTTTTCTTAATTTAAGTTCGAAATTCCAGTAAGTATTTTCTGCAACAGCAGAAGATACATCCACATCTTCCATATAGATTAGGGACCCGCAAACATATTCAATGTCATCAGCAGTAAAATATGAAACGAGTTCGTCGATGGCATCTCGTTTAAACATAGAATTAGCATCTGAAAATACAATAATTTCGCCCTTAGCAGCTTCAACCGCCTCATTTTGGGCGTTGGTCTTGCCAAGGTGGTTAACTACTGTATTTACCTTGATGTCATAATCTGGATGGTCTTTTATAAATTTTTCACAAATCTCAACTGTCCTGTCATTAGAAGCGTCATTTGCAATAATGACCTCATAGGAAGGATAGTCAGTTTGTATGATGTTTTCTAGCTTTTTTTCAATTACATCTTCTTCATTGTAGGCAGAAATTATCACAGAAACGAAAGGCTTATAGGAATAATCCTGGTCGTTTTTCCTCTTGATAAACTTTTCTAAAATGAGAAGCACTATTGGATAGCCTATCATTGCGTAAAATAAGGCAAATCCTGATAAGTAAAATAAAAATTTCATCTCTTCTCTCCTATCTTATTATTATATTATAAAATGCATTGACTTTTCAAGAAAAAGACCAGAAATATTGTTATTTTTGCAAAAAAAAATATAATAAGGCTAAATATTTGGATTGTATCCAGAAAATCAGGAAAAAGAGGAAAGTATGACCATAGAATTAGACATCTTACAAAGCCTGGGACTCGCCATTTTTGCCCTTATCCTGGGCAATTTCTTAAAAGATAGATTTAGTTTTTTAAGAACTTTTTTTATACCTAGCCCTGTTATTGGTGGCCTAATAATTTCAATCTTAGTTTTAATTTTGGAGAAAAGTGGAATTGCAAAGCTTGAATTTGACAAAATCCTCCAAGATTTCTTCATGAATATATTTTTTACAGCCATAGGTCTTTCAGCATCCTTTGCCATGCTCAAAAAATCAGGATCTCTTGGAATAAAACTTGCAATAGCAATTATAATCCTTCTACCCCTCCAGAACATAATTGGGGTTAGCCTTGCCAAAGTCCTTGGCATAAACCCTCTCCACGGTATAGCCATGGGGTCAACTTCAATGACTGGTGGGATTGGTTCTGCCATAAGTTTTGGCAAAATCATGGAAGAAATGGGAGCCGAATCAAATATTACAATAGGAGTCGCCGCCGCAACCTTTGGCCTTTTGGCAGGATCTCTTGTGGGTGGTCCTACAGCCAGACGTTTGATCAGCAAAAATAAACTTGTAACTAAGGGATCCCTTTCAAAGGAAAATAATTTTGATATAAAAAGTTTAACCAACCAGAAAACCCTGACTAAGGCCATTATAATTATCGGTCTAGCTGCCTTTCTCGGTACTTTTATCAACAAAATCCTGGCTAAAACCGGCGTAAATTTCCCTTACTATGTGGGCTGCCAATTTGGAGGCCTCATTGTGAGAAATATCTACGATTCCCTCAAAAAACCACTCGATATGGATAATATCGACCTAGTGGGAAATATTTCCCTAAGCCTATTTTTATCCCTAGCCCTTATTAATTTAAATATTTCGGCAATTTTAGGTCTTGCTGGACCTATGCTTATCATTTTAATTGCCCAGGCAATTTTTATAGCTCTTTATACCAGCCTTGTGACCTTTAATATCTTAGGTCGTGACTACGATGCTGCTGTTATGGTGGCAGGCCACTGCGGGGTTGGCCTTGGTCAAACTCCAAATGCCATGGCAAATATGGAGGCTATTATCGAGGAAAAAGGCCCAGCAGACCTGGCGATGTTTATCTTCCCAATAGTTCTCGCCATCGCAGTTAATTTTACAAATCCAATAGTAATAACATTTTTTATAAACCATTTTTCCTAAAGAAAAGACTGAAATTTCAAATTTCAGTCTTCTTTATTTTGCAGGATTTTCTATAATATTTTCTGCTTCATTATATTTTTCATCTTCGGTTAATTCTTGATCTTCATTTAAGTAAAATTTAATCATTTCCTTAAGATTATCATTTAAATCTTCTTTTCCTAGGTCAAAGTCTGATTTGAAACTTAAATCCATGGTCATTGCCCTTAGCATGTTTACCTGGCTAATGCCATGCTCAAGACCTCTTTTTTCAGTGAGCTTAGCATCTCTTTCGTAGGCTGGAAGGAGGTCTTCAAAAGTCTTATCAACCAAGGTCTTCTCGTCAGTTTCTCCCATAACTTCAATAATTAGTTTAAACAAATCTCTGTAGGAAATCTTTGAAGTTGAAACTGCGTAGGTCTTCTTATCACCTTCTAGCTCAAGGGCGTAAATCGCTGCCTTAGCTAGGGACTCAGCTGATATTAAAGGAATTACTCCAGCTGTGACCGGTATTTTATCATTAACGCTAGCAAGGTTAATTAAGGCTCCGAGTATTGATTTATCAGTCTTTCCTATTACAAGGCCTGGCCTTAGGACAGATACATTCATAAAAGGTTCGCCCTCAAAATTTGCGATCATTTCTTGCATGAGCCTGGTTTGGATATAAGGCTCCTTGTGGTAGGCGTTTTTTCTTAAAATTTCATTTTTTTCACCTATCTCTGTCCTATAATCTCCCAAAAGAAGGAAATTTTTGATTCCAGCTTTTTTTGCAAGTCTTGCAACTCTGCCAGTTGGGAGAACATTTTTTTCATAGAAAAATTTGCCAGCAGGTTTTCTTGGCACAGTCAAATCAGAAACCCCACCTGCATAGATAAAGCTATCGCAATCTTCCATCAGGCTAATGGCCTCACCATCAGAAAGGGCAAAAAAATCTGCTAATATAAATTCAAGATTCTTTGTATTTTCAAATTCTCTTGGCTTTATGAGATCTACTGCCTTAACAGCATAGCCAAGGCCCAGGGCATGGCTAATTGTGGTTTTCCCAAAAAGATTTGCCCCACCTAGGATAAATATTTTTCTGACATTTTTCATAGATTAAAACCTTATATCAAAGTATTTTTCAACAGCTGAGTGTTGGGTGCCGTATTTTATCTCTTCCTTTGCTTCCTCACCCTTGATAATTTCCACAAGTCTAAGGGCTAGATAGTTTGTCACAGCAGCTCCCCTGCCTGTGGTGATGTTCCCATCTGTCACAACTATTTCATCGTCAATGTACTGGCCAATGTTTTTAAGTTCTGCTTTTATAGTTGGGAAGGAAGTCGCTTTTTTATTTGCCAAAACTCCTGCCCTATCAAGGACAATTGGGCCTGCACAAATAGCTGCTATAAGTTTATTTGCCTTATCAAAATCTTTTACAATTTCAATAACTTTTTCATTATCTCTAAGACTTTCCGCACCAGCAGTACCGCCTGGTATGTAGACTCCGTCATAGTCAGCTGGATTTATTTCTTCAAGGAGAAAGTCAGCTTGGTAGTTAACTCCATGGCTAGTCTTTAGATTTTTTGAGCCAGTGGTTGAAACCATGTCGATTTCAATTCCTGCCCTTCTAAGATAGTCCACAACTGTAAGTAGTTCTATTGTTTCATTGCCGTTTGCAAGTAATTCTAATATCTTCATAAAATCCTTCTTTCATAAGACTCTTTTCTATTATTATATACATTTTCTAGCAAAAAAGCTATGGTCCAGGGGACCACAGCTTAGATTTTTCTTTATATTACATATTTAATAGAATTTATCCTTGATTTCTTTAACTATGTTTTCTACATTAAAACCAAGTTTTTTAGCAACATCCCCACCTGGACCTGATATACCAAATCTATCTATTGAGATGTTTAGGCCGTCAAGACCTGTGAAAGCTCCCCAACCAAAGGAAGTTCCCATTTCTATAGAAACCCTGTTTCTAATTGCAGATGGTAATATTTTCTCTCTATAATCCCCATCTTGTTCTTTGAATAATTCCTGAGATGGCATAGATACTACTCTTACTGCCTTGCCCTCTTCTTCTAAAACTTTTGCGGATTCAAGAGCAAGATCCACTTCAGATCCTGTTGCAATTAGGATTAGTTCTGGATTTTCACTATCTTTTATAATGTAGGCACCCTTATCGATTGACTCAAGGTTTTCTGTTTCCTTAAGGTTTGGTACATTTTGACGGGTAAGGGCAATAACAACTGGCCTATCCTTGCTTTCAAGAGCGACCTTCCAAGCAAGTCTGGTTTCGTTTGCATCTGCTGGTCTAATAACCACAGTATTTGGAATAGCCCTAAGCATTGCAAGTTGCTCGATTGGCTCATGAGTTGGACCATCTTCACCAACTGCCACAGAATCGTGGGTCATCACATAAGAAAGTGGCAAATGTGAAAGCGCTGAAAGTCTAACTGCAGCCTTTAGATAATCAGCAAAGACAAAGAAGGTTGACACATGGTGGAAGGTTCCGCCATGGGCCATAATTCCGTTACCAATAGCTGCCATAGCAAATTCACGAACACCATACCAAATATTTCTGCCTTCTGGAGATTCGTCTCTAAATGCCTTGGAGTCTTTTATGTCTGTCTTGTTTGATGAGAAAAGATCTGCCGATCCTCCCCAAATATTTCTAGAAACTTGGGCTAAATCTTGTAAGATTTCCCCACTTGAAGCACGAGTCGCAAGAGCCTTATCTTCATAAGAATATTTTCTAACTTGGTCAAGGAAATTTTCTGGTAATTCTCTGTTGATTCCAGCCATTAATTCCTTATAGTCTTCTGGATATTTTTCACCATATTCTTTCATAAGGCCATCCCAAGCGTCGTTGGCTTCTTTGCCACGTTTAGCAATGCCATTTTCGAAAGTTTGGTAAATGTCATCTGAGATTACAAAATCTTCAGCATTCCAGTCATAGGCTTTTTTAACTGTTTCAAAATCTTCAGCTCCTATTGGTGCACCGTGAACCTTGTTAGTTCCTTGGTTTACAGAGCCAAAACCAATCACAGTTTTAACTTCTATTAAGGTTGGCTTGTCATTTTCTTTGGCCTTTTCGATTGCAGAAAGGATTGCTTCTAAGTCTTCCCCATCCTCGACCCTGTCATAGGCCCAATTTTGTGCAAGGACCCTGTCTTTTACAGATTCAGAAAAAGATGTATCAAGATCGCCGTCAAGGCAAATGTCGTTTGAATCATGAAGGATAATTAGCTTGTCAAGTTTCAAATGACCTGCAAGGCTCATTGCCTCATAGGAAACGCCCTCCATAAGGTCGCCATCACCGCAAAGAACGTAGGTGTAGTGGTCGATTGGTTTTAAATCTTCCTTATTATAAAGAGCAGCCAAATGCTTTTCAGCTGCAGCAAGACCTACAGCCTGGGCTATACCTTGGCCAAGTGGGCCTGTTGTAACCTCAACACCAGGAGTCATCCCAACTTCTGGGTGACCTGGAGTAATAGATCCTATTTGCCTAAAGTTTTTTAAATCATCCATAGAAATGTCATAGCCAGACAAATGAAGAAGTGAATAAAGCATAGCAGATCCATGACCAGCAGATAAAACAAACCTATCCCTGTCAAAAAAGCTAGGATTTTTAGGATTTGCCTTTAAAACCTTGTTAAATAAGGCATAAGCCATAGGACTAGCCCCCATAGGAAGGCCAGGGTGGCCAGAATTAGCCTTTTCTATTTGAGCAACGGAAAGGGTTCTAACGGCATTAACCGCCTTAAAATCATCTTTGTTAAACATTAAATCTCCTTTGATAACAAATTTTTTCCAAGAAAACGTTAGTAAATTTCAAGCCTATTATACTCTTATAAGCCACTTATTCCAAACGTAAAAGTTAGCAAAAAATTAACAAAAATAAGAAATCCATCTAGGTTTAGGCAAAAATTTACGATAGCAAAATTTTAATTAACTAAGAAGAATATCTTCCATACAACCTGGTACCTAATTGATGAGATTTCTCGTCACTCACTAGGTTCCTTCTGTCGAAATTGCACTGTGGTATTGAAAATAAATTTAAAAATTAATTTTCTATTTAACCTTTTTTGGCAAGACAAACGAGCCTGGCAACATCTGATACCTCGAAACCATTTATCTTATTTACCGAGTAAAGATTTCTAATCACAGATTGCGTTAAGAAAACTAATTGTTTGAGCGTTAGCGAGTTATTAGTTTTTAGCAAACTGTGATTAGAAATTAGTTTGGATAATAATTAACTAAAACAGGAGGCTCCTTACTAAAAAAAGCTTGCCGACGGGCAAGCTTCATCTTTCGCCCTCCGCTAAGGAGCCGTTTGGAGGGGGTAGGTCTCCACGAGCCGACGGGCTTGCCGAGGGTTTAATGAAGAGCCGGTGGGGGGACAATTTGCCCAGCGGCCGAGAGCGGCGGAAAGTCCCCCTGGGCTCTCCCTTAGAACGAAGATTCAACTGTAAATAAAATAGTTATTTAAAAATGAAATAAAAAAATAACTTATCTTGGATAAGACAAACAAAACTCTCCCCCAAACCTACTTGGCGGTAGATTGAGAGAGAGTTTTTCTACTTTGTATTACAGGGTAATCTCCTTAGTTAACCTTTTTTATAACAGAAGATTTCAAATACAAAGACCCAAAGCCTTCTACCTTGGCATCTATATCGTGGCCATTTACTGGATTTTCCAAAATTTTTATATTAGTCACCTTGGCTCCTTGCTTTATTGTTTCAGATCCTAATTTCAAATCCTTTACAACACTTGCATTGTCGCCATCTTCTAAGATATTGCATACAGCATCTCTGGTAACTTTAGCCTTTTCTACGGCCTCTTCTTCCTTGTCGGACCATTCGTGGAAGCAAATCGGACAGACATAGATATGTCCGTCTTTATAGGTATAATTTTCACCACAAGATGGGCATTTAGGTAAATCTGTCATTTTTTCCTCCTACTTTCTTAATTCTTTTACTAAGTTTGAAACAAATTTGAAATTTGGGTCCTTGCTATCAACGGCAAGGTCAAATAGAACTAGCTCTGTATTTACAAGGACAGCTCCCATATCTCTTAGGGATTTTCTGGCAATTTTCTTAAGCTCATCAGAATAAGACGAAATCGCATCATCAACGTAAAATACATCAAGGCCCATATCTAAAAGGCTTCTAATGGTTTGGTAGATACAAATGTGGCCTTCTGCCCCTGTCACAAAGACTTTTTCGATTTTATTTTCCTTGATAAATTCGTAAACTTCTGGAGTTAGAGCGTTGAAACTTGTCTTTGCAAATATCTTATCCTCTTCAATTTCTGCCAAAATTTCCTCATCAGACCTTCCAAGGCCCTTTGGATATTGCTCTGTTGCAAGAACTGCCATACCGTACTTTTTGAAAGCCTTGATAAGGCCAACAGTATTTCTGGTTGTCCTTTCACCCTTTTCCATGGTTACCATGAGCTTTGGCTGAATATCAACTACTAGCAAAAGTGACCTATCCTTGGCTGTATAGGTTCCGTCTTCGCTAAGTGCATTTGTAAAAAATCTCTTATCTATTCTTCTTTCCATAAATCCCCCTGTCTATAATTTTTATCTTTCATCATCTTATCAATGCTGGTTAAAATCTTAGCCTTATTTTTAGACCAGAGTGGAAAGGCGATTTTATCATTTATCCCATCCCCTGTTAACCTATTTATGACAATCTCTGGTCTTAATTTCCTAAGAATCTCTACCACTATTTTAACATATTCATCCATATCCATACCATAAGTGAGCTTATTTTCCAGGTAAAACTTTTCTAGCTTGGAATTTTTCTCTACATAGAGGTTGTGGATTTTAATTCCCCATGGCGCTGCTTCATTTATATAAGAAATAGTCTTCATATAATCATCATAGCCTTCAAAGGGTAGACCCACAATCATGTGGACTAGAACTTTAATTCCCCTAGCCTTTAGTTTCTTAAGGCCAGAGTCAAAAATTTCATGGTCATAACCCCTATTTATCATTTGCAAAGTCTTGTCATTTACACTCTGCATGCCAAGCTCAACTATTAGAAAATATTTATCATTGATTTCTTCAAGTAAATCTAAGATCTGGTCAGACAAACAATCCGCCCTGGTCGCTATGGCAAGTCCTATTATATCATCAGCTGTCAAAGCCTCATAATAGAGTTTTCTAAGCCTTGAAAGTTCTCCATATGTGTTGGTAAAATTTTGAAAATATCCAAGATAGGCTTCTGGTCTTCCTTCTTTTGAGAGCCTAGCCTTTTGGTGGGAAATTTGTTCTCTAATTGATTTTTTCCCAAAAGTCCATTCACCAGAGCCTGCGTCTGAGCAAAAAATACAGCCTTCTTTGGATATAGTTCCATCCCTATTTGGACAGGTAAAACCGCCATCTAAGGGCAATTTGATGATTTTTTTATTAAATTTTTCCTTCATATAGGAATCATAGTCCCTGTAGCGTTTCTTGTTAATTTCTATCCTCATAGGATAAATATACCACTTAAAGGTTCAAAAATCCCTAAAATAAAAGGCCCTACGGTTGTAGAGCCTTTTACTTTATACATTTTATAAAATATTAATCACAGCAAGATTTCTTATCCTTGCTAGAACAAGCTGAGCATTCTCCACATCCGCATGAGTCACTTTTCTTTACAAATTTAGTATATACTATATAAGTACAAACTGCTAGTATGACTGCTAGGAGAATCCATGATTGTAAGTTCATTATTTCCTTCTTTCTCTATGGAGAAATATTTCTCCTCTTATGCTAAAGACTTATCGTATTCGATATTCTTTCTTACGTATGGTTTTCTAATAACCATGTAGATGAAGAATATTAGGGCTACTATTCCAAGTACTGTGCCTATTCCAAATTTACCATAAGCAAAGAAGCTTGCTAGTTGGTAGAAGATTAAGCTTACTATATAGGCAAAGCCCATTTGATAAGCAATAGTGATTGCTGTCCACTTATTGTCATCCATTTCTGTCTTAATAGCACCTACTGCTGCGAAACATGGCATGCAAAGCATGTTAAATAGCAAGAATGAATAACCTGCAACTGGTGTTCCTATTGCAGCGCCGAAAGCTTGAAGCAATTCTGGTGTATCTTCTGCAACATCACTACCAAGGCCTAAAACAACGCCCATTGTAGAAACTACGTTCTCTTTTGCAACGAATCCTGAAATTGTTGCAACTGTAGATTGCCAGCTTCCAAATCCTATTGGCCTAAAGATTACACCGATTACAGAACCTAATACAGCTATGATTGATCCTTCTGAGTTTTCTTCAATCAATTGTAATCTGAAGTCAAAGTTTGTTAAGAACCAAATTATGATAGATGATAGGAAGATTATTGTTCCTGCTCTCTTAACATAGGCCTTAGACTTGTTATAAACGTCAGTTAAAACTGATTTTACTCTTGGTGCGTGGTATGGAGGAAGCTCCATGATAAATGGTGCTGGTTCATCAGCAAGTTGTTTAAATTTCTTTAAGATAATACCAGAAAATACAATTGAAGCTATACCAATCGCATAGAATGAGAATGATACTAAGGCTCGATGTTCTGGGAAAAATGCACCTACGATTAGGGCAATTACTGGTAATTTTGCTGAACAAGGCATGAAAGTAGCTGTCATGATTGTAATCTTTCTATCTCTTTCATTTTCGATTGTTCTTGATGCTTGGACACCTGGTACACCACATCCTGTTGCAACCATGGCTGGGATGAATGATTTACCTGATAGACCAAATCTTCTGAAAAGTCTGTCCATGATGAAGGCAACCCTTGCCATATAACCTATATCTTCAAGTATTGATAATAGAGCAAATAGAACCATCATTTGTGGTAAGAATCCAAGTACTGCTCCCACACCTGCAAGTGCACCGTCAGTAACTAATGATTGGAGAACTGGGTTTATATTAGCTCCTTCCATCCAAGCACCAACTGCTGGTGTAAGTGTATCTTCAAAGAAGCCGTTAACTGCATCAGTACCCATAGTTCCTGGTGAATGTTCATAAACTGCACCGAAAAATACCAAAAACATTACAAGGGCAAAGATTGGTAGACCTAAGATTCTACTAGTTACAATCTTATCAACCTTATCTGTTATAGATGGTTTTACAGGAGCCTTTACTAGAACCTTATCAGAAAGTTCAGCTAAATTCTCATACCTACCTGTAGTAATGATTGACTCGCAATCATCATCTTCTTTTGCTTCAAAGTCATTTCTAATTTTTTCAATCTTAGCTAAAACATCACTAGGAATTGTGATGTGGTTCATTGATTCATCATCACTTTCAAAAGCCTTTATTGCATAATACCTAGAAAAATCTTCGCCAACAATTGGTTTTAAGTCTTCTGAAATTGCTCCTAGAGCGTCTTCAAGTTCAGCATCGAAAACCATAGTATTTGGTTTTTCCCCGCCCTTTACAAGCTCTAAGACTTTTTTGATTAATTCGTCAATACCTTTTTCCCTAGCTGCTATAGTTTCGACTATAGGCGCATTTATTTCCTTAGATAAAGCATCAACATCAATTTGATCTCCCTTGCTTCTTACTATATCCATCATGTTTAGGGATATAAGCATTGGAATACCAAGCTCTGATAATTGGCTTGTAAGGTATAGGTTTCTTACCAAGTTTGATCCGTCAACTAGGTTGATGATTAAATCTGGTTTTTCGTTAAGGAGGTATTCCCTAGAAACAACTTCTTCCATAGTATATGGAGATAGGGAATAAATTCCTGGTAAGTCTTCAATAATAATGTCTTTGTGGCCTTTTAAAAGACCTTCTTTTTTATCTACAGTAACACCTGGCCAGTTGCCAACCCTTTGATTTGAGCCTGTTAGGGCGTTGAAAAGGGTGGTTTTTCCTGAGTTAGGGTTACCTGCTAAAGCTACTCTAAATGTCATATCTTTTCCACACTTATATTCTTTGCGTCATCTTTTCTGATGCTTAGTTCATATCCTCTTAAATTAATTTGTATAGGGTCTCCTAAAGGAGCTACCTTTCTGATATAGATTTCAGTATTTTTTGTAATACCCATATCCATAATCCTCCTCTTGGTAGGGCCATCTCCGCCCACCTTGGTTACCCTGACTGTGCTTTTTATAGGCACTTCATTCAAAAAACTCATTATTGAACCTCTCTAACTATAATTTTTTTTGCCAAATCTTTGTTTAGAGCGAACCTATTATCATCAATAGAAAATATGTAATTAACTCCGTCAAAGCTTTGTACTTTAATTTGTCGTCCCTTGCCAAAACCTAGGTTTTGCAAGTGTTTGATGACCTTATCGTCACCTTTTATTTTGATGACCTCGACTAAGTCACCAATACTACATAATGTGATAGGCATAAAAGCTCCTTTCCACACATATATATATGTAAATCGAGTTAAAACCTCTCTTTATAGCTATATGATATCATAGGGGATAATGAATATCAATACTATTTGATAATAATTATTGTTATATTTTGGCAATCTCTTTTCATATACTGCTGGAAAGCGTTCTATAATATAATTATTTTAATTTTTTAAACAATTTTTGATATAATATTGGTAGCAAGCACTAAAAAAAAGGAGGGAAATATGTATTTTTTTGTAAATGATTATAACTCAATATGCTATCCTCAAATCCTCGATGCCCTAAAAGAAGCCATAGACGAAAAAAATCCTGGATACGGGACAGATCCCCATAGCGAAAATGCCAGAAAACTCATAAAAAAAGCCCTAGGAGATGAAAATGTAGACATTTACTTACTCCCAGGAGGTACAGGAGCAAATATAATTGGGGCTGCAGCTGGCATGCGCCAACAAGATTCAATCCTTTCCGCCAATACAGGCCACATTGAGGGTCACGAAGCAGGATCTATCGAAGCGACTGGCCTTAAAATCGAACTAATTGAAGCAGAAAACGGAAAATTAACCAAGGATTCAATCAAAAAATCCTACCAAACCTTCACCACCGAATATATGACTGTCCCAAAAAAAGTCTACATTTCAAACACAACAGAGCTAGGCACCTTATATAAGAAAAAAGAACTTGAAGAAATCTACGCCTATTGCAGGGCAAATGACCTCTATCTTTTCATAGATGGGGCAAGAATGGCAGCCGCCCTCGCATCAGAAAAATGTGACTACGACCTAAAGGATTTAACCAAGCTTTGCGACATCTTCTATCTTGGCGGGACCAAGGCTGGCCTCTTATTTGGCGAAGCCCTAGTGGTAGTAAATAACGAATTAAAAAAAGATATGAATAACCTCATCAAACAAAAAGGCACTATGCTGGCCAAGGGTTTCATTTCTGGAATCATGTGGGAGACAGTCTTCAAAGACCAAGACTTTTACCTAAAGGGATCCAAAAAAGCCTACCAAATGGCAAAAATTTTAGCGGATTGCCTTGATAAAAAAGGCTACAAATTAGCCTATCCATTCGAATCCAACCAAATTTTTGTAATTTTGGATGACAACCAACTTGAAAAATGGCAAAAAATCGCACAATTTGAAATAACCGGAGAAAAAGAAGACAAAAAAATTATAAGACTTGTAACTACTTTCAGAACAAAAGAAGAGGAAATCAAAGGATTTTTGGAAGAAATTTAGCTTTATAATATATAATAAGCCCTTCCTTTATAAAGATAAAATTTATAGAAATAAAAAAACGGTAATAATGGCCTAAAAACCAAAATCCGGGATGCGGATGGAGGAATTCAGGTCAAAAATACCGTTTTTTATTTATTCTTATTTATTTACTATTAGAAAATAGGCAAAAACAACTACTGCAAGGATTATCCTATAGATTCCAAATGGTATGAAGTCGTGTTTTTTGACGTAGGCTAGGAATTTCTTGATTACTACAAAGGCTACTATAAAGGATAGGACCATGCCGATTAGGATTAAGGCCCATTGGTTTCCCGAAAATCCTCCTAGGTTTTTGACAAGTTTTAAAAGTGTCGCTCCTAGCATGGTTGGGATGGCTAGGAAGAAGGAAAATTCTGCAGCGGCAGGCCTAGATAAGCCTAGGACCATGGCGCCTATGATTGTGGCGGCTGATCTTGATGTGCCTGGGACCATGGCCAAGCATTGGAAAAATCCTATCATCAATATTGTTGTGTATGGGACGTCTGCCAAAGATTCGTATTTGATATTTTTATTTCTCTTTTCAACGAAAATTATTATTAGACCCCAGACAAGGAGCATGGCGGCTACGGTCATTGGATTAAAAAGGTATTGGTCAATCAAGTCGTCAAATAAAAGACCTAGGACCATGGCTGGAAGAACTCCGACAATGACCTTAAACCACAAATTTATAGTTTTTTTATCTGGGTGGCTTAGGATAAAATATGCTTTTGATTGGCCATTTAATTCATCGTAATTTTTCGGAAGCCTAATCTTTGATTTTGTCCAAGGGTTGAGCCTTTCAAAGTAAAGGACAACTACAGATAGGATGGCTCCTAGCTGGATAATTACGTTAAAGGCGTTTGAAAAGCCTTCTGGTTCGAGTTTTACAAATTGGTTTACAAGAATAAGGTGGCCTGTTGATGAAACGGGCAAAAATTCTGTAACCCCTTCTACTATTGATAAAATTAGGACTTTTAATAGGTCGATTATCATTTAAATTCCTCCATGAATGAGTGTTTTTCGCCCTTTATTTGGTAGGCTAGGACCATGTCGCAATTGACATTTTCTGATGATCTTAGGATAGACATTTCCACATTTGGATTATCCTTCCTAAGGTCTGCTATAAGTTCTTTGACCTTTTTTCTGGTGTGGGATTCGCTCGATTTGGTGACTGTGCAAGCACAATCAAGGGCCCTTAATTCCGCAAAGTCCCTCCACCTGATGATATCATCTTCCCTCAGATAATAAAGAGGTCTTATAAGTAGCATATCATCAAAATTTTGGGCGGTTAGCTTTGGCTTCATAGTCTTGTAATTACCCGCATAGAGGACGTTGATCATGATAGTTTCGATTACGTCGTTTAAGTGGTGGCCAAGGGCTAATTTGTTACAACCAAGTTCCTTTGCCTTGGCATAGAGAAAGCCCCTCCTCATCCTCGCGCAAAGATAGCAAGGATTGCCCCCATCGGCCAAGGTCTCTGAAATATCAAAGACTCTAGAGTCGTAAATCTTGGCTGGGATTTTAAGATAGGCGAGATTTTCTTTTAGTAAATTCAAATTTTCTTCGTCGTAGCCAGGGTTCATGCATAGGTATTCTACGTCAAATTTGACCGGTGAATGTTTGTGAAGTTCCTCGATAAGTTTGGCTAAGATTAGTGAATCCTTGCCACCAGATATGGCAACTCCTACCTTATCACCTTCTTCGATTAAATTAAATTCCTTGACCGCTTTGATAAAGGGCGACCAAAGCTCTTTTCTATATTTTTTTATAAGTGATTTTTCAATTTCTTTTATGTCTGTCATAGTATGATTTTCCTTGATGGTTCGTATCTTTTGGACACTTCAAGCGATATATCCTTGTCGGTGTCAAGGCCTAGACCTTTGAGGTAGGTCTCGACAGTGATTTTGGATAATTCTTCGGTGTTGTTTGTGGTTGACAAATGGGAAAGAAAAACAGCTTCTCCCCTGCCTTCTAGGGCGTCACCTAGGATTTCTGCGGCCTGGTCGTTTGACAAATGGCCCATCTTGCCCATGACCCTGAGTTTTAAATTATAGGGATAAGGGCCAATTTTTAGGGCCTCAAGGTCGTGGTTAGCCTCTAGGTAATAAATATCAGACCCCTTGATTTGGTAGGCAATCTTATCGTCAATCACACCTGTATCTGTGAGCAGCGTAATTTTTTTGTTGCCTAGGTAAAGTATAAAACCTACCGGCTCGTTGGCGTCATGGTAGGTTGAAATCGGATAAATATCCATGGATTTAAAATTTAAAAACTCGTTGGACTTAAATTCTCCTATGAGTTCTTCCTTGAAATTCTTGGTCTTGGGAAGGATGGCCTTCCATGTCCCCCTGTTGGCATAAAGTGGGATTTTAAACCTCTTGGCAAGGACTGCCGCACCCTTGGCATGGTCGGCGTGCTCGTGGGTTAGGAAAATTCCGTCAAGTCTTGTTGCCGATTCGCCAACACTTTCGAGGAGTCTTTCGATTTGCCTACCAGAAAAGCCGGCATCAACCAAAATTTTTGTCCCGTCGTGTTCGATGAAAACTGAATTTCCAGAAGATCCTGACGATAAAACTACAAATTTAGTCATTAAAATATTCTCTCAAAAATTCTGCAATGGCAGGTGTGTCGTTGGTGTCAATTACAAAATCAGCGGCCTCTTTTGTAACATCGCCAGCATTACCCATGGCAACTCCGACTCCCACGGCCTCTAAAGATTTGACATCATTTGCTCCGTCGCCAAAATACATAACCTCATCCATTTTAATCTCAAGCATATCCGCAAGTTCCGCTAGGGTTTCAGACTTGCCAGCATATTTGTTTAGGACTTCAATGATGGTTGGGTCATTTCTCATATACTTATAGTCTTCTTTGAAGTCGTCCTTGTATCTTTTTTCAAATTCATCAAGGGTTTTAATATCGCTTTCAAAGCAAACCCTGGCCAAGTCATCGTGGATGTCCTCCATATTCTCATACCTAAGCCAAGGCATCCTCATCTTATACTTGTCTATTAGGAAATATTTATTTGGCTTTCTTGCCTTGTTATAAAGGATGTCCCTAGTGTGGATGGTGACGTCAATCTTGTCGTCATCAAGCTTGGCTGCTATTTGCTGTGCTTGGCCTGGTGATAAAGTCTTTTTGATAAGGGCCTTGCCTGTGGCGTTTTGCCTGACAAAGGCACCTGTGCAGGTGATTGAATAATCGTCAAAGTCCATAAGGCCCAGCTCTTCCCTTATCCAGTAAAATCCGTTAAAACTCCTGCCTGTGCAAAGGACGATTTGGATTCCCCTTTTCTTTAAATCTTTAATTATTTCTTTGGTTTCTTCAAGGACTCTGAGATCCTCGGTAATAATTGTTCCGTCTATGTCAAATGCTATTAATTTTATATCTTTTTTCATTAAATCCACTTTCTTTTTCTTCTCTCAAACTCCTATTATTTTACTAGTTTTAGGCCTATATTCAATTTAAAAATGGACATAAAAAGCCACCCCGCTTGGGGTGGTCTGATATTTGAACATCAATATTTTACTTGGTCTTGCCTTTATAAGATTTCTCCTCCCTCCGGTCGTCGAAAGGGCGCGGGGGGGTGACGAAATGTGTCAGGAAATTTCAACCGAACATTTCCCTTCTTGCTTTTAAAGTTTTGTCTACTTGATTTCAGCCTTTACAGCTTTTGCTACTGCATCTGCAACGCCTTCTTCGAAAGCACCTGGAATTACGTAGTCGGCTGAGAGTTTCTCTTCGCTTACAAGACCTGCAAGAGCCTTTGCTGCGGCAAGTTTCATGGAGTCTGTGATTTCTTCTGCGTGGGCATCTAGAGCACCTCTGAAAATACCTGGGAAGGCTAGGACGTTGTTGATTTGGTTAGGGAAATCTGACCTACCTGTGGCAACAACCGCAGCACCTGCTTCCTTGGCGAGGGCTGGATCGATTTCAGGCACTGGATTTGCCATGGCAAAGACAATTGGGTCAGCCGCCATATTTTTTATGTCAGCCTCGTCAATAACACCTGGGGCAGAAACTCCAACAAAAACATCGCATCCCTTGATGGCTTCTTTGAGGCTGCCAACAAGGTTGTCTTTGTTGGTTATCTTTGCAAGCTCGGCCTTAACAGGGTTTGAGCCTTCGAGGTGGGTTTTGTTGATTGTGCCTTTTGAATCACAGGCGATGATATTTTTAACTCCTAAATCTAGAAGAAGTTTGGTAATAGAATAGCCAGCGGCACCTGCTCCAGAAATTACTACTTTGATGTCACTTACCTTTTTATTTACAATCTTTAGGGCATTTATCAAAGCTGCCACAGTTACAATGGCTGTGCCGTGTTGATCGTCGTGGAAGACTGGAATATCAAGGATTTCCTTGAGTTTATTTTCTATATAAACGCACCTTGGTGAAGAAATATCCTCAAGATTGATTCCGCCAAAACCTGGGGCAATGTTTTTGACTGTCTCTATAATTTGATCTGCGTCTTGGGTGTCAAGGACGATTGGGACAGCATTTACATCGCCAAATTCCTTAAAAAGTACAGCCTTACCTTCCATAACAGGCATAGCAGCCTTTGGTCCGATATTGCCAAGGCCAAGAACAGCTGAACCATCAGAAACAACTGCGATTGTGTTTGCCTTTGAAGTGTAGACATATGCCTTGCTTTCATCTTCGTGGATTTTCCTGCAAGGCTCTGCCACGCCTGGTGTGTAGGCGTAGGTTAGGTCTTCCGCATTTAAGACCTTTGCCTTAACCTCTGTTGCAACCTTGCCTTGCCATTCTTCATGTTTTTTGAGTGCTATTTCGTAAACATCCATAAGATTTCCTCCCTATCTATAAAATCCTTTTCTTCCCTAATTATAACATAGATTTGTGAAATTTTATACCAATTATTTAACAAGATGAATAATGAATATGAATTATTGTATAAAAAATCCTCCCTGCTTTACCCGCAAGGAGGAAATTAGAATTTTATTTAAATATAAACATGGAAACTAGAGAAAAGATAAGGATGGAAAAGGTTAGAATTAATATAAACTTGCCCAAAGGCCTACCTATATTGATTGTATAGCCAACTCCCACTCTTTTTGGCACAAAAATTGCTGGATCATCTGGGTTGTTATAAAAACCAGCTCCCAAAATCCAATACTTGTCATCTTCCTCAAATGAAAAATCTTCCATCTTATCAAGTCTTGAACCGTCAGTTCCTACCTTGATACCAAGGTAAATCACACCACCGATTGATAATATAATTGTAAGACCAGTTAGGATATACAAAGGAATGCTAGTATTTTTTAGGGCTAGGTAATTAACTCCGATTTCAAAAAGTAAGGTCATGACAAAGGCATTTAGGCCCAAGTAATAGGTCCAAACTTTTTGGGCTTTTCTACTATTTGCCAAAGATTTTTCTGGGTTTTCCTTTGAAATCCTTGGCCTAACCTTAATAACCATGAGATTTATCAGATAAAACATCAAAAGCATTCCTGCACTTACTAGGCTTGGGTAAAATACATTGAGGTAGGTTTTATCCCTCATATCTGTAACATTTCCTTCAAAATCAGTGTGCATAATGATTTTATCGCCAATTTTGTCGTAATTTATATATAAAAATAAGCTTACTCCTATTATTAATAAAAGAGATGCTCCGTAGGCAATGGCCATTATTTTCCTTAAGTCAGCCTTGCCTTCATTGTTGTCGATGGCGATGATTTTCCTCTTGTCTTGGCTTAGCCCCTGTGTCATATTTTTGAGATTTTTATTGTAAATTATTAGAGGTAAAGACAAAAGGGCAATACTTATAAAAAAGACGAGTGTAATTATGCCAACTGACTCTGTAAGGTAGGAGGCAAAATACTGGACAAGACCAAGAAAAATTGTCAAAGTCAGAGTCATTATCTTATAATCTATTAGAATTTGCTTCATGGTTTCTGTCTCTCCTATATCTTTTGGGACAGAAACTCCAAGTGTGTAGCCTTTTTTAGAAAAAGTCTGGACAAAGACTTGGATTATGCCAACCATTACAAGGACAAATGTATAATTTACTGCTATAAATCTTGCTTCAGTCATTTTTATTCTCCCATTTTTTATTAATATGATCTATAAATTCTTCCTCACTAAGGCCCTTTAGCTTGGCAATAGCAATTAAAAGGTCAAGCTCTGATGTCATTTTCTCACTGTCAAAATCTTTCATAGGGTAATTTCCCCCACTAACCAAACTTCCAAACCTACGGTCCATGGTTAGGACGCCGTCGGTCTCTAAAAGCTTGTAGGCCTTGTTTACAGTGTGGAGATTAATCCCAATATTTTCCGCCATCTCCCTTACAGAAGGTAGTTTGTCACCTGGCTTTATTTGGCCCTTGGATAGACCAATAATTATTCCCCTTCTGATTTGCTCATAGATAGGCAAGTCAGATTTAAAATCAATTTCTAAAAACATAAGCCCTCCTTTGTTCCATATGTTATATATATTATATAACAAGACTAGCAAGATGTAAATAGTTTTATTAAACTTTTTTATTTTTATAAAAATCGGATTACCTGACAAAGTTTAAAGGACTTTGTTAAAAAATTATGCATTTTCTTGTTTCTGGGTTATAATATTGACGAGGTGAAAATATGAAATTAGGAATAATCGGTGCAGGAGCTGTAGGCTTTGCAGTTGGCTACACAGCAGCAAGAATGGGAATAGCTTCTGACATAAAATACAATGATATAATCGAAGAAAAGGCCAAGGCCCAAGCCATGGATATTGAGGATGCGTCAAGCTTCTACCCACACTATGTAAAAATGAGCTGGGGATCCTACAAGGACATGGCCGACAGGGACATAATCGTAACCGCCACAGGCAGTCTTGACGGCATCCGCGACAGACTTGAAGAATACGAAATGTTCAAAGACGCCACAGAAGCCTATGTCAAAGAAATTGTGGCAGCTGGTTTTAATGGCATCTTTATAGTTGTGGGCAATCCTTGCGATTTAATGGCAGATTTAGTTTACAGGGCAAGTGGTTTTCCAAAGGAAAGAGTCATCGGATCTGGTACAGCCCTTGATACAACAAGACTTAATACAACCTTATGCAAACTTTTAGAAATTGACCCAGCTGACGTAAGGGGAGTTGTACTTGGCGAACATGGCGAAAGCCAATTTGTAGCCTGGTCAAATATCTTTATCAATAACCTTCAATTTGACGAATACCTAAAATAAAATCCAGCAAGCTTTTCAAGAGATGACGTTGAAAACCTCGTAAGAGAAAAGGCTTGGAGGGTAATAGACGGCAAGGGCCACACCCAGTGCGGCATTGGAAATACAGTATGTTCCATGATCGACGCCATAGTAAACGACAGGAAAAAGGTAATACTTGTAGCCACCCTCATGGAAGGCATGTATGATCTTGACGACATCTACCTATCTACCCCATGCGTCCTAGGCAAAAACGGCATGGAAAAAGCCATCAAACTAAAATTAACAGAAGAAGAACTAGAAAGACTAAAACATTCCGAAAAAGTTTTGAAGGCTAACAGGGAGAAATATAAGTATAGCTAAGGCCGGCATTAGTTGCTGGTATTTTATTATTTATGTTTTGCTTGAATTATGATATAATGCTTATTTTATCGCATCCATTCTGGTAACAGAAAGGAGGTGCTTGCATGGAGATTATTTTATCCTTCTTAATATCCGTCATGGCAGAAATTGTTGTTTACTACGTCTGCAAATGGTTAGACGGACGCAAAGGCGATAACTAGCCAAATATAAAAAACCAGGAGCGGCAACTCCTGGTTTTTTTGTGCCTACATGGGCATATATTATCCTTCTTGGTTACAATCATTATACTAACAAGAAAGAACTTTTCAACAATTTCTTATTGTCTATCGCGCCACTCCATGAGCCGGATTTCTCTCTAGTTTCGCTGTGAACCACTCTTCTACGCATCAAGCCTACCAACCATTTGTTTCACAAATGGGGTTAGACATAGTCGCGGGGCTCCTCTACTCGCCGGAAGGGCGTGCTATCGAGCTTTGCTCGACCACTCCGTGGAGGGACCTCTAAGCGCCGGGCAGGCGTGTCTTTAATACATTGGCATTTGTGGTGCTGCCATTGATGGTTCTTCTTTTGGGATGTCTGCTACTGCGGCTTCTGTTGTTAGAATCATTCCTGCTACGCTTACTGCGTTTTGTAGGGCTGATCTGGTTACTTTTGTTGGTTCTACGATTCCTGCTTCGAACATATTTACGAATTTGTTTTCGTAGGCGTCGTAGCCTTCTTCTTTGTCGCTGTTTTTAACTTTTTCTACTATTACAGATCCATCAAGGCCTGCGTTTTCTACTATTTGTCTTAGTGGGGCTTCTAGGGCTCTTTCTATGATTAGGGCGCCTGTCTTTTCGTCGCCTATTAGACTTTCTCTAAGTTCTTCTACCTTATCAATGGCTCCTACTAGGACAACTCCACCACCTGCTACGATTCCTTCTTCTACAGCAGCTCTGGTTGCTGATAGGGCGTCTTCAATCCTGTATTTTTTCTCTTGCATTTCTGTTTCTGTGGCTGCACCAACATTGATTACTGCAACACCACCTGCAAGTTTAGCAAGTCTTTCTTGAAGTTTTTCTTTTTCGTATTCGCTTTCTTCTTTGCTTGCTTGGTTTCTGATATTTTCAACTCTTTCAGCTAGGGCATCTTTGTCGCCTTTGCCTTCTACTATTGTTGTATTATCTTTGTCTACTTTAACTTTTTTAGCAGATCCAAGCATGTCGATTGTAGCTTCCTTTAGGTCCATACCAAGGTCTTCACTTACTACCTTGCCACCTGTTAGGATTGCTATATCTTCAAGCATGGCCTTTCTTCTGTCACCATAGCCAGGAGCTTTTACTGCTACTACGTTGAAGGTTCCTCTTAATTTGTTTAGGATAAGTGTTGTTAGGGCTTCGCCGTCTACATCATCAGCGATAATTAGAAGTGGTCTTGATTCTTGAACGATTTGCTCTAGTAGTGGTAGGATTTCTTGGATGTTTGAAATCTTCTTGTCTGTTAGAAGAATGTATGGGTCTTCAAGTTCTGCTATCATCTTTTCATTGTCTGTTGCCATGTATGGTGATAGGTAGCCCTTGTCAAATTGCATACCTTCTACAAGATCAAGGTAGGTGTCAGTTGTCTTTGATTCTTCAACTGTAATTACTCCGTCGTTGCCAACTTTTTCCATAGCGTCAGCGATTAGCTTGCCTATGTTGTGATCTTGGGAAGAAATTGTTCCTACGTTTTCGATTGCTTGCTTGTCTTCAACTTCTTTTGAGTTTTCCTTGATATATTCAACTACAATGTCTGTTGCTTTTTTAAGGCCCTTGTTTAAAACAATTGGGTTTGCACCTGCTGCAAGGTTCTTAAGGCCTTCTTTGATGATTGAGTGAGCGAGGACTGTAGCTGTTGTTGTACCGTCACCTGCTACGTCATTTGTTTTGGTTGCAACTTCTTTTACAAGTTGGGCTCCCATATTTTCAAATCTATCTTCTAATTCAATTTCACTTGCAATTGTCACACCGTCGTTTGTGATGGTTGGTGCACCGTAAGCCTTGTCAAGAACTACGTTTCTGCCCTTTGGTCCAAGGGTTACCCTTACTGCATTTGCAAGTTTATCTATACCTCTTTCGAGACCGTCTCTAGCGTCTGTACCGAATTTAATATCTTTTGCCATTTTTTCCTCCTTAACCTTCTACTACTGCCAAGATGTCGTTGTATTTAACTACGATAAATTCATCACCGTCAAGTTTAACATCTGTGCCAGCGTATTGTGAATAAATAACCTTATCGCCAACTTTTAGGTTGTCTTTTTTCTTTTCATCATTTTCTATATCAGCGCTGATTGCAACTACTTGTGCGTATTGTGGTTTTTCTTGAGCACTTTCTGGAAGGACGATTCCAGATGCTGTAGTTTTTTCAGCTTCAGCTTTTTTTATAACAATTCTATCTCCGATTGGTTTTAAGTTCATATTATTTCCTCCTGTGAAAATAAAATAATAATAGCTTTTGTTAGCACTCATACTCTTTGACTGCTAACTCCTAGTTATAGTATACTAATAGGATTTATTTTTTCAAGAGTATTTTCATTTAAGTCTTATTTATCCATGTAAAAGGCTAGTCTTTCAACTAATTTCACAATATCTTTCTTATTTGTTGCGCAAAGGGCGATCCTTATTCCCATGGCGGATGGGATCGTGAAGATATTTTCTTTTTCAAGTTTTTCTGTAATCTCAAAGGCCCTGTCAGTTGGAACAAAGGCAAAGAATCCACCAAAATATGGGATAATATTAATCTTGTGATCTGCAGCCTCTTTTACAAAGACATCTGCCCTTTCCTTTAGCATGGCCTTTAAAGATGCAAGTTCCTTGTCGTATTCTCCCTTGTTTTCGTCCTTGGCAAGTTCAACTAAGATTAGCTGTGGAGCGTGGACCCCGTTTGACCAATTGCACCTAGCAGATGTAGCCATGGCGTCCTTAAAGTCTTCAATTTCCTCCTTAGAACTTGAAATCCCAACCACAGCCCCACTTCTTAGACCATAGGCTGTGTAGGCCTTTGACATAGAAAAGGCAACAAGGACCATGAGATTTTCTGGAAGATTTGAAAATTTCTTGAAGAATTTTTTCTGTTCTCCATCACCTGCAAATTCAATGTAGGCCACATCTATGATTAGAGTGATTTTCTTGCCATTTTCTACAGCTCCCCTAGAAATTTTAATAACATCATCCCATTCCTCATCTGAAAGCGAATAGCCGGTTGGGTTGTTTCCTGGAGAATTAATAATAGATACCATTCTGTCATGGTCTTTTAGGGCTTCATCTTGGCAAGCTTTGTAGGCAGTTAGGTCAAATTTAAAGTCTTTGGTAAAAAAATTGTAGGTCCTAAAATCCCTATCAAATTCAATGCACATTTTTTGGTAAGGCTGCCAAAAATAATCGTGGCAAATAACAGGATCACCTATGTCAGCATAGGAAAAAATCCCATTTCTGATGGCCCCTGTCCCACCTGGTGTGGAAACTACTTCCATATAGGCATCAGGCCTATTATCTTCAAAAAGAAGGTCGAGGACTGTTTCTCTGAAGGCCTTTTCCCCTTCGATTGGGGCATAGGATGCAATTAGTCCCCTATCCATGGTCTCAAGTCTTTTATAAAAAGAATCAAGGGCTATGATATTTCCCTCATCATCGGCTAAGGTTCCTAAAACTGCGTTAATTACATTTTCCTTGCCAAACTGAGCCTTTGCAGCTTTAACCTTGGCATTTATTGAAAAAGCGAGATCTGGACCAGAATTTCCGCTTTTTTTGATAGTCATTGTCATACTTTTCTCCTTTACTAGGTTCTATACTATTATACCGATTTTTTTTTATAAGACTTGGTTTTTGCTTGGCAAATTGGGTAAGAATTAAAAAAAGAAGGAGATTTTATGACTAAATATAATAAAGAAGATTTAAAGAAAAAATTAAGTGATATCCAATACAAAGTGACTCAGGAAAGCGGGACAGAGATGCCATTTTCATCAGAATATGACGATTTTTATGAAGATGGGATTTACGTTGATATAGTCTCTGGCGAAGCACTTTTCTCTTCAAAAGATAAGTTCAATGCAGGTTGCGGTTGGCCTTCCTTTACCAAACCAATCGAGGGAACAGAACTTACCGAAAAAGACGACTTCAAACTTATGAGAAAAAGAATCGAGGTTAGAAGCAAAGAAGCCGACAGCCACCTCGGCCACGTCTTTCCAGACGGACCAAGGGAAGCAACAGGGCTTAGATATTGCATAAACGGCGCAGCTTTGAGATTTATCCCAAAAGATAAACTCGAAGAAGAAGGCTACGGCCAATATCTAAAAATTTTCCAATAAAAAATGGGGCGCTTGTCCCTTTTTTTTATTGGTATTTTTTCTATTTATAAGAGTCATGAAATAGTTGTTTTAACAAATAAAAACAATTGAAATTCATATACATGAACATATAGTGCCTATATAAATGGAGGTCATATGAAGAATTTTTGGTCTTATTCAAAAGAAGATATCTTTAAAAAATTAGATACAAGTGAAAATGGTTTAAGTAGCGAGGAAGCCGCAAATAAAATTGAAAAATACGGCAAAAATACACTTGGTGAAGAAAAATCTTCATCAAAGTTCATGGTCTTCTTAAGTCAATTTAAGAGTCCAATTACACTAATACTTATTTTTGCAGCAATCCTCTCTATTTTTACAAAAGATTATTCTGATGGCTTTATTATTTTGATTATTATAATGATTTCATCACTTTTAAGCTATATGAATGAAAGCCATGCCCAGGATGCGGTTAAAAAACTCCTATCAAGTGTAAGTGTAAAATCTACAGTCCTAAGGGATGGTAAGTTTCAAGAAATTGATAATTCAATGCTTGTCCTAGGAGATATAATCAAGGTCAGCACAGGCGATATGATACCGGCTGATTGTTTTATTATTGAAGCAAATTCCCTTGCAACTGACGAATCAAGCCTGACTGGAGAAACTTTTCCTGTTGAGAAAAACGCCAATATTTTAGATGCCGATACCAGCCTATCCCACAGGTCAAATTCACTTTGGATGGGCACCCATGTCATCAGCGGATCAGGCTTAGCTGTAATCGTGAATCTAACAAAAAATTCAGAATTTGGTAAAATCACCGCATCCCTGAGCCAGAAGGATACAGATACTGATTTTGAAAGGGGAATCAAAGACTTTGGCAACCTAATCCTCCACGTCACAATCCTCTTGATTTGTTTAATATTTTTATTTAATATCATCTTAAACAAGTCATTTTTGGAATCCTTTATGTTTGCCTTGGCCCTTTCAGTTGGTCTTACTCCACAAATGCTACCCGCTATTATAAGTGTCAATTTATCCAAAGGCGCAAAAAGAATGTCTGATAAGGGCGTAATTGTCAAAAAACTAAATTCTATAGAAAATTTTGGGTCTATGACTATTATGTGCTCTGATAAAACCGGCACCATTACAACTGGCAAGGTCAAAGTCGATAAGGCCATCGATTATCAAGGTCAAAAGTCCGATGATTTGATAAGACTTGCTTCTATAAATTCATATTTTCAAGAAGGCTACAAAAATCCTATCGACGAGGCTATTTTACAGGCAAACACACTTGATTTTTCCAATTACAAAAAGCTATTTGAAATCCCATATTCCTTTGAAAACAAACTCTTATCAATAGGTGTAGAGGAAAAATCCAATTCATCAAAGAAAAATATCATGGTCACCAAGGGTGCTTTTGAAAATATTTTGGCAGTTTCAAAGACCTATGAGAAAACGGACGGCAACCAGGGTCCCATCGAGGAAATAAAAGAAGAAATAACTGATCTTTTTGATAAATATTCCCTACAGGGCTACAGGGTTTTGGGCCTTTGCTATAAGATTTTGGACGATGGCGACAATATCAAGGAAGAAAAAGCAAGAAATATGATTTTTAGGGGGCTCCTCCTCTTTATTGACCCACTAAAAGATGACGTTAAAGACGTAATTACTGAAATGGACAGTATGGGCGTAAGGCTTAAAATGATAACTGGCGACAATAAAGAAATCGCCAAAAATATTGGCAGCCAAATTGGCCTTAATCCCGAGAAAATTTTATTAGGAGAAGACCTAAAATCCTACTCTATAAGCCAACTTAATAAAAAAGTCCTTGATGTAGATATTTTTGCGGAAATAAGCCCAAACCAAAAGGAAAAAATCATCAGGGCCTACAAGGAGGCTGGTGAAATTGTTGGTTACATGGGAGATGGGATTAACGATGCGCCTGCAATCAAACAAGCAGATGTAGGAATTTCTGTAAATACAGCTGCTGATACAGCCAAAGATGCGGCAGCGATTGTGCTTTTGCAAAACAATTTAAATGTCTTACTATCAGGTATAAAAGAAGGAAGAAGGACTTTTATCAACACCCTAAAATACATCTTTATCGCCACTAGCGCAAATTTTGGCAATATGTTTTCTATGGCAGGTGCCAGCCTATTTTTAAAATTTTTGCCACTCTTGCCTAAGCAAATCCTCCTAACCAACCTATTTACAGACTTCCCATCCTTGCAAATTGCATCAGATTCTGTTGATAGTGCTTGGCTAGAAAAGCCAGTGAAATGGGATATGAAATTTATCAAAAAATTTATGGTAATCTTTGGAATCACATCATCAGTATTCGACTACCTTACATTTTTTGTCTTGCTTTCAATATTTAAGGCCGACGAAAGACTTTTTCAAACTGGTTGGATGTTAGAATCAGTCATCTCTGCCATGGTTGTAATGCTCATTGTAAGGACCGCAAGACCAATTTTTGCTAGCAAGGTCAGCAAAAACCTAATCCTTGCAATAATATTTGTAAATATCGCCCTAATTGCAATCATCTACAGCCCAATAAACGCTTATCTAGGTTTGAGAGCCTTGCCAATAAAAGTCTTGGTTTCAATGTTTGCCATATCTTTAGCCTATGCTATAACAGCAGAAATATTAAAGAAAAAATTTTACAAAAACAATTCATTTTCTAGAAAATAAAAAAAGACGGGATTGACCCAAAGCCTAAATTTTAAGCTTGAGGTCCCAAATCCCGTCTTTAAATTTTTTATTTTTATAAAACTTTTTAGCTAAGCAAAAATTTAGCCAGCCCAATAAAATCAATTACCTATCCAAGTACAGATTTTGCTTGATTTTTACTTGGATTTTTTGCTTAGGAATAAACCAGCACTTGATAAGATTAAAATTCCAGAAACTAAGTCTAGGCCAGCTAGTCCAGTTTTTGGGTTTTTGCTTTCCTTTATTTGTGCCTTTGCCTTATTTGGCAGAGAATTTTGAGTTTTAGCAATTTCTTTTTGAGAAATTTCACCATCGGAAATTAAGATTTGTCCTTTTTTATCTTTATCATTCTTAATTTCATTAGATTTTACAAGGACTTGGCCTTTCTTATGAGAGTTTTCCCTATGCTTTTTATCATCGCTAATTACTTGATCCTTGTCGATTTTTTCATAAAGGGCCACGTACTTCACGCCCTCTATAAATTCTCCATCTGCTTGGAGTTTTGGACTCCAACCTGTAAATTTCAAAGACTTATCTTTTGGAATTGCAATCGGAACAACAAGGCCCTTGTCTTCTGCCTTGGCCTGTCCAAAAGTCATAGTTTCCTTTACATCAAAGGCGATAACTTCGCCATAATCAAAGCTTGGATTGTATTTCAAATATCCATCCTTACCCGGATTAAAGTAAATTCTCTGATAGCCCTTTGGAATCGGACTGTAGATGTCAGTGTTGACCCTAATTACCTTTTGACTTGGAGCCTTTGTTTCCACTGGCTTTATGCTAGGTTTTTTGTCGTTTTCACTAGTGGTATCTTCATCTTCATCCTTATCTTTTTCGCCACTTGGCCTTTTGTCGCTAGGATCTGTTCCTATATTTCCTTGTCCATCTTCGTCTTTATCAGATGAATCTACGCTTGGCTTGTCCTTATCATCGTCCTTTTTATCTTCACCTTCATTTTCACCGGATTCAGGCTTTTTAGGATTATCTGGATTTTCATTTTCCTCATCCTTATCACCAGTATTTTCTCCTACTCCTTCTCCTGGTTTTGAAGGATCGGTTTCTTCATCTTTGTTGCTATCCTCATTACCATGGCCAGCTTGTGGGTCAGTTTCTTCATTCTTGGCAAAAATCCAAGTACCAATAAATTTATTATTTGATTCTGAAACTTCTAATTCTTTTTTATTCCAGCCTGCAAAGGTCCAGCTACCATTTTCAACTTCGACTTTTTCAAATTTCTTCTCTGGAGCCTTAACCAGCTCACCTTCCCTTACTTTTTTCACTTCTAATTCCTCAAGGTTTTGCTTGATATTATCAGGAAGTTTTTTGTCTGGGCTTCCGCTTATAAATTCATAGCTAATTTTTATTTTTTTGGTCCATTTAGCGTAAATTGTGGTATCTTTTGTGATAGGTTCCTCAAAATTAAAGGCTTTTGTTCCTTCCCTATCTGCATACCAACCTTCAAAAATATAGCCATCTACCTCTGGTTTTGAAGGCTCACTTGGTCTTTGGCCTTTTTTTACACTTTGCGATTTGATTTCGCCATGATTAGCCATATCAAAATTAACTTGATATTCTTCTGTCGCTTCAAGATAAGCAACCTTTAGGTCAATAGTCAAACCAGTATTAGTTTTTATAACCTTTCCAGGATTATCAAAATCAAGCTTAACCTTTTTATCAAGACCATGGGTCCTCTCATCATTTGTAAATTTCACATCATAAACAAAATAAAATTCTTCCATAAAATTAGGAATGTCAGGCTTAGAGAGGCTTAATTCATAATAAGATTTTCCACCTATTTTTACTTCTTTTCTATCTAAAGGGACTAGAGATCCATCCTTTGTTGTCCTAAGGTAAAAATCTTGTTCAAGACTAGCGTCATCATCTTCCTTGTCAACTAAAAAGCTAGGATTAATCAGATATTGATTTTGCTCAGCCTTTGTTAACGGTTCTCTAAAAACATCATTAGCATCAGAGATTTTCACAGGAACTACAAATCTCAATGTATCATTAGTCTTAGCCTCGACTTCTCCGGCCACCGCTTTAAATTCTTCAGAAGGTTTTTTAATCAAAATTTCAGAAGGATTCTTGCTTCCATCTCCAAAGCTCAAATCCCCAACCTTGGCCTCAAACTTAAAACTTCCACTGGCTTGGTCGTTGAAATTGCTACCTTCTGGAAGCTCATCTTTTTTAATAGGCTCCTCACCATACCTGTCATAATAAAGATTAGCTTTAAGTGACATACTTATATCAGCATTTAAAAGGAATTTACTATCTTTTTCAGTCAAACCATCTTTTCTTCTCCATTTTTTTGTATCAAATGGATTGTCATAATCAGTACCAAAAAATAAAGTATCAGCATCCACATCTAATGATTTATGGGCTGGAATCCTTAAAGGTTCATATAACTTTAACGTTGATTCAATCATATCGTACTTAGTAACAGCACTACTAATATACATCGTTCTTTTTTCTAGTTTCCCTGTCTTTCCCTCAGGGTCCGTAATTTCAACGTCCATTAATGAATTTTTTAACTGATTTTCTGAATAAAGATCTTTTGCCTTAATATGCAATCTTCTAATAAAAATATTTTTAGAAATAATTCGAGATTTGTCATAATCGAAACCTGGAGCTAAAACCTCACCCAAATACACGTCCCTGTTTGAATTATTTTTTATAGTAAATATCCACTTGGTCTCTTCAGGTTTTCCTTCTGGATAATTAGTTATTTCTGGAAGTTTTATTTTAAGACTGGTATCAATGTCGATTTTTTCTTCATTTTGATTGCCACTTCTCAAATCATAAGCGCTTTTACTTGTAATTTCGCTTTTATCTTTACCAATAGAAGCATAAGCTTTTTGATCAGAATTAATAAGTAGACCCATTTGACTTAAGCCAATTAGACCTGCCAAAATAAGTGACAAAGTTTTTTCTTTTCTCAAATTATCCTCCTAAATTAAGTTGCTATTTCAATAGTACTATAAAATCGCTCTCTTTGTAAAGGCTTTTATGTTTTTTATTCTAATAAAAAAACGACATCACCTTTTATTAAGGTTTTGCCGTTTAAATTCTTATTCAACCAAGTCTTTTAGCCTGCCTGTTAATTTATAGTCCACTTTTTTGAGCTCTTCTATATTTTTAACTCCTAAAAGAGCCATGGTTATTTTTAGTCTGTGGTTGATTTCCTTTAGATAGTCGAAGCATGCTTCGTAGCTGCCTAGGAGTAGGTATCTTATGGCTTCACCGCTTATTGCAGCCATGTCGGCTCCAATTATAATGGCTTTAGCAATATCGACAGCGGTTTTTATTCCGCCTGATCCTATGATGAAGACGTCATCTGACAGGCTCCTTGCGTCGATAATGGACTTGGCTGTTGGGATTCCCCAGCCATAAAATTCCTTATAGTCTGATACAAAATCTCTCATATCTTCGATTTCTATGAAGTTTGTGCCGCCGCTTCCTGACACGTCTAGGTATTTTACTCCTGCGTCTATGAGTTTTTGGCAAACTTCTTTTGATAGGCCGTTGCCAGTTTCTTTGACAATTACTGGCATATCAATATTTGCGACTATATTTTTTATATTTTCGTAATAGCCCCTAAAGTCCTTATCGCCTTCTGGCATAAAAAGCTCTTGAGCCACGTTTAGGTGGACTTGGATTGCGTTAGCGTTAATCATTCCTGCCGCATTTTTGAAGTCTTCAAGGCTTCTCTCTGCGCCAAGATTTCCTATCCTTAAGAGGTCTTTTTCTCTGATTAGGGAGAAGCTTTCCTCTGCCTCCGGGTCTTCAAGGCCAATTGTTTGGCTTCCTACTGCCATTGGAATATTTAGGTTTTTGCAGATTGAGGATAAATCTTCGTTTATATCAGCACTTAATTCTCCACCACCTGTCATGGCGTTTATCATAAGGGGCATGGATATTTTCCTGCCCAAAAATTCTATAGATGTGTCGATCTCATCAAAATTCACATCTGATAGGCTGTTGTGGTCAAGGTAGATATCCCCAAATAAGGGGTCGTTATAGTCGGATGTTTTTAGGTAATTTTCAATGTGTTCGTCTTTTCTTTCACGTCTTTTGCTTATCATAAATTTTCCTAACTATTCGTCGCCTTCTCCACCTGCCGGTGGTTCTATACTTAATCCAGGTTCGTACTCAATTACTCCAGGATCTCCTGCTGGTTCTTTGTGACTTTCAGAAGCTGGTGTTTCTGTTGGTTGTGCTTCATGAGTTTCAGCTGGTGTCTCTGTTGGAGTTTCTGTCTTATTTTCCCTATGGCTTGGTTTTGAGCTTGGACTTTGTTTGACTGGTTCTTCCCATTGTGGTTGTTCGTGTTCATACTCATAATCATAATTATTATTGTAATTTTCATTATAATTTGGTTGATAAGTTTGATTATTTATATTGTTTGTTTTTGGGAAGACATTCACAGGTGCTTCATAATTTACAGAAGAGTAGTTTGATTCAGGAAGGCCTGAGTCAGCTTCTGTCCATTTTTTGAGTTTGAAGTCTCCAAATTCCTCATCAACTATATCCCAAGTTCCTCTTTCATCTGGTATATAATAGCTGATGTTGTTTATATAGGCACCATTTCCAGGAACTACAAAAGTTTCTACCTTATCAGATGAGAAGTTTGGAATGCTCTTAACTAGGTTAACCATAGCGGACATTGGCAAATTGGTTTTGACATACTTTATATAAGAAGAAAGTACAGTCAAAAGATTCATTTGGCTAGATTTCTTTACAGCCTGGTCTACCATGGCCTTGACAAAGTCTTGTTGGGCGTGGACTCTACCAATATCTCCATTATCGTAAATATGTCTGGTCCTTAAGTACCACATGGTATCTGTACCATTAAAGTGGTTCATACCTGGTTTTATATCAAGAGTCCATTTTTTGATGTTTACACCCTCTGGCACTTCATAATCAACCCCACCTATAGCATCAACTATATTAACTAGGGCCTGGTAATTGACCTGAACATAGTAGTCTATATCAAGACCTAGGAAATTCCTCAAACTTTGGAGGGTTAGCTCAATTCCGCCAAAGGCGTGGGCGTGGTTGACCTTGTCGTAGGTATTTCTCACAAGGACTCTGGAGTCCCTAGGGATTGACAAGAGCTTGATTGTCCCGTCTTTGACATTTGCTTTCAAAAGCATAATTGTATCCGTACGGGTGAAGTCTTCGTTACCTTCCTCACCTGCTGCCTGGTCGACACCGACCATTAGGATTAAATATTCATCTTTACTTGTCTTAACAGCCTGATCTTCAAATGTCCCACCATTTGCATAAGTCTGTGCATTAGTCCTTTGGTCCAAAAAATCAAGGATGAACTTGCTCGCTACAAAAGATAGGGCAAAAACAAAGATTAGGGCAAAAAATCTTTTTATCTTCATAATTTTCCTTTTCTCGATTCATTATACCCTAAGTCTTGCTTATCTTTAAAGGCTTTTACAAATATTCCCAGAAAATATTTCCTAAAGTCCACTAATTGCTTGATTATTTCCCAAAATTAATTATAATTAGAGTATTCATCACAAATGTGAAAAAAATATTTATTGGAGTTATTATGGAAAATAGAAATAAATTTTCTTCAAAATGGGGATTCATCATGGCCTGCGTGGGCTCGGCTGTAGGCCTTGCCAACGTTTGGGCCTTTCCCTATCAATTAGGATCAAACGGAGGCTTAGCATTCTTATTGCCCTACCTACTTTTTGCCTTCATCTTTGGCAGGGTAGGCCTTGCCGCAGAAAACGCCATAGGCAGGAAATATAAGTCAGGCCCAATGGTTGTCTATCGAGAAGCCTATAAAGAAAGAAATATGGAAAAATTTGGCAAAATAATTAGGTGGTTGCCAATGATAGGTGTAGGTCTTTTATCAATCGGCTATGCTGTTGTAATCACCTATGTCCTAAAAGCCCTAATCGACACAATCACAGGGGAGATTTTTACTATAGAAAGTGCTGCCTGGTTTGAATCCATATCGGAAACTGACTTTAGGGTAATCCTTCCTCATCTTATTTTGATGGTCCTAGTTTATTTTGCCCTAGCCTACGAAACAAAGGGTATTGAAAAAACCAATAAATTTATCATGCCCCTATTCTTCATTCTATTTTTAATCCTCGCCATCAGAGTGTTTTTCCTAGAAGGAGCCATGGGCGGTTATAAATTTATCTTTAATATGGATATAGGAAAGCTTAAGGAAGTTAAAACCTGGGTTGCAGCCATGGGCCAGGCCTTTTTCTCCCTATCCCTAGTTGGAACTGTAATGGTAGTCTACGGGTCATATCTGCCAGACGATGAAGACGTCATCAAGGCATCAACCATCACCATGGGCCTCGACACCCTATCAGCTATGATATCAGCTTTCGTCATGCTACCAGCTTGTTTTGCCTACGGATTTTCGCCAGAATCCGGACCAAAACTACTTTTTGTAGTCTTACCCCAAGCATTAAAAGAAATGCCCCTTGGAAGACTTTACGGAATAATCTTATTCTTAGCAGTAGTCTTTGCAGGCATTTCATCAATCCAATCCATGCTAGAAACCATCACCGAAGCTATAGTTTTTAGCTTTCCAAAACTCAAAAGAAAAATGGTCCTAATTACCCTAATTGCAACAATTTACCTAATAGGCATCTTCATAGAACCAATCTCAAAATGGGGCCCTTGGATGGACATTGTAACCATCTACATCCTCCCAATCAGCGGAATAATTGGCGCCATCACTTGGTTCTGGGTAATCAAGAAAGAAGAACTCCTAGCCGAAGTAAACAAGAGCGTAGAAGGCAAATATGGATCTATCTGGTATTACACAGGCAAATTCATCTTCGTACCCCTAGCCATAGCCCTATGCTTCATAGCAATGAGATACCATATTTCATTCTAATTAGATTTGAAAATCAAAAAAGGCAAGACCAAAATAGATGGTTTTGCCTTTTTTACTTAAAATTAAATATTGGATCTCATATTTTTAGAGAAAATATATAGAAATAAAATCATATTTTATTTAAAATTTTAAATCATTTTCTAAGATATTTTTATTCGAAAATTACAATTATCTTTTGAGCTTTTTACTAAGCTTTTCTTGTAATTTCAAGAAATTCTTACGGTTTTCTCTGATTTCTTCTTCCCTTTCTTCCATGGTTCCATACTTTTTATCAGATAATTCTATGTATCTCTCCATCTCTTTTTCAGTGATTGGTGGTGCGGTATGCAACATTTTTTTACCTAATATAGTTAATTCTTTTTCTTCATCTGGTGTTAATTCTCTTTCCACAACTAATCCATGTCTGGCGCATACCAAACAAGCTGCCTCCCCTCTTTCTTAGCCTTGGCACTTTCTTCCTGGTATCTCTTAATTCTTTCTTTTTCTTCTTCTGTGAGCACAATATTATTTTTCTCTGCTGTTGTTTTTCCCAAAGCAATCCCAATAATTACATATTCTCTATTCAATTTTTATCTCCTTTATCCTATAAACTCAAAAACAATCATTAAAAAAGCTTAATCCATATCAGGAGCATAAAAAACAATATGCCTCCCCTCTTGCTTAGCCTTCTCAGACTCCTTCTTGTACCACTCAATGGCTTCCTTGTCATCTTCTGTAAGAGTGATATTATTAGCCTCTGCAGTTGTATACCCCCAGTGCTATTCTCATTATTAAATATTCTCTATTCATAATTTTCCTCCTTTTCCAATAATTTTCCTTGCTTCTTCTTTAGATATTGGAATAGCTATAATGTTACCTGTATAAACAGCAAGCATATCCCAATCTGTAATCCAAACTTTCCCATCAGGATCATATCTCTGAATCGGAAAATTCTTTCTTGCACACGTCGTATCTTTCTATTAAGCCATCCTTGTTATATCTTATCAAAATATTTCCATCATCATACGCTATGCAATAATAATACATACCTACTCCTTATTTAATAAAAAAACTTTCTTGGTTAATTGTAAAATCTTACTATTTTTGGCTTAAAATCTGCTTTTCTTGCTTCCCCACTTATTCCCTAGAAAATAAATTGAATATTTCACATAATTGTGATACTTTTGATGAATAAAAATTGATAAAAGTAGAATTAAAAAATGAAAATAATTTAAGAAATAAGATTGAAAAAAATAGATGATTTATAAAAAAAATTCGAATCGAAAAAGTATTAATACTCCCACTAATATTATACCCATTGTGGTCTGATTTAAGCATAATAGAAAACTATAGTCTAATTATTATAAACCCCGCGTGTGCGGGTAGAACTCAAGATAATACCAATAGCCCTCTTGTTCGTTGGGATCATCCCCGCTTGCGCGGGTAGAACAGTAAAAAATTCCCTATTTCATCAGGTTTTAAAATTAAATAAGTTAATTCTTATTCACTTGTATTTTTCCGTTTTTTTATTTCAATTTAAGCTCATGCCTAGTTCTTATTTACATTATATATTAAACTAGGGTTTTTATAAAATTATTTATTCTATTATAGATACCAATCTATCCTTTCCCACAAATCATGTAATTATATCATCTTTTCTTGCTTGGTTTGGGTATGACAGGGCCACGGCTGATTATTCTTCTGGTTTTGAAGAAAACCTGAAATTAAATGACCCTAGATAAAATTTATATATTAAAAAAGGTGATGTTACAAAATAGCTATATCTATTTTCCACATCACCTTTATTAAGCTTGTCTGAATTTACTTCTTTCCCCTTACTTCCATATAATAGTAGTCTTGGTTCTTGGATAGGGTTTGGGTTTTGATGTTTTTTTCTAAATCAAAGGCGAGGTTTCCTTCTCCTATGGTAAGCTTGTCGTAGTCTATGATTTGTGTTTCGAATTTATCCACGTCTATGGCTGAGTCTAGCTTGGTTAATAGGTCGTAGCCATATATTTTTTGGTCATTTCTCTCGCCGTATAAGTCGTAAGAACCTTGTTTGTAAGAGCTTATAGTTATTTGACTTCTTTGATTTTCTCCTAGGTCTATTTCAAATTCTGCAAAGATTATTCTTTGAGTGTTTGTTACGTCCATGAGGTCTAGGTTGCCATTTTCGTATCTCATCATTGGTTTTTCGCTTAAGGCACCTGTGGCAAAAAGTTCCTTGATGTAGAGGGCTTTGTATTCCTCATAGGATAGGGTATATGATGAAACATTGTCATTATCTAATTTCCAATAGGCAAAGTCTTTTTCCCTAGATTCTTGGTTTTCCTTGTAATGTTCATATAAAATTGGTAATGCTAAGTCTAAGGCCTCATCTAGGCTCATTTCTTGTCTTTCTAGGTCCGCTCCGGCATTTTTTAAATTATTTCTAAGCTTGGATGCTTTATCTTCATAGCCATCCCAACCTCCTGTGCTTTGGGCTTCGATTTTCACACTTGGTGTATCCTGGCCTAGGATAATCAAATAGTGCTTGTCCCCATATATCGATTTTTCATCTTTTTTTGGGATGGAGTATTGGTAAAATTCTTCCTTACCGTCATCAAATTTGCCAAAGCCATCAAAACCTAGACTTAAGACCTTGGACTTGTCCCTATCAATTTCTATGCCAGCGACTAAGGTTGGATTTTCATCCTCATTGTTTTCTTCATAGTAGGAGTTACTTAGACTGTAAACTGTTACTGGGATATCCTTGGTGTTTGGGCTTTGTCCAAGGGCTTCTTTCAGATAAGACCCGTCATTTAAGATTTTTTGATAGTCTTTCCATGACATATAGTCCCTAAGGTTAAGGGTCTCTGCTGGATCTATTCCATTAGCTGTTGAAACAAAATCCCCTGTATAGTTTCCGTAATGTAATTTTGCCTGCAAGGCATTCCCGTCTTGGTCAATTGTTGGACATGAGTAGGCTAAGTCATCGACGCTTGATACAAAGGGATAGAAGAGCTTTATTTTATTTGCAGGTCCCTTGTTTTCTATTATATATTGGTCCTTTAGCAAGGCTGTTTTGGGGCTAGAATCTGCGATATTTGTAGTAAAAAAATCAAAAGTTAATTTACGATTAGCCTTCATATCGTCCTTATAATCAGAAGATCCTATAATTAGGGGCATGGTTGGTCCCTCGTATTTCATAAATCCTCCGGCTTCATCAGTGGTGATTTCCTTGGATGGGCCCATAGAAGTACTGCCAGGTAGCCATTCTTTCAAAAAGCTAAGAGAACCAACGACTAGGGCTAGGCAGGCTGCAAGGGCTCCTATTTTTTTCCATGAAAAACTTTTATGTTTGGCCTTGGTATCAAGGTCAACGCTTTTGCCCCCGACCTTGTAGGTCTCTTCTTCTAAGTCGCCAACGGCCTTAAAGAGAATTTCGGAATTTTTATTTTCCCTATTTTTCTTTTTCATAATAATCCCTCGCTTTCTAAGATTTCTCTTAGTTTTTTTCTAAGTCTATGTAGCCTTGTCACTAAATTGTTGTACTTGTAGTTTGAATTTGAGGCGATTTCCTTAAGAGGCATGGCGTAAAAATAACGCTGTAAAAAGATTGTTTTATCTTCGTCAGATAAGTTATTTACAAAGTCATTTAAAATCCTTAACAAATCCCTATAAATGACCTCTTCTTCCAAATCATAATTGCCTGAAACAACCTCACCTAACTCGTCAAGTATCAAAGGCATTTGCCCTCCTCCTCTTTTTTGGGCATGGGTTTTTCGATAGGAATCTAGGGACAAATTCCTAGTAATTTTTGCCAGAAATAATTTAAAAACATTGGGATTTTGCGGTGGAATTGTCCTCCAAGTTTCTAGGTAGGTGTCATTTACACATTCCTCTGCACTTTGGTAATCTCTCAAAATATTGTTACTAATCCTAAAGCAATAGGGTCTATATTTCAGGTCCGTTTCTTTGATTGCAGCTTCATTCCTATCAAAATATAATTTGATTATGTCCTTATCATCCATAAAATCTTTCACTCCCTCTATCCTATAAGACGTAAATTAGTGAGAAATATTACATAGTTTTCTATTTTTTCAAGTTTTCCAAATTTTAGCTTATCTTGTCAATTATATACCCATTTTATTTATCCTCCTTCCTTACAAATCTTGTAATTGTATCATCTTTTTATGCTTGCTATAATTTATTTGTAATTAAGTTAACTTAAGAATTTTAAAATTACAAAGGAGAATTATTATGAAAAAAAGTTTTAATGTTTTTGTAAAGGCAGCTCTTGTTTTTGGGCTTGCTTTGGGAATGACTGCTTGTGGCAAGTCTAAGGCTGATGTTGAGGTTGGGTCTGATTCTCTTATTAGTTTTGAAGAAACTGAGAAAGACTTTGTTGATTCTGCTAATAAGCTTGATTGGCCAGAGGGTTATGAAATTCCTGACCATTTAGATGATGATAAGGATGCAACTTTTGAAGCTGGTTACGGCAATACTAGGGCTTCCCAATATTGGGAGGCTGCTTGGCAGGAGGAATGGTTAAATAATTATAAAACCAATCCAGAAAAGGCAGAAAAGGCTCTTAAAGAGCTTGAAAAAGCTCCTGGTATGGCTTATATGGGCCCTGATAAATGTGATGATGCCACTAGAAAAGCTTTCAAAGATAGTCTAGAAAAAGCTAAGGATGGGGACCCTTCAGGTTTTGAAGAAAACCTAAAATTAAATGACCCAAGATAAAGCACAAAAAGACGAGGATTTTTCCCCGTCTTTTTTCTTTGCATTTTATATTCTTTCTATAATCCTTTTGGGTAATTTATTAAGCAAAATCCTGGGGTTTTTATAAGTGTGGTGGAGTTTTTTCTCTTTTTTTAGATTATGAAAGCGCCTTTTTTATCAATTTCTAGAGCTTTTAGGTCATAGGTCTTTGATAGTTTTCCTAATTTTTCCCTTATTTCTTTTTCTGAGATTTGATCATCTTTTTTTAAGACTAGCATTATTGTAGATCCAGCACCGCTTAAATAAGAGCCTAGGGCACGAGAATCTCTTATTATTTCCTCGATTTTTCCTATTTCTGGAATGAGTTTAAACCTGCATGGCTGGTGGATTTTATCTTGAAGGGCGATTTTTAAATTGTTTTCATCTCCCGATTCCAAAGCTAAAACCAGCATAGCTACTCTCGAAATATTGAAAACTGCATCAGCCTTTGGGTAAGTTTCTGGAAGGGCCCCTCTTGCTTCTTTGGTTGAAAGTCTAAAGTCAGGAATTAGGGCCAAAAACTTAAACTTATCTGAAATTGCAATTTTTTCTAGATAAACTTGATTATTTTCTAGGATAGAAACCACCGCCCCACCGAAGATGGCTGGGGCCACATTGTCTGGGTGACCTTCTATGCTAGTGGCAATTTTTAGGATTTCTTTTTTGTCAAAATCTCTTCCCATGATGTCAAAGGCTGCCATAATTCCCATAACTATGCAAGCTGCAGATGAGCCAAGGCCCCTTGATACAGGAATATCCGCTTCAAGGTCAAAAGAAACTGGCACTTGCTTTTCCTTATAAAAATCAAAGGAATATTTATAAGCTTGATAGATGAGGTTTTCTTTTAGGTTTTCCTCAAAAATCTCTTTATCATTACTAGGCCTAAATTCACAAGTATTATAAAGTCCTAGAGCCAAACCCAGAGCATCAAAGCCTGGGCCCAGGTTGGCTGATGTGGCAGGCACAGCAATTCTCTTGCCACGACCAGCAAATTTGAGGACTTCTGTGGCGATTTTATCTTTTTTAATCTTTGTCTTGTGGATTATTTTCTTGCCCTTTAATTTCCTAATTTCCCTAGGAATTTTTACCTGGGTTTTCTCATAAAGGGTCCTTATATTTTCAAATTCGTCTTCCTTTGGATTTTCTCCCAAGGCCCTTAGGACTGATGCGGCAAATTTATAAGGACTAGCTGTTGATAAAATCATTGTTTTCCCAAGTCCTAATTTATCTACAACAGCCTTGGTCACACTTGTATGGGGATCTATCAAATATCCCTCATCTTCATAAACTTTTTTAATGGCTTCTTCGGTTTCCTTTTTATTAGCAAAGCCCGCCATAAATTCAGAAAAATCGCCGTCAAAAGAAAAGCTTCCCTTATTTATTAAATCTTCCATCTTTTCTCTAACAACCTCATCCGAAGACTTGTGGAAAATTAACCTTTCAAGATTTGACGAAACCAAAATATCCATGGATGGCGAAATTGTTTTGACTAGGTCTCTGTTGACGTCATAGGTGCCTGTTGTAAAGAAATCTGTCAAAACATTATTGTCATTTGAAGCAATTATTAATTTTCCAACAGGAAGCCCCATTCCCTTGGCATAAAAACCAGCCAAAATGTCTCCAAAATTACCAGTTGGGACACAAAAAGATACCTTATCCCCACACTTTATTTCGTTTTTATTTACCAAGTCTGCATAGGAATAAAAATAGTAAACAACTTGGGGAAGGAGCCTGCCTATATTGATGGAATTTGCTGACGATAGATAAGTATTTTTCTCTTTTAAGTCTGCCTTTATATTCTCATCATTAAAGATTTTTTTGACAGCACTCTGGGCATCGTCAAAGTTGCCTTCGATTGCTATAACCTTTGAATTTAGGGAATCTGTTGAATCCATCTGGAGCTTTTGAATGTCACTAACACCCTCAGTCGGATACAAAACCAAAATATCAATATCTTCAGTATTGTAAAAACCTTCCAAGGCGGCCTTGCCAGTGTCCCCTGATGTTGCTGTTAAAATCAAGGTTTTTTCCTTGATACCCAGGGATTTTTTTGCATAGGCCAAAAGATTTGGCAAAAGACAGAGGGCAAAGTCCTTAAAGGCCGATGTCCTGCCATGGTAGAGTTCTAGGTAATAGTCTTTTTGGTAGGCGATTTTTACAATTTCATCTTCAAAAGTCGAGTAAGACTTTTCTATCAATTCCAAAAGGTCGTCCTTGTCAAAATCTGTCAGATAAAGAGAAAGGATTTTCTGGGCCATCTTTGTGTAGGACAGGTCCAAATTTTTCCCGATGTCAAATTCTGGAAAATATTCTGGTACAAAAAGTCCCCCATCATCGGAAATCCCCTTCACAATGGCTTGTCTACCTGATATTTTTAGATCGGCATTCCTTGTCGATAAAAATTTCATATATCCTCCTCAATTTCTGCTAGGAAAAAGTCTCCCAGGTCTATAAGTATTGGTTTTAAAGAACTTAGGCTGACTTTTTTTGTCAGAATGAAGTGATCATTTCCACATACTTTTTCAAATTTAATCAAATCTTTCAAGGCTGGACTTACTTTCTCGCACCTGATGTAAAATTTATTTTCGAGAATATTTTCGACCTCATAGTGATTTTCTCCATCATAAAAAGCAGGAATTTCCCTTCTTGATAGGATTCTCAAAAGGTCACGAACAACTGCTTCTGCTGTTTCAAGCCTGCCTGCCCCTGGCCCCTTAAGTTCATAGGAGACAAAATTTTCTCCCCAAACCTTGACAGCATTGGTTTCGTTGAAAGTTTTGGCAAAAAATTCGTCGTTTACAAAGCTAGGAATTACAGATATATTTATCTTGCCATCTTTTAGCTCTGACTTGGCCAGCATTCTGATTGAATATCCTATGTTTTTTGCAAAGTCAAAATCAGCTTTTTTGATGTTTTGAATACCGAAAGTTGGGATTTCTTCCTCATTAATCTTTGCATTGTAGATCATCGAAGAAAGAATCCTAATTTTTCTCATAGAGTCAAAGCCGCCCACATCTGCTGTCGGATCAAGCTCTGCAAAGCCCAGGTCTTGGGCCTTTTTTAGGACATCTTCATAGGAAGCTCCCTCCATTTCCATTTTTGATAGAATATAGTTGCTTGTTCCATTCAAAATCCCAAAAACCTTGTCCATATTATTGAAAAGTGCCTCTTCCATAAGGGGATGGATTAGGGGAATTGCCCCACCAACCGCAGCTTCGTAGGAAAAGTAAACCTCATTTTCCCTGGCCAAGTCATTTAATTCTTCAAAATATTTTGAAACTACAGCCTTATTTGCAGTTAAAACATTTTTCCCATCCTTCATTAGGGCGACCATTCTCTGGTAGGTTTCTTCTAGACTTGTTGTCACATCAATAACTGTGTCCACATCCGAAGTTAAAATCTCATCAAAATCGTCTGTAAAAGTCAAAGCTTTTTCAAAGGGATTTCTTTTTTTGCCTATATTTTTAATTAAAACCCTGTCAATTTCTATATCCAGCTTATGTTTTCGTAAAATTTCTCTTTTTTTATATAAAATTTCCTCGACCCCTGTACCAACAGTGCCGAAGCCCATAATCGCAATTTTCAAATCAAATCTCCTGGTATAATCTTGCCTCAATCTTGCTTAGATCCATAAAACTCGTCATAAATAGCACGGATTGCCTTCTCAAAATCACAGGTTTCGACACCTATGATGATGTTAATCTCGCTTGATCCCTGGCTTATCATCTTGACATTGACGCCTTCCTTGGCAAGGGCGGTAAAGGTCCTAGAAGACACACCCTTTTCCTTTTTCATGCCACGACCAACAACAGCTATTAGGGAAATGTCCCTCTCCCAAGAAATGCTATCAACATTAAGATATATCTGCAATTCCTCGAGAACTTTTTTGAGTTTTGGCGTAATATAGGAATCTGCCACGAGAACAGAAACCGTATCAATGCCCGAAGGCATATGCTCAATCGAAATATCATTTGACTCAAAAACTGTAGTAAGTTTCCTAAAAAAATCCTTTTCGTTGTTCATATTTACCTTTTCCAGGGTAATAGAAGTGAAGTCTTTTTTACCGGTAATACCTGTTAGGATACGCTTATTTTTGATGTCAGAATTTGAAACAATGAGGGTGCCCGCCTTGGCTGGAGCATTAGTATTTTTGATATTAATCGGAATATTTTTGTCCCTAAGAGGGAAAATCGCCTCTTCGTGGAGGACATTGGCCCCCATGTAGGAAAGCTCCCTGAGTTCCTTGTAAGTAATAGTCTCAATTGGGCAAGGATTTTTGACAATCCTTGGATCTGCGACCAAAAATCCAGACACATCTGTAAAATTTTCATAGATCTGGGCATCCATGGCAGAAGCAATAACAGAGCCTGTCACATCAGACCCTCCACGTGAAAAGGTCTTAACATCGCCATCTTCCTGGCCATAAAAACCTGGGATGACAGCCCTGTCATGCTTTGATAGGATATTTTTTATATTTTCCTGAGATTTTTCTAAATTAAGGATACCTTCATTAAAGAAAATCAAATCCTTGGCATCAACAAAATCATACCCAATAAAGGAAGCAAGGACCTGGGCACTCATAAATTCACCACGACTAATAACAAAATCGTAGGAGGCCCCATTTGTAATCTCTTCCTTAACATCGGCAAGAATAGAGTCAATATCAATAGCAAGGCCAAGGTCATCGGCTATATTTTTATAGACATCCTCAATTATTTTGTAAACCTCATTGAAATTTAGGTCGTGGTCACTTAGCTGGTGGCACATGGCAAGAAGGTCGGTGACCTTGTGGTTGTTATTGACACCCTTTCCTGGCGCAGAAACAACTATGTATTTGCGGTCCTTATCCGCTTGAATTATATCCTTAACTTTTTGAAGCTGGCCGGCATCAGCCAGTGAACTTCCTCCAAATTTAGCAACTTTCATCATCTTCCCCTTTATCAAAAAATAATATAAAATCCTTAACTATATTTCTACATCACGTTAAAGCAGTTTAAAAAACTATACATTTTTTATCCCAGTTGTCAATTATCAGATAACTATGGTAAAGTAATGAAAACGTAATCCCACTTGACATCATAAGGAAGGGGAATTTTTAATAAAATATTTCATCTCAAACAAAACTATTTCGCCATTTAATGGTATAGTAAAGAGGAGAGTTAATTTTACATATTATTTTTAAAGGCTTGCCTTTTAGAGATTTTTTTATTATAGAAAGAGGATTTTATGGTTGATTTTGACGGAAAATTATTTTTTGCACCCATGGATGGTGAAGTTTTGGACCTTACGGACTGTGTAGACCCTATTTTTTCCCAGGGTATTGTTGGGGCTGGGGTTTTGATTATCCCTACTGGTTCCAAGGTTTATGCCCCTTGTGATGGCACAGTTTCTATCATTGCCAATTGCAGGCATGGAATCGCTATTAAAAATCCAGCAGGTTTCCAGGTCCTAATCCACATCGGCATTGATACTGTTGATATGGATGGGAATGGCTTTAAGTCTTACAAAAAAGTGGGCGATAAGGTCGAAAGCGGAGATCTTTTGCTTGAATTTGACCTAGAAAAAATTAAAAAGGCTGGCAAAAATATCCAATCACCTGTTGTTATAACCAACCCAGAGATCAAAAAGGTTGAAATCCTCAAAAAGGGTGTTGTTAATTACGGTGATGAATTTTTTAGGATTTGCGAGCCAAAATAAATAGAAAATATAGAGAAGAATAGAAAAGAAAGAATAAGTTAGGAGTTGTATGAAAAAATTAATTGCAGTTGATGTTGATGGAACCCTGGTTAACAGCAAGGGCCAGATTACGGCGAAGACTCGAGAGGCTCTGATAGCTGCGACCAAGGCTGGTCATGAGGTGATGATTGTTTCGGGCAGGGCGACTTCCGGGCTAAGGCACCAGGCAAAGACCCTTGCCTTTGACAAATATGGCGGTGTCCTATCCTCCTTTAATGGTGGGGAGCTCTATGAATTTAAGGAAAAGAAAGTCCTCTCAAGCCACAGGATGGATTATGACCTAGCCATGGAAATCCTTGCATTTACAAAGGATCTAGACCTGGAACTTATGATTTTTGATAGAAAATATATCCTTACCGATAGGGCCGATGGTTTTTATGTTAAGCGTGAGTCAAAAATTATAGATATGGAAATCAAAGAAATTCCCGACCTTAGGGATAGGCTTGATTTTGCCCCAAATAAATTTCTTTTTGCCCAGGACCCTAAAAAAATTGACAAGCCTGCTAGGGAGCTTTTGAAGAAGTTTGGCGATGTGACTGAGCAGGTCAAGTCTTCTAGGTTTTATTATGAAGTAATGCCTAAGGGTCTTTCCAAAGGGGCATCAATTATTGAAGCTTGCAAGATTTTTGGAATTGACATCAAGGATACCATAGTTTTTGGCGATGAAATGAACGATATATCCATGTTTGAAGTGGCTGGAACAGGTGTTGCTATGGGAAATGCGGTTGAGTCTATAAAAAATATCGCAGACTATGTTACAAAATCGAATAATGAAGATGGAATTGCTTATTACCTAGAAAATTTTGTATTGAATAAGGAGTAGAAATGAATCTAATTGTTGCCCAATCAGGTGGACCAACCTCTGTTATTAACTCATCTTTGGCAGGTGTAATCGACAGCGGTATTGATAATGATTTTGAGAAAATTTTTGTTTCTATGAACGGGATTGAAGGAATTATTAATGAGCATATCAGGCTTGTGGACGCTGAGGTCTTTACCAAAGACAATATGACCAAAAAACTTAAGGCAAGACCTGCCTCTATCCTTGGTTCTTGCAGGTTTAGGCTTGACGATAACCTAGATAGTCCGGTTTATGAGAAGATTTTTGCCGTCCTTAAGAAATATGACATCGGACTTTTTGTCTATATAGGTGGCAATGATTCCATGGATACAGTCAAGAAATTAAATGCCTACATAGATTACAAAAAAATTGAGGGAATCAATGTGATTGGCTGTCCAAAGACAATCGACAACGACCTTGAAGGCATGGACCATTCTCCAGGTTTTGGTTCAGCTGCCAAATATATCGCCTCAACCTTGAGGTCTTTAAGGTGTGATGTGGATATTTACGACCTAGAAAGTGTGACCTTTGTTGAAATCATGGGCCGCCACGCAGGTTGGCTAGCCGCATCAAGCCTCATAGCTAATTACGATTATCCAAAAGATTTGGTCAATCTCCTATATATTCCAGAAGACGAAATGTCTATAGATGAACTCTTAGACGACATCAAAAAGGGCTTGAAAACCGAGAAAAATCTCCTAGTTGCAATTGCTGAAGGCTTTAGAGATACAGGTGGAATTTTATCTGAGGAAGTTTTCACCAACACCAAAGACGGCTTCAACCACCCAATCGTGTCAGGAGTTGGCCAAAGACTTGCCGATTTAGTTAGGGATAGACTTGACATCAAGTCTAGGGCAGTAGAATTAAATATTGTCCAAAGATCAAACACTCTTATTTCTGAAGTTGACTCGAAAGAAGCCTACAACCTAGGCTACAAAGCAGTTGAAATAGGAACCGATAGAACCAATCTCGTCCCAGTTTTAAGGAGAAAAGAAGGCGAGGACTACGAAGTTTATTACACAGAAGTAGCCCCAGATGAGATAGCCAACAGGGAAATGAAAATCCCGCAAGAATGGCTAGTTGACAAGAAAACCCTAGAAGAAAAAATCCAAGCCTACGCCCTACCTCTAATCGAAGGCGAAGTAGACCAAACCTACGAAAAAGGCATGCCAGTATTTGTGAAAATAGAAGATTTCACTAGGGAAATTTAGGAAAAACCAAAACCAGCTAGGCTCGAATTTTACGAGCTTGGCTGGTTTTTGTTTGAATTGATTTTGTGGGAATCATATTATTTATTGTATATATTCTATGATAATACTTTGAGGAATAGTTCGAGTAAAAATACACCCACCTCGAGGAGTAAAGCAACGAGAGGTCTCTATAGTTTTCCCCGAATTGGGTTCGCTCTTACATCGGGATTTTTGAGTGAATTACAAAGAATTGGGATAATAACAATGCATAGACGGAACCCTTGATGAAGAAAACGATGGAGGTCTCTCACCTACCTACGGTAGGATTCGAGACGGGGCTGTTAATTTAAGTTGATTTCAGGGTAGTTAGAAAGTTTGTTATATAAAGATAATTCTAAAAATCTGAGAAATAGTCCGAAGCTCCTCCCCTCGCTTCAGAAACGATGGTGTGAGTTCTAAGATATTCTTGAAATTATTTTTATACTCTTATTCAAAGAGTAAAACTCATCTAGCAATGTTTGGCGAAAGCCAAACGAGCATTACATAAACTAGAACACCGAGACCAATTCTCCCTTTTGTCGGGCAAAGATTTCTAATCAAGGGTTACATTACAAAAATCGCTTGTTTGAGGCGTAGCCGAGTTTGCGATTTTTAGCAACCTGAAGATTAGAAATCTATGTGGATATACGAACACTAATACAAGGAGACCACATTATCAACAGTTTGCCGTAGGCAAACTCCTTATCCCCCGAGAGGGGTCGCCCGGAGGGTGTAACGGAAGGGGTTTTAAAGGGGACCCAATGAGGGAACGTGCGAAACGTTCCCTTGGGGTCCCCTTTATTACGAAGATTCAACTGTAAATAAAATAATCACTTTAAAGATAAAGATAAAGATAATAACTTATCTAGGATAAGAAACCTACTTATGGTACGGCTCCTTATTTATTATCCTGTAAGCCCTATATATTTGTTCCATTAGGATAACCCTCATTAATTGATGAGGATAGGTCATTTTGCCGAAGGATATTCTATAATTGGACCTTTTTAGGACATTGGCTCCCAGTCCATTTGATCCGCCTATGACAAAAACTATATCCCTGCCAAAGCCATCTAGCATTTCGTCTTGGATTAATTTTGCAAATTTTATCGAGTCCAGGGCCTTGCCATTTATTTCTAGGGTCACGACAAAGGCGTCGTCCTTGATTTTAGATAAAATTCTCTCGCCCTCGGCGGTTTTTACATGGTCGATTTCCTTTTCTGACAGGGTTTCTGGGGCCTTTTCGTCGGCCACTTCCACAATTTCAACCTTGTTGTAGGCGGTCATCCTTTTTTGGTACTCGGCGATAGCCTCCCTATAAAATCTTTCCTTGATTTTCCCTACGCCGATTATTTTAATTAACATTAGTTTTGATTTTTGGCGTAGTCAGCGTAGGCCTGGCTAATCTTTGAAAATCCGTCATTTTCCAAGGCTTCTAGGATAATGTCTCTCACTTCTGTAGTTCTTGTAATCCTCTTGTCGTCGCCATGAAATAGCCTATCTGCCACATCTTTTAGGATAATTGAAACATCAGATGTGTTTATTTGCATACCTGCCCTGTCGGCTGCGTTTTTAATTGATCTAGAAATCTTATCTTCATTGTATTTTTCAATATTTCCACTTCTTTTTACTACATATTCATCACGGCCTGTGACCATTTCCATTATCTCATCAACTGGCAAAGATTTGGCGATTTCTACAAGGTCTAGGCCCTCAATCTTGTTATTTTTCAAAAAATCTGTCAATAAATTTAATATTTTTTCTGTCATTTTTTTCTCCTAATTTCTAAACATTCTTCTACTTATTTTTATACCCAAAATCTGCCAAAGCTTATCAGGAATTGTAGTGCCTGTTGGGTAGGGTAATAATTTCGTTGAGTTCTTTTGGCAGTTTGATGTCCCTTTTGAGGGCGGCAAAGGAAATGGCGTTCTTGCCGTATTTTTTCCTGATTTCGTAGATGGCCTTATCGCAGGATTCTTCCTTGAAATACTTGTCACATTCGGTGAAAATATCAAGCTGGCTGCCAGACCCCAATGGCCTTAGCTTGGTGGCCCTGATCCCAACAGCCCTCACAGGTAAAGGCCAGTCATATTTTTGACAAAATAGCTTAAACCCAGCGTCTGCCAGGGTTATGGAAGATTGGCTGGCAAGTTTAAGATCACTTGCAAAGTGTTGGGAAAATAATTCAGAGTCCCTCACAAAAACCTCAACCCCATTAGCTTCAAGGCCAGCTTCCCTGAGCCTTCTTGATACAGAAAAACTCAACTCCTGGATGACGTTTTTGACCTCGCCATTATTTAAAAGGTCCTTCCTACAAGTTGAAGAATTGCCAATAGTTTTTATGATGTCCTTGTGATTTATATCCACAACCGGGCGCCTGTCCTCGCCCTTAGCATAGGTCCAAAGATAGACCCCATTAATACCTAGGAGATTTTCTAAAAGGCTAACAGGAGTCTTAGCCAAATCGCCCAAGGTGTAAATTCCAATGCGGTTTAGCTTACCCTTGGTGGCCCTGCCGATGCCCACCATGGCCTCGACCTTTTGTGGCCAGACTTTTTCCTTCCAATTATCCTGGTCAATGACTGTGATGGCGTCAGGTTTTTTCATATCTGATCCAAGCTTGGCAAAAATCTTGCAAAATGAAACCCCAATAGACACTGTAAGGCCAACTTCTTCCTTCATACGCCTAGAAATTTGCCTAGCTATGTCCATTCCCGACCCAAAAAGCCTGGTAGAACCAGACACATCTAGGAAACACTCATCAAGGCCAAAGGATTCGACCTGGTTGGTGTAATCGTAGTAGATTTTCTTGGCCATTTTTGAATGTTTGAGGTATTGGTCATATTGGGGTGGCACGAGTATTAGGTCCCTACAATGGGTGAGTGCCTCCCAGATTGGCATACCGGTTTTGACCCCCATCTCCTTGGCTTCCTGGCTTTTGGCAAGGATAATCCCATTCCTATTTTTGGGATTGCCCGCCACAGCCATGGCCTTGCCCCTAAGGGCTGGATTGAGCTTGGCCTCTATAGATGCATAGCAGGCGTTCATATCTGAATGTAGGATGATTCTCTTCATTGTAGACTCCTTCTTGTGAATATTTAATAAAACTCTTGATTATTCTGGACTCTTAATGTATAATTAAGACAATAAGTGACTGTAAGTAAATTATAAGACACTAAATGTCTTTTGTCAACAAGATTTTTCAAAAAGGATAAATTTCAAAAAGAAAAAGAGGAGTATTATGAGTTTTGCAAGCAAATTAAAAAGTCTAAGAGAAGAAAAAAAGTTAACCCAAGGTGAATTAGCTGAAATGGTTAATGTATCCCTAAAAACCATATCTCGCTATGAGCTAGGTCTGTCAAAACCAAGGTACAGAAAGACTTACGACCTCTTGGCCGATGCCCTAAACACCAGCCACGACTACCTAGTCACAGACGAGGAAGACTTCGTCCTAACCACCCGTGAGAGATACGGCTTTAAGGCAGGCAAAGAAGCAGAGGAATTAGTAGACGGAGTCATCGGTCTTATGGCAGGAGGCGAAATCCCAGAAGAAGACAAAAGAGCCATCCTAGATGCCATCTCCGAGGCTTATTATATAGCCAAACAAGACAGCAAAAAATTTAGGACCAATAAATAATGGCCTACTCCTATGACCAAATCTATGAGGACGTCATTGACCTAATCAAGACCCACGGCAGTCGAGATCCTAGGGAAATCCTTGAAGAACGTGGAGTCCATCTCATTCCCTTCAAGGAAGACACAAAACTCCTTGGCATGTATAAGATAATACTTGATAGTCGTTTTGTCTTCTATAATCCCAACGTCGACTACAGGATAAGGACCATGGTCTTTGCCCACGAACTAGGTCACGACCTCTACCACCAGGAAAATGCCAAGAAAACTTTGGTAGAATACGAGCTTTTTGACATCAATAGCGAAATGGAAATCGAAGCCAACATCTTTGCCGCCCACCTCTTATTAGATGAAAAAAGGCTCATGGAAGACATAATAGAAGGCTACACCTACAACGAGCTAGCCAGCCTCTACGACGTCAACGTCAACCTCATGATTTTTAAATTAAACGAAATGCACAGGATGGGCATGCCCATCAGAAAAGAAAACCCAAGCCAGGTCGACTTCTTTAGGCAAATCGACGGCAAAGATTCTAGAAATTTGAGGTCCTACTAATGGGAATGAGAGTCACAGACCTTGTCAAAATAATAATAGACCAAAAAAAGGACGCAAAAATTGCCGCAGACATGACAGTAGGCAAGGGAAATGACAGCAAATATATACTAAAAAATACCCAAATCGAAAAACTCTACGGCTTTGATATCCAAAAAGAAGCGGAAATTGAATCTAAAAACCTAATAGGAAAAGACCCGAGGTTTATCTTTCACCTAGCAAGTCACGACAAAATAGATAAATATATAAAAGAAGGCCTAGACCTCGCCATCTACAACCTGGGCTACCTTCCAGGAGGCAACAAGGAAATCACCACCCAATACAAAAGCACAATCAAAAGCCTAGAAAAAACCCTAAGCCTCCTAAATAAAGATGGAATAGTCATCCTAACCATCTACCCCGGCCACCCAGCAGGCAAGGTAGAAAGCGAAGAATTAGAAAAATTTCTAGCAAAAATCGATCCAAAAAAATACGCCGTAATGAAACTATCCTACCAAAATAGACCAAAAAACCCACCATATATTATTGTTATTGAAAAGAACTAGAAATAGTTCTTTTTTTCGTCCGAGATTAATGGTAGTAAAAACTTTGAAATCAAAGTTTTTACGGTTTTCAAAATTTCTCAAGGTGCAAAGCACCGCAGTAGAAATTTATGAAAAACCTTATGTAATTTTTTACAAGTGACGCGACGAATAGGAGCGTTAATTGTAAAAAGATTACGTTCCTTAATTTCTTATCCGAGATAAGCTATCTGTATTATATGTGATAATTTTATTTACAATTGAATCTTCGTAATAAAGGGGACCCCAAGGGAACGTTTCGCACGTTCCCCCATCGGGTCCCCTTTAAAACCCCTTCCGTTACCCCCTCCGGGCGACCCCTCTCGGGGGATAATGTGTTTGCCTGCGGCAAACTGTTGATATAGCGGTTCCCCTGTTTGTGTTGAACTATATCCAAATTTTTTTGACATTCAGTCGGCTAAAAATCTCAATCTAGTCTGACTTTAGTTTTACATTTAAAAATTAATTCACAGTATTTATTCCATTTCGTTTCATAGATGACTGTCAGTGAGATTTTCTTAACGCCTCCTTCACTTACAAAAGACTTGATAAATAAGTAAAGGTGATGACTTTTTTACAAAAAACCATCAAAAACTTTGAGAAATTGAGAGAATCACCATCACTCGTTTCGACCGAGCGAAGCGAGTGGAGAAATCTCTTGTCACCTATATCTTGCTATTATGGTATAGGAGTCTAGTCCACTTAAAACTAAAACATAACTCTTATCTAGCAATGTTTGGCGAAAGCCAAACGAGCCCAGCAAATTCTGGAACTTCGAGACCAAATCTCCCATCTATCGGATAAGAATTTCTAATAGAAAGTCCCGTTAAGAAAACTGATTGTTTGAGCGTTAGCGAGTTATCAGTTTTTAGGGGCTTGAGTATTAGAAATCTCTAGGAATATACGAACACTAATACAAGGACGTTCTCCCTACACAAAAAAGCTTGCCTAAAAGGCAAGCTTCTACTTTCGCACTCCGCTAAGGAGCAGCTGGGGGTGTAGCGTAAGGGGGTCTTAGGGGGAACCAGTGAGGGGGCATCTGCCGCCCCCTTGGGTTCCCCCTATGAACGGAGGGGTCATGTAAATGACCTAGATATAATTTATGATACAGTTAATCTCGGATTAACGAAAAAAGGATAATTTATCTCGGATAAAAAAAGAGAGTGATGAGAAGCCTGGCTTCTTATTTTACGTAATATTTTCCGTATATTTCTTCTATTTTTGAATTTTCTGGACTTGTTGGAAAGTTGTCTGGGGCTTGTGGGCGGGTTTTGCTTTCGTTTATGGTCCTTGATTTTTTGATTTCTTCATCGGATTTTAGGAAGTAGTCGTAGGTTACGAAGTCTCCTAGGTTTTCTATATCTTTTTCGCTAAAGTTTATTACTGGATCGTCCCATGTTGTGTCGATGTGGTACCACTTGCCCATGATTTTTACCATGTTCCACATATGGTCTTCACCGTTTCTTAGGGACTTGCCTGTCAAAAACCTTGTTTCTAGTCCCGCTTCCTTGGCCATTAGGTCAAAGAGGGTGGCGTAGGCGTTGCAAACTCCACCATTGCCGTATATTATTGAGGCTGGGTGGTAGATTGATACTCCCCCGCTTTCTTCGTTTCTGTCGCCCTTGTTGTAGAAATTTTTCTTGACTATATAGTCGTGGATGGCTTTGACTTTGGCATATTCTGTGAATGATGGGTCTATATTTTCCCCTACCCATTTTTTGACAAAGTCTGTTGTGGAGTATTCCATATCCACACCTACCCTGTATTTTACGTCAAACTTGGCCTTTTCTATATAGGTCTTGCCGTCCATGGATTTGTCCGGATTGTAGGTTGTATCTATCCTTGCTGATCCATATTGTCCATAGTAGAAATAATCGTCTTCCCTTGCCACGTCTAGGAAAAGGTCAGATATTTTTTGATTTGTACTTACCTCGCCAATGTCTATGACAAAATAAGTATCCCTATTTTGGAGGTGGGGCCTGATTTGGTCTCTGATTTTCATATTGTCCCTATAAACAGCCTGCATATTTTCAACCTTATTTAAGGTTTTCTCGAGGGAATCCATGAGGATTTTGACCTTGTCGAGTTTTTCCTTGGAAATTTTTAGCTTATCTTCCCTCATGGCTGTCCCTAGCTCGTCTAGGACATCCCTATATTTTTTTGTGTCAATCTTTAGGAATTTTTCCTCGCTTGCCGTGGAGGCATAGGATTTTGGGCTAGCCAAAACCAGGCCCAAGACTAGGATGAGGGCAATTTTTTTTATAATTTTCATATCATCTCCATAATAAAATAACTAGCAGGACCAGTCTACGTCGCGATGGACCTTATATCCTGCTAGTTATATTTTTTATAAAATAGCTTCTGCTTTTTTAATTAAAGCTTCTGATTTTTTAACCAAGGCTTCTAGCCTAGGTCTAACATTAGCAACCTTTTCTGGTGATGTTTCAAATAAGAGCTTTACAGCACTGATAGTAACTTTGCTATCTTCTACCAAAGCTTGTAATTTTACTGTTTTGCTTACACTTTTTGCAGTTTGGCGCTTCATCTCTTCCTTGATTTCCTTAAGCTTGGCTGTAGCTTGTCGGAGCTCTAGGAATGTAGCTTTATCGCCCTTATCAAGAACTGCACGTCCCTCAGCCATGGCCACTTCATAGTCGGCCTTTATTTTTGCTGATACATGAGAATTGTAAGCCTCGCTGCTAACTACATCTATATAGTCATCTACAGCATTTTTTAGGTTAGCCTTTTGTTCAGCATATTGTTGTTCTTGGCTTGCCTCTGCCGCATAAACTTCACTTATTCTAGCCTGACCTAGGCCCATAAAGGCAAAGTTTATAGCCAACAGAGAGGCCATTATCTTCTTATTTATTTTCATACTTATCCCTTAATTCCATCGAGTTTTTTTAAGGCTTCTTCTGCTTTAACTGCCAAAGCTTCAGAGTTTTTAATTAATTTTACTAGCTCAGCTTTAACAGGTTTTACTTTTTCTGGAGTTATATCTAATAATAACTTAGCAGCCTTAACAGCTATCCTATTTTCTTCGAGTGATTTTTCTAGTCTTTTTCTTTGAAGTTTTACTTTTTCATCTTCAACCTTATTTTCCACTAGGGCAAGTCTGGCTGATTTTAAGGCATCAGTTAGTTCCTTGTATTCCACAGCGGTCTTTGTAGTTGCCTTATCTTCTACACTTGTTTCTGCAATTCTTAGGGCAGATAGGAATGAATCAAAACTCTTCTTTGTATATTTGCTAGCATCATTTCTAAGCTTAGCTGATATAGCTATCTCTTCTTTCAAAAGAACCTTATTTTCAAATGGTGCATAAGCCTTGGTGATGACTTCTTTTTTATCCTTTAAATCCTTGTAATAAGAATCAGCAAGGACCTTGTTGATGTTATCATTACTATCATTCAAAACCACAAAATCATAGGCCTTGTTGTAGGCTTTGAGGTAGTCTTCTCTCTGTGCTTTTGTAGCTGCTGTGAAAGCAAAAGATTTAACAAATTCAGCATTGGCATTAACTAATTCATTTAATTCTTTGATTGAAGCTTTTTCGCCATCTAGGGCATCCATAGCCAACTTAAGGTCTCCTGCAGACTTAATTAAGTTTAGCTTGGTAGCATCGTTAAGGATGCTAAGTGCTGATTTTTCTAGAACTGCTTTCGACTTTATAATCTGTCTATCTAGAGCTTCTTGATGAAAATCTCTAGCATTGATATATTTATAGCTTGACTTAAGTTTTATTGCTTCATTTATTGTTTTTTCTAAATTTATATATGCGTCATAGTAGCTTAGGCTAGATGAAGTAGTTTCTGTTGCGAAAACTTTTTCTACCTTTGGCCCAAAAACTGTTGCTGCAATAGCTGCTGCAAGCAGAACTTTTTTAAAATTATTATTTTTCATATTTTCAACCTTTCTATTGTAAATATTTCTACTTCTAATATACTCTTTTTACCCATTTATAAAAGATAATAAAAGAGGCCTGGCAAAATTATGGACAAATACAATTTGAACCTTGGCCGGACTAGGCTCTCGCCTAGCCTTTTTGTGAAAATAGGCGCGGTTTGTCTTACTTATCTTTTTTTGCTTAGCCTCTTACTTATTTTATAGGGATTCTAGAGCTGCTTCTGCCTTTTCAATTAGTGCGTTAGAATCTTCTACTAATTTCTCAAGTTTAGCCTTTGTTTCTTCAGTAAGTGACTCTGGAACTTCTTCTAGGAGAATTTCTGCTGCTCTGGCTTGAACTCTATTGTTAAAGATTGCATCTTCAAGTCTTTCCTTAGCAGTCATGCCAGGATCAGTCTCAGCTTCGCTAGAATCTTCGCCTTCTTTTTCTGTAGGCTCTTCGCCTTCTTTTCCTTCTTCGCCTTCTTTTTCTGTAGATTCGTAGTGTTCTGCGTCTTCTTCGCCTTCTTTTTTGGCTGCGTCTTCGTTACTTGTTGGTTCTTCTACCTTAGTATCTTCGCCCTTCATCTTGTTTTTAAGGCTATCACAACCTGTAAGAGTTGCTGCGATTAAAAGAACTGCTAGAATTTTTTTGTTAGTTATTTTCATTTTTATCTCCTTTTTTAGATGTTAATTTAAATATTCCTAGAGTTGCAACAAGAACTACTGCAACTTTAGCTATTCCATTTATACCCGTTTTTACAATTGAACCAGGATTTGTTACTGTAGAAATAGGTCTACTTGTTGTAGGCACCTGACTTTGTGGAACAAGAGTCTGAGTTGCCGCGAATTTTGGATTGATAAGGTCATTTAATTCCTTTTCAACCCTCAAAGCATCATCCATAGTCATATTTTCACCAGAAAGACCATTGATTTTATCAGCTATAGCCTTCCTATCGGCAGGATTTGCTATCTTCATTTGATCTTTCTTAAACCTAGCGGCTAGGTCATGGATTAATTTATCAAACTTATCCCCATCTAGGGCATTTTTGGCATTTAATAATTTATTATAAACCACCCTGACTTGTTCTTCTGTTGGTTTATCGTTCTTATTAATAAAATCTTTGGCTTCACTAAGCGCAAGGTCATAGGCATCTCTTAGGGCTTTTTGGGCCTTTTTATACTTAAAGCTGCCTTCCTTAAGCTTCTTATCTTCAGCAATCAAATTATTAAGGTCTTCAAGAAGTTTATCACGAGTCTTGTTTGGATTCTTTTCCCACTCTATTTTCTTGATTATCTCTTGGATTTCTTTTTCTTGCCAAACAGCATCTAAAGCACTGAAAACAGCCTTTTCATCACTGCTTGTTTCGTAAAGTTTTAAGGCATCGTCAAGTTTTTTCCTCAAAGCTTGTGGAAGTTTCTTATATTCTTCCCCATTTTTATATTCTCTTACAGCCTTTAGGATGTAATAGTATTTGTTAGACAAATATTTTTCTTTGCTAATCTTGCCATCCATAAAGTCCTTGGCATTATTAATTGAATCAAGCAAGTCTTTTGCTTCTTGGCTATCAAGTTTGCCTGCTTCTTTCAAGGCCTTGGCTGCTTCTACCAATTCCTTATAATTCTTTGCCGCATCCTTTATATTTTCATTAGAGCTAACTGCAGCCTTTTTGTAGTCTTCTGTCTCCAAGAATAGATAAGAATCATAAATAGCATCAGACAATTTCCTAGCTTGGCTAGTCATCTCGTCCTTAATCTCTGCCCTAGCATCAGCCAACTTTTTGTATAAGACATTCAAAATATTGGCATCTGGACCAGTTTTCTTAAGCTCTTTTTCACTATCTTCTACTAATTTCTTATAGTTTTTGATGGCTTCTTCCTTCTTAGAATCTTTTTCAGCTTCCTTGTACTTATCAGAATCTCTGAAAGTTTTATCATCATCAACTAATTTTTGAAGCCTGCTAGTCAAAAACTCAGCTAATTTAACTACAGATTCGTTAAAGTCCTTGTAGGCCTTATCCAAATCTTCAAGGCTTGCCTTCTTGTCATCAGCAAGCTTAGCTGCCCTCTCTCTTGCCTTTGTGTAGGCTTCCTTGGCTTCTTTTGTATCCTTGGTATCGTAGATTTGCTCAATCTTTATACACTTGGTAAGACCTAGCAAGCCTTTGATGGCATCCCTTGCCTTATCCTTATCAGTAAACTTATCAAAGCCAGCAAGGGCATCATCAAGAGCCTTAGTCGCTTTTTCGATTTCTTCGTCTTTTACTAAAGCCGGATTTTCGTCATATTTCTTTTTCAAAGCCTCAGCCTCTACCAAGGCCTTAAGGAATTTATCTCTCTTATCTTTGTCGGCCTTGTCATAGGCATCTGAAATGAAAAATTTATTTCCCTTTTCGATACTAGACTTAAGTTTGTCGAATTTCTTGTTTTCTTCCTTAGGTTCAACTTTTACATCCTTGGCCTTATTGATTTTTTCTGTAAGGTCCTTAAGCTGAGCTTCCAATTCTTGGTAGTCTTTAAGATCTCTTTTAATACCATTTTCATGGCTTGTTTTATAGACTATTGCCTTTGCAATGGCTGCCTTGTATTTACTTTCAAGGTCGGTATCCTTTAGACCATCCAAAGTAGCCTTGCTTTCTCTTACATAAGCAGATAATTTCCTTAAGATGTCTTCAGAACTTGGTTTAGGTTTAATATACTTGTAGTCTGTGGCCTGGCTGTCGATATTGTATTTTGCATCAGCTAGGTTCTTCACGGCCTTAGCTATATCCTCATAAGTGGCCTTATCAATACCACGATGTTTTTCTAGTTCTTCATAAGCATCTTTATATGCTTTTTTTAAGCCATCTGAAGCTAGGATAAACTTATCAGACTTTAGGAAATCCTCATAGCTTTTAGCTAAAGCCTCGTAGTCTGCTTTGATATTTTCATATTTTGTCTTATCTAAATTTGCTTCAAAAGCATTGATTTCATCTTCACTAGGATTGAATTCTTCTTCATCTGCTAATTCTTTCTTATAATTTGTGAAGAAATCAATCAAATCCTTGTCTAATTTAAGTAAATCTTCTAACTTAGCATTCTTAAGATTTTCGGTCTCTAGTTGTTCCTTAGCTTTATCAACAAGAGCCAAACCTTCCTTATATTTAGGATCTTCCGCCTTATCTCCATGTTTTTCTAGAAGTTTAACTATTTTTAGAAGATTAGTCTTAATATCCTTATTTATAGCGTCAGCATCAACATTAGCCTTAGCCTTTTCGGCAAGACTTTTGTATGCTGTTTCTATAGAGCTAATACTATCCTTCAATTTATCCGCACTTGGACTAGCTTTAATAATGATTTCCTTAGCATCATTAATAGCTTTACTAAGATTATTTTGGGCATCCACGCCCGCAAAGTTATAAACTGAAGATTCCTTAGTATGTTCAAAATCTTCAATATATGCCTTAATCAAGGAGGCCATATCGTCTTTATTAAGTTCTAACGTGCTCACCTCTGTCGCATAAGACTCACTCACAGCCCCCGAAACAGGGCTTAGGGCAAGGCCTAGGGTCAAAAGGCTCGCAATTAATTTTTTATTCATATCTATCTCCCCACAATCATAAGCCTGTTAGCCTAATTATAATATATCTGGGCATTCTTGTCAACAAATACCTAGATTTCAATACTTACAAGGCTTATTCGTACTTGGCAAGTAAGACTCTACCCTTCCTAATCAAATTTTCCTGGTTTGCCATCAAAGTATCGAGCTTATCCCTCACATCGGCCACCTTATTAGGCGCCAAATCAATAAGCTGTTTGCAAGCGGCAATGGTAGTCTCAGCATCAGAAATAGCCCTCTTAAGGTTATCAATTTTGCTCCTATCCCTAATCTTAAGCAAACTCTTGCGCTTAGCCTTAGCCAATTCAAGGGCAAGACTCTTCTCCTTAATCTTTTCAACAAGGACCTCGTTGGCCTTATCAAGATTATCCCTAGTAACAGACTCAGCAATGGCATTGACATAGTCAACCAAAAGCTCATCGTAAGCCGCCTTATTCACCCCATCCTTCATCACAAAATATCCCTTAAGATACTTATAAAGGTCATTGGCATTCCTAGGACGAATCCTAACCCCATTCAAATTTGCCCCATTAAGAAGATAAACCCCAAGCATAGGCTGCTCCAAAGAAGGAGTCACATTAGCCACATACTCATCAAGCTTACTAGAAACAGAAAGCAAATGCTCAGAAATTGCATCTTTGTTAGAAACATACTTGCCAGACTTATTCACATAGGCACGAGAAGACTTATTCACCTTAGAAAAAGTCTCCTCAATAGCCTCAACCTGGCTCTCAAGCTCACTAATCTCACGGTCAAGCGCCTTAATCCTAATATCAAGATCACCCTCAGCCCCAAAAGCCAAAGAAGGCCCAACCAAAGCCAAACTCATAGCAAGTGATAAAACTCTAAGCTTCTTATTCATAACAAACCCTTTCTTGTAAAATCAACTAGGAAACAATTAATACTTACTAATATTATACCCCATTCTTGATTTCGTCCGAGACGAAACAATCTTTCTTTTTCTTATCCAAGATAAGTTATTTTTTCTATTATTTTATATATTTTCCCAGTCATTGACATAACTGCTTCGTAATCGGGAGGGACGCTAAGGGACCTTCCGCCGCTCTCGGCCGCTGGGCAAATTGTCCCTCACCCGCCTCCCCTTAAATCCCGGAATAGCCCGTCGGCTCGTGGAGACCTACACCCCCGAGCGACTCCTTAAGCGGAGTGCGGATAATGAAGCTTGCTTATCGCAAGCTTTTTTTAGTAGAGATAATATCCTTGTATTAGTATTTGTATATCCCCACTGATTTCTAATATTCAAGCCCCTAAAAACTGATAACTCGGCTTTGCCTCAGTCCTCCACGAGCCGGACGGGCTTGCCATCAGTTTTCTTAACGGGGCTTTCTATTAGAAATCTTTACCCGATAAAAAGGAGAATTGGTCTCGATGTTCCAGAGTTTTCCAGGCTCGTTTGGCTTTTGCCAAACATTGCTAAATGGGTATTACTCTTTGAATAAGAATTAAAATACTATTTTAAGAAAATGTCAGAACCACCACACCCTCCCTCGTCCCGAACGAAAGCAAGCCCGTCGGCTCGGTGAGACAGGGACCTCCTAGTCCAAATACGTATGAGATCTACTCATACATTCGGGAGACGTTTATAAAATCAAGGCCTCATCCTAAAATTATCAAGACACCCGTACCATATTGGTTATATACAGGTGGCCAGAGGCTTCTCCACTACGGTCGAAGCGAGGTATGAAGCTTCGTACTACTTCCCAAAGTTTTAAATTAATATTATTATTACAATTATCTAAATACTTTGAAACCAAGATTGAGTAACAACCCTCGTTTCGACCGAGCGAAGCGAGTGGAGAAATCTCCTAGTCCAAATACGGATGAGCTCTGGTCATACATTCGTAAACACCTCAATAAAACGAACACCTTAATCCAAAACTTAAGTATTTTTGTAAATGAAGGAGGCGTCAAAAAATTTGATTGTCTGAGCGAAGCGAGTTATCAAATTTTAGCCGACTGAATGTCAAAAAAGTTTGAAGATGGTCCAACTAAAACAAGGGCTCCTATATATTAATAGTTTGCCGAAGGCAAACTCCCTGTCCCCCGAGAGGGGTCGCCCGGAGGGTGTAACGGAAGGGGTTTAAGGGGAGCCGATGAGGGAACGTGCGAAACGTTCCCTAGGGCTCCCCTTTTTACGGAGCAGCCATGTGAATGGCTAAGAAATTATAAAAGATAAAATAAAAAATCCTAGATAAAAATATAATTTATCTAGGATAAAAAAATCCAATCTTGGGTTCCCCCTATAAACGGAGGGGTCATGTTAATGACCTTGAACATTTATATAATATGGTATCCAATCCCGGATTGGAAAAATAATAACTTATCTTGGATAAGCAAAATACCTTCTTTTTCCCGAATCTCTCCCAATATATGACCCCCACAAATACCCCTCGGCCTCCACAAGTCTATCGTAGTAGACTTTTGCTCCGGGGTAGTAGACTGCCACAATTGGTGCGTAGACACTTGGGGCGTGTCTCACATTTGTTGCAACTCTTATAATCGCCATTCCTATCTTATCAATTATCCTCTCTTGGCTCATCCTCCTATCAATCGGCCTAAAATACCTTTCTCTAGCCGACCTTTTGCGGTCAAGGACAAAACCGAGGCCTCTTTCCATATCTTGGATTGAAACCCCATTTGCCCTATAAGAGCAATGGATAATCTTATCCTTAGCCAGGAAAATCCCTGTATGGCCACCCGCACCAGCGGACCTACCCTCGATTCCCCTTATAAAAATATCCCCACGCCTCACATCTTCATAGGAATAAATTTCCTCAAAAACCTTGCCCTTAAGCTTATAAAGACTCTCGGTATTGCCGATAAGAGTCACTCTTGGCAAAAATCCGCCCGCAATCAAAGCGTAATAAACAAAGGACGAGCAATCATAAAACCTTGGCCCAAGCCTCGCTGGATAGGCCATCGAATAGCCCACCCTCCCCACCTTGGAGAGGGCGAAATCAATCATTTTTTCTCTAGTCATAATCCTCCTACTTCTTAATCTCCCTCAAAATCTCATCAAGCTTGCCATTAATCTGAACAATCAAAATGAGATTCATAACAATCGGGAAACCTACTTGTGAAATTAAATCAACAATGTCCATACTAACATAGAGGCAAAAAACTTGCTGGCCTTTCTTTATCGCTAGCAAATATCAAAGCTGGCAAGAATTAAAAAAGAAAAAAATCTTTGTCCTTGCCCTTAAAAATCCTACAAAAAAAGCCCTAGACCAAGCCAGGGCAAATTTTGTTTATAAAGGCAAAAACCTTGTTTTTCTCGATTTTAAATAGAAAGAATGCCTCATTCTCCTTTCTATAAATTTTTTAGCCGGCTAATTATATATAGAAATTAAGCCGCAAATGTCCCGAATTTTTTCTTCAAAATCTCCACCAAATAAAGTGCGATGACGATTAGAATGGTCATAATGAGGAAAACTAGAGGCACGGGAACGAAGTCGAAAAATGCTATCGGCACCCTTGTTAAATAACCATAATTTGCGCCAAGGGCCAAATCTATAGCAAAAATTACAGAGTTCATAGCCAATGAAGCTAGACCAAGCTCCTTAAAAGTCAAGCTTTTTGGACGGTTCACAGTCACAAGCAAACCACAAGCCATAAGGACATAGTGGTTAAGAATATAGGTCAGATTGGTAACATGAGGCCAGGCAAATTTCGAAGGGTCTGGCACGGCAAAAGCCACCAAAGTCCCCACCAAAGCCAAATCCGCAAAAAAAGCCATAGACTTTTCCTTCTTCAAAAGGAAAGCAATCGGCAAACAAATCCCCGCAATCCTGCAATGATACAAAGGCAGCCCCTCCAAAAGCCACAAATCGTGATCAAGAGTGTACCAAAAATACAAAATCCCCTGCAAAACCACACTAGCCACAAGCAAAAGTTTCAAAAGCCAGTCCTGCTTCCTGAATTGATATATAACAAATAAAAATAAAACAAGCCCCAAACGCACCAAATGCATATTAAAAGTAAAACCAGCGTCGGGAGTAGTCCTAAAAAAATAATCCATAAAATTTCCTTTCTTGATAATACTTTATTATACCCTAATCTTTATTTCGTCCGAGATTAATGGTAGTAAAAACTTTGTAGGCAAAGTTTTTACGGTTTTCAAAATTTCTCAAGGTGCAAAGCACCGCAGCAGAAATTTATGAAAAACCTTATGTAATTTTTTATAAGCGATGCGACGAATAGGAGCATTGATTGTAAAAAGATTACGTTCCTTAGCTGTTAATCCGAGATTAAATGTATCATAAAAATAATCTCAGCCAATTACGTGGCTGCTCCGTTCAAAGGGGACCCCAGAGGAACGTTCCGCACGTTCCCCCATCGGGTCCCCTTAAACCCCTTCCGTTACACCCTCCAGGCGACCCCTCTCGGGGGATAAGGAGTTTGCCTTCGGCAAACGTATTGGTATGGAGGAGCCGCTGTTTGAGAATATTATTATCCAAACTTTTAAAAATCCCAAGCCTCCTAAAAATTGCAATCTCGTCTGACTTGTGTTTTATGTTTAAAGATTGGTTCACAGTATTTATAATGCTTTTATTCGTAAATTACTGTCAGTGCAATTTTCTTCACGGCGGCTTGGGATTTTAAAATACTAACAATATATAAAAATAAAATAAATAAAGTATAATATACGTGTTATCATCGGCCCACAGGGTGGGAGGAGGTGATTTCATGTTAATAATAGAACTCATTGTATCCATCATAGCACAAGTAGTTGGTTACTACTTGTGCAAGTGGCTAGATGGAAAGCTAAATAACAGCGATGATAATTAGCACAAAAAAGACGAGCATGCGGGCTCGTCTTTTTTTGGTTATTCCATGCATTGTAATAGAACTCATGGTTAATATTAATATACCAATTATCAATAATTTTTCAACTCATTTCAACTTATTCTTAAAATAAATCAATTAAATTCAACATCATTATATAAGCACGCTTATATGTTATCGAAAAAGACGAGCAGGCAGGCTCGTCTTTTTTGATCCTATTGATGAATCTTAGCATATATAATTTCCCTGGCCAAAACCAAGAGCTTTTGTAAGAGGTGGCTTCTCTTAAGATAATTATATCATTTTGGCCTAGTTTTCAAGTATGGGGTGTCACTTCGAATATTCTGGTCCTGAGTTTATAAGGTCCCTCGGCGGCCTGCGGCCTTTGTCGGGACGGCACTGTAGGATTTAGGTATCTTTCTAGCAATGTTTGGCGAAAGGCAAACGAGCCTTGGAACTTTTTATACTGTGGGAATTAATTTCTAAATATTAAGATTATTTATAATCACAGATTGCGTTAAGAAAACTAATTGTTTGAGCTTTAGCGAGTTATTAGTTTTTAGCAATATGTGATTATAAATCAGTTAGGATAACAACTATCTAAAACAAGGTAACCCCCATACCAATAGTTTGCCGAAGGCAAACCCCTTATCCCCCGCGAGGGGTCGCCCGGAGGGGGTAACGGAAGGGGGTTTAAGGGGGACCCGATAGCGGGAACGTGCGAAACGTTCCCCAGGGGTCCCCCTTGGTACGAAGCAGTTATGTCAATGACTGAAATAATATAAAAGATAAAGACAATATTAAACCTTAATTGATTTTAGTGGAATAAAAAAACCTCCCTTTTTTAAAAAGGAAGGTTTTTGTCAAGTGAGTACCCGGGTATTTATTTTTTAGAAAAGTCCTAAGAGTGCACTCTTATTTTGGACAATTCTTAAGATTCTAAATTAATTAGTCTCTTTTGCTTGCTGCGTATGCAACTGAAGCTGCTGCTAAGATACCAGCTACGCCTGCGATGCCTGCGATACCTGTTTTAGCGTTGTTACCAGCTTTTTTAGATGGTGTTTTCTCAGCTGGTTTTTCTGCTGGTTTTTCAGCTGGTTTTTCTTCGTTAGCTTTTTTGTCTTCTGGTGTATCTTTGATAAGATCTTTGATTTCGCTTGTTGTAGAGTCTAATTCTTTGATTAAAGCGTCTGTGTCATCTTCTTTAGCTTCATCAGCGTAAGCTGTAGCGATGAAAGCTACTTTTTCAAGTTCAGCGATTTTAGCGTCAGCTTTTTTAACAAGAGCTTCGTTCTTAGCAACTAAAGCGTTAAGTTTAGCTTCTACTTTTTTGATCTTTTCTGGAGAAAGTTCTTTTAGAAGTTTAACTGCTTTGATAGCTGTTTCAGCTTCAGATTTTGCTCTCTTAAGTTCAGCAAGGTTGTCTTTCTTAGCTGCTGGTTTAGCTGGTTTAACAACTACTTTGTCATTTTCGATTGCAACGATTGCATTTGCATCTTTAGCAAATCCACTTAGTAGAGTATATTCATCATCGAATTTCTTTGTGATAGCTCTTTCATTATCTAGAGCAACACCGTATGCAGCGTATGCGTTTGATAATTCTTCTTGAGCTTTCATAAGGTCAACTAAAGCTTGAGCTTTTGGAGCTAGTTTGTTTTTATCTAGTTCTGGAAGAGCTTCTTTTTCTTTCTTGATAGCTTCAGCTAGGTCAGCGTTTGCTTTTTCTAGAGCAGCGTTAGCTTTCTTAAGATTATCTTTTGCAGTTTCAAGAGCTGTTTCAAAACCTGCTTTTTTTGAATCATCTTTGTTATCGTCAAGATCTTTTTTAGCTTTTGCAACTGCATCTGCTGCATCTTGTGCTTTTTGTTTTAATCCTGTTGGACCAGAAATTGTATCTTGGATTTCTTTTGATGTTTTAGGAGTAGTTTCTTTTTCATCAGCTGGAAGATCTTTATATTTCTTTTCTAATACTTCTACAGCTTTTTTAGCTGCTTCATATCTTTCTTTAGCTGCTTGAGATTTTTTTCTAGCTTCATTTCTTTGTTCAAAGTATTTTTGAGCTTCAACTAATTTTTCATTGTATTGAGATTCAACAAGATTTGTTCCTGTTCCGTTTTGTGCTGCAAGTGATGGAGCAACTGCACCAAGACCTAGAGCTAGTGCTAATGCACCTGCTGCTAATTTATTCATTTTCATAATAATAATTCTCCTTTGAATTTCTTCTTTTTTGTATCGTACTTTGCGTACTCACTTTACATTTATAATCTTACAATCTTTTCTCCACATTGTCAACACATTTATGCAAATTGTCAATATATATAAAATTTTGCTAAATATTGCTACAATATTTCTACACAATTCATGAGATTTCTTATCCGAGATAAGTTATCTCCTCGACGGAGTCCTTGTAAGATATCTGTTAATATACTATTGTTTTGGATAAAATCTAGTTTTCTTTCGTCCGAGACGAAACAATCTTTTTTCACTAGGTGAGTCTATTAATCCAGGATCAGCATCTTATAATTTTCTTTTAATATTATCTTCTTATTATAGATTATCATTCTAATTACAGTTGAATCTTCGTAACTGGGGAGTCCCAGGGGAACGTTTCGCACGTTCCCCAACTCGACTCCCCAGACCCCTTTCGGCTACCCCCTCCGGGCGACCCCTCGCGGGGGATAAGGAGTTTGCCTACGGCAAACTATTAATATAGAGGAGCCCTTGTTCTAGTTGGACTATCTCCAAACTTTTTTGACATTCAGTCGGCTAAAATTTGATAACTCGCTTCGCTCAGACAATCAAATTTTTTAACGCCTCCCTCATTTACAAAAATAATTGGTCTTGGGATTATAATTTCTTTGTTTGAAAATAAACACTAATTTAGCAATGTATGGCGAAGCCAAACGAGCCAGCACTTTCTATAACTTCGAGACCAGTTCTCTCTTTTGTCGGGCAAAGATTTCTAATAGAAAGCCCCGTTAAGAAAACTGATTGTTTGAGGCGGAGCCGAGTTATCAGTTTTTAGGGGCTTGATTATTAGAAATCTCTGGGGAGATACGTAATCTTATACAAGGTAATTCTCTCTATACAAAAAAGCTTGCGAAAAGCAAGCTTCATTATCCGCACTCCGCATAAGGAGCCGCTCGGGGGTGTAGCGGAAAAGGGGCCTGGGGGAACCCAGTGAGGGACCCTGCGGAAGGTCCCTTGGGGTTCCCCCAGTTACGGAGTGGTCACGTATATGACCTAGAACATTTATATAATATGGTATCCAATCCCGGATTGTAAAAATAATATCTTATCTTGGATAAGCAAAAAAAATCGGTAGTTCGCACCTACCGTCTTTTTTGAATCCTATGGAGATTCACATTATATCTTTTTTCTTGGTTGAGCCAAGAGCTTTTGTTAGAGGTGGCTTCTCTTAGGTTTATTATATCATATTTGGGGGTATTTTCAAGTTTACAAGGAATCGCTTCGGACATTATGGTCCCGTATTTATACGATCCCTCGTCAGTCCTCTCTTAGTGCCGAAGGGCATGTTGCTCCTTCTGTCGGGACGGTGCTGTGTGAGTCTGGTTCTATATCTTGCAGTGTTTGGCGAAGCCAAACGAGCCTTGCAAACACTGGAACATCGAGACCAAATCTCCCCTTTATCGGGCAAAGATTTCTAATAGAAAGCCCCGTTAAGAAAACTGATTGTTTGAGCGTTAGCGAGTTATCAGTTTTTAGCAACCCGACGATTAGAAATCTGCGGGAAAATACGTCAAATAAAACAAGGACGTAAACCATACACAAAAAAAGCTTGCCGGAAAGGCAAGCTTCCTTCTTCCGCCCTCCGCTTAAGGAGCCGCTCGGGGGTGTAGCGGAAAGGGGGCCTGGGGGAACCCAGTGAGGGACCCTGCGGAAGGTCCCTTGGGGTTCCCCCAGTTACGAAGATTCAACTGTAAATAAAATAATCACATATAAGATAGATAGCTTATCTCGGATAAGAAAGAAAAAAATAACTTATCTTGGATAAGAAACCCACCAATTATTAGGAATCAAAAAGGTAGCTACCTATCTTTTTAAGTAAGCCGTCATATATTTCAATGTTTTTTCCCTTTGTAAGGTGGTTTGGAGGATTTCTTCCATTAGTAGGGCTCTGGCTAGGATTTTGTTTTGGATTAGGGCTTTGTTGGTGGTGAGACTTTGGATTTCTTCGCCTGTGTCTAGGACTATGGCGCTGCCTTTGATTTCCCTGATGAATTTGACGTTGATGAAGGCTCGGTTGTTTTCTCCTATGTCGGTGGATCTGATTTTGAATGGGAAGAAGACGTGGTTAGAGTCTATGGCGTAGGGGATGTTTCTTGCGATTTGGTAGGTTTCTTTGATTTTTTTGTCCATCTGCCTTTTGTTTTTGCCTTTGGCTTCGTAGAGATTTTTGAGATAGAGGGCGGGTGTGCGTGGGTCGAGGAAGGATTTGTCTTCCCTATATATACGGGAATATATTCCCTTGCCTTTCACTTGCTCTGGCAAGATGGCGATAATTTCATAGTACATATATTCTCCTTTCTAGTCCGTGTTTGGACTTTAAATGTACTTTTATTGTACAGTGAAATTTGATTTTTGGCAAGGGGTTTGAGGGGGATTTGGCTTAAAGGCTTTTAGGGGGGTGGGCTCGAGGCTCCACCCCTCTCGTCTCGACTAAGTGAACGTAGCGAATAACAAGCCCGTCGGCTCTAGGAGACTGGAGAAGCCTCTGGCTTCCTTTGTCTAATCTATACGGTATAGGTGTCATGGTAATTTTAAGATAGATTAATATTATTAATTAAATATGTTATAATATAATTATCTCCTGAAAAAAAGAAGGTGAGACTGATGGAGATATCACTCTATTTGTTGGAAAATTTATTTTTTCCACTGCTAGTGGCTTTAATTGTCTTATATATTGAAAAATATATAGATGACGACGGCACTAGCAAATAATAAAAAGACGGTAGCTGGAACTACCGTCTTTTTTGATCCTCATAGAGAATCTCACTCTATTTGTTTTGTTTCCTGGCCTAAGCCAAGAGCTTTTTTGATGGGATAAGAGGTGGCTTCTCTTAGGTTTATTATATCAGTTTTGGGGTTGTTTGCAAGTTTTTGGTGTTGGGGGTAGGGTTTTGATTTTATAAATGTCTCCCGAATGTATGAGTAGAGCTAGCTTTAAGTGTACGTAGGAGGTCTCTCCATGCGTTCGCTTTGCTCACTTAGTCGAGACGAGGGTGTGGGTTTGAGTTGGTCTCGTGCTCACTCTCCCCTCTATCGGGCAAAGATTTCTAATAGAAAGCCCCGTCAAGAAAACTGATTGTCTGAGCGTTAGCGAGTTATCAGTTTTTAGGGGCTTGAATATTAGAAATCAGTGAGAAGATACATAAACTGATACAAGGATATTATCTCTACTAAAGAGGTTTGCCGTTAGGCAAACTTCTGGTTTCGCACTCCGCTTAAGGAGCAGTTGGGGGTGTAGCGTAAGGGGGTTTTAGGGGGAACCGGTTAGGGGGCATCTGCCGCCCCCTTGGGTTCCCCCTATGAACGGAGCAGTAATGTCAATGACTGAGAAAATATAAAAGATAAAATAAATTTAAAATTAAAAAAATCATAAAAAAAAAGGCTATTTTCATAACCTTTTCTTAAGTATCCTCATTCCCCACAATATGGCAATTATACTTACTCCTACGTCTCCGAAGATTGCTAACCACATTGAGGCGTGGCCTAGGAGGCCTAAGATTAGGATGATGACTTTTACTGTCATTATAAATGTGATGTTTTGCATTACTGTGGAGTTGGTGAGTTTGGCTATGGTCATTAGTTTGGCCATTTGGCTGAATTCACCGTTGGCTATTAGGATGTCGGATGATTCTATGGCGAGGTCTGAGGCGGTTTCGCCCATGGATATGCCGACGTTTGCGTTTTTAAGGACTGGGGCGTCGTTGATGCCGTCGCCTACAAAGACTACTTTGCTGCCCTTGTTTTGATAGTCTTGCATGATGTCTAGCTTATCTTTTGGCATGACTTCTGCATAATAATCTGTGAGGGCGAGTTCTTCTGCCAAGTCTTTGACTGGGCCTTGGCCGTCGCCTGATACTACGGCGATTTTTTTGAAGTGTTTTTTGAGACTTTCTATTGTCTTTTTGCTGTCTTTTTTGATTTGGTCTTCTATGACGACTTTGGCGATTGGCTTATCGTCTATGGCTAGATAGACAGCTCTGGATCCGTCATTTTCTATGCCGATAAATTTGCCTGATCCGATTTTGACTTCTTCGCCTCTAGCACTTTCCGCAAGGACTCCAAGGCCGCTTTTGTTGTCAATTTTTGTAAATAGGTCTGGGGCTTCTTCCCTATCCATTGAATTTACAATGCCTCTGGCGATTGGGTGGGTGGACATTTTTTCGATGTTGTAGATATAATCGAGGGCCCTTTCCCTATCGTAGTCTGCCAAAAATTCTATATCTTTTACGACAAACTCCCCTGTGGTGAGGGTGCCTGTTTTGTCTGATAAGAGTACATCTGCCGCTTCTAGTTCTTCCAAATATTGGCTGCCTTTGATCAAGATTCCTTCCCTACTTGCAAGGCCTAGGCCTGACATGAAGGATAGTGGGACTGATAATACTAGGGCGCATGGGCAGGATAAAACTAAGAATGTGGCCGCTCTTAGGAGATAATCTGACCAGGCTCCGCCCATGAATAGTGGTGGGACGATTGCAAGGAGGCCTGCAAAGGCAACTACAATCGGTGTATAGATCCTGGCAAATCTGCTGATTAATCTCTCGGAGTCAGATTTTGACATGTGGGAATCTTCGATTAGTTCGATGATTTTTGCCGCAACTGAGTCGTCAAATTCCTTGGTGGCCTCATATTTGATGATGCCTTGGCTTAAGATTGATGAGGATATTATCTCATCTCCAGGGCCTACTTCTACTGGCATGGATTCGCCTGTGACTGAAGATGTGTCTACAAGGGCGTTTCCTTCGATTATTACCCCGTCGACTCCGACTTTTTCTCCGTCACGGACCATCAAGATGTCGCCCACTTCTACATCATCGAGGTCGATTTCCTCGATTGTTCCGTCATCTAGGACCTTGTTGGCAAGGTCTGGGACTAGGTCTAAGAGGCTTTTGATGTTTTCCTTAGAAGAGTGGGTGGCTATTTCCTCAAAAAGTTCGCCAAAGCCGTAGAATACCATTACCGCAATGGCTTCGAGGTAGTCACCGATTAAAAAGGCGGTGAGTGTGGCTATGGTCATGAGGAAGTTCTCGTCAAGGGCCTGGCCACGTTTGAGGCCTTCAAAGGCTTCCTTGAGGACCTCCCATGCCGCTAAAAGATAGAGGCCCAAATACCAAAGTCTTGCGATATGGATATTGACCCAAGCGATGTGGGAATCAAAATATGCTAGGGCAAAGGTCAGAATGACTATTAAAACAAGCTTTAAAAAAGTCTGTTTATGATCTTTGGTCATTGATTTTAGCATCTAGTCCACCAAAATTTTTGATCCTGGTTCAATCTTGTCGGCTATTTCATTTGATTTTGCAATTAGGTCTTCTAGGTCAATATCATCCGCTAGGTCAAATTTGACCTTTTCTGATAAGAATGAAACTCTAACGCTGTTGACACCGTCTAATTTAGAGATGGCTTCTTCAATTTTGGCTGCACAGTTGGCACAATCTAGGCCTTCAATTTTGTATTTTGCTTTCATAAATTCCTCCTTTGGTCTATTCGCAAATGTGTTCTAGACCGATTTCTATAATTAATTTCACGTGGTCATCGAGAAGGGAATACATAATGGACTTGCCTTCCCTCTCGCTTTTTACTAGCTTGTTTTTCTTTAGGTTTCTTAGTTGGTGACTGATGGCCGATTGGCTCATATCAAGGCTTTCGGCTATGTCGCCCACACTTACTGGCCCCTCAAAAAGCCTGTACATGATTCTCATCCTTGTAGAGTCTGAAAAAATTTTGAAAAGGTCGGCCAAGTCGCTTAGGATATTATCCGAAATATTGTCTATGTCTACCTTCATCTCCACCTCGTTTCATTTCTATATTTGTACATATGAATGTATCTTCATATGAATATTGTAGCATATATAAAAATTTTGTCAAGATTTTCGGGACATTTTTCAATTTTTTTCTACCTATTAGTACGGCGCCAAGAAATAAATATAAGGAGTTAAATATGAAAATTAAGATCAAATATGAAATTGTGGACATTGAAGGAGTAGGAAAAAAGACTTACACAAAGACCTTCTCCCAAGTAAACCAAGGAGCTACAAACGAGAATTTAAAAGCATTCACCGAGGCTTACCTAGGTTTATTAAATGACAATGGCAAGGGAATTGCCTATGCAATCTACAAGGCAAATGAAGAAAAAGTTGATGAAGGACAAGTAAATTAAGGAGGCATAAACAATGAAAAAAACAATAAAAAGAAAATTAAAATTATACTTTAAAGACGCTGATAACACACAAAGGACTGTCTCTATTGACTATCCAAAAGATAATTACCAAGATGCGGATGTTAAGGCTGCTATGGATAAAATCGTAAAATCTGGTGTGCTTGAAACAAAAAAAGGCAAGGTCACAACAAAGGCCAATGCCGAAATGGAAACCATTGAAAAATCTCCATTTGATGTGACAAAAGCCTAAGAAGACCCCATAAGGGGTCTTTTTTTTGGGGATTTTTCTAATAATTTTTGATGGCCGGATCCAGGTTTTTGGCTTTTTTACCATAAAATTTACAATAAAAAAGCCCTTTAACTTGGCTATCTAGCCAAAATCAAAAGAGTGATGATTTATAAGACAAGTGAGGGGGCCGGCATATTGATATTTGCAGTCGTGTGGCTTTCATAAGTTGATTGATTAGTGGAGTTTGGCCCCCTCGGGTTTAATTTTTTTAAAATAATTTATAAGATTGTGTGGTTTTGATTTGGTAAAAAATCTGACCCAATTTTCCTAGGGTGAATTTCTTAAATATATTTTACCAAATCTTCGATAGGTTTTCTATTGGTATGGTTGGCAAGAGGACCTGCCCCTTCAGCCGGAAAGCCTAGGTCAATCATGCAAACGACTATTTCATTAGCTGGTAGGTCAAAAACTTCTTTTACCTGGTCGGGATCGATGTTGTTAATCCAACAAGAATCGACGCCAAGGGACTTAGCTGCAAGGATAATGTGGGTGGCTACAATGGCTGTATCTTCAAAACCAGAGTCATATTTGCCGCCTGGATAAGTGAAAACTTGGTCTGTATCATAGGTTAAAACAAGGACTGTCCCCGCACCATAACGACAAGGAGTCACCTGGTCAACCTTGGCCAAAGCTTCTTCAGACTCGGCCACATAAATCTTGTAATTTTGTAAATTTTTGGCAGTTGGAGAAAGACGGCCTGCCTCTAAAATGAGATCAAGCTTGTCCTTAGGAACCCTTCTCCCATCGTATTTTTTCAAAGAATAACGTTCGCTAGCAAGTTTAATAAAATCCATAAAACCTCCTCTTTTCTTTCTTTAATATACTTATATACAAAATATTTAGAGTGAAAAAAGCAGAACCTAATAGCTCGGCTTTTAATAATTATTAAATTAGTCCTTTTTGGTCTTTTTTTATAAATCTTAGTTTTTTCTTGTCGTCTTCTAGTTTTCCTAGGATGGTTTCTAGGTTTCTTAGGCTTTTGGCTACGTCAAATTCCCTGTATCTCATCCTACTTCTAAGGCTGATGTCGTCTAATATGCCATTTACCCTGCCCGCTTCTGCCATTTTTGCTGGCAGTCTTAGGCTTTTGGCTAGGTTCTCGTCGTATAAGAGGAGGTCACTTTCGAGATTTAGGAGGTCTTGTTGGATCTTATTTATGGTTGCGTTTAGCTTGTCTGTCCTTTTTTTCCTAATTATGTCGCCAAAAATATTGCCACGAAAACAGCTTGATGTGGTGTAGGAATACTGGTCTTCCATTTTTCCCATGGCGAGCTTAATCCTGGCCCTTGTTTGCCTAACTTTTCTGATCATTTTGTCGGTTTTTACTATTTCTAAATCTATATTCATGATATTTTTCCTTCCACTGTAGTCTTTTATATTATATACCCATTTTTCAAAATTGACCTTCATTTTATGATAAGTATAATTTATATATAAAATATAGAAATGAGGAAAATATGGCAGAAATACTATTTTATAATACACATCTTGCAAAGGACTATAATAAATTTAAGGAAATTTGCGAGGCCAATGACGTAACAATCATCGAAGTAAAAGAAGACCAAGTTGACCACTATGTGGGATATTTGCTCAGTCTTGAAGGATTTTCTGATGAAAAGAAAACAGATATTGACGAAAAAGCAAATATAGACTTTGACTTTATTTTATTTTCTAATTTTGATAATGAAAAGATGTTCAGAGTCATGGACGAGCTTAGGGAAAGCGAGGCAAATGTCCAACACAAGGCCGGCACCACCCAAAATAACATAGGTTGGTCCCTAAGAGAGCTTTTGATCGAAAATGACAAGGAAGCCAGAACCATGGGACTCATCCACAAAATAAATGCCCAACTAGAAAAAGCTTCAGACCTCAAGGAAAAATACGGCGAAGACGCCACAACAAAGGCCCTAATAGCAGAAATCCAAGGCTTTTTCCAAGATTCGTCAATATTCGATATAGACAAGGCCAAGGATTATTATTTGAAATTGATGGACGAAAATTTGAGGGTTGAAAAAGAAAATTAGTAGTTTATCCGAGAATAAAATTATCTTTTTTTCTTATCCTAGATAAGTTATATTTTTTATTGTCAATCCGAGATTAACTATATCTTATAAATGTTTTAGGTCATTTACATGACCCCTCCGTTCCAAGGGGGAGCCCCAAGGGACCTTCCACAGGGTCCCTCATCGGGCTCCCCCTTGCACCCCCTCACCGTTACACCCCCGAGCGGCTCCTTAAGCGGAGTGCGGATATAGAAGCTTGCCTTTTCGGCAAGCTTTTTTTAGTAGAGAGAACACCATTGTATTAGTTTTCGGTTTTCCATAGAGATTTCTAATCGTCGGGTTGCTAAAAATCGCAAACTCGCTTACGCTCAAACAAGCGATTTTCTTAACGCAACCCTTGATTAGAAATCTTTACCTGATAAAGGGGTGAATTTGTCTCGAAGTTCCAGATTTTGCAAGACTCGTTTGGCTTTCGCCAAACATTGCTAGATGAGTTTTATTTTTCTTATACGAAGAGTTTTAAAACTTTAGACCTTGTATTTTTGTAAATGAAGGAGGCGTCAAAAAATTTGATTGTTTGAGCGATAGCGAGTTATTAAATTTTAGCCTACTGAATGTCAAAAAAGTTTGAAGTTAGTTCAACTAAAACAGGGGCACCTCTATATTAATAGTTTGCCGAAGGCAAACTCCTTGTCCCCCGAGAGGGGTCGCCCGGAGGGGGTAACGGAAGGGGTTTTAAAGGGGACCCGATGGGGGAACGTGCGAAACGTTCCCCTGGGGTCCCCTTTTTACGAAGATTCAACTGTAAGTATAATAAAATTTTATAATAATAAAACAAATTTTAAAAAATAATAAGATGTTAATCCTGGATTAATAGACTCACCTAGTGAAAAGGTCCCTTGGGCCTCCCCTTTGAACGGAGCAGTTATGTCAGTGACTGAGAAATAATTTAAGATACAGTTAATCTCGGATTAACAAAAAAAGATAATTTATCTCGGATAAAAAAATAAAAAAATGATTTGTAATTAATAATTATTAGAATAAAATAATAAAATAACATTTTTAAGGAAGATATTATGAGACAGATTATTGAGAGTTTTAATGACTTTTTGTGGGGTTTGCCCCTTATTTTAGGAATTATGGGAACTGGTATATATATTAGTATCAGGCTCGGAGGAATCCAGTTTAGAAAACTTGGTTTTGCCCTTAGGAATACTTTGGGCAAGGTTTTTGAACAGACCGATGAGGCGGATGGTGATATTTCGCCATTTTCAGCCCTTGCTACTGCCCTTGCTGCCACAGTTGGGACTGGCAATATCGTCGGTGTGTCCCTTGCCATTATCATGGGCGGCCCGGGTGCGATTTTTTGGATGTGGGTTGCCGCTATCTTTGGCATGGCTACCAAGTTTGCCGAGGTTACTCTCGCCCTTGCCTATAGGGAAAAAAGGGGCGGGTCTTTTGTCGGTGGGCCGATGTATTACATAGAAAAGGGCCTAAAAAACAAAAATCTCGCCAAACTTTTTGCACTTTTTGCATCAGTTGCAGTATTTGGTATAGGCAATTCCACCCAATCCAACGCCATTGCCGGTGTTTTGAGGGATAGTTTTGGCGTAAATACAATAATCACAGGCCTCGTTCTAAGCGGTCTTGCAGCTATTGTCGTTGTTGGCGGCCTTGCCACAATATCAAAGGTCACCGAAAAGCTCGTGCCTTTCATGTCATTTTTTTATATTTTGGGATCAGTTTGGATAATTGTCCTCAACAGGGCAAACCTAATCCCTGCCATCGAGTCAATCTTTGTCGGAGCCTTCGCACCGATGAGTCTGGCTGGCGGTGTGGCAGGCCTATCTATTAAGCAAGTTATGTCTGCCGGTGTAGCTAGGGGTGTATTTACCAACGAAGCCGGCCTTGGTTCTTCACCAATGGCCCACGCCTCAGCCTCCACAGACCACCCAGTCCGCCAAGGACTTTGGGGCATGACAGAAGTTTTTGTCGACACAATGGTTATTTGTTCGCTCACAGCCCTAGTTATTTTGACAACAGGGGTCGACAGGTCAGTCGGCGTTGACGCAAGGACCTTGGTTGCAAACGCCTTTTCGTCCACCTCTTCAATCGGCGGCCTAATCCTTTCTTTGGGAATCAGCCTTTTCGCCTTCTCAACCATACTCGGTTGGGCCTACTACGGAGAACTGGCCATTTCCTACCTACTTGGTGATGGGGTCAAAAAATATTACAGGATAATCTATGTAATCTTTGTCTTTGTTGGCGCAAACATGGACCTAGGCCTTGCCTGGACATTTTCAAACATCCTAAACGGACTCATGGCTCTCCCAAACCTCTACGCCTTGATAAGGCTAGCCCCAGTATTGACCAGGCTAGAAAAAGACTTCTTCAAAGACCCAATGAGGATAAGAAAGGGAAGCCAAGAATACCAAAGCTTGTTAAACTAAGCTTTAATCAAAAAAACTTTATATAAAATTAAAAACGACTCCGTCCTAGAGTCGTTTTTCTTATTCGTATCTTTTTAAACCATTATCAATTAGTCTTTCTATAGCATAACCTACACCTGATTGAAGGTTGGATTTGGTGATGAATTTGGCGTGGGCCTTAAGTTCTGGAACTGAGTTTTCCATTGCCACAGGAAAACCTGTTTGTTCTAGCATTGGTATGTCGTTTTTCTCATTGCCTATGGACATGATTTCGTCGGCTGTAATCCCGAGTTTGGCTGCCATTTGCCTTACGGCGTGGCCCTTGTTGGCGGTTTTGTTCATGACCTCTATCAAAAATGGAGCGGTCTGAACAGCATAGTAATTATCGGTCACTTCCTTTGGCATATTGGCCAAAACTTCCTTGATGCTTGATGAGGATCCCAGGATTAGAAACCTACCAAAGCTCATATTTTCTGGGAAATCTTCGTAATTCACAGGGGTTAGGGCAAGTTTATTTATAAAAGCGTCGGCCTTGGTATAAAGGCTTGGATTTTTGTGCCTGGTATAAAAACCAACGTCGTCCATGGCGGAGACTTCCACATCAAAGCCCTCCATCAGCTTATCAAGCCTTGCAAGGTCCTCTACAGTCTGAAAAGAGCCTGCAATCGGCTGTTTTGTAGCATTGTCCACTATGTAAGACCCATTTTGGCAGACAGTAAAATGCCCCTCTTGTATGAGGCCGAGTTTTTCGATGTATCTTTCCATAGAATGAAATGGCCTGCCAGAAGCAAGGGCAATATGAACACCCAAGTCCCTTACCCTGTCGATTTGTATAATATTTTTTTTAGTTAATCTCTTAAGTGGGGTGACAAGTGTCCCATCCACGTCAATGGTAATTAGTTTAATCATAATAATACTATACTATTTTTTTCGCTTTCGTCCGAGACGAAACAATCTTTTTTTCACTAGGTGAGTCTATTAATCCTTTTTCTTTTTTATCCAAGATAAATTATTTTTTCTCTTATCTTATAGAATTTATCAATCATTTACATGACTGCTCCGTAATCGGGAGGGACGCTAAGGGACCTTCCGTATGGTCCCTCATCGCTTCCCTCCCGAACCCTCCCTTTCCTTACACCCCCAGACGGCTCCTTGGCGGAGGGCGGGTAAGGAAGCTTGCTTTTCGCAAGCTTTTTTTGATAGATAGAATATCCTTGTTTTAGTTGGTGTATTTTCCCAGAGATTTCTAATCATCGGGTTTCTAAAAATCGCAAACTCGGCTACGCCTCAAACAAGCGATTTTCTAACGCAACCCTTGATTAGAAATCTTTGTCCGATAAAAAGGAAAATAGGTCTCGAAGTTCCAGAACTACCAGACTCGTTTGGCTTCTCCAAACATTGCTAGATGAGTTTTATTTTTCTTATACGAAGAGTTAAAAAAGCTTAAGACTAAGTATTTTAAAATCATAAGACTCCGTGAAGAAAATTGCACTGACAGCTCTTTACGAATAAAAGCATTATAAATACTGTGAACTAATTAAAAATACAAAGAACAAGTCAGACGAGATTTCAATTTTAGGAGGCTTGGGATTTTTAAAAGTTAAACAACTATTATTCCTAAACAAGGACGCCTCCTTACCAACATGTTTGCCGATAGGCAAACACATTATCCCCCGAGAGGGGTCGCCCGGAGGGGGTAACGGAAGGGGTTTAAGGGGACCCGATGGGGGAACGTGCGAAACGTTCCCTAGGGCTCCCCTTTTTACGAAGCGCCCATGTGAATGGCTAAGAAAAAATTAAAAATAGAATAAAAAATCCTAAATAAAAATATAATTTTATCTTGGATAAGAAACTTCCAATCTTGAGGCTCCCCCTTAAAACGAAGATTCAATAGTAAATAAAATAATTACATAAAAAATAGATGACTTATCTCGGATAAAAAAAAAGATATTTTATACTCGGATAAAACCCCAAAATTCGGTATAATGATAAAGATAAGTTAATAACTAAGTTTTGTAGGGTACGTAATCTTTTTAGAATCAATGCTCCTATTCGTCGCATCGCTTCTAAAAAATTACATAAGGTTTCTCATCAATTTTCCTGCGGACTTTGCCCTTGTAAAATTGTGAGAACCGTTCAAATTTTGCTTACAAAATTTTCACTACCATTAAGGAGGAAAAAATGATTATAGGAATACCAAAAGAATTAAAAGACCAAGAATCAAGAGTTGCTGCAGTACCTGGTGCTGTGGCTGATCTTGTTAAAAATGGAATAGAAGTCCTTGTTGAATCTGGTGCTGGCCTTGGCTCTGGCATAACAGACGCAGACTACGCCGAAGCAGGTGCCAAAGTCCTTGACTCTGCTGCTGAGGTTTGGGAAAAATCAGACATCATCTACAAGGTCAAAGAGCCTCTCAAGGAAGAATACCAATACCTAAGAGAAGGCCTCATCGTCTATTGCTACCTTCACCTAGCTGGCAACGAGGAGTTATTAGACCAATTATTAGAGAAAAAAGTTACTGCCATTGGTTTTGAGACAGTTGTCAAAGACGGCAAACTCCCACTTCTTCGCCCAATGTCTGAAATTGCAGGCAGGATGGCAGTCCAAGAAGGGGCAAGATATTTAACTATCCCAGAAGGCGGTAAGGGAATCCTCCTCCAAGGCGTGCCAGGAGTAAGACCAGCCAACGTAGTTATTGTCGGTGCTGGTACAGTAGGCACAGCTGCTACACGTATAGCAGTGGGCATGGGAGCTAGGGTTACAGTCCTAGACGTCAACATAGACTCACTCACAAGACTCCACAACATCTTCCCAGACAAAATCGAAACCCTCTACTCAAACCCATTAAACATTGACGAAGCAGTTAGCGGTGCAGACCTAGTTATATCAACAGTATTAATCCCAGGTAGACGTGCCCCACAACTAATTAAAGTAGACACAGTAAAGAAAATGTCTGAAGGCTCAGTCGTAGTCGACGTCGCAATAGACCAAGGTGGATCAACCGACATCACCAAAGACCACGCCACAAGCCACTCACACCCAATCTTCAAAGAATACGGGGTAACCTTCTACGCAGTAGGCAACATCCCAGGCGCTGTCGCCAAGACATCAACCTACGCCCTATCAAACGCCACAACAATCTATGCCAAAGCCCTAGGCAAAGGCGGTCTAAAAGATGCCATAGAAAAATTCCCAGAAATAGGAACAGGCGTCAACACCCACAATGGCCAAGTCACAATAGAATCCGTAGCCCAAGACACCGGCCACGAATGCAAAAAATTAGAAATCTAAAACAAACCACGAGCCAAAACTCGTGGTTTTTCTATGCAAAAAAATAGAAGGCTAAGCCATAAGTATAGGCACCAAACAAAAGAAAATTAATCCCCAAAATTTTACAAAAGTAAGAATATCTCAGGGAAATTCTTGGTGGGGGTTTATAGACTTGTCCTGACGAGATGAAATCAAGTCATGGAAAGTCTTATGCCATAGCCTGGGACTCGAACCCTGGACCTCATAAAGGCCCCTTGATTTGGGGCCTTTATGGCGAAAACATAGGGCGGTAGCCCGAAAGAGTCTGCGTTAGCAGACGAGTTTTCGCTCGGTTATAATAACCGGTAGGTCCGCCCCCATATTTTCCCAAAAAAATAAGCACTTCTCAGGGAAATGCTTGGTGGGGCTTCAGGGACTCGAACCCTGGACCTACCGGTTATGAGCCGGGCGCTCTAACCGACTGAGCTAAAGCCCCATATAACTGGTATGTATTTATTTTTAAAAATAAATTAAGCCTTAAAGGCTTGTAAAGTGAGATATGGTGGACCTGAGTAGACTCGAACTACCGACCTCACGCTTATCAGGCGTGCGCTCTAACCACCTGAGCTACAGGTCCATAAAAATAAAATATCAAATTTAAAATGGCAGGGGAGACAGGATTTGAACCCGCGACATCCGGTTTTGGAGACCGACGTTCTGCCAGCTGAACTACTCCCCTATATCCATCACCGTTAATTAAAAAGCTTTTAAATTTGGTGCCCAGAGGCGGAATCGAACCACCGACACGGGGATTTTCAGTCCCCTGCTCTACCGACTGAGCTATCTGGGCATATTTGGCGGAGAAGGAGGGATTTGAACCCTCGCATCCCGTAAATTGGGATCTACTCCCTTAGCAGGGGAGCCTCTTCAGCCACTTGAGTACTTCTCCATTTATATAGGTATTTGGCGGAGAGGAAGGGATTCGAACCCTTGTGAGCCAAAGACTCTAACGGTTTTCAAGACCGCCCCGTTATGACCGCTTCGGTACCTCTCCCTATTTATGTAATTAAAGTATTCAAATGGCTTTGCCGTTATCCTTATGGATAATAAAATTAAAATCGTTGAATACTCAACGATATAAACTTTTTAGATAAGACCTAAGAAACTTAGGTCCATCTAAATAATTTTGGTGACCCATCGGAGATTCGAACTCCGGACGCCCTGATTAAAAGTCAGGTGCTCTACCGGCTGAGCTAATGGATCATAATGGCTGGGATAGCAGGACTCGAACCTACGCATACCAGAGTCAAAGTCTGGTGCCTTACCGACTTGGCTATATCCCAACAGTCACGTACTTTTATATTATAACACAACTTTGACAACTTTGCAAGTTTTTTTTGCGAGTGCCTTTTATTTCTTGGCGCGCCTTCCAGGATTCGAACCTGGGACACACGGATTAGAAGTCCGATGCTCTATCCAGCTGAGCTAAAGGCGCATATCAGATACTCTAACAGCATATTAAGTTTTGATGGAGCGGGTGAAGGGAATCGAACCCTCGCAACCAGCTTGGAAGGCTGGGGCTCTACCACTGAGCTACACCCGCATATGGTGGGGATGAGCGGATTCGAACCACTGAAAGCTAAGCTAACGGATTTACAGTCCGTCCCATTTGGCCAACTCTGGAACATCCCCATATATAATTTTTGGAGCTGATGATAGGACTTGAACCTACAACCTATTGATTACAAATCAATTGCTCTGCCAATTGAGCTACATCAGCACATTGGATCACTATTGCAATCCAAATGGCGACCTGGATGGGAATCGAACCCACGACCTCCGCCGTGACAGGGCGGCATTCTAACCAGCTGAACTACCAGGCCAGATGCATGGATTAAGACAACCCATGATGATATTGGTGGAAGTAACAGGGCTCGAACCTGTGACCCCCTGCTTGTAAGGCAGATGCTCTCCCAACTGAGCTATACTTCCATAAAACTCGCATTTTGCGAGAAATGCCAAAAGGCTTTTGGTGACCCCACCGGGATTCGAACCCGGGATACCACCGTGAAAGGGTGGTGTCTTAACCGCTTGACCATGGGGCCTTAATTTTAGTATTATTTCAAGTTTGTATTCTATTGTTAGCCTTAGTGTGCGAGCGGTAACCAGACCTACCATCAATTTACTTCGTAAATTGGGTTAGGGGCTTCGAACCGCTTGACCATGGGGCCTTAATATTTAGAAACTTATTTAATTATGTAATGGTTGCGGGAGCAGGATTTGAACCTACGACCTCCGGGTTATGAGCCCGACGAGCTACCAGACTGCTCTATCCCGCGACATTGACCAGGAAAGCTAATCCTCGTACTCTTTAAGACTTAAAATAATATGGTGCCGAGAATCGGAATCGAACCGATACGGTGTTTAACCACCGCAGGATTTTAAGTCCTGTGCGTCTGCCAGTTCCGCCACCCCGGCATTATCATATTTAAGCCATGTGGCTTTTAGCTAAAAAGCTATTGGCGCTCAGGGTGGGACTCGAACCCACAACCTACCGGTTAACAGCCGGGTGCTCCACCATTGAGCTACCTAAGCATGACAGTGATAATATCATAGGATTAATTTTTAATTTTGTCAATACTTATAAGATATTTTCTCAACCTAGAAACTAGGTCAAGAAAAACTCTTATATAACTATTTGGCAACTTCCTACTCTACCACACGGTTGCCCGAGCAGTACCATCGGCGTTATAAGGCTTAACTTCTGTGTTCGGTATGGGAACAGGTGTATCCCTTATGCAATCATCACCATATAATGACCTTTAAAAACTTTTTGTAATAGCAAACAATATTTCCAGTCAAGATGTAAAGTTTAGTATCCATTAGCTTAATACATTACTGCACTTACACCTTGGACCTATCAAACGTATTTTCTTTACGTACTCTGAGAAATCTTATCTTGAGGTCTGTTTCGTACTTAGATGCTTTCAGTACTTATCGTTTCCACACGTAGCTACCCAGCTATGCAAATGGCTTTACAACTGGTACACCATAGGTGTGTCCATCCCGGTCCTCTCGTACTAGGGACAGATCCTCTCAAATTTCTTACGCCCACGCTGGATAGGGACCGAACTGTCTCACGACGTTCTGAACCCAGCTCGCGTGCCTCTTTAATGGGCGAACAGCCCAACCCTTGGGACCTACTTCAGCCCCAGGATGAGACGAGCCGACATCGAGGTGCCAAACCTCCCCGTCGATGTGGACTCTTGGGGGAGATAAGCCTGTTATCCCCGGGGTAGCTTTTATCCGTTGAGCGATGGCCCTTCCATGCGGTGCCACCGGATCACTAAGTCCGTATTTCTACTCTGCGCAACTTGTAGGTTTTGCAGTTAAGCTCGCTTTTGCCTTTGTACTCTACGAATGGTTTCCGTCCATTCTGAGCGAACCTTTGAACGCCTCCGTTACTTTTTGGGAGGCGACCGCCCCAGTCAAACTGCCCAACTGACAATGTCCATTGCCCTGATTCAAGGGTCAATGTTAGAACTTTAATATTAGAAAGTTGGTATCCCAAGGGTGACTCTGCACATACTGGCGTACATGCTTCATAGTCTCCCAACTATCCTGTATATCTAATCTCAAAGTCCAATATCAGCCTACAGTAAAGCTCCACGGGGTCTTTCCGTCCTAGCGTGGGTAAGTCGCATCTTCACGACTACTACAATTTCACCGGATCCTTTGTTGAGACAGTGCCCAAATCGTTACACCTTTCGTGCGGGTCGGAACTTACCCGACAAGGAATTTCGCTACCTTAGGACCGTTATAGTTACGGCCGCCGTTTACTGGGGCTTAAGTTCGAGCCTTCGCTTGCGCTAAGCCGTCTCCTTAACCTTCCAGCACCGGGCAGGTGTCAGCTCCTATACTTCATCTTACGATTTTGCAGAAACTTGTGTTTTTGGTAAACAGTCGCTTGGGCCTGGTTTCTGTGGCCATATCGCTATGGCTCCCCTTCTCCCGAAGTTACGGGGACATTTTGCCGAGTTCCTTAACAAAGGTTCTTCCGCGCGTCTTGGTATTCTCTACCTCCCTACCTGTGTCGGTTTCGGGTACGGGCGCTTTGGTCTCGATAGTGACTTTTCTTGGCAATTTGAAATCGGCTACTTCTCTACTTATGTTTTCGATACCTATCAAGCCTCAGCCTTAATAGTGTGCGGATTTGCCTACACACTGGCCTTGACTCTTAGACTAGCATCCATCAGCTAGCTTAGCTTATCCTCTTGCGTCATCACATCTCTAATAGCGACTTTAAGCGGTACAGGAATTTAAACCTGTTGTCCATCGCCTACGCCTTTCGGCCTTGGCTTAGGTCCCGACTTACCCTGAGTGGACGAGCCTTGCTCAGGAATCCTTAGGGTTTCGACGGGAGAGATTCTCACTCTCCTTCTCGCTACTCATGCCAGCATTCTCACTTGTATTAAGTCCACCTTTGCTTTCGCTTCTGCTTCTTCCCTAATACAACGCTCCTCTACCACTGATAGAGAAATTAAATCTAGACATAAAGTTTTTTTCTTAGATAATACTTTGATTAACCAGGTTCATACTTTCGTATGCTGTTTTTTCGGTGATATCGTAGTTACAACTTACCATTTACTTGTGATTGATTTAGCGTAAATTTGATTCGTTTTTAGCATTTCTGTCTTCCCTAAGAGTTTTTCTTCGTTCTAGTTGAACTATCTTTTGACTCACTCCGTGTGGGTCCTCTTCGGGCCGGACAGGCCTGCTTGTAACTCGTTTATCTTGATTAATTGTTGTTTACAATATTTCCTAGTTAAGCTTTTCTTACCTTTTTTCTTTAGTTCTTTATGATTAGATTTAAATTCTCTATCAATCCGAAGCTTCGGTACTGGATTTTAGCCCCGTTCATTTTCGGCGCAAACCCACTTGACCAGTGAGCTATTACGCATTCTTTAAATGCATGGCTGCTTCTAAGCCAACGTCCTGGTTGTCTTAGTAGATTCACATCCTTTTCCACTTAATCCAGATTTGGGGACCTTAGCTGTCGGTCTGGGCTGTTTCCCTTTCGACTTAGAAGCTTATCCCTCTAAGTCTGACTCCTTGACCTGATTTTTTGGCATTCGGAGTTTGATAGGTTTCGGTACGGTTAACCGCCCTAGACCATTCAGTGCTCTACCTCCTAAAATCTTTAGTCAAAGGCTAGCCCTAAAGCTATTTCGAGGAGAACCAGCTATATCCGAGTTCGTTTGGCTTTTCACCCCTATCCACAACTCATCCGATACGTTTTAAACCGTACCCGGTTCGAGCCTCCAGTGAATTTTACTTCACCTTCACTCTGGTCATGGATAGATCACCCGGTTTCGGGTCTATTCTAATCGACTTTGGCCCTATTAAGACTCGCTTTCGCTTTGACTTCGTATCTTAAATACTTAATCTTGCCGCTTAGAATAACTCGCTGGCCCATTCTACAAAAGGTACGACATCACACTTTAGTGCTCTGTCTGCTTGTAGGCGCTAGGTTTCAGGTTCTATTTCACTCCCCTTTCGGGGTTCTTTTCACCTTTCCCTCACGGTACTTGTTCACTATCGGTCACATGTTAGTATTTAGCCTTAGGGGATGGGCCCCCTATCTTCACAACGGATTCCTCGTGTCCGGTGCTACTTTCACTCTGTCCATATTTAACTGTCGCGTACAAGACTGTCACTTTCTTTGGTTCATCTTCCCAAATGATTCTGCTAATTAAATATGATCCTTATTGAGTTGGGCTGTTTTCTTTTCGCTCGCCGCTACTAAGAAAATCGAGTTTTCTTTCTTTTCCTCCTGCTACTTAGATGTTTCAGTTCACAGGGTCTTACTTCACTAAGCTATGTATTCACTTAGTGATGACTATGTCTTCCATAGCCGGGTTTCCCCATTCGGAGACCTAGGGGTCATGGCTTTTTGTGAGCTTACCCTAGTTTTCGTTCACTTACGTCCTTCATCGTCTTCATGTGCCAAGGCATCCACCTTGCGCCCTTTCTTTCTTGACTGGAAATATTGTTTGCTATTTAGTTTTTATTGGTTCATTGCATTTTTAAAACTTGTTTTAAAAATGCTTGGTGGAGATAAAGAGATTCGAACTCTTGACCCCCTGCGTGCAAGGCAGGTGCTCTCCCAGCTGAGCTATATCCCCATGTTTTATATTGTTGTTTTAATAATTCGTTCTTTTTTAGAACCAAATTAAAATATCAATGATTTTTGACTTTTTTTCTTTTCTGTTCGGTGAGAGAGCAACGTGTCGCTCTCTCGTCCTTAGAAAGGAGGTGATCCAGCCGCACCTTCCGATACGGCTACCTTGTTACGACTTCACCCCAGTTACTGACCCTACCTTCGACTGCTGCGCCCACAAGGGTTCGCTCACAGGCTTCGGGTATTGCCAACTTCCATGGTGTGACGGGCGGTGTGTACAAGACCCGGGAACGCATTCACCGCGACATTCTGATTCACGATTACTAGCAACTCCAACTTCATGTACTCGAGTTGCAGAGTACAATCCGAACTGGGACAGGCTTTTTGAGATTCGCAAGACATCACTGTTTAGCTGCTCTGTGTACCTGCCATTGTAGCACGTGTGTAGCCCAAGTCATAAAGGGCATGATGATTTGACGTCGTCCCCACCTTCCTCCGGTTTGTCACCGGCAGTATCGTTAGAGTCCCCAACTTAATGATGGTAACTAACAATAGGGGTTGCGCTCGTTATGGGACTTAACCCAACATCTCACGACACGAGCTGACGACAACCATGCACCACCTGTATTACAGTCTTCCGAAGAAGTAGGAATCTATCTCTAGATCCCGCCGTAATATGTCAAGACTTGGTAAGGTTCTTCGCGTTGCGTCGAATTAAACCACATGCTCCGCTGCTTGTGCGGGTCCCCGTCAATTCCTTTGAGTTTCACGCTTGCGCGCGTACTCCCCAGGCGGAGTGTTTAATGCGTTAGCTGCGGCACCCAGATTTACTCCAGACACCTAACACTCATCGTTTACGGCGTGGACTACCAGGGTATCTAATCCTGTTTGCTACCCACGCTTTCGTACCTCAGCGTCAGGTTATGGCCAGAAAGTCGCCTTCGCCACCGGTATTCCTCCTAATATCTGCGCATTTCACCGCTACACTAGGAATTCCACTTTCCCTTCCATACCTCAAGATGAGCAGTTTTAAAAGCTTACTATAGTTGAGCTATAGGATTTCACTTCTAACTTGCTTACCCGCCTACGTACCCTTTACGCCCAATGATTCCGGACAACGCTCGGACCTTACGTATTACCGCGGCTGCTGGCACGTAATTAGCCGGTCCTTATTCCTATGGTACTGTCATTTTCTTCCCATAGAAAAGATTTTTACAACCCGAAGGCCTTCTAAATCACGCGGCGTCGCTGCATCAGGGTTTCCCCCATTGTGCAAAATTCCCCACTGCTGCCTCCCGTAGGAGTCTGGGCCGTGTCTCAGTCCCAATGTGGCCGTACACTCTCTCAAGCCGGCTACTGATCGCTGTCTTGGTAGGCCGTTACCCCACCAACTAACTAATCAGACGCAAGTCCATCTTAGAGCGATAAATCTTTGACCAAGGCCTCATGCGAGGTTATGGTTTCATAGGGTATTATTCTTCGTTTCCAAAGGCTATCCCCTTCTCTAAGGCAGGTTACTCACGCGTTACTCACCCGTCCGCCACTAATCCACTTAAATTCACTCCGAAGAGATCATTTAAGTTTCATCGTTCGACTTGCATGTGTTATGCACGCCGCCAGCGTTAATCCTGAGCCAGGATCAAACTCTCATTAAAAATTTGTAATGAAAGTCATTTTATTCTGACTCTGTCATTTACATCTGACTTAATATATCAAATGCGTGATTTAAAATTCTTTTTCAAGAATCATTTTTGTAAAGAAATTAACTAGGTTAATAGTTGTTTCATTTACGATTTTTTTGATCAATTAAGATCATCAAAAATCATTGATATTTATTTGTTTGAAATGCTTGTGCATTTCTGGTTCAGTGTCTGGCACTTTTCGTGTGCTGACTCTAATATAGTACCACACGTTTTTTATCTTGTCAAGCTTTTTTTATCATTTTTTTATGATTTTTTTCACTTTGAACAAGTTTCTCTCTTGCCGACATTTAATACTATAACATCCAAAAAGTTCTTTGTCAAATATTTTTTTAAATTTTTCTTTATCTTTTATTCTTTGATATTTACTTTCTATTTCCCTTCTATAATATGTATCTATTAAGTGTATTTTTTTGTAATTTCTTAAGGCTTTTTTGGTTTCCTGGGTATAGGTATATTAGGAGGCGATTATGAATTCTGAACAATTAAAAAGGATGCAAAACGATAAGGGTTTCATTGCTGCCCTTGATCAGAGTGGCGGGTCTACACCTAAGGCTCTTAAGCTTTATGGTGTGAATGAAGATGCCTATAAGAATGATGAGGAGATGTTTGACCTGGTCCATGAAATGAGAAAGAGGATTATCTCTAACCCTGCCTTTAATAGGGATAGGATCCTTGGGGCGATTTTGTTTAAGGTTACTATGAATTCTAAGGTTGGCGATAAGTACACAGCTGATTATCTTTGGGAAGACAAGGGTGTGGTTCCTATTCTTAAGGTTGATGAAGGTTTGGCTGAGAAATTAAACGGCGTCCGCCTTATGAAACCTATGCTTCATCTTGACGAGCTTTTGGAGAATGCAAAAGAGAGACATATATTCGGCACAAAGATGCGTTCTGTTATCTATGAATATAACGAAGAGGGTATCAAGGATATAGTTGACCAACAATTTGACTATGCAATGAGGATTTTCGGGGCTGGTTTTGTGCCTATTATTGAACCAGAGGTTGATATCCACGCCCAAGATAAGGCAAAAATCGAGGAAATCCTTAATATTTACATGGTTGAAGCCCTTAAGGATATACCAGATGATTATAGGTTTATTTTTAAGCTCACCCTTCCAGAAGAGGCCAACCACTATGACGACCTCTTGGATTATCCGCAAACTGTAAGGGTTGTTGCTCTTTCTGGAGGATACTCAAGGGATGAAGCCAACGAGAAATTAAAGGCTAACAAAAATGTCATCGCATCTTTCTCTAGGGCCCTTGCCCAAGGCTTAAATGTCAACGACACCGAGGAAGAATTTACCGACAAACTTGATAAGTCTATCGAGGCAATTTACCAGGCAAGTATCTAAGCCTTACATTTTCGCTTTTGCCTATAAATTTTAAAGCGAATCTGCTGAAAATTTCGAATTTCTAGAACAAATCAAAAGTAGAATTTTATAAAAGATTTCAAAACGAATAAAAAATAAACTCCTAACTGAGTCTTTCCCAGCTAGGAGTTTTGTTTTTCTTAATCTTCTTCAGGCTCGTAGTTTACAATAGAAACCATCTTGCCTTCCTTATTTTTTATTTTTCTGATTTTTTTGTCAAAATCTAGTCTTTTCATCCAAATAATTTTATCACATCCCAAGCACCTTAATTTGATGTCAGCCCCTAGCCTTTCGATTTGCCAGAGGTTTTCTCCGCAAGGGTGGCCTTTTTTGAGGGTGATTATGTCATTTAACTTGTATTTTTTCATTTCCTATCTCCACTTTTTTCGCCCTGATTTCTCTTTTTTCCATCTCTTCCTTAATTAGGACACGCGCCGCCCTTTGGTAGGCCCATTGGTAGCCGTCCTTAGTGGTCGCAATCATCTTTACTATATAGACAATCGGCTCGAAAGACGAAATTTCAAAGAATTCGAAAGCTTCGACTACCTTGCCCTTAAAGTCAGGATCTTTCTTGAGTTTGCTTGCCACGATTTGAACGATTTCCTTGGCTTCCTCAAGGCTTACCTCGTAAGGAAGGGAGAAAGTAACCTGGGCTAGGGCCCTTCCCCTGTTGAAATTCTGGACATTGGCGATTTTTGAATTTGGGATAATGTGTAGGGAACCGTTGAAATCCCTGATGAGGGTGGTCCTTAGGTTTAATTGTTCAACTGTACCCTCGCAACCTGCTGCTATTACCCAATCTCCGACCCTAATTCTGTCGTCAACCACGATGAAAATCCCCATTATAAAGTCCTGGATAATGGTTTGAGATCCAAAGGCGATGGCGATACCACCTATACCAGCTGTTGCGATTAGGGAAGATGTGTTGATTCCAACAGAATCGAGGATGATATTTATAACTATAAAAATAACTGCAAACTTGATTATCGAATACAAAAGCTTGCTTATTGTCTCAATCTTGGCTGGGTTAGCCATTCTGGAAGACTGGTTTTTGTTTAAAAATTTATCTAGGGCCTTTCTGGCAATTCTTATTAGGATAAAGCCAGCTAAGATGGCAAGGCCAATGGTTATGAGTCTTGAAATCAAGACATTTTTCATAAGACTTTTTACCATCTGGTTTTTTTCAAGGTTTTCAAATACTTGGCTTTCTAAATTTTCCATTTATTCTCCAATCTTTTCTTTAATCTTTACGGCAAGATTTTCGTGAAAGTCGCTTGCTAGGTGGACTCCATCTAGGTAATGGCCAGGGATTTCCTCGGCATCGATGAAGTCAGTGCCCAAGGTCTTGATTTTTTCCTTAAGGCTAGCGATCTTCTTATTTATCTCTCCATAAACCGGGTAAAATTCCTCTTCTTCAACTAAGGGTGGGCTTATAAGGAGGATTTTCCTTGCCTGACCTAGGTCTACTATACTTTTTAGGTTTTTAAAAACCAAATCAACCGAGTAGCCCAACATAAAGTCATTTGTTCCCCCAAAGATAATCAAAAGGTCGGCAGGATTTTCGGTCATGATGTAGCCCTCGTATCTTGCCAGCATTTCCCCGCTTGTAGACCCATTTCTGCCAAGGTTTACAACATCAAAACCCGCCTTACTTAGAAAGCGGGTGTATGATCTGTTTTCGACGAGAAAGCCTTCTGTGAAGGAATCTCCTAAACATATTATTTTCATTATTTGACCTTTTTAAGGGCAAGGGCAGTCCTACAAGGAATGTAAATTTTAATTCCGTCGTAGTCTGTGCCCGGAAGTTTTTCTGTGTCGTAGACAACTCCATGGCTAATCCTGTCAAAACCGCCAAACCTTGCCTCGTCTGTGTCCATGACTACCTTAAATTCTCCAATGTCGTGGATTGGTAGGTGGAAGGACTCGTAGGAATTGGTTGGGTGGAAGTTGAAAAGATAAACTATGTCCTTATTTCTAAAGGCTATAATTTTCCTGTCATTATCTAACCAGAGCCTATAAGTTTCGTTGCCTAATTGGTGGTTTTTCTTGGCGAAATTTATCATCGCCTCATCAAAGTCTGCCAAAAACTTGTATTTCAAATGATCTGCATCTCTAAGTGACCATTGGCGGCGGGCATAGTGGTAAGAATAACCATTGCCCTCCCTTGGAAAATCAATCCATTCAGGGTGGCCAAATTCATTGCCCATAAAGTTTAGGTAGCCATCAGCTCCTTCTGAGATTGTAATCCACCTAATCATCTTGTGGAGAGCTATGGCGCGATCTATCTCAAAGTTGTGGATGTCAATGGCCATAGAATCGTACATCTCAGCGTCAGCTAGCTGGAAGATTGTGGTTTTTGAACCAACTAGGGCCTGGTCGTGGCTTTCTACATAGCCAATTCTCTTTTCGTTTGGCCTGTGGGTTGTAAGTTCATACCACATATTAGAAAGATCCCAATAGTGGTCATCTCTCTTCAAAGTTCTCTCCCAGAAATCTGGCATACCCATGGCAAGCCTGTAATCAAAGCCGATTCCGCCTTGGCTAACAGGTAGGCACATGCCAGGCATACCTGACATATCCTCTGCTATTGTGATGGCCTTTGGTTTGATTTCTCTGATGAGTTCGTTTGCCATTTGCAGATAATTTAGGGCATCTATGTCTGTATTCATAGAAAAATATTTTGCGTAAGAGTCGAAGGCTTCTCCTCGGCCATGGTCCTTGTAGATCATTGATGTGACCCCATCGAACCTGAATCCGTCAAAGTGGAATTCTTCTAGCCAATATTTCACATTTGAAAGTAGGAAGTGGACAACTCCACCCTTGTGGTAGTCAAAAAGTTTGGAATCCCAGTCTGGGTGGTTGCCTTCAGGACCTGCATGGAAAAATTGGTAGTCTGTGCCGTCAAATTCATTGATACCTTCGGCTGTATTTTTAACTGAGTGGGAATGGACTAGGTCCATTATCACATTGAGGCCCATTTCATGAGCTGTATTTATAAGGCTTTTGAGATCTCTTGTCTCTCCATACCAAGAAGAAGGGGCAAAAAAGTTCGCCACTTGGTAACCAAAAGAACCGTAGTAAGGGTGTTCGGCTATAGCCATTAGCTGGACTGTGTTGTAGCCGCCTTTTTTAATCCTTGGAAGAACGTATTTTTCAAATTCCTTGTAGGAAGAGACCTTGCCTTCTTCACCTGCCATGCCTATGTGGGCTTCGTAGATCAAAAGGTCTTTGTTTTGGATTTTGAATTTTTGGTCGGTCCACTCAAAGTCCTTGCGTGGATTTTCTAAAATTGCTGCAAAATCAAAGTCTTCATTCCTTTCCACCCTTGTGGCATAGATTGGAATTTTCTCCATAATCTTTCCACCAGCGTCAACTAGGACTTTTAGGCGGGACTTGTGAGGGATGGTCCTAATGCCTTTTACAAAGATTTCCCAGTCCCCTCCGTTAATCTTTGTTAGGGGATGAGAATGTTTGTCCCAATTGTTAAAGTCTCCTATAAGGTAAAGCCCGTCTGCATTTGGGGCCCATTCCCTATAAATCCAGCCTCCGTCAACCTTGTGAAAGCCGTAGTAATTGTGAGCGTTGGCAAATTCTTTAAGTGATTTACCACCAGCTAAAAAATTCTTTTTTTGCTCTTCTAGCCTATCCATCCTTAGATTTATGTCGTTTTCATAGTCACTTAAGTAAGGGTCTATATCTAGTATTTCCCATCTTGCCATTGCTGCCTCCTGACTTTTAGTCTTCTTTCTTGCTTTCTACAACTTTTTGTGTAATTTCTTTTGGAACTTCTTCGTATCTTACAAAGTCCATTGAGAATGTTCCCCTAGCTGATGTTTGGCTTCTAAGATCGATAGCGTAAGTTAGAACTTCTGCAAGTGGAGCTTCTGCCTTGATAACTTGGCTGCCGTCTGCTTGTGGTTCCATACCTAAAATCCTACCACGTCTCTTGTTCATATCGCCCATTACATCACCCATGTTTGCATCTGGAACGTTGATTTCTAGACTCATAACAGGTTCTAGAAGGATTGGGTCTGCTTCTTCAATACCCTTCTTGAAGGCAATTCTTGCTGCTGTTTTGAAGGCTTGTTCGTTTGAGTCAACTGGGTGGTAAGAACCATCGTATAGTGTTGCCTTAATACCTGTAACCTTGTAGCCTGCAAGTGGACCTTCTGCTAGGGATTCTTCGAGACCTTTTTCTACTGCTGGGAAGTAGTTCTTTGGCACAGCGCCGCCGAATACTTCTTCATCAAAGACAAAGTCTTCTTCGCTTGGTTCAAACCTGATAAATACGTCACCGTATTGGCCTGCACCACCGGATTGCTTTTTATGCTTTCCTTGAACGTCTGATTTGCCCTTGATTGTTTCTCTGTAAGGAATCTTATATTCAATAATTTCTGTATTTACAGAATAGTTGTCTTTTAATTTATCCATCAAAACTTCAAGTTGAACATTGCCGAGGCCTGATAATACTTGTTGGCTGGTTTCTCTGTTCATCTCGTTTGCAAAGGTTGGATCTTCTTCATTTAGTTTTTGTAAAGCTTCTGAAATCTTATCTTCATCCGCACGACTAACTGCCTTAATTGCATAGAATAAAACTGGTTTTGGATACTTAATCTGTTTGTATTCGATTTTGTTTTCCTTAGAGCAGAGTGTATCACCAGTTTGAGTCTTATCAAGCTTAGCAAAGGCACCTATATCGCCCGCAACAACCTTGTCTGTCTTGATTTGTTCATTGCCCCTGAGGAAGAAAAGTGAAGAAATCTTTTCATCAGAATCCTTAGTTGCGTTATAAAGTTTATCGTCTTTGGAAATGGAACCGCTCACTACCTTGAAAATTGAAATCTTGCCAAGGAATGGGTCTGCAAGGGTCTTGAAAACTACAGCTGAGAATGGTGCATCTTCCTTGGTTTCGAAAGCTTGGTAACCTTCTTTAACCCTAAAACCAATGTTTGCAGATTCGTCATCTATAGATGGCATATATTTGCAAATCACATCTAGAAGTGAAGTTAAACCAATCATCTTTTCTGTAGAACCAGCAATTAGTGGAACAACCTTACCTTGAAGGATGGCCTTAGATAGACCTTCTCTGATTTCTTCTTCAGAGAATTCTTCGCCTTCAAAGAATTTTTCCATTAATTCATCATCAGATTCGGCAACAGCTTCTATAACTTGGTTATAAACTTCTTCTACTTCTGCCACTCTGATTTCTGGAATTTCGAGTTCTTTCTTTTCGTTATTTTCATAAGAATAGGCTTTTTTATCCATAACGTCGATAATGCCTTCGAAGTTCTCGCCTTCGCCGAGCATTAGGGTTAGAGGAATGATTTTCTTGCCAAATTCGATATGAAGGTCAGAAACAACCTTGTTAAAATTAGCGTTTTCCTTATCTAGTTTATTAACGAAAATAACAGATGGGAGGTTAATCTTTTGAGTATACTTCCAATATTTTTCTGTACCAACTTCGATTCCCTTTTCCCCATCTATTACAAAAAGTGCACTTTCACAAGCTCTTAGAGCCTGGAGCACTTCGCCTTCAAAGTCAAAAAATCCTGGAGAATCTATGAAATTTAGTTTGAAATCGTTATACTCTATTGGAATTATTGATGTTTGAAGAGAAATATGTCTTTTCTTTTCTTGTTTTTCGTAGTCAGAAATTGTATTGCCATTTTCTGTCCTACCTTTTTTATCTATAACTCCTGTCTTGAATAAAAGGGCTTCAGTAAGTGATGTTTTACCTGCACCCGAATGCCCTACTAAGGCTAAATTCCTGATCTTAGATGTCTTATAATTTTTCATAATATATCTCCTTCTGGACTTAAATCTATTGTTAATTATTTGTCCATTTTTATATTTATAATAATATTATAGCACATATGACTCACATTTTACAACAATCGTTTGCAATTAATGTTTTTAGCTTTTTAAAAGATAATCATTAATCATAATTTTACACAATTTACCACAATAAATGTGACGGTTTTGTGACGGATTTTGGGCTTATTAAACGCTTTCGTACGGTAAAGTGTACCCGTGAACGAAAAAACACTCTCAAAATTGGAAAAGGCTGCCCCGAACCGTTCTAACTGGTAATGCCAATCACTTGCAAGAGGGGGGGTATTCGTTTTAAAATAAAAAGAATGTAAAACATAACTATTATAGAATTGAAAAGATACTTTAATGTAGTAAACAAGCGGTGTAAAAGACTTGCAAGTTCTCCCCTATATAAAGAAGGAATTAAAAAAGATAAAAATATTTAAAATAAAGCTTGACAAATGTAATACATATGATATAATAAGATTAACAATAAAACAATGGAGGTGATAAAAAACATTGACTGAAAAGAGAAAAAGATTTTCAAGCAATCCAAAAAATATCACGGTAAGCGTGAGATTGACAAAAGAAGAAAAAGAAGAACTTGACGGTCTAGCTGATAGACTTGAATTGACTTTGACTGATACTATAAAAGAAGGTATCAAAGCACTTGACGAAAAATACAAGCTTTTAAAAAAATAATTAAAAAAGTTTTAAAAATTGCTTGACAAATGTAATACATCGTGGTATACTAATAATAACAAAAGATAAGATAAACAACGGCAATGGACTTGAGGCGGTTGAAAAATTATCAATCTTTTAAAAGACAAAAGCCACTATATAAAGAGATGGACAAAAAAGCCGTAAAAGAAAATGATGTAAAGATGGATGATACACACTAAAAGATGGTTAAAAGCACCGTAAACGCTATGTAGTAAAGATTAAGGACCTACCCCCTATCAAAGGTATATAAAAGCCTTTAAAAGGCAAAATAAGGGCTTTAAAAAGGTATTTACAACCTGTATATAAGCCTAATAAAAAGTAAATAAAAAGAGCACTAAAAACGGCAATTTTTAGCACTCTAGCAAAATAAAGTAGTTTGACGCCCACTTTATCACAATAAAGGTCTTTTTACATACCCTCATTGTATATATAATCTTACTACTTTATAAGTAAAAAGTAAAGGATTAAAGATGATTATTAATTATAAGACAAAACTAGATATTAATGGGAATACCTATAACCTATCCATAGACCATAGTAAAAAAGAATTTAGCCACCTTATGCACCTCACTAATTATGGTGATATAACTATAATTGTTACCCAAAAGAAGATAAGAGAATTAAAAAGCTTGTTATTAAAAAATGATTATAAAGAGGTGTAAACATGAATAAAGATATAATTTTAAGTCAAGATGATATTTTAAAATTAATAGATAAGGTAAACACTTTAAAGCGTAGAAGTAAATTTGGCAAAGGCGTAAAACTTTACATGCTAGATATTTTACAAAACTTAAAAGAGACTAAAAAAGATGCCTTGAATTATTGCGAATATTACGCCTTTAATGGGGCAGAGGATGCACAAACAGCCTCTATTGGTGGTAATTTTCTTGTAAATGATATTGATATAATGGAAAGATTATTGACTAAAAGCGAATTAAAAAGATATGAAAATAGTTATATTTACCACGGACAAACGTGGTTAGGATTACAAACCTATGCAATTTATCTAGCTTATAAAGAACTTTACCGAATGATAAAAGAATTTAAAGAGGCGTAAAAGCTATGATGTATACCGAATTACAACCAAAATTATATAATCAGAAAAGTTATTATGGTAAGGCTTTAATAGGGCAAAGTCGTGATGCCGTGCACTTGTACTCATACAATACAAATATGGTAACAATTTACAACGGTAAAGTAGTGCACATGAATCCCGTATCATTAAACTACACTCAAACAACTTTAAAGCACGTAAAAGATTTTTTGTATCAAACATTAGGACTTACCAACCTAACCAAAAAAGACACTTTGCAAATGAGGTATAAGGAGTAAAACCATGCTAACATTAATAGAACGCCAACCATTTAAGGCAAGAAAAGAAGTATTAAAAGGATTATGTGATACTTATGATATAAAAATATATATCAAGGGTAAAGATGATATTTACTATAAATACAAGCTTGATAATAATGAATTTTATCAAGTTAACCAAAAAAGTTTAGACGAATTAAAAGCATGTAAAAACGGCTATAACTTTTATAAGTCTTGTAAACTAACAACAAAACATGTTGCAATATTTATCTATAATACCGAAAAAGTTTTTGACTTACAAACTTTGAGGATGCTTGAGGCAATTTTTTGGGGACTATCAAGGGACTTTATAATATATGAAAATAAGAAATGTATTAGACGTGTAACACTTTACCCTGATCAATTATACAATCTAGAAGATTATAGAGAATGGACTGAAAAAGTTTTAGGGCAAGGGATAAAGAAAATCATTTTCTTAAATGGTGATATAAAAGTTAGATAAAAAGGGGTATTAAAGCCCCTTTAAGGATAAGACAATTGAGATAAGACAATTAAAAAAGAGGTAAAAACATGAAAACACTACAATTATTAAAATACGTTACTAGTAGACTAGTAAAGGGGCAAAATATTTGGATAGGCGAATTAGGCGACAAAAATTTTTATACTGACGCTTATAACATTTGGATATTACCAAAAACTGACAATATATTTAAAGATATGAAAAGGACTACCATGGATTATTGTTTTGAGGAAAATAGGCTTAATAATTTGGAATTAATCGACAATTACAAAATTTTAGAAGATGAAAAGACAAAAAACAACGGCAGAGTGGTGGTCGGTAGTTTTAAAAATAAATTGTTTTATTTTGATAGCAATTCATTAAAGTATTTTGATAATGATTGCAAGTTATACAAACACACCGCCAACCCTTGGTATCCTATCTATATTAAAAATAAAAATGATATTTTAGAAGGAATTATCTTGCCTATCAAGCTATTAGATGAAAGAAAAACAAGGATTGAAAAATCATTAGGACTATAAAGGAGTAAAACAATGATTAAAACCATACTTTTAAATAGCACACCAAAAAACTGGGACAAGCTAGAAAACACACTTAAAGAAGTACAAAAAGGATGTAAAGAGAGGACTCTAGATGTTATCTTCTTTAAAAATATTCGTGTAAAACTTGAAAATATGTTGACTAAAAGACGCTTACCAAAAAACACGTGGGACGGTTTAGAGGTAGAAGTGCAACCCTTTTTACAAAGTTTTGCTAAAGCTTACAAGTACACACCATACGGCACAAGCTTTACTTTACTATACAAAAGCGGGACTTGGCGTTTATTAAGTCTAGACCGTACACCGTGTGACGGCAATTTAAATAATTGTATAACTTTTACATTTACCGACGAACAAAAAATAAAGATGATAGAAAACTTTAGATATGATACATTCTAAAAGGGAGGTAAAAAGATGAATAAAAATTTATTAAATCATAGCTTTTACATTAAGTTACCACGCTATAAAAGCTTTACATCAAAACATTTCATATTTAAAATAGATGAAAAGGGCTATCATACATATGTTGATAAAGCCCCAAAAGGATACAGAATTTCAATCTTAAAACCTGACTATGAGAAATGGTGCACAATCCTCCCCCCTTGTGACGGGGCAGTAAAGATTGTAAAACATAAAGACGAAACCATAATAAAGTTGTTAGATAAAGTATTAAAGTATAAAGAGAGGTATAAAAACGAATGTTTAGAAGATTATTGCAATTATTAAAGATAAGACAAAGCGAAAAAAGATATAAAAGCGACTATCAAGCAAGACAAAAAAGCTTTAATCAAATAAAGCAAGCTAGTAAATACGTTATATAAAAACTTAAAGCCCTAATCAAAGGGCCTTTAAATTGCTTTAAAATCATGCTGCACAATTAAGATCCCACACCCGAACCACGATGCACAATCACCAACCACACCAAACCCCGCCCAAACCATTACAATTACACCAAACCACCAAAAAAGCGACGCTTTATTTTACGTTTTAAGGCGTTTTATATTTTTATCCATATAATTACCCCTTTAAAAACTAGTCTAGCACGGGGCAATTTAAAGCCTTATGATTTTACCGCCCTTGTCCTTGTCCTTGTCCTTGTCCTTGTCCTTGTCCTTGTTCTCTGATTATAACACAATCCACAATCCACAATCCACAATCCACAATCCACAATCCACAATCCAAAACCGCCAAAACTTTATCACTTTAAACTATCACACTTTACCAACCGTACTTTATCACCGTAAAACTTTAAAATTTATATAAACTTTACCACTTTAAAACTATATAAAATTTACTACCTTAAAATTTTACAACCTTTAATCTTTATAAAATACTTTAAGACTTTAATAAAATACTTGAATATCTTTGCAAACATTGCAATCATTATAATAATACTTTACATTGACAAAACACCTTCAAATCCTTTAATAATGGTTTTACACTCATCTTCCCCATTTTACACTCATCTTCCCCGCTTGATACTCTTCCAGAACCTTAACAACCTTGTAAATACTACAGAATCAGTCAAATACGCCTTATAAACATTGATATATCAACAAAGCTTTATATTTTACGTTCTAAGCGTTTTTATTTTGTTAAAGGTATAATTACACCTTTAAAATCACTATGTAAAAGATATTTTTGGATTAACTTACATAATTCAAGCATAGATAAGCCAAATTAATAATTACATAAGCCAAAATGATAATTACATAAGCCAAATACATAAGCCAAATCTCATAAGCCAAAACATAACCCAATCGTCATTTTGTTCAAACCCTCTCCAGGTGATAAAATTTACCCTTGCTGATTCTACACAGAGAAAAAGGCTTGTTAAGACATAGAAAAAGGCTCACCAATGAATTTCATTCAAAGATAAGCCGATTCCAAAATGTATGATAAGCCGATTCCAAAATGTATGATAAGCCAAAATATGAACTAATAAGCCAAATTGTTCAAGCCATTTCATTGCTAGATACGTTCAAGCCAATCCTGTTCAAGCCAATTCTCAACCACGTTCAAGCCAAATTACAATTCGGATTCTCGTTCTTATAAACTTCAAATACTTCTTTCATATCCTCATCATCTGCCCAATATCTGGCAAAGGTCTTAGCACCAGACTTATACCTCATGTACTTAACCTTTTCAGGATTGTTCTTTTCCCAATTTCTAACCGCCTTCATTTGGGCTTCACTTGTTTTACTTTCCGCCACATATCCCTCCCCTTGACATTATTTGTTTTTTAGATTATAATAGGACTATAAAGTTACCTGCATTAGCAGGGGTGACCCTATTTTATTAAAAGTTAAGGGTAAAATATATACTCACTTTAACAGTGATGACCTTACTTTTTAAAATTTAAGGGTAAAAATTTTATACCCGCATTAGCGGGGTAATTAAGCTCTCCACGTGAGGGCTTTTTTAATACTCATTTTTTCTTTGTTTTTTTAAAGTGTATAGTCAAGCTCATAACCTTGATACTTAAAAGTCTTTACAATATCAATCACAGTTTGTAAATCCCTTGCAAAATCTTCCATATCAGCCAAATCTCTAGCACCAATACCAGCAACACTCACCTGTGCATTGATTATAGGTCTTTCATCATAAGTAAATTTGATAAAAGGGTTAATATCTGTTTCTTCCCCAATCCTTTTAATCTCTTGTCTCAAGTCTTTTAAACTTACTTTCTTTACGCTCATTCTCTTATAACTCCTTACAGGGATTAATCTTCCCTTACAACCCCTTCCCTAACTGCAAGATTCACATTGTCTTCATCATCAAAAAACCATTCATCAATCTCCATACCATCAAACACTTTGCCATCCACATCAACCAAAGTACCATCGAAAAACTCCAAGGTATATTGGTCCATATCTCTGTCATAATATGTTGCACTTAGGTTCCTCATTGTTAGATTGTCATTCATACCATTCTCCTGTATGTTAAATCACAAACCCCATTAAGGGGTTGCGATTAGTTTTCCATTTCTTTAAATTCTTCTAGCATCCATCCGTCTTCTACAAGCTTGTCAATGATTCTATAAGCCAACATATCAAGCTCATCCCTATCTATGCTTATTGGCAAGTAATCACATTCAGTATATACAAAAGGGTCTTTTGTGTTATACGCTTCTAAGTTATAAGTTTCATCAATCTGTTTTTTACTCTTGCAAAAGTTGTCAACAAAATGTTCGTGATTGTAGTAAATCTTTCCAATTCTTTCCTGTGGATACTTATTAACCACTTTGATTAGCTCATCGTCTGTCAATTCTTCTAATTTATCATTTATAAAGTCTTCGTATTGGTACATCTTAGATTACCTCAACAGTCTTTCTCATACTGTTAATAACTTCATCTGCCATTTCTTCACCATCTTGACCATTCATTTCCCAGTCAAATCTTTCATACCACCAAAGTAGTTCCTCATCTTTTGCCCTACTAAATCTCAAAGCCCCATTATCCTCTGAATAGGTTGTTTGATTCTCGATTGTGATTTCACCTGTGAAGATATTTCTCATAATCAATACGCTTTTTCTCACGTTGTGATACTTATGATTCTTGACCAACTCTCTAATCTGTTCAAGTTCTTTTTCAGTCACTTTGATTTCTTCCATTATTACCATATTACATCTCCTATTATATTATTTGATAAGCTCTTGTCTTATCTTAATACTATTATAACACCCGAGTTAGATATTGTCAAGTATATTTTTAAATAAATTCACACATACCTTACAAATAGGCAAAGAAAAAAGAGAGGATATGCCCTACCTCTCTTGTTACTTATATTATACCACGTTCTTAACCTAGGCACAAAGAAAAAAACACCTGTATATGGTTTATTATCAACCTTTTCAAGTGCTTTTTCCCAAAATAATATAATAGGAATAATGTAAACAAATGGAACATTCACATTACTCATTGGCCATATCAATCTATGACCATAAACACTATACCACCTTTGAGCAAAATATTGTACCATCCTAGTCCAAAATCTCTTAAAATATTGCACTAAAAAATCTCATAAAATATTGCACTAAAAAAGAGTCACCACAATCAGTGACTCCGAGATATTGCCTTTAGATTATTATACCCCAAATTCAAACACTAAAAAAGACCTACCCCAGTACAAGGTAGGTTTTGGTGTTGTAAAATTTCGGAATACCTCGTTTCTTTATATTGTATTTGTACTGTAGCCGATATAGACTCTTACACTCACCAAAAGGTGATTTAAATAGTCTGTAAATCAGCATAAACTTTTCTAATTTACTTATTTCTTCTTACTCTTAAAGACTTGGGCTTCAATCGCATCTTCAATATAGTAATCAACCTTCTGACTAGAACCAAGATAAGCCTCTAAAAGTTCCTTGCTTTTATCATCCAAATTATTTTTAATCCTAGCCTTAGCTTGGTCTAAAACTTTCCTTTGTTCCTTAACATCAAAAGTCAATGTTTCACTTTCTTTTAAAGGTTTTACCACAGTCTGATTCAAACTATCCACAATGGTTTCAGCCAAATCAAGCACCTGATTAAAAGCAAACTTAACCTTCTCATTCTCAATCTTTTCACCAGCAAGCTTACCTTGTCTAATCACTTCCTTAACCAACATCAAAACAGCAAGACCTGTGATAATACTAATTAAAATTGTTAAACTTTCCTTCATTTAAACATCCTTTCTTTTATCTAAACGCTTATTTTTACTCAATCAAAAAGGAGAGCTTTTACACTCTCCCATTTTTCTCACTTATTTAATTCTTATTTTCTGACCAACCTTAATAATATTCGGATTGGTGATTTGAGGATTTCTCTTCAAAATTGTTTTAAGGTCTACCCCATATTTCTTACCAATCCCTGTCAAGGTATCTCCAGCCTTAACAGTATGGAAAACAGGTTTTTCTCTTAGTTGTCTATTTACTTCATCTTGAACAGTCTTGTAATTATAGCCTGCATTTTCAAGCTTTCTCACCCTATCCTGTCCTACTCCCCATTTCCCCGCTATAACTTCTTTGGCAATTTCTATAACAGGTTTCTGACTAACAGGTCTAACTGTATCTTGTGGTATAGGTCTGAAATATCTCTCATTAGCCGACCTTTTTCTGTCAATATAGTATGTTAGGTATGAGTTTAAATCATTCTTGCTAATGCCATTGTTAGAGTAATTACAATGAATAATCCCATCTTTCTTGTAGAACATTCCAGTATGACCCCTAGCACCTAGACTAGTACCTTCACCACCACGGATAAAAATATCTCCAGGTTGTACTTCATCATAAGAATAGATTTCTTTTAACACCTTCCCTTGTCTAGCAAGTGCAAAGAGTGTTTCAGTATTGCCAATCATAGCCGTCTTTGACAAAAACTCACCTGCAATCAAAGAATAAAAAAGAGAACTAGAACAATCAAAGCCAGGATTACCATTTCTCCTAACCATACTATAAGGGTAGTTTCCTTTTGTCCTATGATGGTCTTCCATCCATTTTAAAGCTTTTTTAATATCTCCCATATATAACTCCTTTCTTTTACAAACATTTTTAACGCATATAAAAAGGGACTAGACAAATCTAATCCCTACTGTTCTTTTAAACTTCTTACTTCTTTTTTAATTTCTTCGGCCATTTCCCTAGTCGCTGTCTCTTTAGTGCGGGCTTGCAACATGTCAATCTTACCATCTATCCTGTCAATCTTAGACCCCAACTCATCAAAACTTTGCCTACTTTCATCAGTATGCTTGTCAAGAGTCGACTCGTGGATATTAATCTTAGCCGTATTTTCAGCAATGATTTTTGTAAGTTTGTCATTAATTTCATTGCTTCTTTCAAACTGTTTTTCCTGACTCTTTGTCCAGGCTCTTTTATCAGTAATGTAAAAGTACAAGAAAATCCCAGCAATCACCATCAATATCCCATACTCGGATACGGCTTTTGTAGTTTCTATCATATAATCACCTCTTTTATTCCTTATTTGGGGACACACCCTCTGTTTTTCATACTACCACCTCTCTATGCAAGTGATGGTAAAATGTAATGTGTTATATTGTTATGAGTACCCCAATTGTATAGATTACCATTTAATACAAAAAATATAATCCTCGTACAACTTACAGGGTCTGATGTGAATATGGTTTTTACTAATTTGTCATAATTTGGCAATTTCTCAATGCTTTTTTCTTTTGTATTTAAGTTGATTCTTTCTATTATCCTCCAGTTATCTTTTACAGAAGTTATAGTTAAATCATCATTTTGAGTTTCAACTTCTGTGAATTTATCAAATTTCCATTCGTAAGAAATACTTACACTTTTATCATAATTTACTAATAACGATATACCTTCGTATGTATATCTATCACCTGAAGAATATGAACTGCAAGATAGAAGATTTCCTTTTGCCCACTGTGATAAGTCAATCTTTAATGTTGGATTTTTAAGAATCCCATTTATAATTTGGAAACCATATATTTTATTATCTGAAGTATGAATACTTAAACTATCTTTAGTACAATATATTATTTTGTCTAATTTATATTCACCTAGGTTGAAATTAAAAATATCACCATTACTATTCATTGCCGAAACAGTATTACCATTGTGCACACCTGTCGAACTAAATCCTTTATAAAAATCATCATAGTTATAAACCCTCAGATGTTTTTTATTTACCAAATTGTGAACTTCAATAATCGACTTATCATTCGCTGACGAAACTAAGGTATTTTCAGCAAATACTAAATCTATGTTTTTATTTGTTGGAATCTTTGTATCTATAGACCAAAGTTCTTCAAGTATCATAGAAATTCCATATAGTGTAATAAATCCATTATTATCCACACTAACAACCCCAAGGCAACTATTATCCCTATATTCCCATAGATTCATATACTTGTGCTTATCAGAACTTAATACTTCATTTAAGCCAGAAAATAAGGACAATTTTCCTCCTTTTGTTATAAAATAGAAATCGCTAGTAACTGATACGGATAATGCATCATCTATATTTTCAATAAGTGAGAAAGGCTCCTTGTCAGAATAATCTTCATATTCTGCTTTTAATTCCCATGGTTCAAATTTATGCCCAGGCTCCCATCCAGTTTTTATTTCTCCAATCTTATTTGCTAAGTCTTTAAAGCTATCACCTTTACTAGCTTCACCTTTCTTGTCGACAATAGCCTTAGCAATCAAGTTCTTACCATTATCGACATCGTAAAAAAGCTCATCATATTTTTTATTTAAAACTTTACCTTGTCTGGCTGATAAGGCTTTTTCTCCATCTTCACTTTCAAGATTGTCTATAACTTCACAGTCTTTACCATCTTCCCCTTTTGGACCTTTATCACCTTTATCACCTTTATCACCTTTATCACCTTTATCACCTTTATCACCTTTTGGACCAATAGGACCAATAGGACCAATAGGACCAATAGGACCAATAGGGCCGATATCTCCCTGTGGACCTGTTTCTCCCTTATCACCTCTATCACCTTTAATCTTATCAACATTTTCTAACACCGCTTGTCTTATGGCCTCATTGGCAATATTCTTAGCGGTTGCAACAGCCACAACAGCTGACCTACCATCAATATAAGACTGATAACCCTCGTGAATCCTTATACGACTTTCTCCGTCAGATGGGAACACGTGCCCATCAACTTCTATATCAACCATATATACACCTAAACCGAGTGCTTCATCTATTGTAAAGCTTACACGATTACCCTTTACAACACTTTCTTTGCTCCATTTGGTGTTTTTAAGCTTGTTATAAAGGTTGATAATGGCTGTCTTGCCATCTAGCATAGGGTCAGTCATCATATTATTATCATTGGTATAACCAAGTTCGTACTCTAAAACCGAGCTAGAATCCCCTTGTTTAATATTAACCCCGCCTTTTACTTGGATGAGGTTAAGTGTGTTCAATATATTAGCCATTGTTTCTCCTTTCTTTATAAGACTTTGTAATTGCCACGATTTTTGCCATACTTCCATTTATATTTCACAATTCTTTTGCCTTCATTTATCAAGTACACGCTGTCAGGGCCATCTGTTTTAAGGTTTTTCCCTTTAATGACCTTGTATGTCGCACACTCTCTTTCCGATAGTCGACTTCCATAAACTTTCAATTCTCCAGCATCATTCAATGCGAGAAGCTCTGAATCATTGTTTACAGTTATATCAAATTTTCCAGATACAACATCAACAGTATCAAAAACACCTTTGGTAAACACTCTCATTATACGGTCCCCTGTGTTAAGAATGTAATCATTATATCCTGTTCGATACACCCCACTTTTAATGTTCTTAAGTTCTGTGTAACGGTGTGAATTATGCAATATGTCATATCTAGTTTGTCTCCAGCATTCTCCCTTAAGAAACGCTGGCCCTACTAATCGCAACCCATCGGAATATAATAAATAAAATCTTTGACCACTTCCATAAAAAGGTAATAGTCCTACAATTGGCTCATCTACTCCGTCAAGTGGTTTAAATGTTGTCCACGTCTTGATTTTGCTGTCAAGATTAGGTGAAGTTTGAAACCCCCTTAATTGATTTCCATCATAAATCATTGTTATATTATCGTCAATATGAACATATTGGTCGAATTTATTCATTTTTAAACTATTCCCCAACAATATATGTGCATCCATATCCATTTGACCTATTGTCCTCATCTTAAAAGTAAAGTAGTCTCCTCCGCTGGTCATTGCACGTATAGTATAATCTTCGTCATAGGTGTCAACCAATCCTACAAACCTCTTATCAGTATTTGTAGGATTGGGTCTGTTGCGTAGTTCACGGTTATCGTATGTACGAGCCCCAACAGACTTTTCAGTAATATAATATACAATCCCATTTTTTATCACATAATCTATTATCGGGCTGTCAAATTCATAGGTAAAATTGTAAACTAATTCTCTATCTTTCATTAGACTTATCTTATCTTTCGGTATTATATCTCCCTTACCATATCCCGACTTTATGCTGCCAATCTTACTAGCCAAACTATCAAAAGACTCACTTTTATCAGCCTCTGTTCCTTTGCCAACAATAGCTTTGGCTATTTTATCTTTTCCATCATTGGCATACTGAAAAAGTACTTTACCCTGTTCAGCAGACAAAACTTTATCAACCCCACCGTCAGTTAGGTTATTGACAATTGATACACTCGCATCAGTACCGTCTTTACCTTTAGGACCTTGTGGACCAATGGGACCAGTAGGACCAGCCTCACCTTTATCACCTTTAGGTCCAGTAGGGCCTTGCAATCCTCTCTCACCTTGTGGACCACGCAAAGACTCTTTTTGTTCCTTTGTCAAATCAGCAAAAGTCATTGTACCGTCTTTACCTTTAGGACCTTGTGGACCAGTAGGACCTTGTAATCCCCTATCACCTTTAGGACCAGTAGGACCAGTTTTACCATCGTTTCCGTCTTTTATTGTGACAGTAGTATTGTCAGAAAAAGTAATTATATTATCTTTTCCTTGTTTTTTTGTATTGGCGACAGTTATCGACTTACCAGGTTCACCCTTTGCTCCTCTGTCTCCCTTATCACCTTTTAATTCAGTTTTGCCAAGTTCTTTTACCGCTTTTTCAGCTTCTTCCCTGACAAACTCTTTTGTGGTTTTTGCATATAAATTAGCTGTTTTACCATCTAATAATTCAGCATAACCCTTTTTAACATCGATTATATAATCATTGTCAGAGGGAAAAACATAACCGTCACACGATATTTCAAGAATGTATTTATCGTCTATTAAATTTCCTGGCATTTTAAAGTCAACTGTAGAATCTTTTACCTTAGCTTTAGTTTCCCAGTACACTTTTGATGTCGGGTTTCGTAAAGATATTAACGCTTCTTTACCGTCTAAATGTATTTCATTACCAGTTGAATCTGTTAGAATAAAAGAAAAAGGTGTAGACTTATCCGATTGTTTGATAATTCTTCCGCCTTTTACTTGTATTAAATTTAAAGAACTAAAACCCATAAACTCTCCTTTCTTTCATTCAAATTAACAAAACAAAAAGAGTGTATAAAACACCCTTTAATTCTTGCTATTCTCTTTCACATCCTCCACCACTTCGGGTAGTTTGGCATATCTTGTAAAGTAATCTCTTACCCCATAAGTCGCTTGGTCAAAATCACCCATGGTAAATTTGTACTTCCTAACAATTTCAATCATTTCGTCACGTGCTTTTTCAATATTGTTATTTTCCATTTAATTCTCCTCTTTAATATTCTCAACAGGTGACAAAGAAACCTCATCACCCTTGTCTTCATAATCTATTCCATTATCATCTAAAAGCTTTCTAAGTCTTTCTATCTCTTTCACAAAATAATCATTGTTTTTTATCATAATATCTAATTGTGTTTCAAGACAAAAACAATCATAGATTTTTTGACTTAATTGTTGGCTATATTTTTGTAATATTTGTTCGTTCATTTATAGTCCCTTTTTTTTGCTTATGTGACTCTAATCTTTCGAAAAGAAACCACTATATTTATCAAAATTCCACCTTTTACCATTAGGAGCGATGATAAATAACTGTTGTCCGTCATTAGTTACAGCAATTCTCCAATCTCCACTACTACTATCAAAATAAATCGAATTGTAAAATGTGACGGAGCGTTTAAAATTTGAACTACCGTTAATATCTAATCCTCCATAAGGGTACAAATTCATTTTTTCTGTTGCGTTTAAGTACATTTCACCACTAGAATTAATAACAACCCTTCCAGCCCAGACGCCAAAATTACGTCCAGCTTGCAAATGTATACCTTTATCATAAGCATACATTTGTCCTGAATATTCTCCCGTTGACTTATCCCAAAATTGTATAGCACCGTCTTTAACTCTTATCTTGGAGGATGCTCTCCCGTCATAGGTAGAACCTTCTGTTTCAAATGTACCACTAATATTAACATCAGAATTAAAATTAACCTGTCTTGCATCAAAGGTAAAACTACTAGCTTCTTGTTTGAATATAGACCTGGCTTCACTTGAAGAAACTTTAGTCTCAATAGACGATTCCGTCTGTCTAATCCTAGATGATAAACTACTATAATTACTAGAAGCAGTCGACTTCACACTAGAAATTTCACTTTCAATCTTGTTATTAGTTTGTGTAATCCTAGAAGACAAAGAGTTATAATTAGAATCCAAGCTCCTAATCTTAGACTCCAGACTCCCTTGCCCAATCTTAAAGTCTTGTTGAATATTCTTTACCTTATTTTCAATATTACTAATCTGACTATTATTCGACAAATCAATATCAACATTTCTAAGTTTCAAAGTCTTCCCATCCCAATACATTGAGAAATTGTTTATAGACTCTCCTATCAAAAATGTTCCATTCTCCAAGTCAAACTCTACTTTTCCACCCTTAAGTATTCCTGCTACAATGAGGCTTGCTGTAAATCCGTCACCAGTGCCAAAACTAGTAAAATCAAATTCACCATTAGGAAGCTTCTTATTAGCTATCCTTAAGTGACCTCCGCCTAGTTCAATACACTTGGTAGGGTTTTGTTCAATAGGCTTGTCATATACCCTAATCCCTTTATCGGGTATAAAATAAACAAAACCGTCCGTATTGTTAAGTTCCCTATTAAGTCTATCGGCAACAGAACGCAAGAAACCCTTGTTTGTCATAGTTGCAAGTCTTTTGATTTCTTCACCGATTAACCTATCACGGTTTTCTATCAATCGTTTTAATCTTTCTGTTTCAACAATGCTGTCTGTCAAGCTCAAAAAGTAATTACCCAGGGTGATATCCATATCTTCCCCAGTAAAAGGATGGTCTACAATCTTAATCACACGGGTCAAGACTTTTTCATTAATACTCTTGTCAGATATTAAAACCTCATCTCCAAGACCAACTCCTTCAACAATACCGCCCATATCTTGATATTTGCTTATATCTTCAACATTTATATCATAAGATATTTTAGGCTTGCTTCTTTTTTCAAGTTCTTCTTTTGTGAGTCTTAAAAGTTCTTCCTTATCTTCACAGTCTTCGGCAACAAAGACCCCTTCAAGATGCTTTCTTTCTAGACCTATACCATACTTAAGTCGGGTATCATTGTTTTCTACATATTTTTTCCCACCGTTTACATCTGCAAAGTTAATTCTTCTACCGTATTTAGAGTCTTTATCGTCCATCTTTTCTTCACTTATATCACGTTCTTCATCAACTATTTCTTCACCCTTGCCATAACCATAAAGCTTAGAACAAATGGTAGAATAGTCTATAGTTTTCTTGATATTGTTAAGGTCTTTTCTGTAGGTAAATCTCTTTCCATTATTTGACCCCATCTTCTTATACAGGTCTACATACCTACCCACAACCTTACTATCCCTAACTTCAATCCTATAATCTATTTCACAACCAAGGCTTTCTACAATTCGGTATAGACAATTTCTTACATTGGTATGGTAAAAATTGGTAGATATTCTTCCAACATCTTCTACAAAGCCTACTTCAAACCTTGTATCTTCTAACAGTCTTCCTAATATCGACTTTGCAAGTTCATTCCTCGGCTTAAGGTCGTCAACATATGTATAGAAAAGCTCATATGATGAGTCTTCTCCATAGGCTATATATTTGACTTCTTCATCTCTTTCTATGTCGACAGATGAGATTATATACTCTCTCCACTTAGCCAGGCCATCCTTAAAAACTATCCTATCACCTTCAAGAATTTCCTCACTACTCTCTGTTTCAAGTGTATTCTCACCATTAAGCTCTCTTGTTCTAGTTATATCGTAACAATCAATAGAACGGCTTAATTCTTCGTTTTTGTCTAAAAGTAATATCAATATATCACCTAACTTTCGTCATACATATATCTTTCATAATATTTCATCTTAACAGGTACTGTGCTTCTTACTCTCATACCGTCATAAATCATAAAGAAATCACTAGCCCAATCAAGTCTTTTCATATCAAGACTGCCACTAGCAAAAACAGTTTCATTCTTAGAGTCTATCTCAAACTTCCTACTAGCACCAGACTTTATAATGATTTCTCCACCGTCTTTATCATATGAGTATATTTTTCCGCCAGACCCTTCAAAGGTGAATATAGGATAAGTAGGTAAATTTCCACCAAGTCTAACAGTCTTATCAGTAAAACTACCTGTTTCAACATATGACCTAGACCTACCAGACCCAGATGGAACAAGAAAAGTGATTTTTATAAGTTTTTGTAAATCCCTGTGAGCTTCTTCTATGTTATAATCAACGACCACAGCGTCATAAAAAACTCTACTATCCTTATAATTTAAAACCCCTAGCTTATCACTAGAGGTGTTTTTATAAATCATATTCATTACCTTACCAAGGTCTATCCCTTTAAAAATCCTTAAGTAAATATCTATATATAAGGGTTCAAGCTCTTTTCCCTTGTAAAGAACTCCATTTCTACCTTGTATTTCTTTTGTCTTCACCCTAATGCCAGGGGCAAAGTTCCTGTCTACCTTTTCAAGTACACCATATTGGGCCAGGTTAATTCCATTAAACAAGACCCTATCAGCAATCGGATTATAACTTATGTCATCTACTAATACGCCCTTTTCCATTATAAACCTAACCCCCTTCTTTTCCTATCAATCATTTTTTGTAATTCTTTAGCTATTAACTCTATGTCATTATCATTTCTTACAACAAATTCATTGCCAGAAATGTATATGTCACCACCTGTACTACCTTCAAGTTTGGCCATAGTATCAACAAATATGCCGGACAATTTCTCAATAGGTAGGACAGCCTCGGGTCCTGCTTCACCCACACCTTTCATTCCGTATGGTGTATTAAACATCGTAGGTTTAGTAAAGATTGCACCCTTTTTATACCAATTTATTCCCGCTGGTATAGAAAACGATGTGTTTAATACTTGATATTCTTGCCATTGAATATGAGGTCTAGGTATTCTTGGCATTGGCATTGTAAAATCAAACATTTTTTTAATATTTTCAACTATGGTTTCAAATGGCTTTATAAAAAGGTCATATAAACCTTTTGTAACACTATTCCAACCTTGGGTAATTTTATCAGCTATCTTTCCAGGTAGTTTTTTAAAGTTATCAATTTGGGTATTTATTTTCCTTTTCATTTGTATGACAAAACCATCTAGAGTAATGTTAATATCTTCCCATAAATTTTTAAACCAGGTCTTAACACTAGTCTTAGCATTATTCCAAGAACCAGATATTTGTTTACCCCATCTTTCAACGGTTTCGTCAACACTTTTCCAAAAACCATCCCAGTTCTCGCCCATATTCTTACTAAAAAGTTCCCAACCTTTTAATATCTCACCAGTTTCCCAGTTGACTTCTCCAACGTGGCCTTTAGCCTGTTCTTTGGCTTCTTTAACTATTTTTTCATGCCTTTCTTCGGCATCTTTTATAGTCTTTTCACGAACTTTTCGGGCATTTTCTATTATTTCATCAGCAAGTTTAGCACTTTCTTCTGTACCTTGGGCTCTCAATTCTTCTGCTATTCCGATTCTTGTCGCATATTCTTCTTCTGCTTCGGCAATGGTTTTTTCCTTGGTTTCTAGTGAGTCTTTTACGAGTTTTGCGGCTTGTTCGGTAGATAAAATCCCAGCTTGGTCTTTCATACGTTGTCTGATAACAGCGTATTCTTTTTCACTTTCTGACAAGACCTTAATGCCATCATCCCTCATTTGAGTTTGGATTTTATCTATTTCAGCTCTTTCTTCTTCGGTGAGAGTCCTTTTATCACTACTAGCCTTTTCAAGGATTTCCTTTATCCTCGCTTCACCTTCTTCAGTTCTTTTACTAATATTCGCATAAACTCTCTCTACACCAGATTCAATGGCCATATTATGAGCGTTTCTTTCTACACCCATTTCTTCATACATTTTTCTAATAGAACCGACAGCTTCTTCTTTTTTCTCATCAACCTTTTTGGCGATTTCTCCACCTAGACTAGCAAAATGACCAGATATAGTTTCTACAGTTTCTTTACTTACAATATCTCCACTAGCCTTAAGTCCGTTAAGAGCTGTTGTAGCTTCCTTATCAAGTTCAAGAAAACCTCCGACGGCCTTCTTAGTTCCTTCACTTACTTCTTCTCCAAATACGTCAGATTGAATACACGCTTCCTTCATATGGTCATTTAATTTTTTAAAACCATAGATAGCTCCACCTGCAATAGCGGCAACTAAAAGACCCTTTGGTCCAAGGGCAAAAGCTAATTGTGCAATCCCTTTAGAAAACAAACCTGTTTCAGCACCTGCTAGACTAAGACCACCTTTTAAAAGTTTCATATTTCCAGCGACATCTCCTGCCACTTTAAAGAGTCCACCAAGACCCTTGCTCAATATACCTACAGCCTTTATACTTGGTCCAAGAGCGGCAAGACCTAATAAAGCCTTAACCCAGAATTTTATTTGTTTAGGGTCGAGCTTACTTGCCTTATCCGCCATTTCTATTAACCAAGAAACTGTATCTTCCATTACAGGTAATAGCGTATCAGCAACTTTTAATCCAAAAGCAACGAGATTATTTTTTAATTGTTTAAACCTTGCCGCATTAGTTTCAGCAAAAATGGCAACTTCCTTAGCAAGTGCGGTATTTTCTTCATAAGCTTTGGTAGAGGTGTGAATAGCATCTGCAAACTTATCGTGAGCCCCTGCCAATCTTTGAACAGTATCTATCTCACGGATATTATTCATTCCAAGACCCTTGAAAATCTCACTTAGGTCTTTTCCGTCCTTTTTTAAGTTCCCCATTCCTTCGAGGAAGCTATATAAAACTTGGGTAGGTCCTTTTCTCCAGGATTCAGCCATATCTTCCGCATGGATTCCTGTTACCTCACTAAGAATAGAAACTTGTTCGTTACTTTCTTTAAAGGTTTTTATAAGTTCTTTTAACTCATCTTCGCTCATATTCATAGCGTTTGCAATAGCTTTAAATGTAGCCTTACCTTCTTTGCCCGTGAGTTTACTTGCATTAACTACCTGATTTAAGGTTAGTCCAGTTCTCTCAAGTATTGTGTTCATTTGTTTAGTCGAACTCTCGGATTCAAGAATAGCTCTGTTCATCTTATACATAACTCTCGAAAAAGCAGAACCACCTTGTTCAGCCTTAAGACCTACGGAAGATAAAGCGGTCGCTATACCCATTATTTCAGCTTCGGTTAAATTTATAATTTTACCTTGGGCAGCAAGCCTCAATCCCATTTCAGTAATTTCGGCTTCACTTGTAGCAAAGTTATTACCCAAATCTACAATAGCAGAACCAAGGTTGCTTACTTCATCTTGACTCATTTGAGTAATATTAATAAACCTTGACAAGTCCATAGAACCTTGCTCTTTAGTTAGGTTCGTTGCTATAGTTAAGTCGGATATGGTCTTAGCAAAATCAGCGATATTTTCTTTCTTAATACCGAGTTGACCTGCCATTTCACCTATTGCGGCCAAATCTTTAGCGGCCACAGGTCCTTCTTTACTCATTTCAACAAAAGTGTCTTTCATTTGAGAAAGTTCAGCTTCCGTCATATCAGTAGTCTTAAGCACCCCAGCCATAGCTGATTCGAGGTCAACGGCTTCCTTAGTTGCCGCTGTAAACATACCTGCAATAGGGGCAGTCACCTTCATTGTCAGACTGTTGCCAACAGAGTTTGCTTTATCCCCAAAACTATTAAGCTTATCACCCATTTCATTAAGCTTCTTATAACCCTCACTTGCTTCAAGGGTTAATTTTTTTAATTCTCCAGTAGTTTTTACAACTTCGGCACTTATCTTAGCGTATTCTTCTCTTGCAAGTTCACCTTTGTTAAACTCTTTTAGGGCTTCTTCTTGGGCACTTTTGACAAGTTCTAACTTCTCTTTAGTTTGACTTATGGCCTGTCCTAGAATTACTTGTTTTTCCCTCGCCACGTCAACGTTCTTAGGGTCAAGTTTCAAGGCTTCATTTAGTTTGCCGAGTGTTTCCTTGGTCTTACCAATCTTTTCATCAAATATTTGTATTTTTCCTGTTAGTTCGGCAAATGCTGATGATTTTTGACCTATTGTTTTAAGTGAGCCTTCAAAACTTCTAATCTTTTGTTCAGTAGCTTTTATCTCACGTTGCAGGGCCATAAGTTCATCTTGACCAACCTTGCCATCCTTAAAATCTTTTTCTAAGATTTTATAAGCTTTGTTAAGTTCAGCCAGTCTTTCTTTGGAAACTTCTATTTGCTTGTTTAAAGTTGTAAATGATTGACTATATAAGTCTTTGTCATTAGGAGCTTTTTTCAAAAGAGAGTTTATCTCACGCATAGCCTTATCAAGTTTATTTAATTGGTTATAGGTTTTTCCCATGACCTTATCAAACTTGGATGTATCAGCCCCTATTTCTATGGTCATTCCTCGTATTTTTGTAGCCATAAACCCTCCTTTCTTTAAAACCTGTCAAAGTCAGCCTGGGTTGCAAGTCTTGTTTTTACTTCGGTTTCTTTCTCATCTTTAGGCTTATGGAAATCTGTATAAGAAATAATATAATCAACCAAATTTCCAGCCGTCATATTAGAAATCATTTCAAAACCCATACCGCAAGCCAGACCACTTTGATACATTAAATCAATATCTACTCGACTGTCTCCATCTTTATCATTTCGGTATTCTTCTTCACTAATTTTTTTTTACTTCCTAATGATTCAAGCAAAGCAGGTACAAATTCTCTCATAACATCGAAAATAGGAAATTCATCAAAAGTACTAAACCATATTTCAGGGTTAGGTAATTCACCGTTTGCATTCTTCGCAAAAGCCCATAAAAGATTTAAAAAGTCAACCATTTCAAAATTATAGGTTGATTCTAATGTCCTACCGACAGCATTAAGAACTTCCCCACCTGTTAAAGCTTCTTCCTTTTCTTCTTCCTTTTCCTCATATGCCTCAAATATAGAGAAATCTAAATTAGATAAGATTTCACCTATAGTTGGCACAATCTTATTCATAGCGTCATACGAGAACTGATTTTTAAAAATATAAAAGGCGGAAAGTGTGAATTTAAACTTCACATTCTTACCACCTATATTGATTGTCTTTTCCATGTCTTATCTATTTCCCTGTACTTGATGCACCACTTAGTTTTGGCTCATAGACCTTATCATAGAAAGTGCTATAACCAGTATCTCCTTCTTTGATTCTAGCCTTAACAAACTTATCGGTTGGTCTTGGCATAGCTTTAATAGAAAGTGTATCAGTTTGAGGCTCTTTAGTATCGTTTACTGTTGAGTGCTCGTCATTAGGTCTAGAAGCAACCACCTTATAAAGTATGTTTCTAGTTCTTTTTGCATCCCCTTGGAACTCAAAAGCCATTGCAAATGATGAAATTTTATCATCAGCAGTTTCTATGATTGCCCCATTTTCATCTTTCATTTGTCCTAAAATTTGAGTAGTAAATTCATCTGTAATTATTGCAATTTCCAAATCTCCAGCATAACCATTGTTAGCATAAGTTTGGAAATATGGTATATCATCAGCATAGAAAGTACTTTCGTTACCCTCTATTGATAAAGATAAATTTACAGCACCTGGTAATTTTATTGCTTTTGTAGCATATGTTATTTTGTCAGCATCTTCATTTTCGATTTTCCAAATGTGTACGTTTGATAAACCAAATTTTACCTTGTTGATTTTTTCAGTCATTTCATTCTCCTTTAAATTTTTTAAAATAAAAAACCCTGTTATTTAACAGAGTTTTCATTGGTTTTATTCGATTAAATGTAATAAGAAATTGTCATCATTCTTAAATGTAATAATAAATTACAAAAATATCTTCACCTTCTATCAGAATGTCTTCGGATTTTCCCCAAACTACTTCCCATTCATCAAGTCGGTTTTCAATTTTTTCTTCTAGTTCTTCATCTTTTATTCTAAAATAGTATTCTAAAGTGTACCTATAAGTTTTATAATAAACCCTATTGTCCGCTTCAAGGTTTCTACTTCCCCTTGTCCTATACACTAGATAAGGGGCTTCCTCTTGCCTAGTCACATAGTAGTCAATAGGGATTTCAAAATGTTTAAATATTTTAGATGGCAATGTCATTTTATCCTCCCTAGTTTCTTAACTAATGATTTATGGTAATATTCAGCCCCAGCTTCTTCACTAGGTTTTATATGAGGTTTTCCCTTAACATATTTACCAAACCTATATTGCCAGCCTGGGGCTACAGCATGGCCATTTTCAAGAAGATGGGTCAAAGTAGGCTCTTTTGCATTGTAGATTTCAAACCTACCTACAAGACCACCTACATTTTCATAGTTGATTCTCCACCCACTCCTATAATGAGCTTTTCCCTTTCGCCAAGGGTCTCTCATTTTAGCAGGTGTAAAAGGGCTTTCTTTTTTAACCAATTGTAGGGTATATTCACTAGCCTCTTTGCTAGATTCTTCTATAGCATCTTCAACTTCTTTTTTATACTCTTTCATAAGTTCTTGATATTGGTCAAGTAAAGATTTACTCATAGGTTTTACCCTCTATTCTTTCACCGTGACTTATCCTTATCTCATCTTGAAATACCTTTATAAGTTCCCTTCTAACTTCCCTAGCAGGTGTACCCTTAAGTACTTCTACCACGATTTCTATATCATCTGTGGTAGGAGCATAAGAACCCTTATAAGATTTTCTATCACGAGGTAGGATATTAGATGAAGGAGCATAAGTCCTAATTACCTTGTAAAGTTGGGTCTTACCGTCGACAAAGTCAATTACGTTTTCCACAACGTCTAGACTGTTACCAAATATAATATATTCACAATCTATATATTGATTTTTACGCATTGTAATTACTTTAGACGGTCTATACCTATTGTTCTTACCGAGGTAAAATTCCTCACGTCCTATATCTCTTATATGACAAAAAGCTTGACTTATGCTAGTTTCATCAAAGTATAAAAGAGTGTTGGCATATTCATCTTTTTCCTCAAAATATGCCTTCATCATCAAACAGACTCTATCGTAATTCATTTACACCTACTCCTACATTCTTCTTCGATTTCTTTGATTACTCTATTTATCCCTGTTTGTGAGTCTTCTTTATTGCTTTTATTTCCACTATCTAATTCATCCTTATCGTCATACACCCCAGTAGGTCTTACATCGTGCACCTTTTGTAGGTATAGATTTTTAAGTCTAAATTCGAGATTCTTTGGCAATCCTTCAAGTGAGTCACGGTTAGAGTACCTATAAGCTGATAGGTCCACAACAAACATAAAAACATCCATCCTGTTCATATCAGCTTTTATATGGTGTACTCTTTCAAGTTCTTCTATAACCCCGTTTACAATGGCAGTTATATATTTATCTTGGATGCTATTTAGAATACCCTCTCTTTGTTTTACAAGTTCTACGGCGTTATCTACTAATTTAACATCCATTTAAAAGCTCCTTATGCACCTGTAGAAGGTGTAGCTGTCTCTTTGAATTTAAGTCTTACAAAGGCTTTTGGATTAGCAACCTTACCGTCGTATCTACCTCTAATTTTATAACCGATGTTTTCTTCAATCCATTGTAGTCTATCGTTAGTATCAAAGGCCATATCTTTTCTTTCACCGAGGATATATTGGTTAAAGTCACCGATTACAACTTCATCATCCTTGATAACATTTGATAAAAGTATTCTTGTACCATCTGGCAGGTTGTTTCCCATACCATATACAAATTTACCATTGCTATCCTTACCCCATGTTTCAGGATAGATGCATTTATATAGGGTTTTTCTATTAGCTACAAGAGTGATAGTTCCTTCTTTAGCGTTGTGTTCATAAAATTGTGTATCAAGTTCACCAATGTGACCTAATACTTCAAGAATATTTGATACTGTTTTAGTAGTCTTGATTACAGAACATATTCCCTCTGGTTCCTTAGCAGCAGCACCCTTACCTTCATAAATTGCCTTGTCAAGTGCTTCTGCAATAGCCTTAGCAAATTCATTCATAATATAGTTGGCGATAGTTATATTGTGGTGTCTATTTTCATTTACATCTTGTACGAATGATTCGCATAAAAATAGATAACCACCTAGTTTGTAGTTATCTAGCTCAATAGCGTTAAGTTCGCCAAGTGTTACTTCTTTTAATGGTTCACATTTTTCAGTCCAGTACATGGTTGGTGTACCAGCGTTCATAATAATTCTTGCCTTACCAACTAGCTCTAATTTTCTTACAATATTGTAAAGTGAACCATACTCACCAATTCTTTGGCTGATTTCATAGTAAACATCATCAGGCACCATAAAGCCAGCTGTTTCAGTAGTCATTCCTGCAAGTGCCGCCCTATTGAAATATAGGTCTACAACATCCCTAAAGAATTTTCTGTTTTCTTCACTTCTGTCAAGTATTTGACCAACTCTTTCTCTAGTGTTCATATTATCAAAATTCATAGATAACCCCCTTGTTAAAACTTCTTTCTTTTCAATTTTTCTTTGTTCGCCTTCTTCGGTTTCAGTTTCTTCTTCGTTGTCTTCCTCAATATCGGAAATTTCTTTTTCAATTTCTTCAATTTCTTTTTCTAGTTGGGTTTTTTCCCCGACCTTATCAGCCTTTTCTTTTTCAAGACCTTCTACGATTTCTTCAACAGTTTTTGCATCTTCTTCGCTTGTAGATTCATCGATTTCATCAATAGCTTGGGCGGTTTCGTCTTCCCTTTTTTTGATAGCTTTGATTTCTTCTTCGATTAATCCAAGCTTGTTTTTTCTTTCTTCTAATTTTTTTCTAAGCAGTAATACTCTTAAGCTCATTCATTCTCTCCTTCAATTTTTCTTTTCTATCTAGCATAGATTCTTTCTTACGCTCTTCCTCAAAAGCCTTTTTCCTAGCCGATACGCTAGTATTTTCATAAGCAGGAAAAGCAACAACACTTACTTCAATCAGTTTGCACCTTTTAACAATAAAGAGTTCTCCATTAGACCTGGTTTCCCTTTCTTCCTCGGTTGGTATAAAACCAAAAGAACATTGGTCTATGTCACCCCTCTTTACTTTTTGGTATAAAGAAAAGGCCTCTGGGTCATCTTTGTTAATCAAGATAGAACCCCATAGACCTTTTTCATCGCTCCTAAGAGTTAAAGTATTGTTTTTTACACGTCCTAAGACTTTTTCCCTATCGTGACCTGCCAAGGCTCTTATATCCTTGTCAAGTTCACCATCAAAGGCGTTTCTGTCTATCTTTTCATAGACTCCATCCCACAGTTCAGTTTCATCATCATAGACTACAAAATAGCCCTCGATTCTTAATTCTTCGTTGTCATTATTGTTTCTAAGATTAACATGACTTGTCCTGTATTGCACGTCTTTTGCTTGATTGTCCCTATACTGAGCATCATTCACCATTATCACCACCTTCTAGAGTGTTATTTTCAAGCTTCTTTTCATGACCGTCTTTTAACTTTTTCTGGTCATCATCTTTTAATTTCTTTTGGTCACCGCTCTTGTCTACTGGTATGTAGTTTTCGAGTATCAATAACTCATCCAAACCGTCAATAGGGCTCATTCCAATAGCATCTCTTACCTCATTTCCTGTCACTATTCCGTGTTCATACAGATTAGTATAAACTTCGGTTAAAACATCGAGGTCATAAGATAACATAGATTTTCTATTAAATGTAAAATATCTATCAGGGGCTACAAGTAGTTTTCTTGTAAACTCTTGCTCTATCGCTAGACAAATGACTTTAATTTTACTTCTAATAAAATTGTTGTATTCATCCTGGTTATAAGCTCCTACACCCAATAAAAAAGCAGGTATTCCAAGAATACTTGCTACACTCTCTTTATCTATTTTTATTCTTTCGTTAATTCCAATATCATTTAAGGTCAAAGGTTGTATTTGCTCTACATTCATCAAATCAGGAACTATCCAAGGTTGCCCATTTTTAGCCCTTTTGATAAATCTTTTTTCAATATCATCCCTACCTTCGGAACTTTTTAAATCCCCTGGTAAAGCCGCAACCTTTATGATTACAGTAGGTAACATTTGGTTTTCAAGGAAATCATGAACTGTAGACCTAGCTTGGCCCAATCCGTCCATTAAGTCTTGAAGCAATACCTCTTGCCCTTTTCCTATCCAAGGTTTCTTTAAATCGGGATTGTACCTAAAATGTAAAACCTCATCAGGCTTATAAACTTTATTGTCTTTAGAAACATGAATGTAATAAGTTTTTTTATTTTTCCATTCTTCATTTACAATCTCATATTCCCTATAATCTAAAGGTTCAAGGTCGTAAAGGTAACCATTTCTTGTCTTAGGTATAATTACGGCATTACCAAACAAAACCATTTCTTGAACAATCCAAGATATTAACGATTGTCTATTCATGAGTCTTGACGGTTCTATGTCAATAAACCTTGACAAACCATCCTTGACCCTTACATCTCCATTGTTCGTATTTTTCATCTGGTAAATAGTCATAGCGGAAATTATCTCCGCCATTTTCTCAACCCCAGCCTTTATTTCAGGGCTAGTATCAAGAGTCCTATAACCTTTTGGTACATATTTTCTATAATCACAATCTACGGACCAACCTGCAAGAGCGGCTATTTCTTCCTTGTACCCATCAACATATGGATAAGATTTTTCTTCATCTCTTTTAAACCAATCTAGTATTCCAATATTAATCACCTCCTTGGGCCTTTATTCACACAATAATACCTGGGCTTCTTATTCAAAGTCCTAAACTCCGATTCTGTTAGTATTCTCTTCATCGCTATCAAATATTTTTTCTCATAGGGATAGGTCATACTATCAATTAAATTCCTACATTTGATTGCCTCTTTCCTACTATAAAAATGAGCATGTTGACTATATTCTCCATGCTCTCTTTTAAGTAAATATGCTCTTTTCATCTTCGGGTAATGTATAATACTTAATTTCATTTCTCTTTTAACCAATCTTCCCACAACTGATGACCTGCTAAATCGTTTATAAGTCTTACAGTTGCAAAAACACTAGCATCAAATAAATCTATTCTTAAGTTAGGTAGAATTTTTTCATACTGTATCATATCATCTGTCTTTTCCATTCCGTGTACGTTTTCTACACAATATTCATAAGCGGGTGAATGACAATAGTACAATTCTCCACTAAGAGCCTTTCTTTCTATACGTCTAAAGCCTTTTGATTTATTAATATAAAGCTGTGGTTCATCTACCATTTTAAAACCCTCATTTTTCATCATAAGGTAAAATTCATCGGCAAACTTCCTATCAAAACCTACCTGTCTTATGTCAAAACCTTTATCACGCATCATTTTAAACCAATTTACTATGTCGGTATAGTTGACTACCTCACTATTACTCATAGTCAAAAGTCCGTCATCTTGCCAACCAAATAAAGGTATCTCGTCTTCATCAGCCTTTATATAAGCCCTAGTTATCGGGAAAAAAGCGTGAGTTATGATTATATCCACACCATTATAGCAACCAACAAGAGCTGTTGCCGTCAAGTCGTGCATCTTAGATAAATCCGCACCACCAAACCAAGCTATATCAAGTTTAGCGAGTTCTTCTATAGACCAATCATATTTACTATCAGATTTTCTAAAGGTATCGATATTGAAATATGATTTTAATGATGACGTATAAACATCAAGGTCTTTTGCTAAAAACTCTTTCCTCATTTGAGGGTCGTGTTCGGCATCTATAGCATCCGACATCATATCATCAGGTCTTATAGTAACCCCATAATTAGGACTTGCCATCTCATGAATTTCAGGATTGGTGTAATCTACAGACCCATCTTCCTCCTGGTCAGCCTTACTTATAAATACAAATTGCTTATCATTTTCAACCTGGTATTTTCCAGTTTCGGGATTTTTATTGATTACCTTTTGACAATATAGCAACCTCTTATAACAAAAAGAGTTCATATCATCCCCAGCTGTAGTAATACCGATTATAAGCTTGTTAGTATAAGCTCTCATGGCCTTTTTCATAGACGTATATTTACTAGCATTTTTGTATTCGTGAAGCTCATCCATTATTACAAAGTTGGCGTTAAGTGAGTCCCTATCAACAAGTGCTTCTATACTTAGTGACCCTTTTTCAAATTCACGCTTGATTGAGTGTTCGTTGTTATTATCAAGAATTTTAAAATAATCTCTCTCACCCCAGGCATTTATGTTTTTGACAATAAAATTAAAAGCCTGTAGAGCTTGTTTAATAACAGCACCTACAATGTAAACCTGTGAATTACTCGCCATATCAAGCACGCCTAAAGCAAAAGCAAGAGCCGCTGAAAAAGAGGTTTTACCATTCTTCCTTGGTATCATAATAAAAGCTTCTTGAAATCTCCTATTGTTAGTTCCTTTCCAATAAAATCCGACAAGGTTGTATATAATAAACTTTTGCCAAGGTTCAAGTTTTAAATTTCTTCCTGCTAGAGGTGCACCATTCAAATCCTCACCCTGTATGTGTTCAAAGAGATTTTCTATTATGCCGATTACAAAGTTAGCTTCTTTAGTTTTAAAATCAAATTTAGGATTTTTAAGGTCGTCCTTATATCTTTGGCAAGTTTGTTTTAACTCCTTGCAAGCTATTTTTTTACCACTTAGAATATCGTCTACATACTTATTTACTTCTTTTAAATTAATGTTTTCCTTTTTCGCCATATAATCACATCTGACTTAGACTTATTAACATTTCTTCAACCTTGGAAACCTTGGTTTCGTCACCAAAACTATCTTGTTTTAGCTTTTTAAGACCTGACGGTGTAATTCCAAGTTCCCTTAAGTATGTTAAAATATCCATTCTTAACTTTTCCATTGATTGATATAAAGGGTTTTTTACAGTATTTGTTTGACCGTTTTTATTTGTATATTCTATTACTAAAAGGCGTCCTTCTGCTTCCCATTGACTTCTGGCGTCACGATAATCAGTCAAAAGTCCGTCAAGGATTCCTATACTAAGAACAAAGGCATTGTCATATGTTCCTATGGCCTTCATACAGTCGACAATAGTTTTTGTTATATCATTTTCTAAAAGTTTTTCGACTTCTTTACTGTTTCTGCTAGAATTATTCAAGTTGCCTAACCTATCATAGTTTTTCTCCTTTTCCGTCACTTCCAAACACCTTCTTTCTAACTCTTTCTTGTAGTCTTTTACCTTCTATTGTTATTTCATCCGTCAACCTGTCGTGCATTTTATTATGTGCTTTTTTAGACAAGGAGATTAAGTTGTCAGGATTATAAAATAATTCAGGATATTCCTCCGCAGGGAAAATATGGTGTACTACTTCGGCATCTTCACGCTTACCATATCTCACCCCTATTTGGCAAAGATAATTATCACGCACTAATACATATTTTCTTAAATTCTGCCAAGTTTTTGTCTTATATAAACTATCAAATTTTCCTTTTTTTCGCATTAAAACCATTCCATTTCAAACATTCTGTCATATATCTTCTACCACCCACAGACCTATAATGATATATGTTTTCCCCAGCGTGTAACATTGCACACCTGTCCTATTGAATGTCATTTTTCCCAACAAAAAAGCAGCCTTTTTAAGACTGCTTCAATGTTTGAGATGTAAAGTGGATTAAGCACCATTGAGAAAACGAAAAGTATTATAATAACATCATTAGGAGGACGCTTTTCTGCACATCTCCACACTACTATTATATCACATTTTTAAGATATAACTTCCCATCTTTTTCGCATTTTCCACCATTTATAGAGCTTTATTAGAATTAACTACCATAAATTTAACATAACAATTCTCTTAGGTTTTCTAGCAATTCCCATAAAGCATAAGAGATATATGTCTTACTCCGTCGTTAGCTATTCTGTATATTTGACTTTGACTGTAATGATATTTAGATTTAAGAGTCTCTATCCTACCATCTCTTTTCTTTTTCCCATATATTTCAAGGGTTATGTCTTTTTCAAGTTCGCTCATACCCTCCATAGCCTTATCCATTCTTTTAATAAGGTCTATGTTAGACTGACGATTTTTTTCAAGTAGGTCTATTTCAGCGTTGATATTAAGGATTATTTCCTCTTGACTAAGACTTCCTCCAGCACCGCTTGATATACCATACTTACCTATCATATTTTTATTCTTTTCTTTGTTTTTTAAGCACATTATGTCATTATCTATCCTGGCTAGAAATTCTTTAGCATAAGTGTATTTCAAAAGCTTGTCCTTGACAGCCATTTCATAAAAGTTCCTCAAACAAACCTCTTTTCTATTTCAGATTCTTTCACATTAAAAAGAGTTATAAATCTCAAATCTTCTATCAACATTCGTCTTAAATGTCGTGGTAAAAGATTAAAATCACCCAGTAATTCAAATCTTTTATTGATTAAGTCAGCATAGACTATAGGTTCATTATCCATAGTAAAAATTTTAAAACCTCCACTTATCCTGATTACCTTATAATCCAATCCTAACTTCTTACAAAGTTTAGGCAATACAATATTTAGCTTTCTTGCCACCAAGAGTAAATCATCCATAAATATCCTCATAATCAGCTAGGTCAAAATCAAAAACAAAAACAGGATATTCCTCTTTCATTATTTTTAAAATCTGATAAGCAACCTCTCTTATAGATTGATGTGCCGCCTTATCAAGTCTTAGCTTTAAAAAGTGCCTTATCTCTCTAAAATTCATTGTCATATACAATCTAGTTGCCGTACATAGTGGTAGAATTGCCCTGGCCTTGTCCCTGGTGGATTTTTTATCACCACCTAGAGAACCATATGTTAGTGTCATATCAATACACCTTGATACTATTCTCTCTTTTTCTTCCTCACCATATGAATGGTCTAGTACAATCTCTAAATCGCTTAAATTCACGTATCTGGTTGATTCTTGACTATATGAAGCAAGTCTATGCCTTACAATCTGATTAGCACAAGCCCTATCTGTGGTTATAAGAAAAGATAGGCTGCCATGCTCAATTATAGATTCGTGGTCTACTGCAATTAAATTTTTCAAAAACTTTTCTCTACCTTCCCTGGTTTCACTTCTTTTAGACCTGTAACATAATCTAGTTGCTTGTTCTATCTTGGATAAAACATCATCATAAGATAGGTTTTCTTTCACTAGCTCTACTTTATTTTCTAATATTCTTACCATTATAAATCCTCACTTCTTCAATTCTTCAATCTTTTTAAAAAGATAATCGATGTTATCTCTTATCTCACCCTTTGTCATTTTATACATATCTTCAACCTTGTAGTTTTTAGTCAAAGCTATCGCATACATTTCTTCTTTCTTTGGTATTAAAACTTGTAGAAGAACACATATTAACATAAATACTATGATTTTCTTGCGAAACATAATATTGTAATTATATTTTTGAGTATAAAATTCATTGCGTTCCTCATTGTAGCTATAACTCATATAATCTTCACAATCCTCTATTATATATGTGGTATAAAATACAACACCCACACCTATTACAAAGCCAAGGATTGTCAACATATCTATAGTTTTCAAAACTGATATTAAATATATAATCTTACCCATTACAAATCCTTTCTATATCCACCTGATAACAGGTTCGCCTTTAAATCCTTTTTCCCATATATACCAACAATAACAAATTGCACTATTACGAGGGAAATTTTCAAAGTCACCATTTCTAGCACAATTGGCCCTCTTGCTGAACACATAAACAAATTTAGGCGGGTGTTCCTCAAATAATTTTCTACGCTTCACGCTTTCTAAAAACTGTATTTTAAGTAACATTGCAACTTTTTTACCTGGCTTAATTATATCTAGAGAATGTTCAACAAATTCTTTAGCATCTTTGTATGGAGGGTTAGTAATTATATCTCCATGCCAACTTGATATGGTGAGGTAGTCTACCCCACCTCGACCAAAATCTCGGTCTATCAAGTCGCTTGATTCCACCATATAGCCGTGTTTTTCTAATGTTTTCGATATATGCCCTTCACCGCAACAAGGCTCTAATATGTTTTTATCAAAGTTTTCTACCTTCAATAATTCTTCTACTGCCTGCGGGTCTGTGGCGTAATAATCATGTTTTTCTCTTTCATATTCTGAATGATTACTTGCCCCCAATTCTACAAACAATCTGTCATTCTTTAAATTATCGTAAACATTCTCCGATTTATTCTCCACTTATAAATCCTCCTCCTTGATAAATTGACCATTTATAGTCTTTCCTTTTCTTTTGCTAATTTTGTTGTATGCCATTTCTAAACATTTAATAGGGTCAATTCCAATCTGTTCACAAAGGATAATCAAAGTAACGAAAATATCTCCCATTTCAAGCCTAAGATTGTGCTCTAAACCTTTTCTTACTCTCCATGGACAGTAGCTGATATCAAATTCTGTCTTAAACTCGAAAACCTCTTCAATAAACTTCAAAAATTGCTTAGGAGCATTTTCAGCGTGGAGCAAATCCTTATCATCTGCCCAGCATAAAACCTTATCTTTTAAATCTTCAAAATTCATTCTGTAAACTCTCCTATATACTCAAATCCCCATTCCTTGACTTCCTCATCCTTCAATTTCTTATCATAGACAAGTAAATCATAATATTTAGAACCATCTAAATCCTGATTCCTAGAAGCCATCACAAAACCTTTTTTTAAATAAGCATCACCATTAAAATGTCTTGATTTCCTTGCATAAACGTATCTCATTTCTTAATCTCCCCATTCCAAAGTCACAATAACAGTATCAGTCTCAACTAAACAATCTTCATCTGTAGCATCTAAACAATCTATATCTGTAGCATCTAAAGGAGTGTGAAATTCTATAGGGTCCCCACAACCATTGATTTTTTCCTCAAACAAATCAAATTTCAATTCGCTTTCTGGGTCAATATCATCAAACCAATATAAAAAATCTTTAACTTTCATAATCAATACCTCCTAATTTCTTCCAAATTTAGCAAGGGTATTACATCACCATCCACTTTAAAATCACACTCATGCTCAATATCGCTTTCCTCATCATAAAGATAAGCTAAAACATCATCTTCATCATCAAAAAAAGATAGTTCCTTAATTAAATCTTTTACTTTCATTACGCTAACTCCTTGACCTCTCTAGTTTTTTCTAAATTTAGATACACATCTCTTTTATCAAAACAAAAACCTATATCAAATAAATGTTTTTTTATACCATCTCCGCTTTTCCAGTCATACCAGTAACCCATAACTTCCTTATCTGGGTTCATCTCGTTCAATCCATCTATAAGTTCTTTTACTTTCACCTTCTATTCCTCCGCCTCTCCTTGATTCTTGTTATCTTTAATGTTTGCTTTTGCCTCTGCTATTTTCTCATCTACTTCCTTAATCATCATTTCAAAAAAATCTTTACTTTCTTGTCCGTATTCAGTTTTTAGTTCTCTTTCATAATTTCGTCTTTGGAGCTTCAAGTTTTCTAGATAGTATTCTTCACTTGTAAGCGACATACAAAGCATTGGTTCAAAACTCGCTCTTATATGTTTCCCACAATTGGGACATTCCACTAACTCGTCTTCTTCGTTTCCTCTCATATCACAAACTTCCACTACATCGTTTGGCCCTATTTCAGCGTCACAATATGGGCAATAATCACTTTCTAACATCTCTTAACCCTCCATTTTCTCATCAATAACTTTATTAGCTATATAAATCACAACCGCCCCCACTAAACAAAGCAAGAGGCTTTTCCATCCGTACAAGTCTTTAAAAATCCAAAACACCATCAACCACAACAGCCAATCGTTAATATCTCTTTTTCTAGTCATCTTTTAATCTCCGTCTTATATCTAAAACTAATCTTTTTCTTATCCCACCTATCAGCATCCAAAATCCTATTATTTAATCTAACAATATCACCATATCTATAATATTCTTGATTAAGATTTTGGATTCCAACATCCAAGCAATCAAGCAAATCCATCAGAGCCTGTTCCGATAATTCTATAGTTAGTTTGATATCATTCATCTACAACCTCCACCAACTCAAAATCTTTCAAATCAGTATTAAGCTTTTTCTTGATTTCCTCATATTCTTTAAAGGTAAACTGTGCTTGGTAAATGTGGTTATCCACCTTTAAATTAATAGACCTATACACATCTTTTAACTTATTCCAGACCAAATTTACAGGGAGTAAATTCTTACTAACCATAAACCTATGTTGAATCCAAAACTTCTGCTCTTCCTCCCTATCCTCTGGAGGTGTTTCTGCAAAATCAATCGCTGCCTTAATCACGTTTAAATCTTTATCATCACAACGGGTATTGTGAATCCATAAACAATTTAATCTACCCTTGGATATTTTCACAATATTTTCATAGTCGAGACTTATTCTGCTAATTGTAATTAGTCCATGCTCATCGTGAAACTCATATCCATTTTCTTCTGCAATCCTTTTTAGCTCGTCAATCCTCATAAATTCTCCTGCCTCCCAGCTTCGTAATCGCTTTCTTCATCATCTTCAATTTCCTTCATTAAATGGTCAACCCTTCGTCTCAAATCATAAAACCCTTCTGGGATTACACGTTCATTTTCAACACAATAACATTCTGTTTCCGCCAATCCGTCCATTATTATATATAAATCCGACTCACTCACTTGTAGATACCAATCATTCTCATCATATTCATCTTCATAATCGCAAAGTTCATCATCTTCTTCATCTGAATTTCGTAAAGTCCCTGTAAAAATGAAACTACCACCTTCGCAAACTATGTCCTCTGGTTTAAAACCGAGGTGTCTACTAACAAAGCTTGATGGTTCTTCTCTTTCCTCACCCTTATCTTCAAGCTCAATTACCGTCATCAAAGCATAATTAGCAAGGTCCATCAAACTATCCCTCAAAGACTCATCTTTCACTTGCCTATCACCTTTCTTTGATAGGCTCTTAATCCTATTCATCTTGTCGTTCATTCTTACAACAGCACTTGTTATCCCAAATTCTTTAAAACTATCAGCAAAAGAGTCCCCATAATCTTCATTCTTGGCCACAAAGGTTTCTAACAATTCATCCATCAATTCTTCTAATCTATTTGCTTTATTCATTTATTTTGCTCCTTTAAATTTTTATTATGTTTTACTTTAGCTGTAGAGATTTCAATCTCTACGTTTAAACACTCGACCATATTTCTGTAAAAGTTCTCATCTTTTAAGGAACTGCCTGATTCTAAAGACTCTTTGTAAATCCTCTGGCGTTCCGACAACTCTTTTAAATAATTTTCTTCTTTAAAAACAGACAAAAAACTTATTATATTAATGCTCGCTCTCATATATTTTCCACAATTAGGGCATTGTACCGATACATCTTCCACGTCTCCGTCCATAACATCTAAAACGTCACCCGCTTTTAATTTTTGACCGCAATAGGGGCAACGGTTAGTCATTAAATCCATTTATTTTCTCCTATCCTCAATATCTATACAGCTATATTCCGCCATTTTCATAAAAATTTCACTTGCCTTATCACCAAAACATTCTTTAAGTCCGCCTAAAACTTCAATTTGATATTCTCTCCAATCACCAATGGTAAATATATGCTTATCGTTGTAATAACATTTTATATCATCGTTTTGTGTATTAACGTCTAATCCCAAATCAAGTAGATATTTTATAATTTCAGTTCTCTTGCTCATCTACTTTTTCCCCATCTCCACTATATAAAGGTGCATAATAAACATCTCTAATTTTAAATGCGACCACAGAATAGTAATAATCTCCATTTCCATTATCAGCATATAAGTCCGCTTGCCCTATCTTGTTTTGATTATGGATAAAAACTACTTCTTGTGTAGTATAAGTTTCATATCCGTCCTCATAAGGGCTATTTAGAACGGGTTTGTTGAATCTTATATCTGTAATAACAGCCTCTAGTTCAACATCTTTGAATTCCCCAGAAGCTCTTGCACAACAATCAAACCCTGTCATTTCGATAGTTATTACTGTTCCATCATCTAACTTTAAATAATCCTGATTCCAATCAACGATTTTTTTACCTACAAGTCTATCAATCATATCTTGTTTATCTTTGTAGCTAATTTCTTCATAACACATTTTTCTATTTCTCCTTAATCTTATTTTTTAAATATTTCACAGCCCCTGTCAGTTTATCAACATCATCAAGACTTAAACCAATGATTTCATATTCAAAATCATTTCCACTTTTTACAGAACCTTCCCAATATATATATATTTAAACGACTACGAGCAATACTATATTGAGTACAAACACCAACAATCTTAATAACTTCTCTATCATCTACATTCTTACTTTTCTCTATTACAAGATATAAAATATTCATCTTCTATCCTTCAAATTCACACTTATATCTGTTAGACTTATCCCTATGTTGTATAACATAATCAAATTGGCAAGTTCCCACTTATCTCCTAAGATTGCTATCACAATGACAAAAAACATAAGAGCGTTTCTCATCATCCCACACACTTCAATCTTATAATTCATCTTGACCATCCTCGCTAAACCAATAAGTCATCTGATTGGCAGATATTAAACCTACCATTTTCCCATCTTTTTTAAGTTTCAGTACATTTTCATATTCATTGTAATCAAATTTATCAACAATAAAATCAGTCTTGTTTCCGTTTATAAAACCTACTGTTAATTTCATTCTTCATTCTCCTTTATCACTAATTCGTAAAGTATTTTTACAAGTTTACTTGACTTGTCACTTCCTATTTCAGAAACACCGTCTTCTAAGTTAAAAGTCACCTTGTCACCCCAATCAAATATAGCAACAACAAAGTCCGTATCATCATAAACTTCTAAAACATAAGCTGTTTCAGTCCCCATTCGGAATAAATCCATTCGTGTTTTAAATTTTAAATCCTTAAAAGCTTCAATTAGTTTTTTGGTTTTCATACTTTCTCCTCTCATAATCAATCTTAGAATTTCTCTATTTTCTTCATTGTTTTCAATCTCAAAATTATCATCGTCACACTCAAAATCCACCACCCAATGTATATCTAATTCACGCCTCATAGGTCCGTCACCCATTTTAACAAAAGGTATATCATCGGGAACTCGAGCTGTTTTTAAAAGTTTCAGTTGCATATTCCCTCCTTTATCTAGGCTCATCTTTTACTAACCACGCTAAAATAACCCTAGTGTGCTCACAATCTTCGGCTAGAAAATCATTATTTTTATTTTCAAAACAAATTTTATAGTTGGCATTGAATTTCTTAATTTTCACAATTTTATCTACATTCACTAACTCATATTCATTGGTACAACCAATGGTAGCCTTTTTAAATCTTGCAAAATTCATATTCCCTCCTTTTATTCAAAATTGGTGTATAATTATGGTTATTTTCATTTTTTCATCATAACTCAAAATAACACTCTGCATAACGCTTGTTTTCTCCTCAAAGTATTGATATTATAATATTTATATTTTTAAATATTTAAAAGTTATAACTGTTACACTAATATATAAAAACTTTTTTAAAATTCTGGACGTTTGTTTTTCTAAAGAAACAAACAAGTAAATATAATAGAAAAACTTTTGAGAAATGAGATGTAACGGTAACACTTTCGTTCAAACATTGAAATACCAACAAAGATAAAAAATGGGTGATGTAACATTTTTTCAATTTTCATCATTATGAGCAAAACATCTAGTGGGCACTCCGTTTATTCTGACATTTTTTGTCTTCATTTCAAATGTTTCAATGATTGTATTTCTAATCATATTTTCTGAATAGTTAAAAGCATTGTCTTTACACCAATTCTCATAATCGTCGTAAATCTCCCTGACAGGTCTTTTATTAAAATAATCTCTGTCATATTGTCTGACGTATGATAAAGCAGGATTATTCTCCTCATGATAAGAAATATTAAAATCTTCTACAATCTGACTGTGGGTAAATCCCCCATTTTCATAAAGTCTCTTATAACCATCAACAATAAGTTTAATCCAATACTTCAATGCTTTATCCGTTGTCAAGTTAGTAATAAACTTAGGGTCTTTTTTCTTAACCTTGGTATACATAGGTAGCCAAACCACCCTTCTTTTGTACGACTCACCTTTTTCCCAAGATTTCAACATATGGTTAGAGGTAAAGATTAAGGACCCTGTAAAGTACATATCTTCTGCTCCCTTGTAGAGTTCTCTTGTAGAGATAAAGTCGCAAGTGGATATGTTCTTCAAAACTTTCATATCTTTATCATTAATCGCCTGGTCTTGTATATCATCTCCTAGGTTAGCGAGTTTTCCCTTAAATGAAGGCAGGTAGCGTTCATCTGACAATTCAGATATAGACATACCTGTAACATTTTTAGACCCCAATATGGTCTTTATAATTTGTAATAGTGTACCTTTACCATTGCCCCCATCTCCTATAAAGATGAAAAACTTTGCTAACAGTCTTTTAAATTCAGGGTCAACGATTAAGGTATGACCAAGTATTTCAAGCAAGAGATTTCTATAATCTTCATCGTGGTTAGTTAAGTGGTCTATATACTCATCAACCTTGTCTACCTTTTCCGCTTCATCATCATAGTCAATATCAATGTGATAAGGGGTAAAAGAATCAATAACTAAGTCTACAAAATGACCATTTTCTATATAACCATTCCTAAACTTAATCGGAAAAATCTCTCCTTGGTCTATCTTCTTTGACCTGTATTGCATCTGTTTTATTACTTCATCTACATATCGGGTCTTTTGTGAACCCACCCTTTCAAATACTCGTTTTCTAAGTATCGACTCCTCACTAGTGTATTCACCATCTTCTTTGAAATAGTACCTTTGCCCATATTGAACAAAGTTTAGCTCATTCATCAAATAGCCAGCAACTTCATATTCACTGACTTCATCATTAGACAAGTCCATTTCCCTAGTTAGGGTTTGAAATTCTTCCTCTGGCAATGGTTTAGCAAATATATTCTCATTGACAAAGCCTAATATCTTTCTCCACTCTTTAACCCCTGTTAATTGAGTTCTAAGCTTGAATAACTTATTATTCCTACCCTCACCCTCATCTAGTCCTAAGAGTGGCTCAAATCGTTTATTAGAGGTGAAAATGAATGGTGCTTCCTCTCTCACGCCCTCATTTTCTATATCTCTTAAAACTCCATTTCTTTTAATGGTAACAGCCTTTGTATTTCCCTTATGCTTGATTTCATATTTAAAACCAAGTGGGGAAACCCTATTTGCCCCTCTTTTAAAATCTAAAGGCTTTTTAAAGTAGAAATGTACACCCCTATCAGTCCATACTGTTTGAGTTTTTATATCAAAACTTATAATGATTTTCTTTATAAGGTCTTTGTCTAGTTCATCAATATCAATTACATAATCATCATCTTCTAATAACCAGCCAGCATCTTCAAATGAGTCGTGCTTATCGTAAATGTCGGCATCGTTATTAGAATATTTTTGTCCTTTTTCAAATTCGACATACATTCAAAGTTTGTCACCTCTCTAATTTTCCAATATGACAATATTAATAGGGTCAACATTTAACACGTTAGCTATTTTGTTCACTAAATTCATACTTGCGTCACCTTTTGATATTGTTACAGATAGCCATTGAGGACTTATATTCATTTCTTTTGCAATTTCTTTTTGAGTTCTACCATTCATTAAAAATTTAATATAATCTGTTTTTATTTTCATTTAATATCTCCTTAATTCATTTCCACCTTTGTAAGTTTTTCATCGTCAAATCGTAATACCATTGCATATCGACAACCTTCCTAAAGTCCTTAAAATCATCTAATTCACCATTATATAAATACATTTCGCCAGGTGTATCATCAAACTTTACAAGTCCGTCGTCTGCCCTTTTTTTAAGGATTTCGATACCTTTCTTTGTTGCAAAAACTCTATTAACCTTTGTATCAAGTAATTTATCAGGTTCATCCCTAGTCACAACACCCTTGTAGGTGCTTCCTGCTTGTAGGATATATTGAAATAGTCTTGGATTATCAAGGTTTTCTATTATCGTATCCTGAACAGGCTTATCATAGACAAGATAGTCAACGAGTGCCTTATGGGTTATCCCTATATCGTTATTCTTAAAGAAATTGTCCCCATGATACTTATTCACATCTCCGCCTTTAACCTTGATTTTTCCCTTATCTGTCACAGCAATATAGTTGTTTACATCTTTTTGTATCCACCTATCAAAGTAATCAGTTTCAAGATTTAACTTAAATTCTTTTTCCCATTCTTTTTTGACTATTTCATCTTCATTACCATTAAAAGTATAAGCCACACCATCTGTATTGATATTAATAACCCTAGCCCCTATTTCGGCTAATCTTTTAGCAAGTACATATACTGCAACTTGACCGTGAATACATATAGAATAAGCAAGAGTAGGATTGTTAAGTGAAGAATACTTATTGTTAAGTAATCCATAAGTAGAGTTCAAAATAAGCTTGTATGGTGCTTGTTCATCTTTTTTACCTTGGTGTTTTAACATCAACCTATAATCGAGTATTTCTTTGTATTGTTTAGTCTTATCTCCAAGTCCATTAAGGTTTATAAGAATTGAAGGGTACATACTACCTACATCCGCAAGTCTTACATTCCTAGTTTCAAGAAAACCCTTAGGTGTTCCGTGTAGACCTCCCCAACCAAATTCGATTTCATTACCAAATTCGGTAATAACTACCTTTTTAACATCAAACTTATAATCGGTAGTTTTAATAAGTTCTGCCCACATTTTCCTTACATCTTCATTCACATGAGATAAAGTTTCCTTACTTGGTAAAACCCTATAAGCAGGTGCTTTCTTTTTCGGTTCGAGTAGGCTTGCAATGATAGAGGTTGTATTCCATTTATAAGCTTTTCCTCTTGCATAATCATCTTCAAGCATGTTGATTACAGCGTCTTTTGACTCATAATAATCTTTTCTCATCTTAAATATTCTTACAGTATTTAAAACGTCATATTCACAGTATTTAAGAGTTTCCAAGTTTTCATCAGGGGTTAGTTCTCTATCAATATCAAAAGGTACAGATGATTCTATGATAGAAACCCCCATATTGCCCTCCACCTTTTTAAGTGACGGTCTTGATACATCAATCTGTTGGAAACAATCAAGTGACTTGTATGGTAAATCGTTAGTATTTCTTAACCAACCAAGTGGTTCATTGTTGATAATAGAGTCATTGGCTGTTTTAACCATCTTCTGCCTAAAATCATCGTCCTTAGCGTGGTCGGTCATTAAAGCCTTCATAATCCTGTCATCGTAATAATGATTGTTATAACCAACAAGGGTTTTATCTTTTACATAGTTTTTAAGATTAGCAAATCCTTTTTCGATGTTTGTACCCTTGATTATATAGGGGTCTAAACCATCAAGGCTAGAAGAAAAAACCTTGACAGTCTTTTCTTCTATATCCTTAAATACAACCATTGAATTGTATTTGAAGACCTCTATATCGAAAAAGAGGTAATCATCATACATGACTTATCCTTATGCCCATTCAGGCTTTTTGATTTCAGTATATGGATGTTTTCCAAACGCTATCTTAACTTCAACCATGATAGGTTTTCCAACTATTTTATCGCCCTCATCCACACTTAGTCCGAACAGTTTTTCAAATTTTTCGTATTGCCTGTTCTTTTCTTGTGGACTTACTATCCATCTACCAAGACTTTCTACAAGTCTGGTATATTGAAATTTTGTCTCATAAGTTTTTCCATTATGTTCAAATTTTATAGAAATTTTTTCCCCTGTATCTACAACTTCTTTGATTGTTGATTCAAATATTTTTCCTTTATCTTTTAATTCAAATTTATTAATTATCTCCACTTCCCAAAGAGAATTAAATTTTTCATACCTATAAATATCTTTTTTAACCCCCTCTTTTGTTTTTAGTTCATCAAAAGAACAATCAAAATATTCTTTACACCATTCTTCTACTTTCTTTGCCTTTTTCTCATCATCTACAAATTCCCCATTTATATAATCTTGTTTATTAAAATTCACTTCCAAAAGTTCGGCGTTTTTTTCATCTAAAAATCTTAATATGGCTTTTTTTCCATCATTATCATAAGCAACCTCAACTAGCTCTAAATCTTTTCTTAAATTTTCATTTTTCTTATCTGTCATTTATATCTCCTTTAAATATTCCTTACATTCTGTCTTATAGATTTCGTAAAATACCCTTACATTTTTCGTATTTATTTCTTAAATTATCTTTCCATCATTTCAAACTTAATATCATTATCTCTAAGTAGCATTTCAGCTAATTTTGCATCCTTACTACTTCTTATAGTAAACACATAAGTTTTTTCTTTTTTCACTTCTACTCCATCAAGCATCTTTTCCTGTTCAGCAATTCTTTCTTTTTCTTTCTTATCCATTGCTATAACAGTTGCAAAATCTTTGATTTCAAGGTATGAATTAATTAGACTTTTACCATTTTCATAATCAGTCAGTAAAGCTATATCACGTTCGGCTTTTTCAAGGAAATTAACCATCTCTTCCTCGACTGATTTTATGGTAGAGGTCTTGTTTAAATGTCTTGCTTCAACAAATTGGTCAAACTTAAATAGTTTTGCATAATCATATTGACCTATCCTCTTGTTCCATATTTCTTCTAATTTCTTTTCCTTATCTATCCTTTCTTGTTCTTCAAGCTGTCTTACTTGAAACCTCACAATTTCGTCAGCACTTTTTACAACCTTTTCTATTTCTTTAATCTTTTCTGCAAATTCATCATAAGGTTTATTAATTTCTTTTTTGATTGCTATACGTCTATCGTTAAGTTCTTTTACAGACTTATTAACCTTGGCAAGGATTTTCTTATTTTCTTTTAGGTTGTCAGGGGTTACTTCTATACCACTTAGATAGTTTGCAATCTCCTTAGCTTGGTCTAACAATTCTTCATAGCCATCAAAGATTATTGCTCCAGGTCTATAATCAACTCTTACATTATTTACTGTTACAAGTTCCATTTGTCCTCCTTTAAATGTTTTGTGTTAAATTATCTTTTGAGTAACATTTCTTACATATCAGTAATGTAAATTACCTTATAAGTAATATTTCTAATAGAATCTCTTACTTTTCCATCTACTTTCAGTAGAATCTCTTACTCTTGTGTAGTTCAATCCACTTACTGTCTTTATCCCTCCTGTGTAAATAATAAAATTCTCTTGACTTTTGTGTGGATAAATGCCTCATTGCCCCTTTCCAAGCATCATAACCATAAAGCTTTAAAGATTTGTTTCTTATTGCATCAACCTTTTTTTCATCGTGGTTGCTTTCTATAAACATATAGTCGTATTTTATATCAGGTGCGTCTTTAAGGCTTGCTGTATCAGTTGCATATATAAGGTTAGTGTCATCCATACTCACTACAAAACCTGTTGTGGGTACGTCGTGATAACACTTAAAAGCTTGTACAGTTCTATCACCTAAATCAAGTTCAGTCACATCTCCAACAATGTCATAAGTTGGCACAATTCTTGCCACATCATAATTTGCTATTATTTTAAGTCTTGGGAAATTCTTTATAATTGCGTTCATAGTGTTTGTTTTAATATGGTCAGAGTGTCTATGGGTTATAAAAAGATATTTAATATCATAGAGCTTATCTCCTATTTCCTTATAAGGCACACCACAATCAAACATCATATCTTCAATGATTACACAATTTCCACTAGACCCACTACCTATAATTTCATAATTCAGTTCCTTTTTTGTCTTTACTATCTTCACCATCTCCTTCTATTTCTTCTAAGAAGACCGTTGCCTTGAAATTTGGTGACTCTTTCCATGCTTTATAAAAATTTAAAGTATCGATATTGTCTATAATCACACCAAATTTTCCATTAAAGTAGATAAATTCTCGTTTTAACTCCTTAAAATGGTCTTCTATAATTCTGTCAAAATTCTTTTCAATATAAGTTCTCATATCGTACTTATCCATCTAATCCTCCTAAACAATACTTTTCTTCAAATATTCAGTTCTTTTATTTTTTTCCTCTATTAATTCATCTATCTGTTTAAGTTTTCTAATATTATCAGGTGTGGCCTTCTTGTGTAATAAAATTTCTCTCATTTTATAAAGCTCTTCTAACCACGCTGTCCTGAACAATTCCCTTATTGCATATTCTTCTTCATTCACAAAATCCACACTCCTACCAAAAGCGTTATAATTGTTAAAGGTATTCCCCACAGGGTGCAATAAATAGTTTGACCATACACACCAACAAACAACCACATTAATGCCACAGCCGTAATTAAAAGTTTTTCTGTCAACCTATCCTTAACCATTTTTTCAAGTTCAGCAAGTAACAACCATTCATCTAAATTCTTAGCACCCTTTTTAATGAGCCTTATTCTTTCACTTCTTTTAGGTATCTTAATTTTTCTCATCCTCCTATTCTCCATAAACCACCTTGCTAAGGTTAGCCACAGACTTTCTCAAAAACTCATTTTCTTTCATAAGTTTCTTGTTTTCTTCTGTTAGTTCCCTCACCTTGTTTAAAGTCGGTGCTTCTTCCTCGGATAGTTCGAGTTTCCTCACCTGTCCTATCGGATAACAAACTTTAGAAAGTTTTGTGCGAGTTAATACTCCCTGTCCTTCAAGTTTATAAATATAAGACTCTGTACAAGACCATCTTTGAGCAAGTTCTTTGATAGGTATCACAGTCTTTTCCATGTATCATTCACACCTCGTCTTTTCCATATTCTAATAAGACTTCATTTCTTGCGTCAATGACATCAACAATATCATCTCCAGGGTTTTCTTCTGGGCTTTCTACAATCTTAACTACCGCATCAGGGTGACTAAGCATTAATTTATAAATTAAATCTTTTACCGTCATTTTAAGTCCCCTTGTCCTCCTATTGGCAACTTCTATTTCATAAAGTTCCCACCAATTAATTTCAAAATAATCACCAAGTTTCTTCGCACAAGTCACAGGTAGTTCAGTTTCATTATTTTCAAATCGTCTATAAGTATTGACGTGAACACCCATAATATGAGCAAAGTTTTCTTGATTCCTATCTTCTTGTTTTCTAAATTGTTTTAATTTATTAGCCAGCATTACTTATAAGCATTACCTCCTTAATCCATTTAAAATGGGGTTTATTGGCAAACAAAATCATTGTCAATACCATCATCAACTACAGGCACTTGAACATAGTCAGGTTTGATTTCATATAATCCACACAACTTATAAAATTGGTCGACTGGTATTGGTGTAATACCATTTTCCCAACTAAGTATTGTTTTTTCAGTTTTGTGTAAATCTTCACTGACTTGTTTTGCTGTCATGTTGGCATTTACTCTAGCGGCTTTTAAACTAATTCTAAAAACTTCCAATATTTTTACCTCCTTTTTTCATACTCACAACTATAGTCTACCACCTTTTAAATGGGGTGTCAAGCGTTTAAATGTATTTTTTTAAATTTGATAAGAAATATTTTACTTTTTAAATGGTGTGTGATATAATAAAACTGTAGAAAGGAGCTAGAAATGAATAATAAAAAAGTATTTTCTATGAATCTAAAACGACAGTTAGATAAACACAATTTAACCCCTACAGAATTTTCAAGAAAGATAGGATTTAATGATACAACTGTATTTAATTGGTTGCATTGCCAAACTTATCCTCGTATAGATAGAATACAACAAATGGCAGACTTCTTTGGCATATATAAATCAGACCTAACAGAAGACAAAAGAAATCTTTCTGAAATCCCAGGCGTTAAGGTTATAAAAGAAATAATCACAGTTCCTTTGTTAGGGGAAATAGCCTGTGGTGAACCTATACTTTGTCAAGAAAACTATGACAACCTCTTTCAATGGGATGCTGAATTGGGTAGACCAAACTTTATGTTAAAAGCAAGAGGTGATTCAATGATAGATGCAGGTATAAATGATGGTGACCTAGTATTCTTCAAAGAAACACCCGAGGTAGAAAATGGAAAGATAGCGGCAGTCATCATAGACAATGAAACTACCCTAAAAAGGTTTTATAAACACGACAATCAAATAATCCTACAACCAGAAAACAAGGCCTACACACCTATTATCATAAACGAAGAAGATGGTCTAAATGTTCGTATCTTAGGTGAAATGATAGGTATGTACACATTGGGGAGCAGATAATGAAAGTAAAACATTTATTAATAACGGGATTAATTACTATTGCTTTAATCTCTTGTAATCATAAAACAAACAATAATAATTCTACAAACGAAGAATTATTGAAAAGAATAGGTGAACTTGAAGAAGAAAATAAGAAATTAAAATCACAACTTGAATCATCAAATGAAGACAATTCGAACTCATCTGAAAATTTAGAAACAGTGTCAACAGATATAACCCAAAATGAAACAAAGATTATAGGTGGTGAAGAAAAAGGTGAGGGTGATATTATTTTAAGAACACCAGGTGGAGAAGGTAAAGACGTTATATTAATTGTCAATAAGAATACAAGTATGACTTCCATAGACTTGGATGCGAAAAATGTAGACATTAATGGAAACGAACCAACACGTGTTTATATAGACGGTAAAGAAAACACCACCTTACAATTGTCTAAAGATGTTTATTCACAAAACATGCTCACTTTAGAAAAAGATTTGTTAAGTAAAGGGAAACATATAGTAGAGGTAATCCAAGAAATAAACGGAGAACAAACATTTTATAGGCAACTAACCTATACAGTTAAAAATTAAATAATAAAAAAGACCCACGCTAATCACGACAAAAGCAAGAGTCTCTTTTTGCATACCTTAATATGCTATTTTCATTATAACACATTTTACAGAAAGGAGAAAGTAATGTTTCTAACATCATCTACAATCAGAAAACGTAAAGACAGCGGTAAATTGCAAGTAATAATTAGACAAAAACAAAACGGCACTTGGAAACAAGTAGAATCAAAAACATTTACAGGTAGTACAGAAGCCAAACAATGGGCCACAATTAAAAAAGCAGAATGGCAAAAAAAGATAGAAACAGATTATGACAAAATGACAATCGGACAACTAAAAGAAATCTACCTTGAAACAAAGAAAAAAGAAGTTAAACATAGTACGTATTTGACTGTTTCTTCTAATATCAGAAATGCTAATTGGTTTGATGATAAGATGGTCTATCAGGTGACCGCTCACGATATTAAAAATATTTGTAGGGATGCTAGTTATTCACACGTTAAATATATGAGAATGTTTTATAACTTTCTTATTGAAGAGTTGAATATAAAAGTCGACAATCCTTTTTATAAAAAGCAGCCTAAAAAAGAAAGTAAAACTTTTATAGTAGCAGATGAAGATTTAGAATTTATTTTAAATAGAACTAGAGATGAGGTTGTTTATATATCCATCATTATCCTCTATTACACAGGTGTTAGAATATCAGAACTAAACGGACTCACCTGGGATAACATAAGTAAAGACTCTATAACTATAAACAAGCAACTTTATACCGCAAATCAAACTTTTTCTGATACAAAGTCAATTAATTCGGACAGAGTTGTTCCGATTAATAATAAATTAATAAAACACTTACAATGGTGGAGGAGATTTCAAAAAATTACCAACATTGACAACAGATTATTCACCTTAAAAGCATTAGAACAAAAGGTCAATAAGCAATTAAGAAAGATATTGAAAAACACTTATCTCGAAGGATTGACTTGTCATGATTTTAGGCACACTTTTATAACAAAACTAATCCAAAATAACGTAGACCTAATAACTGTTGCCTATCTAGCAGGAGATGATTTAAATACAATAATTAAAAATTACGCTCACGTCAATAAAAAGACAAAAGAATTATCTAAACAAGCTATACAAAGTTTATAAATGTGACGGTTTTGTGACGTCCAATTCCCCAACCCCCATTTTACCCACTTTCAGGCACGAATACTATATAATAATATTATATAATATTTCGCATAAAATTTCTACCCCTACAAGAAAATGTTTTCACTTGTCGGGAAAATAAAACTCCCCTACCGGGAGTTTATTTTTTAAACTTCCTTTTCAAATAGTCCCACACAGTCAAAGACCTCCTTAATTTGTCATCTGGAAGATATTTGTTAAGGGCTCTTAGGATAGCCTTGTTGTCAGGGCTATTAAAGATAAAATCCCCGTTTTTTTTGGTGTGGATAGCAAAGCGGGTAATCTTTTTCTTAAAAAATACCGATGCTGTCACCATTTTAATTTCTGTGTATGGAATTTGAATAAAATCTCTGACATTTCTTTCGTTGTAATATTCTAGGGCCCTATTACCTACTAGGAGGTCACCATGGCTGGTGAACCCTCCCAGGTAATTTGCCTTAGTTTGGTAGTCGATCTTGGTGTTTTGACTTTCTACCATATTACATAATGTGGAAATATTTCGCAACTATACCTATAGCAAAAAGAGCAAGGATAATTGTGATTGGTGATACGTTTTTCTTTAATAGCTTACAAATACCAAGGGTTAGTAGTAATGGTACAAGGCCTGGTATTAGTGAGTCTAAGTTTTGTTGTAGGGTTGTCACCTTAACTGGGTCAAGGGCTGTAGATCCTATGGCTGCATATTGTTTTAGAGCCGCTTGGATGCCTTCTGCACCTGCTGGAAGTGCTGCCCAATCAATGTAAGAACCTGGTTGTTGGGTTACTTTTGCAACGTCAACTGCAAAGTTTACTGATACCCATCTTTGTACTAGGGCACCTATTATGAACATACCAAGGATGGATGCCATGAGGGTAATCCTACCTAAAAGTCCGCCTGAAAGGTCTTTGGTGATTTGGTTTCCTGCCTTGTAGCCCATTTCTTGGGTCTTCCACTCAAAGATCATCCTGATTGCATTCCAGGCTATGAAGAAAATAAGTGGACCAATGATTGAACCTGTAAGAGCCATAGATGCACCAAGGGCACCTAGGATTGGACGAAGGGTAAACCAGAATACTGGATCCCCTACACCTGCTAGAGGTCCCATCATACCAACCTTCACACCTTGGATAGCTGCATCGTCGATTGGTGTGCCGTTGGCTCTTTCCTCTTCCATAGCGAGGGTTACACCCATAACAGGGCTTGAAACGTAAGGGTGGGTATTGTAGAACTCTAAGTGTCTTTTAAGAGCTTCTACTTGGTCTTCTTTTTTTGGATATAATTCTTTGATAGCTGGGATCATAGAAAATGCCCAACCACCGTTTTGCATTCTTTCGTAGTTCCAAGAACCTTGGAGGAATTGGTGACGCCACCACACTTTTTTACGAGTAGCATCTGAAAGAAGAATTTTTTTGTTATTTACTGTATCTGTCATAGTCACTCCTTAATAATCATTGATTATATCGCCAAGTGGGTCACCAGAACCGGCATTTCCGCCTGGGTTAGATGTAGCAAGGCTCTTTAGGGTCATATAAATTATTGCAAGAACAACGCCTATAACACCTAGAGCGATTAGGGTTAGTTTTTGAATGGCTGCAATTACAAAACCAAGGGCAAAGAATGGCCAGGTTTCTTTTGTACTCATCATGTTGATTACCATCGCATAACCTACTGCTGCTACCATGCCACCGCCTACTGCCATACCGCCTGTTAGCCATTCTGGCATCCTGTTAAGTTGTTCTGTGACAACAGCTGGTGGGATGAAACAAAGGGCAAGGGCTGGAACTAGGATACGGACACCTTGCATGGCAACTGCTAGCCATGATAGGGTTTCAATCTTGCCAAAGTTAGCATTTTCTGCCGCTGCATCCATACCGTGAACTAATGGAATAGCCAAAGTTCTAGCAAGCATGGTTAGGAAAAGTCCTGCTACTGATAGTGGGATAGCAAGGGTGATAGATGTGTTTATAGCATCTGTCGCATTAGCACTACCACCTTCTAGGGCAAGAACCATGATAATAGCTGAAGCTACTGAAGCCAAAGCCGCATCTGGGGCAACTGCCGCACCTACGTTTGCCCAACCGAGGGCAATCATTTGAAGTGAACCGCCAAGTATGATACCTTCCTTAAGATGGCCTGTTACAAGACCGATTAGGGTACAAGCAACAACTGGTTGGTGGAATTGGAATTGGTCCAAAATACCTTCACAACCTGCAAGGAAAGCTACTAGGCCGATTAAAATTATATTAATAAAATTCATTAATCTCTCCTATATATTTAATTCAGATTTCGCTTTTTGAAGAAGGCTATCTAGGTTTTCAGCCCTGTCAGCTGGCACCTTTCTAACATCAAATTTGATGCCCTTAGCCTTTAATTTCTCAAGGGTTTCCACATCTTCAGGGCCCATAGCAAGGGCGTTTGTCACAACAACCTTGCCCTTAGAGTGGGCCATAGAACCGAGGTTGACTTCAGAAAGTTCTCCGCCACCTTCAACGTATTCTAGAACGTCTTGTGGGGTTTCAAATAGAAGCAAAGCCTTGGTTAGACCAAAACGTGGGTCCTTGTCAATTTCGTTCATCTTCTTAATTGGAATAACGTGAACCTTAACTCCTGGAGGAGCAGCCTCCATAATCATTGATTTTCTAAGCTCATCGTGGGCTACCTTGTCTGAAACGACGATAATCCTGTCAGGACCAACTGTCTTTGTCCAAGTAGTTGCAACTTGGCCGTGAAGAAGTCTTGTGTCGATCCTAGCAAGGCCGATTTTAATCTTGCCATCGCCAAGAACTGTGCCTTCTGGAATAGTTCCTCCAACAACTTTTTTCTCGACTTCACTATCTGCCGCCTCGTTTGCTGCTGCCTTTTTCTCTGCTGGGTTAATTTCATCAGGTTTTCCCTTAATGCCGTCCTTGGCACTATTTATAATAACCTTGGCAATCTCATGAGAAGATTCAACTGTGAATCTTTCAGATAGAGCCTCGATTACCATAGGAAGGTTTAGACCTGCGACAATAGCCCAATTTTCTTCATGGCCGTCAAAAACAGCTGAAGATTGGTTAAAAGGTGTGCCGCCCCAAAGGTCGCATAAAAATAGGATTTGTTCTGAATCGACTTTTTTAATAGCCGCCTCTAGATTTGCCCTAAATTCATCTGGACCCATGGAAGGCTTGAGAACAACTGCTTCAAACTTATCTTGAGCTCCAAAAATCATTTGAGCAGACTCCTTGATCCCCTCTGCAAAAGCCCCGTGGCTTGCAAGGATGATTCCTACCATAACATCTCTCCTTTCTTTTTTTCCTGGAAAAACTCCAGTTATTTTGTTTTTTTTGCATTCCCGGAATGCCTACGATTTATTTTTTGCATTCCATGCTAGTTTGATTTGTTTTTATACAATATAAAATTATCTTTTTAAAATCCAAGATTTTGCATTTTTTATTCTAAAATAGAATATTATCTTTTTTTATTATTTGAAATACCCGTATTTTTAATAGATTTATTTTATTTACTATTTCTCTTCGAAACTTTGTATTTTAGATAATGATTCTTCTATTCTGAATAGCTTCGTTTAAAGGGGAGCCCCAAGGGACCTTCTGTAGGGTCCCTCATCGTCCGGAAACCCGTTTGCTTCGCAAACTCCTCCGTGCTCCCGCACTGCGTTTCCGGCATAAACGCCCCAAATCAAGGGGCGTTTATGTCCCCCAAACCCTTCTCGGCTACCCCCTCCGGCCGGCCCCTCTCGGGGAACAATGTGTTTGCCTTCGGCAAACTATTGATAGAGATATTAACCTCGTATGAGTTAACTATTCTTCTAAGAGATTTCTAATCTGCAAAGTCCTAAAAATCGCAAACTCGGCTTCGCCTCAAACATGCGATTTTTTACGGACTTCTGGATTAGAAATCTTTTCTCGTAAATAATATTTACCCTGTATTACCTAAGCGATAATAATTTATAAAGCCTATACCATTAGAAAAAAACTCGGTTTTTCGCTCTTTGCTTTGCAAAGTCGCTAGGTGTTTTCTTGCTCTTTGCTTCGCAAATTCGCTTTGAACTTCTTTCCGCTTCTTTATTTATTTAATAATTACAATAAATTTTTCTTTGAAGCTGTTTTTGAAGTTCAAAGGAGCTTTATCTTGGATTTTTTATTCAATTTCATCTTGCTTTTCCAACAAATCAGCACTTTCATTATATCACATTAGCACAAAAAACAGAAAATTTTGTGTGGTTTTTCTTGTTTTTGCCTTTTTTTCTTAATTTTCGCTGTCGGCTGGGAAGAAGATTCCTGCTTCTATTCTGGCTTGATTTAGGGTTTCGGCTGTGATTAAGGTTATTTCTTTTAGTTTTTCTACCCTGTCCATATCCCTTGTCCTTATGATTTTTTCAAATTCTACAAATTCGTAGTAGAGTCTTGATTTGTCCTCATTTTCGTTGTGGCTTTCATAATCCCCACCTGTTTTTTTAATCTTATAGGATCCAAAGGAACCTAGAGAGTCTGGGATTTCTATAGTCCCGTCTTCACCTTGGATTGAGTTTACTAGGCTTGCTGAGCTATCCTTGGCCCCGATACAAACAACCTTGAAGTCCTCGTAGTCTAAAAGGCAAATCCCAGATGTATCTATTGACCTCTCTATATTAGGGAAATATCTCACATCTTTTGGCCTCCCAAAAAGGTTTACTACGTAGTCTATATTGTAAACATTTAAGTCCATCAAGGCGCCACCTGCATTTCCCAGTGAAAAAGCTGGGGCTATATCACCAGCTTTGAAACGGCCGTACCTGGATGAATATTTGGAATAGTTAAAGGATACGATTTTAATTTTCCCAAGCTTTGAAATTTCTTCTTTGACCCTCAAAGCATTTGGAATAAAGCGGTTTGACATGGCTTCAAGGACTATCCTTCCCTTGCTTTCCGCCTTTTTGAAAATCCTAAGGGCCTGGTTGACATTGTCAGCAAAAGGCTTTTCGCAGATGATGTCTTTACCTGCATCTAGGGCCTTGTCCATAACCTCGTAGTGGAGATTATTTGGCAGTGCCACATAAACCACTTCCACATCTGGATTTACCAAAAGTTTTTCATAATCTATGTAATACTCACCTATCCCATACTTCTCCGACAAGTTTTTTAGCTTATCCTCACTCCTAGGAGTGGCGGCAATGGCAACTGGGTCAATGCCTTCTATTTGGTTTATGAAAGTCAATACTTCCTGGGCGATCATCCCCGCCCCTATAATTCCTAATTTCATAAAACTTCCTTTCTTATATTTATAATATTCTTACCCAATTTTTCCCTTTCTAAATCTTTCGTATGAAATTCATTGTAATTTTGTATAAAAGTAGTATATTGGAAAATATAGGAGAAAGTAAATGCAAAACGAAAAAATTCTGATTTTTAATATACAAAAATTTTCCCTTCACGATGGGCCAGGCATTAGAACTTCAATCTTTCTTAAGGGTTGTCCCTTAAGGTGTAAGTGGTGTTCTAATCCAGAAAGCCAAAATCCCTATGTGAATATATTCTTAAAAGACGAAAACAAAACAAAAATTGATGTAAAAAAAAATGAGCTAAATTTTGACCAAGACGGCTACATAATAGAGGATGATTTATTTTTTGACCTCTTAAAGGTCAATGGCATTGAGGAAAATAGTGTGAAATACGATCAGGTCGGTCGCCCTATGGACCTTGATAGATTGGTAGAAATCGCCATGGAAGATAAGGTCTTTTATGATTCTTCGAAAGGTGGCGTGACCATTTCCGGTGGCGAGCCCTTTATGCAGGCTACTTTACTTGTAGAATTAGTAAAAAAGCTTAAGGCCCAGGGGCTTCATACAGCCATTGAAACCACTCTTTTTACAAATCCAGAAAATGTCTCCAAACTTTACCCTTATCTCGACCTTTTCATAGCCGATTGTAAAAATTGGAATGAAGAAGTCCACCAAATAAAAACTGGAGTCCTAAATAGGATTATCCTAGACAACCTAAGGGATGTGGTCAAAAACGCAAAAGACTACCTAATAAGGATACCAGTAATACCTGATTTTAATTATTCAAAAGAAGATGCCTATGAATTTGCCAAACTCTTTAATGATTTGGGGATAGAAAAGGTCCAACTCCTTCCCTTCCACCAATTTGGCAAGGGCAAGTATGAAAATTACGGGATAAAATACGATTACAGCGATAAAAAAGCCTTAGTTGATGACGACCTTACCGATATGGTGAAAATCCTTGAAGGATCTGGCATCAAGGCTTGGGTATAAACTAATCAAAACTACCAGATTAGCTGGTAGTTTGCACAGCGCCTATAAGGCGCGAATACCGGCAGGCCCCTATTGGGGCTGTCGAGTATTCCATCACATGCACCACTTTCCCAACTACTGCTGAAGCAGTTTTTTTATTTGTTCTTATTTGACTTCCTCTCTCGTAACGGGTCATAGTATTCCTTTATACTTATTTGGTCAGCGTAATAATCTTCTTTTAATTGATTTTGTATATATTCTTTTATTTTCTTTTCATTTCTGCCTACTGTATCTACATAGTATCCTCTACACCAAAAATTTCTGTTTCCGTATTTATATTTTAGGTTGGCATGTCTATCAAATATTATTAATGAACTTTTTCCTTTTAAATATCCCATTATTTGTGATATTGAATATTTTGGTGGGATTTCTACAAGCATGTGGATATGATCTGGACATAGTTCTGCTTCTATTATTTTTATTCCTTTTATTGAACATAATTCGCGAAGTATACTGCCTATGTCTTTTCTCAATTGCCTGTATATTACTTGTCTTCTATATTTTGGTGCAAAAACTATGTGGTATTTTCATCTTCACTTGGTATGTGATAAACTATTCTTGTCCAAGTTTTAACCTCCTTGTTTAATTGTGCATGTGATTATCACAATTATACTTTAAGGAGGTTTTCTTAGTGCTTGAAGCTAAAGCTAAATTCCTTCACCTGCATAGGAGGTGGTTTTTTGTTTCGCTCAATTAAGTGGACAATAAAAACCACCCACTTCATTTTATTACTTGAAGTGGGTGGTTTTTTTATTTCTTATTTTTATCCTTAAGCTTATCAAGGATACTAGGTATTTTTCTTATTTTTTCTTTGCCTAGGTAGGTCTGTAAGAGGAGTAGGATTTTTTTATTGTTTGAACTATTAAATTCAAAATCTCCATTGCTTCTAGTGCAAATTTTAAATCTTAAAATCTTTTTGCCAAACAAGAGCCTTACCCCAACTAGGGAAATTTCTGAATATGGTATTTGTATATAATCTCTTGGATTTTTCTCATTATAATATTCAAATGCCTTATCCCCAATGTAAATATCCCCTCGGCTAGTGAAATTTTTTAGATAATTTCCCTTTGCATTCAAATCCACCTTGTTATTTTTACTTGATATCATCTACATTATATGGAAAACTCTTGCTAGTATTCCTACAACAAATAGGGATAATATAATTACTATAGGAGATATATTCTTCTTTAAAAGTTTGCATATACCTAAAGTTAATAGCAAGGCAGATAGACCTGGAATTAAGGAATCTAGGTTTTGTTGAAGGGTTGTCACCTTAACAGAGTCTAAGGCTGTTGGTCCAATCTCTAAAGCTTTGGATATTGCCATTTTAATTCCTTCAGCTCCTGCTGGTAGGGCTGCCCAATCTATATAGGTTCCTGGTTGTTGTGTAACTGATGATACATTTATTGTAAAGTTAATTGATACCCATCTTTGAACTAGGGCTCCGATTATGAACATACCAAGGATGGATGCCATAAGAGTTACCCTACCTAAAAGTCCACCAGATAAGTCTTTTATTATTTCATTTCCTGTCCTATAACCAAATTCTTGGCTCTTCCATTCAAATATCAATCTCATAGCATTCCAGATTAGGAAAAATATTAATGGACCTACGATATTACCTGTTAGAGCTAAGGAAGCTCCAAGAGCTCCAAGTATAGGTCTTATTGTAAACCAGAATACTGGGTCACCTACACCTGCAAGTGGTCCCATAAGACCGATTTTAACACCATTTATTGCCCCATCATCAATATCCGCTCCGTTTGCCCTTTCCTCTTCCATGGCGAGGGTAACTCCCATTACAGAATTTGAAACATAAGGGTGGGTATTGTAAAACTCTAAGTGTCTTTTAAGGGCTTGACTCTGATCTTCTTTTTCAGTATAAATTTCTTCTAGGGCAGGAGAAATCGAATAGGCCCAGCCACCATTTTGCATTCTCTCATAGTTCATAACCCCTTGCAAAAATTGGTGACGCCACCAAACTTTTTTCCTTACTTCCTTACTAATAACTACCTTGTTTTCATTGTTATTTATATTTTCTGTCATATTAACCCCTCGAAATCATCTAAAATATCACCTAATGCATCACCCGAACCTGAAACAGCAGCCTTATTGCTTGTAGCAAGCTGTTTTAATGTCATATAAATAACAGCAAGCATTGAACCTAAGGCTCCCAAACCAATCAAAGTTAGTTGTGGCAAAGCCGCTAATACAAAACCAATAACGAAGAAAGGCCATGTTTCCTTACTGCTCATTATATTTATAACCATGGCATAACCAACAGAAGCAACCATACCACCACCAACAGCCATACCTCCTGTTAACCAGTCAGGCATAGCGTTAAGAGCATCTGTAACTACCTTAGCTGGAATAAAGCAAAGGATAATGGCAGGAATCATAATCCTGATACCTTGCAAGAATAAAGCAGTGTAGGTAAGCCTGTCTATCTTTCTAAAATCTGCAACTTCTGCAGCCGCATCCATGCCGTGGATGATAATTATAGACAAGGTCCTAACTATCATAGACAAGAACAAACCTGCAATGGAAAGTGGAATAGCCAATGTTATGGCTGTGTTTATTGCTGTTTCTGCATCGGCACTGCCACCTTTTAGTGCCAAGACCATAATGATAGATGATGCAACTGAGGCAAGACCAGCATCAGGCGCCACTGCAGCACCAATATTAGCCCAACCAAGAGCTATCAGCTGTAAAGAACCACCAAGAATTATTCCCTCTTTTGCATGACCTGTGAAAATACCAATGAGGGTACATGCTACCAAGGGTTGGTGAAATTGAAACTCGTCAACTATACCGCCACAACCCGCTAAAAATGCCACAACGGCGATTAATACAATATTAATAATACTCATATTTTACTCCTAAGAAATTTTCAATTCTCTTTTAGCTTTTTCAATCATTCTATCAAAAGATTCAGGACTGTCAGCTGGAACTTTTCTAATATCAAATTCAACACCCATATCCTTAATCTTTTCAAGTGTTTCTACATCATCCTTGTCAAGGGCTATGGCATTTGTTGCAACAACCTTACCCTTAGAATGAGCCATAGAACCAAGGTTAACCTTATCTAGCCTGCCACCTAATTCCATAAACTTCAAAACAGATTGAGGCTCTTCAAACAACAATAGAGCCTTAGTTGAACCAAATCTTGGATCATCCTGAACCTGAATCATTTTCTTGAGAGGTATGACATGGGCCTTGACCCCTGGAGGTGCAGCTTCCTTAATCATTCTGCTTCTTAATTCATCCTTGCAAACCTTATCACAAACAACTATAATTCTGTCTGGATTTACAAACTTAGTCCAATTTGTAGCAACTTGCCCATGAAGCAATCTTGTATCAACCCTAGCCAAAACAATATCTATCCTGCCATCTCCCAAAACAGTACCTGTTGGTATTTGGCAACCGATAGTATTTTCCTCAAGTTCCTTAAGCAAGGTGGCCTTATCTGGTGGATTCACAAATTCAGGAACACCCTTAGCTCCTTCCCTAGCAGTATCAATTATTATCTTGGCAAGGTCGTGGGCGGATTCTGATGTCATCCTCTCAGATAGGGCTTGGATAAGCATAGGTAAATTCACACCTGCAACCACAGCTATCCTATCCTTATCTTCCTCATAGAGGGTCATGCATTGGTTAAAAGGTGTTCCTCCCCAGAGGTCTGCCAAAAATAAAATATCACCACTTCCGACCTTATCCATGGCCTTTTTTAGATTATTCCTATATTCTTCTGGCCCCATGGAAGGTTTTAACATTACAGTCTCTAAATTCTCTTGACTGCCAAAAATCATCTCAGATGATTCTTTTATACCTTTAGCAAAGTCACCATGACTAGCTAAAATAATTCCTATCATTCTTCCTCCTTTTCAATTGATATAATTTTCAAAATTTACATAAAAAAAATCTCTTAAAATTAAATAATCAAAATATTTATATGTCATGGCTTTCGTTAAAAAGCACCTGTTAATTATATAATTCTAAGAGCTGTCATCTAAGAAATCGTTCTCAAAAGACAAATAAGTACCAGGCCTTAAAATTATGATTATTATTAAAAAATGGGTAAATATAATTTATAAAGACCAATATTATTAGATACGATATAAAAAAACAATCAGATTGTAGTTAGAAAAATAAACTAACTTTAATCATTATAATTAGTTTTAATACCCTATAGTTTTAGAATCATTAAGTAAAACATTTCCGGAAATTATAGTTTTCTAGCTTGACTCTTTATCACTATACTCTATTCGAAACTAGTTTCAATTTTAAACGAAAGTTTTTTTATTTTGTTCGGTTGTTTTTTTCTTATCTTTGTAAATTTGTGTAAAGTTTTGAAAAAAATACTATAATATTAATAGTAGGTAAAATAGTATATAAGATATAAACTTAATCTTTAAATTAATAAGGAGAATGTATGAATAAAAGTCAAAGGCAGGCTAAGCTTGTCGAAGAAATTAATAAAAGAAAAAAAGTTTCTGTAAACGACCTTTCTGACATCTTTGAGGTGTCTGCAGTTACTATAAGGAAGGATTTGACTGAGCTTGATGAGGCTGGCCTTATAGTTAGGACCCACAATTATGCAGAGTTGGCTGATGACGATTCAATTTCTAGAAAATTATCTTTTCACTTTATGGAGAAGACCCAAATAGCTGACAAGGCTTGTGAGCTTGTGGCAGATAACGAAACGGTTATGATTGAGTCTGGGTCTTGTTGTGCGATTTTCGCAAAAAAACTCGCTGAGACTAAGAAAAATATTACTATAATAACAAATTCTGTATTCATTGCTGATTATATAAGTGAAACTGGGGCTCAAATTATTGTCCTGGGTGGTATCTACCAAACTAAAAGCCAGGTTTTGGTGGGACCTGTCCTTGCTGAGTCGGTTAAACATTACAAGGTTGATAAGCTTTTTATAGGTGCAGATGGTTATTCCTGCGAATGGGGTTTTTCAAATAAGGATCCTTTCAGGGGTGAGGCTGTTAGACATATGGCTTCAAGGGCCAAACAAGTTGTCGTCCTTACAGAAAGCCATAAGTTTGAATTGGAGGGCAACCTAGGTCTCGGAGTTGCCGTTAATAAGGTTGTAACTGATAAAAATATCAAGAAAAAAACTAAGGACCGCTTGAAGAATTCTGGCATCAAACTAATCTTATCATAAAAAAATCGCCCAATTTGGACGATTTTTTTCTTTATAGTATATCTGAGAAGGTTTGGCCTTCTTCTAAAATACTTTCAAAGTCTTCTTCGAAGGTTTTGATTGCAAAATCAACGTTTTTGTCATTTACCAGACCCTTAAAGACATCTGGGCCTAAAGTTAGGGCACCTACTCCTCTTTCCACAAGGTCAAGGACCTGGTTAGAATTTTTAAAGGATGCGGCTAGGATTTGTGCGTCAAAATCGTTAGCTTCTAGGATGTTTTGAATCTTTCTTGTCACACCAAGGCCGTCATAGCCTAGGTTATCAATCCTATTTACATAAGGAGCTAGGTATTTAGCTCCTGCCTTGGCGGCTAAGAAGGCTTGGAGAGGGGTGTAGATGCCTGTGGCTGTTATCTTTATCCCTTCCTTGGTGAGTTCCTCCATGGCCTTGAAGCCTTCTCCAGAAGATGGAACTTTTATATAGGTATTTTCCCCAAGTAAGGCTACAAGTTTTCTTGCTTGGTCCACCATTTCTTCTTTTTTTGATGCCACAACTTGGCAATGTAGGTCCATATCTGGGCCGATTAATTCTCTAATTTTAACAAGTCTATCTTTAGGATTTTCCCCTGCCTTAGCGAGGATAGTAGGGTTTGTTGTAACCCCGTCAATTGGGAATAAGGCTATCAATTCCTTGATAGAATCTAGGTCTGCGTAGTCGATTAGTAGTTTCATAATTTTTTCTCTCTCCCTCATCCGTTATGAGTTATCATTTGTAAATAAGTTTCTTTATCTTTATTGTATTCTTTTTTTATTAAATTTCAGCTTAATTTCACCTAGGCTCTTTGCTTATAAAACTTTTGCCAAGTCCTAGGTCGGATTTTCTTAGTATGACTTTACTTATCTTTAAAGACTTTGTTCAGTCCTTGCTATTATATCATCCTGGGTATCTTTTGATAAGACGTTGAAGAAGGCTGAATATCCTGCTACCCTTACAATTAGATTTTTGTGTTTTTCTGGGTGGATTTGAGCGTCTATTAGTGTTGCCCTGTCTACTACGTTATATTGGATGTGGTAGCCTTCAAGACCGTCGAAGAAGGCTCTAGTTAGGCTTATTAGTTTATCCTTGTTGCCTGGCTTATCTATCATGGTTGGAGTTACTTTTTGGTTTAATAAAACTCCACCTGTGATATCCCTGGTTGGGAGTTTGGCTACTGATTTTAATACTGCTGTTGGGCCATTTAAGTCTGATCCATGGCTTGGTGAACATCCTTCTGCTAGGGCTTCGCCCTTTTTTCTACCGTCTGGTGTGGCGAGTGTGCCTGCACCTTGTGGGACGTTGGCTGAAATTGAAGAGGTGCCAGCATAGTAGCAACCACCGATTGGTCCCCTGCCGTATCTTGTATTTTTAGCCTTTTTAATCTCATCAATATAGGAATTGTAGGCCCTTGTTCCTAGCATATCAACGTAATCATCGTCATTGCCATATTTTGGAGAGGCTATTAAAAGCTCTCTGATTTCCTTGCCTCTTGGACTTTCAAAATTATCCATTAGGGCATCCCAGAGTTCTTCCTTGCCTACTGTCTTATCTTCAAAAACGGTTTTCTTGATGGCTGCTAGTGAGTCGGCTGTATTTGCAATTCCTACCTGAAGACCTGAGATAAAGTCATAAACTGCTCCACCTTCCTTCATGGTGAGTCCTCTTTCTATACAATCGTCTGTTAATACGCTTGCCAAGATGTCGGCTGTGTTTTCTTCTTGGATTGTATCGCAAACTGAGTCTACTACTACTGTTTGCCTAGCCATTTCCCTAATGGTCTTATCCCAAGATTCCATAAAGTCTTCAAAATTATCCAAATCTTTAAATTCTTTGACATTTTCTATTAATAAAGTACCTGTAGCTGGGTCCTTGCCGCCGTTCATGGCTATTAGGATTCCCTTGGTAAAGTTTAAGAAGCTCATACCGGTACATCTATAGCCCCACTTGCCTGGAACAGCTGTTTCTACACAACCTACCGCACAATAGTTGTAGGCGTCTTCTTCTTTTACACCCTTTTCTATAAAAGATGGGATGATTACCTCATCTGAGTTAAAGGCTGGCATACCAAAACCACATCTGATTACTTCTAAACATTCCTTCATGAAGTCGTCTGGTAGATTTTTGTGGTATCTAACTGTGAGGTTAGGTTGTGGGAGATGGCATTGGGCGATTGTCTTAAGGATTAGCCAAGATGTCTTATTTGTGGCATCTTTTTTATCCTTAGTTTGACCGCCTATGGTCACGTTTTGGTAAAGTGGGCTTCCTGCAGAAAACACTGTATGGCCCCAAGGTCTTACCTTATTTATAGTATAGGTTTTTAACCAAAGATTGACTAGGACTTCGCTCGCCTGATCCTCTGTAATCCTACCGCAAGCTAAATCTTGCCTTAGGAAAGGATCAAGGTATTGGTCAACTCTACCATAAGAAACTGAGTGACCATTGGATTCGATTTGTAAGATAAGGTGACCTAACCAAATGGCTTGAACTGCTTCTTTGAAGGTCTTAGCTGGTTCAAAAGGAACCCTTCTTAACATCTGGCCAATTTCAAGTAGTTCTTCTTTTCTTTTGGCATCTGTAGTTTCTCTTGCCTTTTCTTCCGCAAGGACTGCATACCTGAGGGCAAAGTCCCTAACTGCGTCAATTACTATGATACAAGCCTTGTAGAAGTAGGTTTTTTTGATGTTTTTATAATCTGAAAGGTCAAGATTTCTTAATTTTTCCTCTGCCCTTTTCTTATAGTCCTTTAGGCCAACTTTTAACATGTTGGTGTAGTCAGCCGCAAAATGGCCGTCACCACTGGTTACCTTTCCTAAAAATGAAATTATGCCAAGGTCCGCATATTTTTGTGCCTGGTCAGGCATATATGGCTTACCCTTATCGTAAATGGTGTTATTTTCCCAATAAGGATATATGGCCCTTAATTTTTCCTTATTTTCTTCGGTAATTGTAAAGACGTCTCCGTCACGTTTTTCAAGGTCGTCTAGCTCGTCAATTACCCATCCCATTGCATATTCTGGAAAAATTGGCGCAGCCCTATTTGAAGAAGCTTGGTTACCTGCAATTAAGCCGCAATCTTCGATATAGATTGACATATTTTCTAAAATATCCTTAAGCATCAAGGCTCTTTTGATGTGAAGAGGTTTGTTTTGGTTTTCCTTATAAGATTTTGTTACAATTTTCGCTCTTTCTACACAAATTTCTGGGGTCTTGTCTAAAAGCTCATCCCTTAATTCTTGCATCCTTGGAGTTAAAGCTCCAAAATAATTACTTCCGTATGTTGACTGAGTCATATTTTTCCCTTTCTATTTTAGTTTTTCATATTTTCTTTCGTTCGAAACTAATTCATATTTCTAATGTAATCTTACTTCAGTTTTTATCTTTGTCAAATATTATTTTAAGTAACTCCAAGAATGGTATAGTCCTAATGAGAACAATATTAGTAAAGGATGATTTATGAACAAAAATTACGAATTAATTAAAAGTGAAAATTTCCCTGCTATAGGCATTGAGGCTTTCCATTATAAGCATATAAAGACCGGCGCCAAGGTCGTTTTTGCCAAAAAAGATGACACCAACAAGACCTTTGCCATTGGTTTTAAAACCCCACCAACAAATTCTAAGGGCATGGCCCACATTATGGAGCATTCTGTCCTTAATGGTTCAAAAAAATATCCGACCAAGGACCCTTTCATGGCCATGGATTCTTCATCTTTGCAAACTTTTTTGAATGCCATGACCTATCCAGACAAGACAGTTTTTCCTGTTTCAAGTGAAAATGACAAGGATTTTAGAAACCTAGTTGACGTCTATACTGACGCAGTTTTTGCGCCCCTTGTTATTAATAAAAAGCAAATCTTAGACCAAGAAGGTTGGCATTACGACATCGAAGGCGACCAAGTTGTTGGGGTTTCAGGCGTGGTTTATAACGAGATGAAAGGTGCCCTATCAGATCCAGAATCTATCATAGATAATGATATAAATTCCTATCTCTACAAAAATTCCCCTTACCAGTACGAATCTGGCGGTGATCCTCGTTTTATCAAGGATTTGACCTTTGAAGAATTCCAAAAATTCTACGCTGACCACTACCACCCATCAAACGCCTATATTTATTTTTATGGCAATATAGATGACATAGATCCATATTTGACAAGGCTTGACGAGGAATATTTATCAAAATATGAGGCTAAATCCATGGACCTTGCCATAGAAGTTAAGGAAAATTTCTATGAACAACCAATAGAGTCCACCTATCCAGCAAGTGAGGAAAAGCCTGGCCAAGATTATTTGACCTACGCCATGTTGACCCACTCTGCCCTTGATGTCAAGGAAACTCTAACTGCGGCCATTCTTGTAAATGCCCTTTTCAATATGGATTCATCAAAGATTAGGAATGAGATTCAAGAAATCTTATCTCCAGAATATTTTTACGCAAGAAACGCTTATGGCAACAGGTCAGCCCTTATTATCCAAGCCCAAAAAACTGATGCTGCCAAGGTCAATGACTTTGTGGAAATAATTGAAAGTGGACTAAAAAGAGCTAGCCAGGGAATTAACAAGGAAGCCCTCAAATCAGCCTTTTCCCTCTTTGACTTTGGCCAAAGGGAAAACCTAAATTCTGTAAATTCCGGCCTAAATTACTACCTATCCATGTCCTTTGACGCCGATCCTTTCGAAGTCTTTAGGCTGGTTGACTATTTAAAAGAACTTAAGGCTCTAATCGACACAACTTATTACGAGGACTTTATCAAGGAATTTTACCTAGATAATCCTACTAAGCTCATTCATATTGCAAGGCCTTCGGTCGATTATAACAAAAATCAAGATGAAGATTTCAAGGCTTACCTAGATAAGGTCAATGAAGAAATGACTCCAGAAAAGCTTAGCGAAATTAAGGAAGATTTGGAAAAGCTCAAGACCTACCAGGACCGCGAGGATACAGAGGAAGAAAAGGCGACCATTCCAAAACTCGACATAAAAGACGTACCTACAAAAACTAGAGAGGTCCCAAGAGAGGTTGAAACCGATACTTTTGAATATGTCTATAACGACCTTTCCACAGCTGGATTAATCTACACAGATATGTATTTTAACCTAAACCACCTAAATCTTGAGGACTTCAAATATGCCCAAATCATAGGCGAACTTTTAGGATCAATTGACACCAAAACTATGAAATATACAGAAATCGACGACCTCATTTGGCAAAAACTTGGGTCTTTGAATTTCTCAATCATGAATTTCAAAAAAGGTGCAGAAGAGATTGACAGGACCTTCAAGGTTTCTTTCAAGACCCTGCCTACCTACACAAAACAAGCCGCTGACATCGTAAAAGATTTCACAAAAAATTCCCTTTTTGCAAACCAGGCTAGGATTCTTGAACTTTTGAGGATTAGAAAGGCTGTTTTTGAGTCAAAAATGTACGACATTGGCCATATGATAGCCATAAACAGGGCCAACGCCCACATCGATAAGCACGCCTACCTCCAGGAAAACTTGACAGGAATCGCCTATTACGACTTTATCAAGGAAAACATAGCTTTAGCAGAAAATGACTTTGGCAAACTTCAAGAGAGGCTGGAAAATGTTTATAAGAGGATATTTACAAAAGACCTTTCTATAAATATTACAAGCGAAAAAGACGGCTATGACCTTATGAAAGGCGGAATAAATGAGGCTTTTGCAGACCTTGGCAGGAGAGAAGCAGATGTCGAAATCGAATTTGAAGCTAGGGCCAAAAAAGAAGCTATAGCAACCGACGCAAATGTCAACTACGTCGCAAAATCAGCTAATTTCTATGATTTTGAAGGTGGCTATGACGGCAAATTCCTTCTTGCAGGATCAATCATGTCAAACCCATACCTCTACTCCCTAATCAGGGCCCAGGGCGGTGCCTACGGTGCAGGCATGTTTGTTTCAAGGTCCATGCTTCTTGCGACCTATTCCTACAGGGACCCAAATATTTCTTCAACTATTGACTCTTTCAACAAGATTGGTCAAATAGCCAAAGACCTTGAAATGACCGATAGGGATTTTGAAAACCAAAAAATTTCCTCTATGGGTACCATTTTAAGGCCTAGAAATCCAAAACAAATGGGCGATGCCGACTACGCCTACTTTAGGATTCCTTCTTCAAAAAAAGAAGACGACATCCTAGCTGAAATCAAGGCCGCAAGTCTTGATGATATCAAGGCTTTAAGCGATTCTTTTGACAAGGCCATGGACCTTGATAACCTGGTTGTGTTTGGGGCAAGGTCTGATATTGAAAAGAATAAGGACCTCTTTGACGAAATTAAGGACCTAAAATAAGGAATCTTTGACCAAAATTTTAAGATAATTAATTTTTGTCTTAAGAATTTTAAAAATATTTATCCTATAGTATAATATCAGCAAGAGGAAAATCACCTTTTGTAAGGAGATAAAATGAAGAAAAAAGATAAGTATAGTCAAAAAGATAACTTTAATATCAATTTTGACTTTGATGACATAGATTTTGAATCCATTGGACAAACAATAAAAAATTCTGTAAATTACGCTGTTTCAAGCTTTTCCAAGGGATATAATAAGAATTTACCAGCAGCAAAAAATCCTGATATTTGTGAACAAAAACCTAAAGAAAAATCCAAGTCAAGCCTCTTAAAAATCGGGGCAATCTTTGTAGGTATGACCCTTTTTGCCATAGGAATGGACACAATTGAAAATTGGGGCCTTGGAGCAAAAATGATCGGCCTCCTATGTCTAGGAGGTGCTGTAGCAGCGCCAGTCCTTATGTGGAAGCTATCAAGCCACTACAAAAGGCTCGCCATAAACTACTCTAGATACAGACGTGAGCTTGGAAATTCAACCATTATCTCAATTAGAGATTTGGCCAGCGCAGTTTCCCAAACTGAGGAAGAAACCATCAAGGACTTGCTATATTTTATGAAACAAAACTATTTCAAACAGGCAAGAATTGTTGAAAATGACTCGATTTTCATCCTTGACATTCCAACATTCAAGCTCTATAAGGAAAATCTAGGGAAAATTCCTTCCTACGAAAAAGAACAAATTGCACAATCGGATGACTTCGATTCCCAAAATGCTTCCGACATTCTATCAAATTGTGGTTCTACCCTAAGGGACATGGAAGAAATAGCTAGGAAAATTTCTTCACCTAGCTTTAAGGCGGACCTGGCCCCACTTTTTGAAAATATCAGGGACATCCTAAATATTTTGGACAAATACCCAGAAAAAGCCATCGCCCTTAATAAATTCAACGATTTTTACATGCCAACCGCAGCCAAACTCGTTGAGTCTTACTCGGAATTTGAGCAAATAGACTCAAATAATCCTAAAATATTAAAATCTATGATGGAAATAGATGGGTCAATTAAAACCATTACCGAGGCCTTTGACAAGATCAAAGTTGACCTTATCTCTGACAGGGCCATGGACATAAAGACTGATATTGACACCATTAGGCTTGTTTTAAAACAAGAAGGACTAGTAGAAGGAGATTTTAAAGACCATGAGTGATATCGAATTAAAACTAGACGGAATAGAAGAAAACGACGAAAAACTCGACCAAATCCTAAAAACAGAGCCAGAAAAAATCGAAAATAAAATTGTCTTTACTGAAGCTGAGGAAAAGATGATAGACGAATTTTCCAAAAAAATCGACCTAGACAATACCAACATCATCCTTCAATACGGTTCGGGCGCCCAAAAGAAGATTTCAACCTTCTCCGAGAAGACCCTAGATGCCGTAAAAGATAAGGACCTAGGCGAAATCGGCAAACTCCTTGACACAGTAGTCATGGACATCAAAACCATGGACGATGAGGAAGAATCTAAGGGCCCACTTGGCTTTTTCAAAAAGGCCGGCAGGAAAATTGACAATCTCAAAGTCAAATACCAGTCTACCGAAAAAAACATCAACGAAGTCTCAAGAGCTCTGGAAAATCACCAAATAACCCTCATGAAAGATATCTCCATGCTTGATCAGATGTACGACTTAAACGAGGAATATTACAAGGAAATTTCCATGTATATAGAGGCCGGCAAGAGGAAACTTGAAGATTTGTACAAAAATGACCTCCCAGCCCTAGAAAGGGCGGCAGCCGAATCAAACCTTCCCCTCGATGCCCAAAAAGTCAACGACCTAAAGGCCCAGGCCAACCGTTTTGAGAAAAAACTCCACGATTTAGACCTAACAAGGATGGTCTCAATTCAGATGGCCCCACAAATAAGGATGGTCCAATCATCAAACTCAATTATGGCAGAAAAAATCCAGACAACCATTGTCACAACCATCCCACTTTGGAAAAACCAAATGGTCCTAGCCCTCGGCATGCACCACACCGACCAAGCCATAAGGACCCAACAAATGGTCACCGACCTCACAAATGACCTACTAAAGAAAAACGCCGACACCCTAAAGCAAAACACAATCGAAACCGCAAGGGCAACAGAACGTGGCATAGTTGACGTAGAAACAATCAAACACACCAACGAAGCCCTAATTTCAACCATCGAAGAAGTAAGAAATATCCAAATCGAAGGTGCCAAAAACCGAGAAAAAGCCCAAGCCGAAATCAGAAATTTAGAAGAAGAATTAAAAAAGAACCTAACTAGGAGAAACTAGAGTATAATTTAATTGAGAATGTTTATCAAATGATTAAATTATATATGATATAAAAAATTTAGAGAGGAGTTACTAAAAATGCACGAATTTAAACCAGGCGAAAAAATTGAATTTCAATTCGATTGCCAAATGCTAATCGCAAGGACAGACAAAGACCTAGACGAAGACGAAATCTTCGACTACATTTCAGACAACCTAGAAGGCGACAGCCTACTTGCAGTGGGAGATGAAGACCTTATAAAAATCCACTTCCACTCCAACAAACCATGGGAAGTCCTAGAATACGCCGCAAGCCTAGGCGACATCCACGACATAGTCGTAGAAAACATGCAAAGACAAGCTGATGGTCTTAAAGGATAATTTACAAAATAACTTAGAAAAGGAGAGTTCTCGCCTAGCGAAAGCTCTCCTTTTCTTTACAAGTATTTCAAAATACGACATCCCTTCCAAACGATTTACTTATAAATCCCCTTTGTGTATAATTAAAGTAATAGAAGTTAGTTTTGCGAGTATTTCTTTGCTAGCTTCAAGTCTTACAGAGGAGCTTGGTGTTAATTGTTATGGATATTAAAAATATTAGTCAGGCTATTAAGCTTGCAGTAGATGATGAGCTTAGTCGCGACCTCTCCTTTGGTTGTGTAAATTATAAATCTCAAGGTTCTCACAAGGATATGACCTATCAGGACTTTCTGACCTCTTCAAGTGCTATTTGCGACGCTATCGAAACTAGCGACTGGGATAAGATTGAAACTTTCGACCAGCTCCGTATGATGGGCAGGGAGATTGAAAAGAAAATGTACGAGTCAACTGGCGGAGTAAATACCTATAAGGGCTTTATTTTCCTTATTCTTATCCTAGTTTACGGTCTTTTTAAGTCAAAGTCTTTTGAAGAAGCTCCTATCTTTATAAAAAACTTTTCCCATCCACTCGTTAATGATTACAAAAAACAACAAAAGCCAAACCATTACAAAAAACTTGGCATCAAAGACGTAAGGTCCTTCCCTCTTTCGGGTTTCAAAGAAATTTTCGACCTTAGCCTAGCCTATGAAAAAGAGCAAATGACTGATGAGATTTTGACTTTAATCTTGCTAGCAAGGATTGACGATACAACCACCTTTTCCAGGTCAAATTTGAAGACATTAAGATTTCTCCAAAATCAAGCCCTTAATCTTTACAAGGCCCATATTAAAGGGATCAATATCGATAATAAGTTGGAAGATTTAAACGATTATTACTTAAAAAACAATATCAGTAGCGGTGGAGTGGCTGATATCTTTACCCTAACTAAAACCGTCTACTATTTAAGGAGATTATATGAATAATTACATAGTTTCGGAAGTTTACAAGACAGATAAAAAATCTCTTGACCAGGTTGATAGACTCCTAGCTAATGAAGGCATAAAAAGAGATAAAAATACAGATTATTTGGCAGCTATTTTTGATAAAGGAGAGGTAATTGCAACTGGCTGCCTTTTTAAAAATACTCTTAGAAGCCTGGCTGTAGATTCCTCAAGACAGGGCGAGGCTTTAATGAACACCCTAATTAGCCACTTGATTTCTGAAGCAAATTCTAGAGGCTATTACAAACTCTACCTCTATGCCAAGTTAGCTTCGGCTCATTTTTTTAAGAGCCTAGGTTTTTATGAAATAGCTAGGGTTGATGGAGTTCTTTGTTTTATGGAAAATGAAAAAAATGGTTTCGCTTCATACCTTGATAGCCTAAATAAAGCTGATAAGCCCTACGAAAATGTAGCAGGCATGGTGATAAATGCCAATCCCTTTACCAAGGGTCACCTCTATCTTGTAGAAAAAGCTGCCAAGGAAAACGACCTTGTCCACCTTTTTATTGTCACAGATGACCTTTCTGATTTTGACTACAAGACTAGAAGAGAACTGATAATAGCGTCAACTAGCCATCTTGATAATATAATCTACCAAGAATGTAAGGACTACCTGATTTCATCAGCAACCTTTCCATCCTACTTTATAAAAAATGAACCAGATGTAATAAAGGCTCAAGCTAGACTTGATGCAGAAATTTTTACCAAGATTGCCAAAAATCTTGGCATCAAAAAAAGATATATAGGAACAGAAGTCCCTGGATCAACAACTGATATTTACAATCAAACCCTAATAGAAACCCTTCCAAAGGCAGGAATTGAGATTGACTTGGTAGAAAGAATAAAGATAAAAGGCGAAGATATATCGGCATCAAGGGTGAGAAAACTCATCAAGGAAGCTAATTTCGATGCCCTTAAACCCCTACTTCCCCAACCAACCTACGACTTTATTATGTCTGAAAGAGCCCAAGCCATTATCAAAAAAATTCAAAATAAATCCTAGATGACTATTAACTAAGATAGTCTTCTAGGATTTTTTCTATACAAGCCTGCATTTCTTCAACTGAATGTCTTCTTGACCTAGCACAGCTGGTTACCGGCTTGTCACATATTAGGCATTTGCGTTCACTTAGTCCTAGGTCTTTTCTAGATATATCATAGCCCTTCCTACTTACATCTATATCAAAAAGCCTAGCTAAACTTGAACCTTCCTCTATGTCAACCATGGCTCTTTTTACATCAAAACCATCCCCATCTACAAGGATTATGGCTTCCTTGCCAGTCTTTGCCTCCCAGATTTCAGAAATCTCAAAATCCCAAGCCAACTCCTTGATTTTTTCTGTTATTTCTTTAAGCCCCCTATCAAAGATAGCGACAAGACCACTATTGATTTTTTCTGGCCCAGGTATATTTAGCTTATAGGATATGACAGTTTTTTCTGGATGGATTAGTAATTTTTTTCTAATCTTCTTCCTCCTCCTGTCCCTATTTTCAAGTACTTCTTTGAGATCTACATAAGTTTTACCTTTAAAATATTTACCCATACTTCTCCCCACATAAGAAAAATCGTTCCAAGTCGAATTTTCTTAGCTTGGAACGATTTTACTAATTCTTTAAAACCTTACTTTTTGTATTCATCCTTAACTGCCTTGGCTACTACTTCTGCCACGCCTTCTTCGAAGGCACCTGGAATTACATAGTCAGCTGACAATTTATCTTCACTTACAAGACCAGCAAGGGCTTTAGCAGCAGCTAGTTTCATAGCGTCTGTGATTTCTTTTGCATGGATATCAAGAGCCCCTCTAAAAATACCTGGGAAAGCTAAGACATTGTTGATTTGGTTAGGGAAGTCTGACCTTCCTGTAGCAACAACTTTAGCTCCTGCTTTTTTAGCTAAGGCTGGGTCGATTTCTGGAACTGGATTTGCCATGGCAAATACTATTGGGTCAGCAGCCATGTTCTTGATGTCATTTTCATCAATAACTCCAGGTGCAGATACACCTACAAAGACATCACAACCCTTGATAGCTTCTTTTAAAGTTCCAACAAAGTTTTCCTTATTAGTTATCTTTGCTAGTTCAGCCTTTACAGGGTTTGAGCCTTCAAGGTGGCTTTTATTGATTGTTCCCCTTGAGTCACAAGCAATTATATTTTTAACTCCTAGGTCTAAGAGTAGTTTGGTTATAGAATAACCAGCTGCACCTGCTCCAGATACTATGATTTTAATATCTTCTGCCTTTTTGCCAACTATTTTTAGGGCATTGATTAGAGCAGCTACAGTCACTATAGCTGTACCGTGTTGGTCATCATGAAATACTGGTATATCAAGGATTTCTTTAAGCTTATTTTCTATATAAACACACCTAGGTGATGAAATATCTTCAAGGTTAATACCACCAAAACCAGGGGCAATATTTTTAACTGTTTCGATGATTTCATCTGGATCTTTGGTATCAAGAACAATTGGAACTGCGTTCACATCTCCAAATTCTTTGAAAAGTACTGCCTTACCTTCCATTACTGGCATGGCGGCCTTAGGTCCAATATCTCCAAGTCCTAAGACGGCTGTGCCATCTGACACAACTGCGATTGTATTTGCCTTTGATGTGTAAACATAGGCTTTTGATTCATCTTCATGAATTTTTCTACAAGGTTCAGCTACACCAGGTGTATAAGCATAGGTTAAATCTTCTGCATTTAAAACCTTAGCCTTTACTTCTGTTGCGACCTTGCCTTGCCATTCTTCGTGTTTTTTTAGTGCTATTTCATATACGTCCATATATTCTACTTCCTTTCATAAACTATTTTACTACCCAAAGAATAATGGTACCAAAATTGATGCCAAAAGAATTATGAAGGCACCACCAAGTCTTGAAGAAATTTGAGCAAATGGCATTAATTCCATCCTATTAGCTGCAGTTAGTACTGCAACATCGCCTGTACCACCCATATTGGCCATACATAAACCAGCTGTAATAGCTGCTTCTATTGGATAGAAACCTACAAGTTTGCCAACTATGGCTGAACCTAGGATGGCTCCCAAAACTACTAGGGCTACTAAGAATAGATAAACTAGGGAGAAGTGTTCGATTATTTGTTGTAAAGATGTGTAAGAAACACCTATACCAACTAGTAACAATGGTGTGAAGTTTTTAGCTATAAAAGCATACCAACCAGCTGCTGCGTCTGTATATTTTTCTGGAAGAATATTAATTGCCTTGATTACAGCAACTGAGATAATCATCCAAGCATAGGTGTGGATATTTATTCCAACTTTTTTCATTGCAAAGGCAATGATAGCGCCAAGAGTGAAAAATGCTGTAGCAAGAACTATACCTGTTGCGTATTCACCTGGTTTTAAAACTACTTCCCTGTTTTCTGCCTTGATTTCATCATCTGTACTTCTCATAAGTTGGCCGTTACCTGTCCATTCTGGTTTGGCTTGGCCAAGTCTGTTTAAAAGGCCACCAGCAACTATAGCTAATGCATTACCTAGGGCAACTGCTGGAACTAATTTTGACATAATTTCTTCTGTATCAACATTTAGGGCTGATGAGAATATTTCTGAAATTGGAACAGCACCTGCGCCCATTCCACCACCCATGATTGGAATACCAATATAGGCCATAGCTTCACCTGGTGTATAACCGCAGAACATACCACCGATTGATACTAGGGCTAAAGATGCAACTACACCGCCAAGGATGGCTGGTAGGTACCTAACTGCTGCCTTAATAAGTAATTTTCTATTCATACCAAGGATTGATCCTGTAATTAGGGCTGAGATGTAGAAATCCAAAAAGCCCATCTTCCCTTCACCTGTTTTCATAAAGGTGTCTATTAAATTCTTGGTTGTTTCTGGTAATAATTTGAAATATACTAGGGCTGCCCCGCCAAAGATGGCTACAACAGCTCCACCACCAAAGTAGGTGTTAATTATAGGAATACGGTTACCTGCAAAGTTTAAAAACTCACCAACAACTAACATCAATAAGAAGGCCCCAATAAGACCTATTGGTAGTACTTCTAAGTAAACAGCTACACACATTATAGCAGCTAATACGAAAAATAATGGCCAAGATACGCCAAGTATTCTATTGTCTTCCATTTTTTCCTCCAATTATTATTTTTTTAAATATCATTCGACTTTTGATATAGTATCTAGGATTGTGCCATCTCTAAAGACAGAAAACCCTACTATTTCATCAGATTTTTCACGTTTTTTTGGATATCCAGTTAGGGATGCGGCTATATCGTAGAGTTCATCAATAGTTTTTAGCTCTAATTTTGTATCCTTGAGAGCCTCTAATAGGTCAGTCCTTGCTGGATTTATTGCTATGCCATATTCTGTAACTAAGGCATCTACTACCTCACCTGGTGTAGTAATGGTTCTTACCTTATCAACAACAGCTGACACCCTAGCGTTGAATAATTTTGTTGTAATTATTGTAAGCTTAGCACCTGTTGCTGTGTCAGCGTGACCGCCAGAACCACCTAATATGATTCCATCAGATCCTGTAGTGACATTAATATTAAAGTCCTTATCTATCTCGCTTGCTCCAAGGATAACGCAATCAAGCTTCTCGGCTACACAGTCATCGTTCGGATTAGCATATTTGGAACCAGAAATCTTGTGGTGGTTTTCATTCCTCTTTGAAGACTTGATAGCTTCTAAGTCAAAACACTGAACATCCTCTAGACTTTCAAAAAGTCCTTTTTCAAGCATTTCTACAAAAAATCCTGTAATACCGCCCGAACCAAAAGAGCCCTTGACATCCTTCGCTTCCATTAGGTCTTTAACTTCATTTGCCACAGCTAGTGAGATACCACCTGCACCTGTCTGCATAGAAAAACCATCTTTGATAAGACCTAATTCATCAATCAACCTTGCTGTAAGTCTTGCAATTTTAAGACCTAGTGGGTCTTTGGTAACTTGGGTTGTACCTGAAACTATACCGCTTGGATCGCCAATTTGGTCAATTTCTACAATATAATCTGCAAAACCTGGTTTAATATCAGGATTTTCACACTTATCAATTAAATTATCTGTGATGGCAACGACCTTTTTAGCACACATAGCATCAGCGACAGCATATCCTAATGAACCACAAGCTGACTTTCCAACAGACCCATCCATAGCCCCGTCTTTGTCCACACTTGGACTTGCCACAAAGGCAACATCTATCTTTAGGTCTCCCTCGTAAATAGACCTAGGCCTACCACCATGGGTTGTGATATAAACTGGATTTTTAAGCTTGCCACGAGATACAGCCTGGGCTACAGGTCCTGACATATAAGAAGTCTCTATATCTGTCACAGTCCCATCGTCTATCATTTCTACCAAAGGAGCGTGGCAGGCAAAAATTGAACTTGCTGCAAGTTTTAAATTCTTTAGCCCCCTTTGATGGAGTTTTTCCATGACCATATTTAGGACATAGTCCCCATTTCTGAGGTGGTGGTGGAAAGATACAGTCATTCCATCCCTTAGGTCAAGCTTATTAAAAACTTGATCAAAACTAACTATTTCAGGCTTAACAGCTTTTTCAAAATGATAAGTTTTTTTATCAACATAGGCCTTGGATGATTTAAATTTCTTTAAATTTAGAGCTTCTAAGTCTACATTTTTCATATTAGCCCCCATTCTTTAGCAGATTTCAATAGGTTGGATGACCTTGTGATAACTGGTTTATCAACCATCTTGCCCCTAAAAGAGAATACTCCAAGTCCTTTTCTCTCTGCTTCTTCTGCCTGACTGACAATGATTTTTGCATCTTCGATTTCAGCCTGACTTGGTGAAAACATTTCATTTACTGCAAAAACTTGTCGAGGACCAACTATAAGTCTGCCATTAAAACCAATGGTTTTTACAAAGTCTGTGTCCTTCTTCAAACCTTCCTTATTATCAAGGTCTGTATAAGGTGTATCAATAGCGTTTAAACCATAAGCCTTAGCAACAGTTGCTATCCTGTACCTAGCAAAGGCAATCTCTGCCGAACCTTCTGTTCTTTTAACTTGCATATCAACAGTATAATCTTCTGCACCTAGGAGAAGTCCTTCGATTTTATCAGATTGTTTTACTATGTCCTCAAGCTCCAAGATGCCCCTGGCACTTTCAACAAGCATATAATATCTCAAATTATTTTCTATATTTTTTTCTTTAGTAAATGCATCTATAAAATCAAAAACTTCCTTGGCTGTATCTTTGTTGGATTTTGGTATAACCAACCCGTCTGGCCCTGCTGGTATTATCGCTCTAAGATCATCCTTCCAATAAGGCGAATCAGTTGGATTTATCCTTACAGTGACTATTGAATTCTTATAAGAAAGAGTCCTAAGAGCATTAGCGACTAGGTCCCTAGCCGCATCTTTTTGGCTAGAGGAAACAGCGTCTTCTAGGTCATAAATAATAGCATCTGCTTCTAGGTTGTCGGCTGATACCAACATTCCCGGATTATTTCCAGGCATAAATAACATTGTTCTTAAAGTTTTCATTGAGCCCTTCCAATCGCTGTTTTAAGCCTTGCTGCAATGGTACAATCAAGAGCACCCTTATCTTCAATCATGACCCTAACTTTATTAATGCCAGCTTCTTTAAGTACATCTTCTACTACTTTTCTAATTTGATCACCAAATTCATACTCTACAGGCGAATTGAGAACAATTTCAATGAAATCGCTTTCCTCTAGCCTGATAAGGCAATCATTTGACTCTAAAGTCCCAGCAGCAGAATTTTTCTTAATCTCCATATTCCTTCCTTCACTTTCTAACCTCTATTATGTAACTTATAACTATATAATCAAATAGAGTGTTTTATACATCGACTTTCATTTAACCTCACCTGCCCTCTTGTTTAACTACTACCCAAAAAAGAATTATTTTAACCAAATTTTTTTCATAAAAAAAAGATTTTATATGATAAATATCAAAAAAATCTCTTTTCTGATTAAGAAATCCAAAAATCACGCTCTCACTTCATAAAAGCTTTGCAATAATAATCGCCAACTTCCTTTAAGCCCACTTTTTTATAAAAGTTTTTTGTTTCTTCTGCATCATCAGTTAAGAGTACAAATTGGCGGATGTTTTGGTTTTCTTTCATGACTTCTTTTAATAAATCGCTGCCAAGACCTTGGCCCTGGTAGGCTTTTAAAATCAAGATATCTTGGAGGTAGCAAATTGTGGCCCCATCTCCTATTGTCCTTGCCAGGCCTATTAGTTTTTCCCCATCCCAAAGGGTCCAAACCTTTAGGGAATTTTCTATAGCATTCATCAAGATGTCTGGCTCATCAGTATAGGCAGTCCAGCCTGCGTCTTCGTAAAGGGCCAAGACTTGGTCTTTTTCTGGTAATATTCCAACTTTTATTTCCATTTTTCTTTCCTCCTAACCTACATATTCCCCATTATCCATCACAAATGGCGGACAGGTGTTTGGGTCAGTGTAGTCTTTGAATTTGTCTTTTAGATAATCGTAAACAGCTTGGCGGTTGTGGAATTTTATGGCCTGATAAGGCTCTTCGAAGGAGATTTTTTCTACAAATAAATATCCCTCGTCAGTTTTAACAAGAACTCCAATATGGCCGATAAATAAATAATTTCCGTCCAAATTATCGTGGATTACAACTGAAACCAAACTAGCGTCTTTGGGAAAGGACCAGCCTTCAAAATATTTTTCCATGACCTTGGCCTGGTCTTCTGGATTTTTAGATCCATTTGTAGGCACCCTTGAGAAAAATTTCCTAAAAGTTTCACTAACTTGGCCGTCAAAAAGATGGCCTTCCTTGATTTTTTCAAGGTCCATAAAAAGCATCTCGTCATCAGGATTGCCCGCCCTTTGGATTTTCATATTGGCCACAGCAAGCAAATAGGCATTGATCCTGCAATTTGTATCGGGAAATTTTTTTTTGGCCTTTTGTCTATTTTCAATTAATTTTCCGGTATCGTAAGTCGGATTTAGGTCTTCCTTAAAATCGCCAATGAGGTTTTCCTCGCCAACTGACTTGTTGTAGTCATTAACCATATCCATAAACTTGTCAACATTGGCCCCTGCCATGTCATTGTCAGATCCCAGTTTTTCCTTTAAGGTCTTTTTCACAAAATCAAAAGACGCCTCATTTGCCATATTAGAAAGGCTTGGGTTTTCTACATTTTTATTTACATTGCTAGGTTTTCTTACTACTTGTTGTTGCCCACAAGCCGCCAAAATCCCAACCATAATCACTAGGCTTAATAATATTTTTTTCATAAAATCTCCTTTTATTCTTAAGATAATTATAAATTATTGGCAAGGCTTGTCAATATGATTGGCCTTTTTCCTCCTTAATGACCTCACCTTTCATCTTTTCAAAATCTGCCCTGAAATCTTGCCAGACCTTTATTTTTTAATCATCTAGGCTATTTATATACCTCGGATAAATAAAGATTTTATATTGATTTTACAATAAAAATAAATATAATGAATACAGTATAAGCAAAAAAAGGAAGATTTATGAATAAATTTAAGAAAACTCTAGCAACAGCCCTAGCTTGTGCCCTTATATTTGGGACAGGATCCAAGGCTTTTGCGGACGAAGCAAATAAAACACCTTCGCTATTTGAAATCCTAACATCTAGCGAAAAAAAGGCCCAAAGCCCGGAAAAAAACGAAGAAAAAACTACAAAAGAATCTTACGAAAGCGACCCAGCCTACCAAGAAGAATTCAAAGCACGCTTTGATCTTTACAATAAGATTCTAATCGCCAAAGAGTTAAAGGAAGTTGACGATACAAAGTTTATCGACATATTAAATAAAAAGGCTGCCACAAGGGAAGATTTAGAAAAAGCCACAGAAGAGCTTTCCCAACTAATCGACGCTTCTGGCGAAAAAGTTGCCCTAGACTTAGATGTTGAAGGTGTCAAAAAAGACGTCCAGGCCTATATCCTTCAAGGAAAGTTATTTTTCCTAGACAGACTTGACAAAAAAGACATCAAAAACCTCTACCTTTTCTATGAGTCAACAGTCAATTCCTACGGCCTAAAAAGAGCAAGCGAAGCTGAGAAAAATGCCATTACTCCATGCCTTGAAGAAATTTATAACTATATTCTAGAGACAGATAAAAAAGTCAAGGCAGGAATAGAAATCACAGAATTAGACAAGGCCAGGACCCAAGATTTAATCGAAAAACTCGACAAAACTCTTGAAGAAAACGCCAAAAAAGACTTTTCCCACCAATCAACAAACCTTGTAAAAACAAGCTTTTTGACAAGTGGCAACAAAGTAGATGGAACCCTAAACGAAAACTCAGCCTTCTACAAATCTAAAAGGCCAGGCATCAAGGAAGCCTATTCAAAACTTCCATCAAGCCAAAGGACTTTCCTAGATAATATCAATACCAACAACGACGATTATATCGAAGATGCAGAAATAAAGGCCAACGGCCAATACACCCTCCCATTAAGCGAAGATAACTTCATCAAGCCATTTTATGGCAAACCAGAAGGGAATAATGTGGAAGTAAACACCACAGAAGTGGCAGGAACAAGCACCCAAACAACTAGCCAACCAGCCCAAACTCCAACCACCCCACAAAACCCAAACGGAGGCGTGCCAGAAACCGTCACCATCTCCCAAGGCCAAAATGAACAAGGAGTAAAATCAGAAGACGCCCCAACACTCATGACCAAGGCCGCAAGCCAAGTCAAAACAGGTATCAAGGGCGTAGGATACTTGGGGATAGTCCTTGTAGGAGCAATAATCGCATTTGTTGTTCTAAGTAAGAAAAAAGAAGAAAAATAAAAGCAAAAGGATCCGCAAGGGTCCTTTTTTCTTGGCAAAAGTCAGGCCCTTCTGATTGCTTAAGATAATAGGCTCAAGTACAATGATAAAAATATACCAAGGAGTAAGTCATGAAAAAGAAAATCCTAGGAGGACTTGCCCTATGCCTAGCCTTCACAGCTTGTAAGGCTGATAAGGACCAAAATAAAGAAGCAGAAAATAAACCAGTCCAAGAGACCCAAATCCAAGAAAAGGAAGAAGGCAAGGATAAAAAAGAAGCCGATTCCGAGGAAGAAAAAACCGACGACGAAAAAGTCTCAAAAGACGAAGAAAATCCAGACTCAGAAATATTCTCCATGCTAGAAGACAGGGAATTTAACGCCTACATCACCAATATGAGCGATTTTATCTACTTCTACAAGGATGGATCCTTTGATGGATGTGTCTACTATGGAGGATACGAAAAAGTCGCCTGTCTCTACACCGGCCGTTTCGGCAAGCCTAGAAAATTAGACGACCATACCTACACCCTTACTCTCGAAGAAATAAAATACCAAACCCCAACAGAGGGCGATGTCGAAGGAAGCCTTACTAATGACACATACTACCCATCCATATATTTTGACGAATCCATGAAGGGCGAGGAATACATAGTCTACCTACCAGGCACAAACCTACACGACCTTGAGCAAGTAGGCGTATCCCACGAAATGGGCTATGATGAAAATATAAAAGATGGGGTAATGAATATGTACACAATAGCTAAAAATCCTGTGAAAGCCCTAGAATATCCGGGAGAAGTACTCTTCATGGAAGAAGATACCAACCGAGAATATTGGTATGCAAAACCAGAATTAAAGAAAGAAGATCCAGAAAACAACTGCTTCCAAAAACTGCTATTCGGAGACAAAGAAAACCCTTATAAGGGAAAATTATAATAAAAAGGAGCCCTAGGGTCCACAGTAAGGTGACCCCACAAAGTTGGACCTAATACCAGAGTTAGAACTAAACTAGCTCTGGTATTTCTTTGTTCTTTCCTACCCCTAGGGGTAGGAAATTTTTATGTTGCATTCTTCTTTCTGTATTCTATTGGTGATAAGTATCCTAATTTTTCTTTTATTCTTTCTTCGTTGTAATATTCTATGAAATCTTCTATTGTCTGTTTTAAGTGTTCGTATGAATAGAATTTTCTTCCGTAATATATTTCTTGTTTTAATATTCCAAAGAAGTTTTCCATTGGTGAGTTGTCTAAGCAGTTGCCTTTTCTTGACATAGATTGGGTGATGCCGTTTGTTTCAAGTCTTGATGTATATTTCTTTGTTTGATATGCCCAGCCTTGATCTGAGTGGAATATTCTTTCTTCTTTACTTTTTTTAGTTACCTTTATTGCTTTGTCTAAGGCTTTCAAGATTGGTTCTATTGTTGGTTGTTTTGATATTTCATAGCTTAGTATTTCACTGTTGTACATGTCTAGGTATGGGTTTAGATAGAGTTTCTTTATTTGGTAGGTTCCTGTTTTATCTTTTTCTAAATACTTAAATTCTGTTGTGTCTGTTGTTATTTTTATGTATGGTTTTTCTACTTTGAAGTTTCTTTTTATTTTGTTGTCTGATATTTTTCCTACTTGTCCTTTGTAGGATGAGTATTTTCTAGATTTTCGTGAATAACTTTTTACTTGAAGTTTTAACTTTTGAACTAATCTTTGTACTTTCTTTTTGTTTATTATTAGTCCTGATCTTTTTAACATGGCTGTTATTCTTCTGTAGCCATAGTTTGGATTGTCTTTTCTTATGTTTAGTATTTTCTTTTCTATCTCTATATCTTTATTTGGTTTATTTAATCGTTTTTGCTAATACATGTATGTTGATTTGGCAATATTAAAGTATTTTAACAAGTCTTTTAGTTTGTATTTACTTCTTAAGACTTCAATTGTTTCAGCAATTGTCTTATTTCTGTATCTGTCATTTGAGATAATTCTATCTTTTTTTTTATTGCATCATTTTCTAGTTGGAGCCAATAGTTTTTTTCTTCTAATTTCTTTATTTTTTCTTTTAGTTGTGCTTCATTTAAGGAATTATCTTCTTCGTTGGTTAATTGTGCTGATGATTCTGTTTTAGAGTCTTTTGATTTCTTTTGGGTCTTTGACATTTTTGAAGGTCTTCCTCTCTTTTTAGATTTCAGTCCTTCTATGCCTTTTTGTCTAAAGTCTATTACCCATCTTACTATCATTGATGGATTGTTTATCTTTAATTCATTTGCTAGGCTTTGATAGGACATTTCTCCTGTTAAGTACAAGTTTACTACATTTAACTTAAATTCCAAAGTATATTGTGTATTTTCTCTTTTTACTTTTAGTCCTTCATAGCCTTGTGATTTGTATGCATTTACCCATCTTCTTATTACACTTTTATCCGATATACAATATTTTTCTGATAAATTTGTATATGAGTTTTTAGACTCCAAATATTCTTTTACTACTTTCATTTTGAATTCTGTACTATATTTTGCCATTAAAAAACTGACCTCCTTTAGTTAGTTTTTAGGTCTAACTTTTGGGGGTCAGTTCACAGCTTGTTGACAAGCAAAATTAATTAAATGTTTCAATGATTAATATTTGAAAATCCCATAAAGAAATCGCTAATTTATGAGATTCCTCGTCAGAGCCTAGCGGCTTTTCTGTCGGAATAACCTAAGTTCATATACTTTCTCAACACAAAAGGACCCGTCAGGGTCCTTGTTTTCTAGGAAAAATTATCCCAAAAATTTCCATAATGGAATTTAAAAGCAAAGGCCAAGGCAAAACCCAAATTGAAATAAGCTCATCTTGGCAAAATCCAAATCCAGTCAAGCCTTAGCCTGGCTTTCCTATCCTCCAGCAAATCAAAACTCTTAAAAAAACAAAAAACACCCACAAGTCCAAAAAACTTGCAGGCGTTTTATAAATTTTGTCAAAAATTTTATTTAAAACCATCCAAAACTTGGACCTTCTTATCCTTATCCAGATAATAAAGCTTGCCCTTAAAAACCCTATAACCGTAGGCTTCTAGGTCTTTAGCAACAAAGTCTCCAGTCACGAAATTGAGTATATCCATCTTGAACAAATAAGGATCCTTTTCAGGGTCAATGAAATTTTGAAATATTATATTTGGCCCAGCCGAAATAAACTGAGTACCTTCTTCTGACGGACACTCAATATCATTAATATAAGACTTGCCTTCATCGTCAAAGTCTACATCAAGAATTTCGTAATTATCCTTGCCATCCTTGTCATACTTGACTGACTGAAGCCAGGTAAAACCTTCGACATTTCCGACTTCTTCAGGCTCTTGGTCATAGCCCTTAGATAAATCAAGCCTATACAATTTTTCCGGAAAATCACCAGACATATTATGTTTAATATAGCGAATCTCCTTGTCAGTAAAACCAATACCTTGCAAAAATCCATTAGAATCCTTCATTTTAAGAGCCTCAAAAATATTGGTCTTGCCAGTTTTAAGGTCTATCTCACCGTAGGCAGAAATACAATCAAATTTACTGAGGTTAACATTGCCACTGAAAACCCCATAAACCTTATCGCCAACCTTAGCAGATGGCAAAAATTCTTGGTCCTTAATTATATAAATTTCCTTAATCTCCTTGCCCACAATCTTCATAAGAGTGCTAGTATAGAAACCTCCAGAACCTGTAGCAAAAACAAAAAGATCATCAGACAAAGGAACAGGATAGGCATAGGTATCATCTCCAAGATTTTTCATATCCGAAATGATACTTACAACCTCCCCATCCATGACGGAAACCAGGTTAAAATCAGAAAAGAATAAATCATCCTCAGTCAAAGAGTCTTGATCTGAAACTTTTTCAACCTCCTTAGCCTGATCAATAGCCTTATCAGCGTCCTTGCCACAAGCGGAAAGAAAAAGGCCCAAAGCCAAAATCCACAAAAACTTCTTCATAAAAACTCCTTGAAAAAATAAAAAAGCACCAATCCCGATTTAAAAAACCAGGAAAACCCAAATATCAAGCATTTTCTTGTTAAAAATATTATAGCATAGTTTATTGGAGTGGTGCAATGATAAATTATGAAAGATATATTATTTGCCGCCTAAACAAGATATTCTATCCTAATAATTAACCTATATCTATAATAAAAGACAAAAAGTCAACAAAAAAGCTCCTTCTACTTTAAAAGGAGCCCTTATTTTTATTTTAATTTGCCTAAATATTTGAGGATAACAATACTATCATCCACCATTTCCCTAGTCTCTTCTAGGCTTAGGTCTGCCGTATTTTTATTAAGATTAGTATTCATTCTTTTTAGGGTATCCAGATAAGAGAAGAAATCCTTGCCATTACTTGTTAGGCCTAGGATCTTTGATAAGTCTTCAAAATCGTATTTTTTGAGATTTGATTCTAAAATCTTATCAGAAAATTTTGTAAGTCCGTCAATATATTGGGCAAAACTCACTCCCCTTTCAAAATTTGTTTGGGTGGCCATTTTCACTAGACCTGGCTTGTTAATAATTCCTCCCAAAGATTGAAAACCTAGGGCTATAATGTAGTTTTCTGTAAATTTTATAGATGCATCATCAACTTTCGGAGTTGCAGTAAGGAGCCCTATTCTCTTCATTTCCTTCCAATCTTCTCCCTCTCTCATATAAATTTTTCCAGTGGTAAGGGCTGCTCCAACTCCTATTGAATCTATTTTTAATAAATATTCCCTACCATCCTGGTTGACAATTTTATTATTGTTCTCAACACTTATTATTTCAGTTATGTTCTTGGCAATTTCTCTAGACCTTGCCCAAGGGAACATTTTTCCAAAAATACCCAGGTTCGACTTATTAACCTTGTTACCTTTTACATTTTCCAAAGCCTTCGAATATTCCTTTAATTGCATGTTGTTAGCAAAGGTAAACCACTGACGGACCAAAGCTTTTTCAGTTGGGCTTTTTGCTTCGCCTGTTTTTTTGGGGATTATAAAAGCATACTCTTCCCTATACTTATATTTTTTATCATTCTTATCATAGACAATAGGGTCATAGTCCCTAAGCTCTTTAATCTTGTCTATCACCTTGTTGTAGTCATCCTTGAGGCCATTTTTTGCCATTTCCTTTTCAAAATAATTTAGGGCAGGATTATAATAGTAGCTATATTCTTCTGACCACTTATCTCCATAAAATACTTTGATTTTTATTTCCTCTATATAATCGGCACCCTTTTTTGAAAGCCTCTTTTTTGTGCCTATTTCATAAGGTCCCCCACTAATAGAATAGCCATCTTTATTAACTTTTTTATTGTCGATATACTTTGAACTAATTATAAATTTTGCGTCTTTAGGATAATCTTTTTTGTTTTTTATCTCAATCTTAAAGGAAGAAGTCTTATCCCATTTCTCATCTTCCCCATCCTTGGTAATTATAACCTTTGGTTTGATATTAGTGATATTTTTTATAAGCCACTCTTCTTCACTTGGCTTATCTTCCTTCTTTTCTTCCTTAGCATCACCAGAATCTTCTATAGCCTTATCCTCGCCTACTTCTTCATCCTTTTCTCCTAGGTCTTCAGACTCTTCCTCATATTTATACTTGCCATTTGGCCCAAAATTATCCTCCAAAAGCTCCTCTAGACTTCCATAAGATCCTCTTGGTATTTCTATAAAAGGATTTTCTGTAGGAGGATTTTTGGTATCTAGGATTATCTTCAGATTATCCAAATCAAAACTATAGGAAAAACCAAAAAGCTTAGACAGGGTCTTAAGGTCAATAGACATGGAATCTTCACCAAAAATAACTGTTTCTGCTGGGTGTTTGATTGCATAGATAGTCTCCTCCGCGTCAAAGTCATAAAAACTAACAAGAGTCACATTATAAAAATTATAATAATCGTAATCAAACTCCATAGCACCCGGGAAAACCCCATAGTACCAGCCACCCTCGTGCTGTTTGACAAAGGCAGTTGAATCCTCCCCATCAATCTGGGCCAAGGCCCCATCATCAGCAAAATCGCCAGCCCTCCAAATCTTTACCAGCTTCATATTTAGGTAACCAACATCAGTATAGGTGTCAGATCCCTTAGAACCGCCATAGGAAACAAGGGCAATCTGGCCCATATCCTTGCCATCAATCTCGAGATTATAGATATAGTTTTCATCGTATCTTTTTCTCAAAAAACCATAGTCCGGACCATTTTTAATCTCTTCAAAAACATCCGGCTCCTTAAAATCTGAATCAGAAGCCTTATCACCATCAGAGCCCGCAAAGGTCTCAGAGATATTTGTAGAAGTAAGGTCAGTCATAGGGATTTCCTTAATGGAATTTTTAAAATCATTATAGGCTACTTCAGGAAAATCCTCAGCCCTAGCTTCAATAAGACTCACACCCAAAAATCCAGGCATCCCATTTTGATAGTCATCATCAACCTCGCCACCAGGCTCGTCATCGAAACAACCGCCAGCAAGCCTAGACGCAAAACCCTTAGTCCCCGGCCTATAACAATAATTAATCAAAAGCTCATCGCCCACCTTATTAATGGCGAAAATATCATCATTACTAGCATCATCAATAAACAATTTCCCCTCAGAATCTTCATAAATTCCATTGGCAAACTGGGTAAATTGACCAGGATCAAGGACAGAAAAAGTCTTATAAGACCCATCCTCCTGGTAATAAACAATGGCATAAATATTTTCATAAGGACCAGGACCAGTTAGTCTGTAGCGGAGAATCAATAGCGGAAAAGAAAAATCCTTGTGGTTATAAATGGCAAAACCCAAGTCTCCATCCCCATAGAGGTCATTAAGGTATTTTTCAAAAACCTTCCCCTCCCAATCGGTATAAATTAAGTAAGGAAGCTTATTATCCAAAATATCCCTATAACAAACAGCCCAAGGCTCAGACAAATCAAAAGAATCCCCTTCGGCATCCTTGCTAGAAGAATCCTCATCAGACAAATCCTCAGAAGACCTAGACTCATCACCAGAACCATCCTCAACAGAATTATTCTTGAAAACATTTTCTCCAGGAGAAGACAAATCTCCACCACAAGCACAAAGCAGGAAAACCAACAAAATAAGCCCAAACTTTTTCATAACTAATCCTTCCTCAAAATATTTTAGTAATTTAAAATAAGAAATTATCTTACTTATATTCTATCGAATAAAGCAGAACTTGTCTACAGGTATTGATTGGTTTTGCCTATTTAAATTAAATATGGTATAGAAAACCCCAGCACTTTAAATGCTAGGGTTGATAATAATTATTTACTTACTATATCCAAAAGTTCCTCAAAAGAACTTACAACTCCATACCTTACCTTATCTCCGCTGATTTTTTCAAAATGCTTCTTAGCGCAGCTAATCTTTGCGGTTTCAATATTTCTTAGCTGGAGAGTATTGTTACTCCCCTTAGTTTCTGCTACAAAGTAAATATGTTTTATGTCTTCTTCCTTAAAAGCAATGGCCCAGTCGGGATTGTACTTGCCAACAGGTGTTGAAATATAGAAGCTTGATGGGAGTTTCACATAAACTGCCACCTCTCCCCTACTATCTAGTTTCTTTGAAAAATCTCTTTCTATATCAGAATCATAGATAGTAAAGTCAAAAATTCCTTTCTCTGAAGAAATAGCACTCTTGCCGAGCTGGCCCTTGAGATTGGCTTCGGTGAATATCTCATTTTCGTACTTATCTTCCAAAAGATCATAGGTGATGTGTTGGATAATCTTTACTGCTTTTTCATCGTTTATTATCTGGCTTACCTTGCTTATAAATTCTTCAGGATTTTTCTTGTAATTTAGGAACTTATCTTCACTTATTCCCTTTAAAATCTTTACAACATCCTTCCTAGTCAGCTGGGTGTCCTTGGCAATTTTCCCTACTAGGTCATACTTAGTAGAGTTTGTAATTCCGTATACTTCGGTCCTATCTTCGTTTACTTCCTTAATATTTTTGCTAAAATCTTTCTTATCAATAGACATTTGCTCTATATAGCCAGTCTTCACCTCGTATTTTATGGTTTGGATATTAAGGACTGCATTTATCTTGGCTATACAATTCTCAACGAGCTCATCGCTTTCAAAATCAACCACATAATAGGTTTTCTGGTTGATATTATCCCAAAGTTTTTGGAATTCTTGAGATTTTAGTTTGTCTTCACGGAGCTTTGCATAGACATTTCTTGATCTTGCGTCAATTATATCTATATCCCTATTATAAATCCTATCTAATAGGCCAATCAGCGAATCTTGATAATCTCTTAAATCATCTCCCAAGTCTATGGAATCGGCTTTCTTATCATCATAAAATTTCTCAGTTAATTTTTGGTCATCGATGTATCTAAGGTCTCTTAACTTGTCATAAATCTTAAGAGCAAGGTCTTTGTCGATTTCCTTTTCTTCCCCATCTGAGCTATTAAGAATCCTGCCTTCAAACAAATCAGGATTGACCTTCCTAGCCCTGCCAGAAGAATCTTCGTAATATTCATTTTGAAGGGCCTTGGCAAAATTTTCGTAGGATTCGCTAGCCACAACAGTTAGGCTATTTACTTCCTGGACACTATCACCGAGGGCATTTTCATCCATCCTCTCGCCAGTATCATCCACACAAAGCCTCAAACCACGGCCAACTTCTTGTCTTTTTCTCATATCAGAGCCAGATTGCTTGAGGGTACATATTTGGAAGACGTTTGGATTATCCCAACCTTCTTTAAGGGCAGAGTGGGAAAATATAAATCTCACTTGACTTTTCTTAGGGTCCCTGTCTAACAAGAGTTCCTTGTTTTTCATAATCAAATCATAGGTAGAAACGTCATCATTGGAATCGCCCTTGGTATTTTTTAGCCTGCCTTTCTTGTCAACAGAGAAATATCCCTTGTGGGTGGTCTCAGCCTTGAAATTTTCAAGGTAATTCACATAGGCTTCTCCTCCATATTTTAATTGGAAGCTAGAAAATACATGGTCGTATTCTTCCTCAAAAATATCTGCATATATACCATTTTGGGCCTGGTTGTCATCGTCATAAACCCTATAATTTGCAACTTCATCGATAAAAAAGAGGCTTAGGACCTTAATTCCCATGTTATAGAGGTCTCTTTCCTTTTCAAGGTGGCTTTTTATAGTCTCTCTGATTTGGATGCGGCGGATGACATCTTCGTCCACCTGGCCAACCACATCTCCGGCATAGAGTCTGCTTCCGTTTGTAAATTCTATAGAATTATCCCTACCATCTATCTGGGATACGGTTAAACCTTCCAAATAAGCCTCGAGCTCATTTGATTTGATATAGAGATTGTCACCTTCTTCAACCCTTACCATTTTCCTTTTGACACCGCCCTTGTACTTGATTTCTATCTCTAAGTTGGCAGTAGGGGCAGATTTTGAAATATTTAAGCCATCAAAATATATATAGCCACTAGTCCCTGTCAGAGAAGTCTGGCTAATACCCTTAACCTGGATTCTCTTTACAAGTTTCTCATTATAGGCATCTACAGCATCCAGCTTGTAGACCATATTGTATGGATACTTGTGGGTGGCAGAATATCTCAAAGTGAACAAGGCCTTAAATTCCTTAAGCCTTTCCTTGGTTGCCTTACCCTCCAAGGACTGAGGTTCATCAAGGATTAAAATAGGATTGGTTTGACTTATAACATCGATTGGTTTTCTCGAATTAAATTCATCTAGTTCCCTAAAAATCTTCCTTGCAGACTCTGAAGCATTTCCCTTGTACGAAGAGTTAAAGGCCTGGTAATTCATAATAATTACATTTATATTTGGATCTGAGGCAAAGTTTGATATATCAGAAAGCTTTGACGAATCATAAATAAAATACCTAATCCTATGACCGTAGAGGCTGGCAAAGTGGTCTTCTGTCACTTCAAAAGTTTTATAAACACCTTCTCTAATAGCCACAGAAGGGACGACGATAATATACTTGGCCCAGCCGTACTTTTCGTAGAGTTCGTACATAGTTTTGATATAGGTGTAGGTCTTGCCGACTCCTGTTTCCATCTCGATTGACAAATTAAGCCCATCCCCCTCTAGCTTATCAGAAGGTCTTATAGAATTGTCTATCTGGATTCTTCTTATCTGATCTAAGATTTTATCAGCTGATAAGATAGGATTTATTTTTTGGTTAGCAACTCCCATAAAATCTATATCTTCACCCATAGTCATCTGCTTTTCATGTAGGTCAATATCCATGATATACTTGTTTTGTTTTTTTCCCTGGCCATTAAAGACATCCACCACAGCCTGGGCTGCATCAGATTGGAATTTTTGTTGTTTAAATTTCAGTTTCATCTTACAAAACCCTTATTTCTGTCTCTGGTGAAAAGATTTTGAAAATCTCTTCCACATTTATTTTATCCTGACTAGACTTAAAGCAAGAATCTCTGAAGACTACCCTCAAAGGCTCTTTTTTTGCCATATATTTGATAGCTTCTTCTGATATATTATCATCAAAGCAGGCTATGAGGTCGCCGTCATTGTAGGAATGGATTGTAAAACCATGGTAATCTTCTGATTCATGTTTTCTATCAAGTGGAAGTCCCCAGGCTAATAAGCAGGCAAAAAGTAGGTCTAGGTCGGTCCTGTCAGCCTTGATATTTGATTCGTACTCATCTAGGAAGTTTTGTTCCAATAGATTTGGCTCAATTGCCACATCGTTCATGTTGGTAGAGTCAACCCTAAAGACCCTAAAGCCTGTGTCAAGATTTTCAATTCCTTCCTTGTCTTTGTTATCAGCAAGGATTTTCTCCCCAGCACGCCTAATCCTTTCCTTGCCTATCTCGCAGATATTTTTATAACCCGCCTTGTAGGCCTCAGAATTTTCGTCGGTTTCTTCTGGAAGATTTACCATAATATATTTACGATGTCCCCCATCTTCTGCATTTAGGTCCATAACTGCGTGGGCGGTGGTGGCTGAGCCTGAAAAGAAGTCTAGATTTAGGGAATCTTCTTGAGAATATAGTTGAATACATCTTTTAATTAAATCTACTGATTTTGGATATTCAAAATACATATGATTATCAAATAAAGCTTTTAGTTTCTTGGTTGCATCTTGAGAATGTCCTACATCCTGATATTTCCATATGGTCATAGGCGTGATTCCTTTCTTTACATTTGATAAAAATCTCTTCTGTCTAGGAACACCATTGCCATCACTACCAAACCACACTTCGTTATTTTTCACCATTTGTTTAAATTTTTCTTCGGAAACTCTCCAAGACCTTCCATTCGGAGGAAGATTTACTCTACCAGAAGGAGATATGATTTCATAAATATTCGCCTCTACAGCAGGTCCTACTGAAAAATCTCCAGATTGCCAAGGCCCTCTTGGGTCATTATCTGGATTTCTATACCTATCATCAGCTTCTCCAGTTCTCTTTAAACCATTTGAAACTGTTTGTTCTAAATTTCTTGTATAAACCAATATATAATCATGGCTTTCAGAAAAATGTTTCTTTAAATTTACTGGAGCAAAGGCTCTTTCCCATATTACTTGAGCTATGAAATTGCCTTCCCCAAACACCTCATCACATATCTTCTTAAGGTTTTCTTGCTCATTATCATCTATGGATATAAATATAACCCCATCATCTGTTAGGAGGTTTCTTGCAAGTTTTAGCCTAGGATAAATCATTGAACACCAATCAGAATGAAAGCGGCCGTTGGATTCGATGTTTTTTATTAATTTGCCGCCTTCTTCGTCATAGTCGGCATTATCCTCATTGTATTGGTCGAGATTTTCCTTAAAATCGTCGTTGTAGACAAAGTCACTTCCTGTATTGTATGGCGGATCGATATAAATCATCTTAATCTTTCCCAGGTAGGATTCTTGGAGGAGTTTTAGGACTTCGAGGTTATCGCCTTCTATGTAGAGGTTCTCTGTCGTATCCCAATTTTTGGATTCTTCTACTACTGGCCTTAAGGTTTTATTTATTGGAGAGTTGGCTTCTGCCATGGCTGCCCTCTTGCCTGGCCAGGTAAATTCATAGCGTTCCTTACCCTCACTAATAATATCAGCAGAAAATCTCGCCTTGAATTTTTCAAAATCTATGGATTTTTTAAGCCTTCCTGTCTCATCTCTTTCCTCTGTGACAAGGTCTGGAAAGAGCCCTGCAAATTTATCTAAGTCCGCCCCAAGTAGGTCCATGCCCCCTAGGTCTAGTTTTTTAATTGTCATTATGATTCTCCCTATTAATTCTTCGGACAAACAAGTTTAAAATATCATAAGTAATATTTATATATTGTAAACTTATTCCTTATTATGTATATTCGTCAGTCTTTACAATGCATATCTAAGCTTATTATAACATATAAGGTCATGAGTTTTCTAGCATTCATTTGTCTTGATATTTATAAAAATTTCTTATTGTTGCTTTCTCTGTTAGTTATTTAATTTTATTATCATTCATTGATTGATAATTAGGTTATAATCGATGTTTTTGTTATAATAGGAATTAAGAAGATTTGTTATAGAAAGAAATAAATTTATGCATTTTAGAGATTTAATAGATAGTGGTAATTTTAGCGCAAAGCAAGAGATTGATTGTATTATCAGATTGATAAATCAAGAAGATCGTTCCTTCCATAGTATAGGAAGATTAATTGATGCAAATTTTATCAAATTCCTAAAAGTGGGTCCGTTCACATCATTAAAAAGTTTAATTGATTATATAAAGGCTCAAAGTTCTAATGATGAAGAATCTCTTATTCTAATCTGTGAAATGTTATTGTACGTCATATGCACTTATCAACAATCAATCCGTGGTATTAGTAGAACTATACCAGGAGCACGGATATATGAAATTGAGAAGAACATGGATTATTTAAAAAAACATATAAAAGAAATGGTTGATAGGATTCATCATCAAATTGTACAAAAAGATGACGATTACGATTTTATAATAGTCCCTCAAGATAAGAAATCTATCCAAGCTGCTGAAATAGTGGCGTGCACTGATAAGGATATTGCTATTAAAATCTTAGAATACAAACACTTTTCCACTACAGTAGACGATAAGGAAAGAATATTAATCTCTATTGCCAAATACATGGAAGATAAAAAGGTTGAGATCACAGATTCTTTGAAAGAAGATGATTTATATATGCAAAAGAATAATAAAATTGTACTTGTTGATCAAATGTTTGAAATGTTTAATACCTTACATATCAGGCATAAAAATAATAATCAATATATTGAAGAGTCGCAAAGAGAAAAATGGTATGATAACACCTACAATACAGTTTTAACCGTGATTATTATCGATGAACAAGCGAAAATTAATAAAGAATTTAAGGAATTAAAAAAGCAAATCGAAAAAACAAAAATAAATAATATGTATTTTATTAATTACTTCTAAATCAAAGAGTATGAACGTAGAAGAATTAGATGAATAATACAAATTCATCTAATTTCTCTACATCACTTTATGACTTACGTGATTTTTTTTCAATTTTAAATAAGTCTTAATTTATATACAAATTATAATTTTGAAATTTGATGATTTTAATTAATTATCTATTCCATAATCTTATATTTTATAAATGGATAATTTAAAATTTTCTTATCATCTAATCCTAGGACTTTTAATACTAAAAAATAAATTATATAATCAAGAACTTGGTTTGCTATTATTATCTCTTTTGTAGATTTATATCTATTTTTATTTTTATCAGGGTTTGCTCCGTGTGTATAGTAATTTCTAGTATCTTTTAATTTTACAGCAAATTTATCTATAAACTTATCATCCCTATCCCATTCTGGATCAATATCATAAAAAATAATCTTAAAGTTTTCTGGCAAGCTTTCTAAAATCACGTTTAATTTTTCACGTAAATTCATTTTCTTATTTTTTGAAGAGTAATTGATATTTTTAATTATATCTTCTTTTATTCCTTCTTCTACATCAAATAAATTCAAATATTCTTTTAGTTTAGTCTTTGTTTTATTTAGTTTATTTTCTTTATCAGTGATCTTTTCTCTTTTATTTACCTTATAATTATCATAATATGCTTCGAGCATTTTAATTTGGTTGACTAATTTCGTATTTATATCTAAATTAGGTAATTGATTTTGATTATATAGAGATATTATATAATCTAGATTGTCTTTATTTTTAAACCATTCATTTATAAGTAATCCAAAATCCTTATATACATTACTTAATCTAAGCGAATAAAAATTAAGTTCATCATTATTAAAACTAAGTTGATTAAAAATCAATTTACCCTCATAGTAAGGTCTATGATAAATATATTCATCTTTTTTAATCTTCTCAATCCAGATCCTATTAACATTGTCTTCAAGTAGATAGGTACATTCTGTTAGATTGCCAAAAGTTTGCGTAATAAAATTAATAAACTCTTTTAACCAGAACGCTAAATCTAGAAGATTATCGATAGGCTTAGGCTCGTATCCTTTTGAATTTATCTTTAAATAAGAGTCAACTTCTGTAATAACTCCTTTATGAATATTATAATTTTGAGTTATATTTCTAACTAACTTAACATAATAATTTCCATCTAATATTTCATAATTATTATTATCAAAAAAATCGTTATTATAATCTATAGAGTATGAGCCATCGTCACCAACATTATTTATTGTAGGTAAATTTATATCATACCAATCTTCCAAATAATTAAGTGAAATCCTAACCTGTGTAGCTTGTAAAGTTTTGGAAATTATATTATCATCATTTTTAATTAATATAAATCCCCTTGTAGCCATATAGCTCTCTGTAGGGTAGCCGGGTGATGGAAAATTTATACTTATTATGTAACATTTTTCTAATTTAACATATAGGCCATTACTTAAATATCCAAAAATATCAAAACTATTGTAAGTATTTTTAATATTATAAGATTTTAACTTACCATTTATCTCCAGTCTTATTTTTCCATTGTTTATTTTAAGCGTTCCTCTAACTGCTGTTTCAATCCGATTCTTGGTATATACACCAACTGCTGATAAAGACCATAGCCCTTTATATTCAATTATATTATCTAATCTAAATTCTCTTAAATTTGCCAAAAATATCTCCTTAAGTATTCAATAATAATAAACTTATATGAAACCATTTCTATTTCTCATTGAAATTTAATACTATAGTTTTATCTAAATTACCGCATATCAGATAAATATTATCGAAAGGCATATATTTATCTCTGTAATGATTTTTTAAATTAAAAGCCACCTGTTGAAAATCGTCATCATAATTATGAACTGATATTATCGCCAAATTAATTTCCTTAAATTTGTCATACGTATCAAATTTTTCTATTTTACTATCTATTCTTTCAACAAAAAGCATATACCAATTTTCTACCCATTTGACTACAGGTCGACCAATCATAACTTTATAATTATCATCTAAACTATCAAAAGTATTATTTTCTACTTCCCAGATTTGATTATTTTTTGATATTTCTCTGAGGTCATCATAATCTATTATTTCCTTAATTGATCTTCCCTTATTCGTTTTAACTTCATATAGATAGTGACAATTCTCTGCATCTTGAAGACTAACAAAATTCCCTTGTTTATCCGCACGTTGATAAAAAAGTATTCCTTCTATTTCATCATTTATTAAAGGCTTATCTTTATTCATCTTCATTGCATTAATAATATCTTTACCAATCGTTTTAAAACTTATTATTAGTTCATCAAAGTCAGCTCTAACAATTTCCACACCCACGGATTTATCAACTGTTTGTATATCGGGTATCTCTGAAAGATATGCATTTTTATATTTGACATTATCTATTATTTTTAATGCTTCCAACGCGAATTTTTCCTCATTTTTTCTAGTCATATTTACCCCTTTAAAGATATCATTTTAGAGTTTTAAAAAAATATTAACCACCATATGCTTGTTAACCTTTATCTTTTCCCCTCCCCCAAAATCTCACGTACCGCATCAACCAATGCATAGTGCAGGTAGGCGTCTCTTATTCTGGCTTCGGGGTGGGCGAAGCTTAGGATGATTTTTTCCTTATCCTTAATATATTTCACGCCTCTTTGGGTCATGGTCCAGTTTATTTCTTTTGGGTCTAGGGCTGATTTTACGAAGTCTTCTGCTGTGCCGCAGCAGATTATGATGTCTGGATTATAGACTTCTATTTGATTTTTGATTATTTCCTTGTTTTCCCATGCTGCCTTGGATATTTCTTTATCAACCGATGTGTGGCCGCCGCCGGTTTTTTTAAGATTTATTGACCCTATTTTTTTGAGGTATGTTTCTCTTCTTTTTTCGTTGTCTTTTAAAAGTTCTTCCCAGCTGTATTCTTTATCTAGGTTTAGTATGCCTTGTGTCCATCTGGCGACATTGTCCCAAGTTTGAGGGCGGCCTCCTTCATATAAAAACTCTCTTAGATCCCAATCCTTGCCTCCGTTTACTTCTTTCATTACATATAATATTTTGTATTTTGATGATAAGTACTCATTTTCATCAACTATCCCGTCTGTTACTATGGCGTGATTATCTTTTCTTAGCTTTTCAAATAATATTTTTTCTTTTTCTTTTATAGTCATTCTTGACCTCGCTTATATTTTTATAATTTATACCCTATTTGGATGGATTGGTAGTAGATATTACTTCGTTCATGCTGGTCCTGGGTTTGTGGGATTCTTCACTTCGCTCAGAATGACTCCCTTCGAGGTAAAGTCTATGACAGCTTGGAAAGTGGGATGCTATCTTCGGTTGTACTGGTCTCGAGTTTATGAGGTCCCTCGGCGGCCTGCGGCCTTTGACGGGACGGCGCCGGTCCTGGGTTTGTGGGATTCTTCCTTCGCCTGCGGCTTCGTTCGGAATGACGGGGCCTTTAGTCATGCTCTATGGAGCTATCAACTATTAGGAATTTCCTAATAGTTCAACTCTTAAGAATTACTTAATAGTTCAGTTATTAAGAAATACTTAATAGTTCAGTTATTAAGAAATACTTAATAAGTGGTGGGGGTTCTTCGGTTGTGTTGGTCCCTTATTTATAAGGTCCCTCGTCAGTCGCTTCGCTCCTTCTGTTGGGACGGCGCATGGAGTGGTTTCTTCGAATTTTCTGGTCCTGGGTTTATTAGGTCCCTCCGCCGCCTGCGGCGTCGTTCGGGACGGCGCGGTACAAAAAAAGCCCCATTTCTGGAGCTTTAGTTATTTACCATATTTTCAATTATTTCTATAGACTGTCTGTAGGAGGCGGATTCTATGTCGGGGGTGGTTGGGTGTTCTTCGTTGATTTCGCCAGTTGGGTCGTAGCCTAGGGTGTTGGTGTAGGTGAAGACTAGGCCTGAGTTTGGGAGGACGGAGTTTATTACTCCGAGGGTTATCCCATCGCCACCGGTTTGAGTGCCGACAATGGTTGCAAATTCGGTGTTTTTGACGAAGGATGCGAAGCCTTCTGCGGCTGAAAATACGTCTTCGTCGACTAGGAGGAAGATTTTTCCCTCGTAGCCATTGTCCCTTTTTGATTCGTCTGGGTTTATGACTATGGTATCTTTGATATAATAAGAAAACTCTTTTAACTCTTCCGCATGGTCTAACCTTATCCCTGTAATGTCAACATTTGACAAGTTTTCCATGTTTAGGGTATTGTCCTGGAGCAAAAGCCTTGTTTTTGGCGAATCCTTGAAGAACATATGGTTTACAACTTGTTTCGGATTTTTGGTTAATTTTGGCATGAGGAAATTCTGCCAGTATTCCATATTTCCGCCTACATTGTCCCTGATGTCTATAACTAGGGCCTTGTACATGTGTTTATTTCTCAAAAATTCGTTAAGAACCTTCTCGTCCTTGTCAAGATTTGCCAAATCTCCCATCTGGGATATCTTTAAAATTGCGAGGTCGCCCTGGCTTTCCAGGCTGATATTGGCTTCACCGTCGTCTTTTATGAGGCCCATTTGTTTCCTTTTTATAGGGCCAGCTCCAGTTTTGGATTGAATACCATCAAGGCCGTACCTATTTCTAACAACCTGCCTATTTAAATTTAAAAATTCGTAATAAATTGAAGGTTGGTTCCAATTTCGCGAATAATATTTCAAAGTCTGATCAACATAGGCAGAATCGGCAATTTTGGCGTGGAAATTGTGCAAATCACCCATTATCTCGTTTAAGGTCTTGGTAAATTCTTCGTCAGTCTTGCAGTCTTTGACCTTTTTGAGGTAAATATCGTGGTTTTTTAGAAAATCTATGTCATATTTTCTCTTCAAAACCTCAAAAAATGGGTAGGTCTCTTTGAGTTCTCTAAATAAGTATTCAAAGTCTTCCACCATCTCAGACCTTGAGAGCTTTTTGGGATTTTCGTGGCTTGCCAGTTGCAAGTGTGGGGGCGCCTTCAAATCCTTGTACCATTTGAGGTAGTCTTCTAGGGAAAAATCCGTAATATTTTCCGGATAAAAAATCCCTGTGTGGGCTGCCGTCTTGATTCCAGCATTTTCCCTGGCAAGTTTTTCCCTCTCAAGATAGGAAATTCTCCTTTTGACACAGGAAGTCTGGATTAGGATGAGGAGGACAAAAAAGATGAAAAGCCCGTATTTTTTAAGCTTTGTCATTGAAATCTCTCCTCATTACAAAATCTCTTTTGAATAGGTCAAAAAGGATGGCAATATTGCCCAAAGGATTAACTAGTGAATAAATTACCAAAAGGCCAGCCAAAACAAGGAGTCTGCGTTCTTCGTAAATCCCTATTGCAGCTGGTTTTTTCCTGGCCCTTAGGGTTAGAAATCCGATTAGAATGCCAATTGCACCAAAGACCTTTTCCAAAATTTCCTTGTAATAAATTCCAAAGGCAATTATCCCGGCTCCCGCCAAAATCCAAATGATTGACGAGGCGATGTTGAGTTTATAATATTTTCTTAAGTCTGTGTTTTTCTTCCTTCTTCTCATATCATAGGTCTAAGTTTGGATAAACTTTCATAAAGGTGTCATCACGAACGCCGTCCATATAGTCAAGATAGCCTGCCATGGCGATCATGGCTGCGTTGTCTGTGCAAAGGATGGTTTCTGGGTAATAAAACTTTATATCTCGCTTTTCTAATTCTTCGCCCATCCTTGCCCTAAGTCTTGAGTTGGCAGCAACTCCGCCAGAAATGGCAAATTGTTTATAGCCGGTTTCTTCAAGGAGCATGAGGGATTTTTCTACAAGGACGTCCACTACTGCATCCTGGAAAGATGCGGCAAGGTCTGCCTTGTTGATTTCTTCTCCCTTTTGTTCTAGGTTGTGGGCATAGTTTAAAACTGCAGTCTTAAGGCCCGAAAAAGAAAAGTCATAAGAGCCTTTTTCTAGCATAACCCTTGGAAAATCTATGGCTTGTGGGTTGCCTTCCTTGGCGAGTTTATCAATTTTTGGACCACCTGGATAGCCGAGGCCGATTTTTCTTGCGACCTTATCAAAGGATTCACCTGCAGCATCGTCCCTGGTTGATCCCACGACTTCTATGTCGTTGTAGTCATTTATCTTGCATAAATATGTATGGCCGCCCGATACGACTAGGCATACAAAGGGTGGCTCTAGGTCCTTATTTGAAAGGTAATTTGCGCAGATGTGGCCCTTCATATGGTTGGCACCAACGAGTGGAAGGCCAGTTGCAAGGGCTAGGGCCTTTGCGGCAGAAATCCCCACCAAAAGTGAACCAATAAGGCCTGGGCCCTTGGTTACGGTGATTAAATCTAGGTCAGAATAGGAAATTCCCGCCTCATCCAAAGCCTTATCAATCAATGGATTTATGGCTTCAAGGTGCTTTCTTGAGGCAATTTCTGGGACAACGCCCCCAAAAAGGGCGTGGATGTCGATCTGACTGGATATTAAATTTGTTAGAATTTCTCTTTCATTTTTCAAAATTGCAACGGAGGAATCATCGCAAGATGTCTCTATTGCAAGGGTATAAAAATCTTTCATGTAATGGTCCTTATCATATTGTAAGCATCTTCGCCTGTCTTTTGATAGTAGTTTTTCCTGATAGATTGGATATTAAAACCGTATTTTTCATAAAGGTTGACAGCGGCAAGGTTCTTAGTTGAGGCCTCTAGCCAGATTTCGCTGGCATTTTTCTCCTTGGCAACATTTATCAAATGCTCCAAGAGAGCAGATCCTATGCCTTGACCCCTGTGGTTTTTATCGACCGCTATGGTGAAAATCTCAACTAAATCCGATATACAGGAAATTATGTAAAATCCAACCACTTCCCCGTCTTTTTCGTATACGAAATGTTTGAGGAAGGAGTTTTCTTCAAATTCTTTTAGGAGCCTTCTTTTAGTCCAAGGTTCGAAAAATGAATCATTCTCGATTTCGTAAACCCTGTCAGCGTCTTCAAGTTCCATCGGTCTAATCACTTCTTAAACTCCCTTTCCGCCTGGCTTTTTCTTAGATAATTTGGGCTTATTTCATAAAGAGGCTTGACTGGATTGTCGTCTTCCATGGCAAGTCTAATTAGGCCACCGCCGATGCAATTATTGATATTTATCGGCGCTTTTTTTGCCCTTTCAAACTTGTCAAAATACTTGTCGTTTAAAAGGCCAATCATCTCTATTTCAAGGTCTTTGGCATTTACAAGCCCTGCCAAATCGTCGATTTCATATAGATTTGCTGGAATAATTTCTTCTAGGTTTTCGCCATACAAGGCTGCGTAGACCCTTGTAGACCTTGCGTCAATTAAAGGGAGCTTTGCCCTATCAGATGTGGAACCAGCTGCCATGGCCTTTAGGGTTGAAATTGTAATCAAGTCTTTCTTCTCAACTTGAGCCAAGGTCTTTGCGACAGTCATTCCAATCCTAAGACCGGTAAAAGATCCAGGACCTTCGGCTATTACGAATTTATCAATGTCCGCAACAGTCATTCCCAAAAGGTTTAGGAGATTTTCTATCATTGGGACCAGGCTTTCCGAATGGGTCTTCGATTGATTTACGTTAAAATCTCCCAATATTTCCTTTTCATCAGCTACTGTCACAGTTGAAATCATGGTTGATGTATCAATTGCCAAGTAATTCATTAATCTCCCTTGCCCTTTCTGTGTCGTCTAGGATGGTAATTTCCCTTGTGTCGGGGTCAATTTTGTCTATCCTTATATTTATCATTCCGTCTGGCAAATAGCCCTCGCCATTTTCCGCCCATTCTAAAAATGTTATAGCCCCTTCTGGGTAAAAATAGGTCTCAAAATCTATATCCAAAAGGTCATCAGGACTCTCAAACCTGTATAAATCTAGGTGATAGATTGTCACATCCCCTTCGTAGATATTTACAATGGCAAAGGTTGGTGAAGACGAGTCGTAAATCTTAAAAAACCTAGCAATGGCATTAACAAGGGTTGTTTTGCCGGCACCCATGTCACCAATGAGGTTAATAACGTCGCCTTCTTTTAAAAGCGGCGCAAGATTGTTTGCAAATTTTTCTAAGTCACTTATCTTGTTTATAATCATATAAAACCTTTCATTCCTAACATTATACCTCTTTTTTTCGCCAATAGGGAAGCTTTCGCCTATTACCAACGCAAAAAGCACCCGGCTGAGGTGCTTTTTGTCAAACAGAATATTTTATTGGATAATAATGTAGGATTTCCCTTATTTTAATTTTAATATTGGAGAGACCCTCTTGTAGATTAGGTCGGTAACAAAGGCTGCTGCTGTGCCCTTTACGATGTTAAATGGAGCTATAGATAAAAGCATGAGGCTTACATAGGATTTAACAAGTGGGTTACCTGGAACTTGGCCTGCAAAGGCGTTTAGGTCTATGCCCATAGCTTTTCCATAAGCTGGGAAAACCACAAAGGCGTTTGAAAGTGTAGCTATGGCTGTCATTGCAATTACTCCGCAGAAAAGAGCGAAGATTGCAGTTTTCTTGGTCTTTTTGCTTTTATAGATAGAAGCTGATACAAATACAAAGCTTGCTCCAACTATAAAGTTTGACAATTCGCCAACGCCAACTGTTTGAGTCTTTGTTAGGTTAAGTATATTTTTAACTAATTGGATAGCAACACCTGCCCAAGGTCCCATGGCAAAGCCGCCTACAAGGGCTGGCACGTCAGCTAGGTCGACCTTCATAAAAGGTGGAGCTATAGGAATTGGTATTTGGAAAAACATTAGGATAAAGGCTAATGCTGCTAAAATACCAATCTTGACAACGTTGTTTAATGAAATAGATTTTGTTTTGTTCATAATACCTCCCTTTGGGCAATAAAAAATGCCCACTTATCAGGGCACGAAAAAAGCTATAATATCTTCTTCCATCCAGACTATACTGTCGGTTTTGGAATTTCACCAAATCGGTCCTAAGACTCGCAGACTATCACTGCCGGTTAAGGAATTGCACCTTTCCCTGAAGAAGCAATGGATTTCCATTGCTATATCTATTCAATTTCTGATTCTATTATATGAAAACTTTTGCTTTTTGTCAAATATTTTTACTTAGTTTTTAAAGAATCCAGTGTCCACCTATATCCCTTGGCAGTCACAGTGTCGATTGGCTCTAGGTCTGCCTTCTTAAACTCTTGTCTGATTTTTCTGATGTGCTCTCTGACAGACCTTGGAGTTGAGTTTAGGCCCCTATTTTGCATTTCGCAAACTATATCCTCTTTGGATAAAATATTAGGCATTGATTGGATTAAAATCGAGCAAATTTTAAGCTCAGACTTGGTCAGATCTAGGATTTTGTTGCCAACCCTAAAGACTCCATTGGCCTCATCCAGGCTACACTCACCCAAATCAAGAACATTTGCCTTGGACAATTCTTCGACCTTTTTGAAAACCTCGTCGATAAATTCCTCACGGGTGAAGGAATGGATCACAAAGTCTTTGTCATCAAGCTCCTGTTCGTAGGGGTTTTTTTGGTATCTTTCTGTTAAATAGATTACCGGTATATTTGTTTTTTGTTTTATGTATTGAATAAATTGCAAGCACCTGTTGTGAGTCATATCCACAAGGATTAGGTCATAGATACTACAATCCTTAAACAAGAGCTCGTCCATTGATTTAATTTGTTCAACAACGACCTCATTTTTATCAAAATGAGAGTTTATAAGGCTTGAAACACCATTTTCATTTTCTATTGAAGCTATTCTCATCTTGTCCTCTTTCTAATTACTGTCTTCTTTTACTATCATAATACCTCTATAAAGTATTTTCAACAGTATTTTTTTAATTTTTTTAAAAATATATTTAAATATTAATATAAGGCCTTAAGTAGTTTTGATATTTATTTTGTTTTTACCTAAATTCACCCATAAAAATCAAGCAATTCTAATAAATACCTATACTTTTTTATATATATTGTAAACAAAAGAAAAAAAACAAATTGCCTTTACTAATATTATATGATTAGACCAGTAAGATTTAATCATAGCAAAATTGACAAGGATTGTCAATGTTTTTCACAAAAAAATTCCCAAACCCTTAAGACAATTCATAGGGTCTGGGAATTTTCTAAAATTTATAGGTAGTATTTTTTGATTACGTTTAACTCGTCGTCTAATTCGTAAACAAGTGGTTGACCTGTTGGAATTTCAAGATCCATAATATCATCATCTGAAATTTTTTCTAAGTGTTTTGCAAGGGCTCTAAGGCTGTTGCCGTGAGCTGCTACTAGGACAGTTTCACCTTCAAGTAGTTGTGGAGCGATGCTATCAAAGTAGTAAGGAAGTACTCTTTCAAGTGTTACTTTAAGGTTTTCTGCTCCTGGAATTACATCTTTTGGAAGGTGGGCAAACATTGGTAAATGTGCTTGTTTTTCTTTTTCTTCTTCAGAAATTTCTGGTGGAAGTGTATCATAAGATCTTCTCCAGATATGAACTTGTTCATCACCATATTTTTCTGCAGTTTCTGCCTTGTTTAGGCCTTGAAGGGCACCGTAGTGTCTTTCGTTAAGTCTGTAGGTCTTATATTGTGGGACATACATTTGGTCAGAATATTCAAGTACAAAGTTACAAGTCTTGATTGCTCTTTTTAGAACAGATGTATGAGCGTGGTCAAATCTAATGCCAGCTTCTTTAATCTTTCTACCAGCTTCTTTGGCCTCTTCAACGCCTTTTTCAGAAAGGTCTACATCAACCCAACCTGTAAATTTGTTAGCTAGGTTCCATTCACTTTGTCCATGTCTTACTAAAACTAATTTTTTTGTCATTATCTTCTCCTAAGTTTTTCAAAAGCTTCGTTTTCTTCTTGCTTGCTTCTTATAGCTTCGTTCCTATTTTCATCCAGACTATCAATCCAATTTAGAGCCTTAGCAGTGCCTTTAATCACACATTCTTGTGGATCTTCGGCAATTTTCGCTCTAATTTGGAACTTCTCTTCTATCCTATCTTTTAAACCGATTGTGTGTGATGCTCCGCCGGTTAAAATAATTTCCCTGTCGAAAATATCTGAGGCAAGCTCTGGAGGAGTCACCTCGAGGACCTTCTTAATCCCCTCAACAATCTTGTCAATCTCGCCCCTTAGGGCATCCTTAATCTCTGATACAGGTATATAAACCTTGGCTGGGAGGGCATTTGCAACATTTCTACCCTTAACCTCAAAGGAATCATCAGCGGTAAGTGTGTCTGCTGCTTCCTTCAAAGCCTCTGCAGATGTATCGCCAATCAATAAGCCATAACGGATTCTAATAAAATCCTTAATAATCCTATCAAAAGAACGACCCGCAGCATCAACTGACCTTGAAGCAATGATTTGGCCCATGGAAATAACAGCTATATCGCTAGTACCGCCACCAACATCCACAACCATAGACCCCTTAGGATCTGTAATATCAACACCAGCCCCAAGAGCAGCTGCAAGAGGCTCCTCGATGAGGTAGGTCCTGTGAGCTCCAGCATTTTCCGCCGCCTGGATAACGGCACGCTTCTCCACCTGGGTGGACCTGGCTGGAACACAGATTAAAAGATCAGGCTTAAAAAGGGATCTCTTAACAGATTTCTTGAGGAAATAATCAAGCATCCTCTCAGTCGCCCCAAAATCAGCAATAACACCCTCTTTCATAGGCATTATGCAAGAAACATTACCACCAGCCCTGCCAATAAGCTTCTTGGCATCACTACCCACCGCAAGGATCTCGTCAGATAGGACGTCAATAGCTATGACAGATGGTTCATTTAAAACTATTCCTTTGTTATTAATATAAACAAGCACACTTGCTGTACCAAGGTCTATAGCAACCGACCTTCTAAATCTTGACATCTTCTTTCCTTTTCTAATACTAATTTCGCCTTAGGCAGGCGATGGCCTTTTTTTGCTCGGCACAAGGCCTTATAATTTTTTTGCATTAGGCATTTAACCTTATCATTTTTTTGCATTAGGCATTTAGCCTTATAAATATATTATATTACTTTTTGTGAAATATTAAACTATTTTATAAAAAATTCGTCCGAGACGAATCAATCTTTCTTTTTCTTATGCTAAGTAAGTAATTTTATCTCATAAGTAATTATTCTATTTACTATTGAATCTTCGTAATAAAGGGGACCCCAAGGGAACGTTTCGCACGTTCCCCCATCGGGTCCCCTTTAAAACCCCTTCCGTTACCCCCTCCGGGCGACCCCTCGCGGGGAATAATGTGTTTGCCTATCGGCAAACTTGTTGATATGGAGGAGTCCTTGTTTAGGAATAATATTTGTTTAACTTTTTAAAATCCCAAGCCTCCTAAAAATTGCAATCTCGTCTGACTTGTGTTTTACATTTGAAAATTAGTTCACAGTAGTTATTGTAATCTTAATTGTAATTGACTGTCAGTGCAATTTTCTTCACGGATGCTTGGGATTTTAAAATACTTGGTCTTAAGTTTTCCACTCTTTGCTTGAGAATGCAAAACTCATATAGCAAAGTTTAGCAAAGCCAAACGAGCCTGGCAAATCCTAGAACTTCGAGACCAATCCACCCCTTTATCAGGTAAAGATTTCTAATAGAAAGCCCCGTTAAGAAAACTGATTGTTTGAGCGTTAGCGAGTTATCAGTTTTTAGGGGCTTGAATGTTAGAAATCAGTGGGGATATACAAATACTAATACAAGGATGTTATCTCTACTAAAAAAAGCTTGCGATAAGCAAGCTTCTATTTCCGCACTCCGCTTTAGGAGCAGTCGGGGGTGTAGCGTAAGGGGGTCTTAGGGGGAACCGGTGAGGGGGCATCTGCCGCCCCCTTGGGTTCCCCCTATGAACGAAGATTCAACTGTAAATAAAATAATAATATATAATATCAAGAAATAACAATAATAAAGTTAATGATAAATTAGTCTCGGATAATAAAGACAAAAAATCCTAGATAAAAATATAATTTATCTAGGATAAAACTACTCTAATGATACTTCATCTCGGATGAATAATTAATATTTAAGAAGATCTTGGACCTTATCGACTCTTTCCCATGAAAACCCATCTTTTTCTTCCCTACCAAAGTGTCCGTAGGCTGCGGTTTTTTTGTAGATTGGGCGTCTTAGGTCTAGTTTGTCTATTATAGCGCCTGGTCTAAAGTCAAAGTTTTCTTCTATGATTTCCTTTAATTTTTCATCGTCGTATTTGCCTGTGCCGAAGCTATCTACGAAGATTGCAAGTGGTCTTGCTACACCAATAGCGTAGGATACGCCTATTTCTAATTTCTTTGCAAGGCCTGCTGCTACCATGTTTTTGGCTGCGTATCTTGCCATGTAGGCTGCAGATCTGTCTACCTTTGTTGGGTCTTTGCCGGAGAAGGCTCCGCCGCCTGCCTTTGAATAGCCACCGTAGGAGTCTACGATTATCTTCCTACCTGTAAGGCCAGAGTCACCCTTTGGGCCGCCTATTACGAATTTACCGGTTGGGTTTACGTAGATCTTTGTCTTATCGTCGATTAATTCATTTGGCACCACTTGCTTGATTACATTTTCAATAATGTCTTCGCGGATTTTTTCCATTGGGATTTTGTCTTTGTGTTGGGTTGAGATTACGATTGAGTCTATTCTTACTAGCTTATCGTCGTCGTATTCTACAGTCACAAGGCTCTTTCCGTCAGGTCTTAAGTAGTCTAGGATTTTTTCCTTGCGGACTGTGGCAAGTCTTTTTGCCAAATCTTGGGCAAGTTTTACTGACATTGGCAGATAAACTTCTGTTTCATCGTCTGCATAACCAAAGACCATGCCTTGGTCGCCTGCACCGATTTTATCGTAGGCATCGCCGCTTTCGTCGTATTCGCTTGCCTTGTCAACTCCTTGGGCAATGTCTGGGGATTGGCTGTTGATTGATGTCAAAACTGCAACATTTTCGTAGTCAAAGCCTAGGTCATTGTCTGTATAGCCAATTTCCTTTATGGTTTGTCTTACCACATCTTCTATTGGAACGTAGGCTTCTGTTGTTAGTTCTCCTACTACTAGGACAAGTCCTGTTGTTGTGATACATTCTGCAGCAACTCTAGCGTTTGGGTCTTGTTTTAAGCATTCATCCAAGATTGCGTCTGAAATTTGGTCACAAACCTTGTCTGGATGGCCTTCAGTTACTGATTCGCTTGTAATAAATTTACGCATTTATTTCCTCCAAATAAACTATGGCTCTTGCTTCTATCCCTTCGCCCCTACCTGTAAAGCCAAGTTTTTCGCTGGTAGATGCCTTCACTGACACATTTGCTATATCAGTTCTTAGGTGTTTTGCAAGTAATTTTACTATTTCTTCTCTTTTTGGGGCAATCTTTGGGACTTCACAGATTATAACAGAATCAAGATTGCCAATTTTGTAGCCCTTTTCGTACATTTTTTCCACAACCCTATCTAAAAGGTCGATTGAATATATATCCTTATAGGCAGGATCTGTGTCAGGGAAAAGATTGCCAATATCAGGCAGAGCGAGAGCTCCTAAGATGGCGTCCATGATGGCGTGGGTCAAAACGTCGGCGTCTGAATGGCCCAAAAGTCCCAATTCGTGGTCGAATTTCACACCGCCAAGGATCATATCCCTGTCTTCTACTAATTTATGAACATCGTAGCCTAGGCCTACTCTCATTTTTCTCCCCTTATATATGCTTTTGCGAAGATTATATCTTCGGCTGTTGTTATCTTGATGTTGGAATATTCACCTTCAACCACCTTGACAGGTTCCTTTCTGTCAAAAAACTCAAAAAGTTGGCTGTCGTCAGTGATTTTGGCTTCTGATTTGAAATAATTTTGGTAAAGTTTTTTTATTAGCCTAGTATCAAAGGCCTGAGGTGTTTGAATATTATAGACAAAGTCCCTATTGGGAGTGAAATCTACCTCTCCCGCCTCGTTTACAACCTTGACCGTATCCTTTGATTTTGTCGCAGCAATGGCTGCCTTGTAGGTCATTATTTCTTCTAAAACCCTCAAAAAAAGACCCCTAGATGCGAATGGCCTGACTCCATCATGGCTTAAAACCAAGTCAGAATCAGGGTTTAGGGCGCAAAGTCCCTTGTAGGTAGATTCTTCTCTGGATTTGCCACCGGCAACCATTTTTATTCTAGGATCCCTAAAAAGAGATAAAATCTCAGAAGCAAGGGGGAAATCTTCCTCCCTTGCCACCAAGATTATCTCGTCAAATTCTTTTATACTTGTCACAGTTTCAATACTTAGTTCGAGGATTTTTTTGCCCCCAACTTCTAGGTAGGGCTTATTTATTGATGAACCCATCCTTGTGCCTGAACCTGCTGCAGTAATTACTGCTGATAGAAATTTTCCCTTATACATCTTCCGCCCTTACAAAGATCATCCTGCCGGCTGAGGTCTGTAAAACTGATGTGACCTTAGCCTTGATTGTCTTATCTATGAGGTCTTGGCCATCTTCAACGACAACCATGGTTCCGTCTTCAAGATAGCCTACGCCTTGGTTTTTGCCCTTACCTTTTTTGATGACTTCTATTTCCATCTTTTCACCTGGGATAACCACAGGTTTCAAGGAATTTGCTAAGTCATTGATATTTAGGATTGGGATGCCTTGAACATCTGCGACCTTGTTTAAGTTGTAGTCGTTGGTAAAGACCTTGGCCCCAAGATCTAAGGCAAGTTTTAATAATTTGGCGTCAACTTCCTTTATGTCTTTGTAGTCCTTATCGAGGACTGTAAGCTTGATTTTGTCGGATTCCTTGATTTTATTTATTATATCAAGGCCACGTCTGCCCCTTTCTCTTTTGAGGTCATCTGGGGAATCTGCTATGTGTTGGAGTTCCTCAAGGACAAATTCTGTTACGATTAGCTCGCCTTCAAGGAAATCTGTATTTATTATATCAAGTATCCTGCCGTCGATTATAACTGATGTGTCAAGGACTTTTGGACTTGCTGTTAGGTTTGACCTGTCGAAAAATTCTCCGCCGTCCTTAGTTTCTCCCTTGGACCTGGTCACAAGGCCTAAGAGGTCTTCAGAATTTTTGTAGGCTAGTTTCCATCCTAAATAACCAAAACCAATATATAATAAAATAGATAATAGCACAAAAAATGAATTTCCCATAAATGGTAGGGAGAGTTTGGTTAATGGTGTGGATACTAGGGTTGCTATCAAAAATCCTAGGATAATTCCTACGACGCCTACGACTAGGTTGGCAGCGGGCAATTTGCTAATTTTCTTTTCAAACTTCGACAGACTCACTGCTGCACGTTTGGATATTGGATCTGTTGCAAAATAAAATATTATTGCAAATAAAGCTGATGAAATGACTTTCGCCCACAGAATTAATTTGCCGCTATTAGGGATGAACCCAAAAGCGGCGTTAACTATTCCGAAGACTACTATGCCAAGAACAGCTCCGATTAGCATAAAAACTAATCTGATTACTCTTTTCATAAAATCTCCTTATATTAATAGACTAGAGTCCTATAGATTCGTCTATCATTTTCTCTGCTTCTTCCTTGGCCAAGGAACCCGCCATAACAAGCTCGCTTGCAAGGATTCTCCTTGCCCTATTTAGAAGCTTCTTTTCAGTTGTTGAAAGTCCCTTGTCAGAATCTAGGATAGCTAGGTTTCTGACCATTTTTGCTATCTCGAAGATGTCACCAGTTTTTAAGATTTCTTGATTGTCCCTATATCTCTTGGTCCAATTAGAATTCATCTCAGTTGGCTTATCGTCAAGTATTTCTAGGACTTCAAGGCCTTCTTCCTTGCTGATTATAAATCTAATGTTAGCATCTTTCATGTTAGTCGCAGGTATTGAAATATCCATCTCACCTATAGGCATTTTTAGGATGTAATATTCCCTTTCTTCGCCCATAAATTCTATCTTTTCAATCGCATCAATGACACCTGCACCATGCATTGGGTAAACTATCTTATCGCCTACTTTAAACATCATAACCTCCTAGGTTTCTCACTTATACTATACCATAATTTTGAGATTACGCTTATGCTAATCGTTTACTATATCACAAAGGAAGTCCCATTTCAATCCATTAGGCCAGTTTTCATATTAACTCTTTGGCCGACGACTTCAATTGTGCAATCGGTGGTCTTGCCACCAAATTCTCCATCTAAGGACCAAGAAACTTCCTTTTCAGTTTTGATTCTGATGTTTTTGACCTGTCTTTGGATGACAAGGTCGCTTGATTCGCCTGTTGTCAAAGATTGGATAATCTTATTTAGGTCTGTGATTGATTCTGGTTTTTTAACTAGGGTTACCTCAAAGAGTCCGTCTGTGAGGCCAACCTTGTCGTCAAAGAGGTTAAAACCACCAACTGAAACAGAATTTGATGCCATGAAGTGAATAAATTCGCCATTTATCATTTCGTCATCAAACTCAATTTCCGCCTGGTAGGATTCCATGGATTGGATTGGCAAAAGTTTTTTGATGCCTTCTACAATGTAGGCTGAGCGGCCGATTAGGTTTTTTACATCCTGGTCGGTCGAAAAAGAAATATCGGAAAGGGCACCAAAAGCTGCCACATAGACAAAGTACTTATCGTCGATTTTGCCTACGTCAATCCTCTTAACCTTGCCCCTGACGGCGGTTTTAGTAGCCTTTTCTATATCTGGGGAAATATTGATTGTCTTTGAAAAATCGTTGGTAGATCCAGTTGGGATATAGGAAATGGTTGGGTCTATATCTGCCTTTAGAGCGCCAGATACGGCCTCATCCAGGGTCCCATCCCCGCCAGAAATTAGGATCTCTTCAAAGTTCTTGCCATATTTTTCGACAATTTCCCTGCAATCTCCAGACTTTTGTGTAGCGTAAACTGTAGGAAAAATCCCCTTTGATGAGAGGTATTCGATTATCCAAGATAATTTATCATTGATGGCCCTTTGGCCAGAGTTTGGATTGTAGATAAATAGTAGTTTTTCCATATATTTCTTTCTTTCTTTTATATTTTACACTGGGGGACCTTAAATTTTGGTTAAGTCCAAAATGTCCCTCAAAATATTTGTAAACTTATTGGTTTTGGCTAAAAATTTCTTTGTCAGTCTTATTATAGATTATAAAACCAGCTATCTTTTGCCCGTCGGGAGAGCCCTTTTTGGCAATTTCTCTTAGCCTATCGTCATTTTCCAAGTCTTTTATTGGACAACCTGGCCTGTAAAGTATATAGGCCGCTTCTGGGTTTAAGCCTAAGGCAAAGTCCACATGGTAGTAAATTTGGTCGTAGACACCTTCTTTCGTGGTAATTTTAAAATCTTTAAGGTCTAATTCATAACGATAATCGTCGATTGCCTTGGTGATTTCAAAAATCCCCTCAAACTCAGAAGAGTGGATTTCTTCCCCATGGTAATAAAGCCAGGCTGTGTCTGTTAGGCCGTAGTCCTTGCCGTCTGCGGCAATTTTCCCAAAATAATCTCCCCTAAAATGTCCGCCATTTTCAAAGATGACTTTTGTCTGACCTGTATCTTCGCCATAGGTCCTGATTAGGGTCTGGCCCTTTAATTTTTCATAGAAAAAGTTTTTTATGGTTTCAAAATCAACTTCTTTTTGGTTTTGGCTTGCTTTTTGGTTTTTGTCTGTATTTTCTACTGACTTTTCATTTCCACAAGCCGCTAGGATCAAGATAATCAGAAGGGCTAGGACCTTTTTCATATTTCTATGTAGGCCCTAAAGCCCCTGTCTTTATTGTAGGATCCTGGTGTGTTGTAATAAACAAAAACCCTGTCAAAACGCCTGCCCGCAAAGAGGGCTCCGTCTTGGTTTCTTATTTCCTCTGGAGTTTTAATCCAAGAAGTGGTTTTAGTGTCAAAAACTGCAATTTCTGCAAGGGCCTTGTATTTTTCTTCGCTTAATAATTTAATTCCAAAATCACCAATTTCTTCCATAACAGAAGATGCTGGAGGATTTTCCTTTCGGGCGAGTCTTGCTTCTTTGTCATAACAGAGGCTTCTCCTACCCTTTGGGCTCTTGTCGGCTAGGTCTACATAAACCAAGCCCTTAAAGATTTCCAAATCCACTAGGTCTGGCTCACCGCCTGTTTCTTCCATGGCATAAATTGCGTCATAAAGGTCTAGATTGTTAAGAATACTAGATTTGACAAAGTCCCACTTAATCCTTGGGTGTCTGTCCATATTTTCTTTGAACCTTTTTTCTAGCTTGTCAATAAAGGCTTTATCGTAATTTTCCACTATCTTCTCCTTTTATTTTCTAGTAAATGTCTAATGGCCACAACTGGTGCGTAAAAAATCATTCGAGGTCCGGCATATTTCATTACTTTTTTGATTCTCTTCCTATTTTCCTTATCATAGCAATGGATTTTGCAAGACGAACAAAAAGGCTTGGCATCTCCGTGAGGACAGTTGGCAAGTTTTTTTGCCACATAGGCCTTAAGTGGCTTTCTTTCAGAGTCCTTTTCCAAATGCCTGTCGTAGTAAAGATCAATCATAAATTCGACTAAGCCAAGGCCCCTGTCGGATTTTATCATTACTTGTCTTCTTCGGCTAGCTTTCTTATAGCCTCAAGGTCAGTTGGGTCCTCGATTCCTGCTTCTTTTAGTAGGTCAATTATGGCATCTGTTGTTTCGCTTAGTTCTTCGGCTATTGCTTTAGATTCTTCTTCATCGCCTATTGGCTCATTAGCTGGGGCTTTTTTTGGCTCATCTACATAGAAAACCTTGCCTGTCTTTGGGTCAAAACCAACTGTTCCTGCTGTATTATCTGCTATATCTATATCATTTCTATCTTTGTTATCATTTTTTGCTTCTAACATAAGTTCTCCTTTTAATCTTTATAAAATTATTTTATCATTTTTTGCCTATAAATTAAAGCTTTTCGTTTTTTTTAAGAAAAATCGCCCCGTCTGGGACGACTTTTACTTCAATAATTTTTTGAGATATTGGCCGGTGTAAGATTTTTTGACCTTGGCAATCTCTTCTGGAGTCCCTGTGGCAACAAGGTTTCCTCCCCCATCTCCGCCTTCAGGTCCCAAATCGATTATATAGTCAGAAACCTTGATCACATCAAGATTGTGCTCGATTACTACAACCGTATTGTTTTGATCAACAAGCCTATTTAAAACTTCTATAAGCTTGTGAACATCAGCTGTGTGAAGGCCTGTTGTTGGCTCATCTAGGATATACAAAGTTTGACCTGTCGACACCTTGGCAAGTTCTGTGGCAAGTTTGACCCTCTGGGCCTCACCACCGGATAATTCTGTAGAAGGTTGGCCGATTTTAATATAGCCAAGGCCCACATCATAGAGGGTTTGGAGTTTTCTCACAATAGTAGGCTGGTTTTCAAAAAATTCAATTCCTTCCTCAACAGTCATATTAAGGACCTCAGAAATATCCTTGCCCTTAAATTTGACTTCAAGGGTTTCCCTGTTATATCTCTTTCCATGGCATACTTCGCATGGCACGTAAACATCAGGCAAAAACATCATGTCAACCTTAATTGTTCCGTCCCCCTTACAAGCCTCGCACCTTCCGCCCTTGACGTTGAAGGAAAATCTTCCCTTTTGGAAGCCCTTCATCTTAGCCTGGTTGGTCATGGCAAAAACGTCACGAATGGAGTCAAAAACCTTGGTATAAGTTGCCGGATTTGACCTTGGAGTCCTACCTATTGGAGACTGGTCGATGGCTATTACCTTATCAATTTGATCAAGGCCCTTGATTTTCTTGTGACGACCGGCGTGGACCTTGGACTTGTTGATTTTCCTGGTTGCCATCTTATATAAAATCTCATTGACAAGCGAAGATTTGCCCGATCCAGAAACTCCTGTCACAGTTGTAAGGGTCCCCAGTGGGAATTTCACGTCAATATTTTTGAGATTATTTTCAGCGGCGCCGATTACTTCTATATATTTATCCGAAGTCCTACGTTTTGCTGGAAGTTCGATTTTCTTTCGTCCTGCCAGATAATCGCCTGTTAGCGAATCCTTGCATGCCATGATGTCTTTAAGGGACCCTTTTGCGACAATTTCTCCACCGTAGATGCCGGCCCTTGGGCCAATATCAACGATAAAGTCCGCCGCCCTCATGGTATCTTCGTCATGTTCTACAATTATCAGTGTATTTCCAATATCTGTGAGGTTTCTCAAAGACTTAATTAATTTGTCATTATCTCTTTGATGGAGGCCAATTGAAGGCTCATCTAAAACATAAGACACACCCACAAGGCCCGATCCGATTTGGGTGGCAAGCCTTATTCTCTGACTCTCCCCGCCCGAAAGGGTTGAAGCTGTACGGTTTAGGGTCAAATATGAAAGCCCAACGTCATTTAAAAACCTAAGTCTGCCCTTAATTTCCTTTATAATTAGCTCTGCGATTTGCTCTTTCATCTCAGAAAGCTCAAGCTTTTCGAAAAATTCAATGGATTTGGCCACAGAAAGGCGGGTTAATTCTGAAATATTTTTACCCCCGACCTTAATAGCCAAAACCTCTGGTTTTAACCTATCGCCATGGCAAACCCTACATTCTTCTTCGCCCATGTAGTCCCTAAACTTTTTCTTTTGGGAATCAGAATTTGTTCTTTGGTACCTGTCCCAAATATTTTGGATAGCACCCTCAAAAATTCCCTTGTAGCGTTTTTTGCCCGAAAAATGGGACTCAAAAACAAAAGACAAGTCATAATCTGTTCCATATAAAATATCGTTGATCATTTCATCTGGTGCATCTTCCAAAGGTGCGTCGTATGGGTAATTATAATGATCTGCAATAGCCCTTATGACTTCATAGTAATAGGTCCCCTTGGCAGATGTTGCATAAGGCTCAACAGCACCTTGGTTTATAGAAAGGCTCCTGTCGGCTAGGATGAGGTCCGGGTCAACCTGGAGGTGAAAACCAAGGCCGTTACACTCAGGGCACATGCCGATTGGAGCGTTAAATGAAAACATATTTGGGGTAATTTCAGGTAAAGACACGTGGCCTTCAGGGCAAGCAAGTTTGGATGATAAAAGCATTTGGTCTCCGCCAATCACATCCACAATCACAAGGCCATCTGCAAGGCCAATTGTAGTTTCAAGGGAATCTGCAATTCTCGATTCAATCCCCTCTTTCATCTTAATCCTGTCTACAATTACAGAAATGTCGTGTTTTTTATTCTTATCAAGGTCTATATCATCCTCGATTTCATATCTTTCCCCATCGATAATCACACGGACAAAACCGTCTTTTCTAATATTAGCAAGGGCATTTTTGTGCTGACCCTTTCTGGCCCTAATAACTGGAGCAAGAAGTTGGATTTTACTCCCTTCAGGAAGCTCCATAATCTTATCAACCATCTGGTCAACAGACTGGGCAACAATAGGCTTGCCACAAACTGGACAAAAAGCGTCCCCGATTCTAGCATATAAAAGCCTGTAATAGTCGTAAATTTCAGTAACAGTCGCCACAGTCGAACGTGGGTTCCTGTTGGTAGTCTTTTGGTCAATGGAAATAGAAGGAGATAAACCCTCGATAGAATCAACATCAGGCTTATCAATCCCACCCAAAAACTGCCTAGCATAAGAAGAAAGACTCTCCACATAACGCCTCTGACCCTCAGCATAGATAGTATCAAAGGCAAGAGTAGACTTACCAGAGCCCGAAAGCCCAGTAAAAACAATCATCTCATCACGAGGGAGGGTTAAATCAATATTCTTTAGATTGTTAGTCCTTGCTCCTTTTATAATAATATTATTATTTTCTTTCATTACTTTCCTTTCAGTTTTGTTATCCAAGATAACTTATTTTCTTTATTTATAATATTAAGATATCTTTATCTTTTATATTTTTATTCTACTTACAGTTGAATCCCCGTTCTAAGGGGGACCCCTAGGGAACGTTTCGCACGTTCCCCCATCGGGTCCCCCTTAAACCCCCTTCCGTTACCCCCTCCGGGCGACCCCTCTCGGGGGACAAGGAGTTTGCCTTTGGCAAACTTGTTGGTATGGAGGTGCCCTTGTTTTAGTTGAACTAACTCCAAACTTTTTTGACATTCAGTCGGCTAAAATTTGATAACTCGCTAACGCTCAAACAATCAAATTTTTTGACGCCTCCTTCATTTACAAAAGACTTGATAAATAAGTAAAGGTGATAACTTTTTTTACAAAAAAACATCAAAAACTTAGAGAAATTGACAGAATCACCCTCCCTCGTTTCGACCGAGCTAAGCGAGTGGAGAAATCTCTTGTCACCTATGTCTTGCTATTATGGCATAGGAGTCTAGTCCACTTAAAACTAAAACATAACTCTCATCTAGTAATGTTTGGCGAAAGCCAAACGAGCCTTGCAACACTCAAACTTAGAGACCAAATCTCTCCTTTATCGGGTTAGGATTTATAATCAAGGGTTGCGTTAAGAAAATCGCTTGTTTGAGCGTAAGCGAGTTTGCGATTTTTAGCAACCCGACGATTAGAAATCAGTTAAAAGTTACGCTAACTTTTACAAGGCTATTCTCTCTACTAAAGGGGTTTGCCTTGGGCAAACTTCTCCTTCCGCCCTCCGCCAAGGAGCCGTCTGGGGGTGTAAGGAAAGGGAGGGTTCGGGAGGGAAGCGATGAGGGACCATACGGAAGGTCCCTTAGCGTCCCTCCCGATTTCGGAGGGGTCATGTTAATGACCCAAGTTTTCCTATTTTACAAAATAATTCTAATCAAAAAATAGTTTTGAAAAACTTTTTCTAAAAGTTTTCTCTCATTTTCTTTATTTGATCTCTTAATCTTGCTGCTCTTTCAAAATCAAGCTCTTCTGCCGCCTTATACATTTCGCTTTCCATATTTATTAGGATAGTTGCTATGTCTTCTCTGTTGAATTCTTCGATTTCTTCTTCCTCGGCCTTCTTTGTTATTTGGATTATTTCGCCGATATTTTTCTTTATGGTTGTTGGTGTGATGTCGTGTTTTTTATTGAATTCTTCTTGAATTTTTCTCCTACGTTCTGTTTCGTCGATGGCCCTTTGCATGGATCCTGTTATGGTGTCTCCGTACATAATTACATGACCTTCGGAGTTTCTTGCCGCACGACCGATTGTCTGGATTAAAGATGTTTCACTTCTTAAGAAACCTTCCTTGTCGGCGTCTAGGATGGTAATTAAAGACACTTCTGGTATATCAAGACCTTCTCTTAAGAGGTTAATTCCAACTAGGACGTCAAATTTTCCCAACCTTAAATCCCTTATGATTTCAGACCTTTCTATGGTTTTGATGTCGGAGTGGAGATATCTTACCTTGATGTTTTGTTCCATCAAATAATCTGTCAAATCTTCTGCCATTTTCTTGGTGAGTGTTGTAACTAAGACCCTTTCACCCTTAGCTATTGTCTTGTGGACTTCTCCTATTAGGTCGTCTATTTGATTTTCAGTCGGCCTTACTTCCACAATTGGGTCCAAAAGTCCTGTTGGTCTAATGATTTGCTCTACAAGCTCACCATGGGTTTTCTTCATTTCGTATGGGCCTGGAGTTGCTGATACATAGACCGTTTGGTTGATTAATTTCTCAAATTCATCGAATTTTAAAGGCCTGTTATCAAGGGCTGATGGAAGCCTAAAGCCAAAGTCTACCAGGTTTTGCTTTCTAGACCTGTCGCCTTCGTACATACCGCCAACTTGGGGAATGGATACGTGGGATTCGTCAACCATGAGGACAAAGTCCTTTGGAAAATAATCTATAAGTGTATATGGCCTTGAACCCCTTGGCCTTTGAGAAAGGTGGGCAGAGTAGTTTTCAATACCCGAACAAAAGCCGATTTCCTTGAGCATTTCAATGTCATATTTGGTTCTCTGTTCGATTCTCTGGGCCTCTAGGAGTTTGTTTTCACTTTCAAATTCCTTAATTCTTTCCTCAAGCTCTTTTTCAATGGAAATTATTGCTTTTTCAGTCTTTTCACTTGTTGTGGCATAGTGGCTGGCAGGGTAAATGTAAGCGTGGGAAATCTTTGAGATTGCTTTTCCTGTTAGGGGATCAAATTCTGAAATCTGGTCGATTTCATCGCCAAAAAATTCGATTCTGATGGCTTTTTGATCAAAACCAGCAGGATAAATGTCTAAAATATCGCCTCTTGCCCTAAAGGTTCCCCTTTCAAATTCCACGTCATTTCGGACATATTGGACGTCGATTAGCTTTTTCATAACCTCTTCCGGACTAATTTCCTGGCCAGGTCTTAAAGATACAACTAGCTTTTTGTATTCAATCGGGTCACCCAAGCCGTAGATACAAGAAACACTGGCAACGATAATTACATCCCTTCTTTCAAAAAGGGCCATGGTTGCGGAATGGCGCATCTTATCGATTTCGTCGTTTATTGACGAGTCCTTGGCAATGTAGGTGTCAGTCGCTGCCACATAGGCCTCTGGCTGGTAGTAGTCGTAGTAGGAAACAAAGTATTCCACAGCATTTTCTGGAAAAAATTCCTTAAATTCGGTAAAAAGTTGGTAGGCTAGGGTCTTGTTGTGGGCAAGGACCAGGGTTGGTCTTTGAACATTTTGGATAATATTGGCCATGGTAAAGGTCTTACCAGAGCCAGTAACCCCCCTTAGGATTTGGTGCTTTTTGCCAGCGAGAATCCCATCACTTAATTTTTTAATCGCCTCCGGCTGGTCACCCTTTGGCGCATAGTCTGATTGTAACTTAAATTCCATCTTATCTCTCAATCTATATCTAAACTTTCGCTAATTTTCCTTATTTATACCCAAGTATTATACTAGAAATTAGCCACTTTTCTATAAGCAAAGTGGGTAGAGAACCCCGTCGGAGTTTACTTTTACCAATTTTCCTATATAGTAATAGTGTACTAGGGGTGCCAACCAAGAGTTGGCTGAGATCATACCCTTAACCTGATCCAGGTAATGCTGGCGGAGGTAAGTTACAAAATCCTCCCAGTATTGTGCAAAGGAGGAATTTTTTTATGAATAATAGTAAATGGTCAACAAAAATGATAGCTGAAGGTGGTGTAATGCTTGCCCTAGCCTTTATTCTAGGCCGTATCACCCTATTTAAGATGCCTCAAGGCGGTTCTATTACAGCAGGACAGATGATTCCATTAATCATCTTTGCAATAAGACACGGAGCAGGCCCTGGCATTCTTGTAGGAGCTCTTTACGGTGTGCTTGATATGATGTTTGGCGGTTCAATCTACCACCCAGTCCAAGCTATCCTAGATTACCCACTAGCCTACGCTTCACTTGGTCTTGTTGGATTTTTCTCAAAGAATTTTGCAGCAAACCACGAAATCGCACCTGTTATCAAGGGCACATTCCTAGGCGTCTTTGCCAGATTTGTCTGCCACGTCCTAACAGGAGTAATCTTCTTCGGCTCTTACGCCCCAGAAGGCCAAAATGTTTGGTTATATTCCATTGCTTATAATGGTACATTCCTAGGAGTAGAATTTATAATTACAATTGTGATTATCTTCCTACTAAAGAATTTCATTACAAAAGATATAGCTAGACTATAAATAAGCATAAAAATGGGGCTGTTTAGCAGCCCCTATTTTTTTATAAATTTTTATTTTAAATCAAGTTCAATTTCAAATTCTCTCTTTGCTTTTTTAAATAAGAATTCTCCATTACGCACTGATGAAAGACATTCTGCCCTATTTCTTATTGCTTCAAATTCATTTGGTGCATCAAGAACTATGAAGTTAGCAGGTTTTCCTTCATCAAATCCATATTCGTCTTGAAGGTACATTGCCTTTGCTCCATTATAGGTTACAAGGTCAAAGTCCCTATCAAAGTCCTTTTCTCCCATTAGTTGGGCAAGATGGATTCCATTATCAAGAATATTCATTAGGTTTCCATTGCCTGCTGGGTACCAAAGGTCAACTATAGAGTCTTGTGCAAAGCATACGTTAACACCATTGTCTACAAATTCACGAACTCTTGTGATGCCACGACGTTTTGGATATGAATCTTGGCGGCCTTGTAAGAAGGCATTTTCTGTTGGAAGGGAGACGAAATTTAATTTAGATTTTCTAAATAATCCCATCATTCTAAAGGCATAGGAATCATCTGCTGAACCAAAGGAACAGGTATGGCTTGCTGTTGTTTTTTCAGCAATACCATTAATCATTGCTTCCGCATTTAATACTTCCACAAATCTTGCCATAACATCATCAGTTTCATCACAGTGGACGTCAATAAGTTTGTTATGTTTAACTGCAAGACCTACAATTTCTTTTAGTGACTTTTCTCCAAGTTCACGGCTCCATTCGTTGTGTGGGATTCCACCAACAACTTCGCAGCCAAGTTCAAGCGCTTCTTCAACTAAATCTCTTCCTGTTTTGCCAGCTTCTTTGTACGAATACATACCATTTTGTGGGAAGGCAACAACTTGAATTGTACACTTATCTTTTAATTCGTCGCGCACTTCTAGAGCTGCCTTAATTCCTGTTAGGTTAGGATCAGTACAGTCAGTTTGTGCTCTTATATATTGAGTACCATAGGAAAGACAATCTTCTACTGCTTGATAAATTCTCTTTTTCATGTCTTCCTTTGTTACTCCCTTTTTGAAATCATTCCAAAGGTCGATTGCTTCAAAAAGTGTTCCTGATTCATTTTTAACTTCATCAGTCTTACCAATCATGTAGTAATCTAGGTGAAGGTGGGCATCTACATATGGTGGAATAACAAGGTTTCCATCTAAATCAATAACTTCATCTGCATCTTCAAGATTGTTTCCAAATTTCAAAAACTTTCCATCTTCAACTAAGATTTCAGATGCATCTTTGTGACCATAAACTTTTGCGTTAATAAATTTTTTCTTCATAATATATTCCTCCTAAGAATTTTAAATAATTAAGCCAATGTCTTCTTTGATAAAATTGTCACAAGTAAACCTATTCCTAAGATAGCTGCCATTAGGAAAAGTAGATTATTAATATTTCCACTTGCGAGTATTGCTCCACCTAGTGAACTTGCAATCATTATTGAAAAGTTAAAACTTGCAGATTGTAATGATGTAGCAACTGCTGATGCGTTTGATGGCACCTGCCTAGCTACTGCTGTTTGATATAGGGTTACTAAGGCACCAAATCCAATGCCCCAAAGGATAAATCCTAAGTGAACCATAAAACTAATTGATGAAAGACTACCGAAAAATATAAAGGCTAGTAAAGATGATGCTAACATTAAAAGGCAAAGTATCTTTATATGTTTATCTATAATTTTTCCTGCAATAAGAACAGATAAGATTGAACCAATCCCAAAAAGAACTTGGGCAAATCCAATTCCCCCACTGTAATTTATTGAATCAACTAAATTTGTGATGTAAGTGTAAACTCCATAGTTAGTAAGAACTGATATAAATGTAAGCAAGATAATAATAAGTACACCTTTATTTTTGATAAGAGTAAGGGGTGAGTTAGCTCTAACTCTTTTTTCTCCAGATACTTCTGGCAACATGAAATGACTGCCTAGAGCAATTAAAATAATAAGAATTGCAATTACCAAAAATTCAATTCTCCATCCAACATTTGTACCAACAAGGGTTACAAGTGGAAGTCCTAAACTCATACCAAATGTTGTACCACTCATGATAACAGCTACGGCCAAACCCTTGTGTTCATCATCGACAAGCTTCATTCCGTAAGCCGCAATCATTGGCCACAAAACTCCGGCACAGATTCCACCAATTACCCTTCCAACTATGGCAAGAATATAACTAGGTGCGAAACCAACTAAAACATTACTAAGGGCAAAGCCTATTAGTAAGCAAATTAAAAGTTTCTTCCTGCTAAATTCAACAGTTGCAGAGATTAAAGGAATTGCAAAAATCGCACTGGCTATTGCATAAAAACCAACTAAGGTACCAGCTTGTGCTTCAGATATGCCAAGACCCGTCATAAGCTCTGGCAAGATCCCCGATGGTACTAGCTCAGATAGGATTGCCATAAATGTTACACTTGCCATAAGTATAAAAATTGGCCACTGAAATTTTTTATTTTCTACCAAATACATAACCTTCTTTCTTTAATTTCGTTCATAAATCCTTGTATAATTATGAACGAATTAATTATACGATAATTTAATTGTAAGACAAGGCCCAACATTATCTACTCTATGCATATAGCAATGACAAAGGTTTGCTTTATTTGCTAAATTTATACTATCATTTCATGTATTGATTAATATTTATAAAATATTATTTTAATTTTATTATAAATATTAATTTTGTGATTTTTTTAAAGCTTATTGAAGGTTTTAATAAAAAATAAGGCGAATTGTCTTAAGACAATTCACCTAGGAATTCGGTTATCCCTCATTCATGAGATTCCTCACTTCGTTCAGAATGACACACGATAATTATTCTATCTGGCTTCATTCCGACAAATAGTTTACCTCGAGCAAGGTCGACAGGAGGAATCTAACAAATTAGGGACCAAAGCAATCGAAGTATTCCCCCTAATCCCTGATCTTAAAGGTTTTTGACCCAAATTTCACTATCAAAATATTCACAATAATTATAAAAGCAAGGATAAAGCCACCACTTACCATCAATATCATCTTATAATCCATATCCCTAACAATAAAGGCACCGTAGATGCAAATGTAGTAGACAACCATATTTATAACTCCTGCGACCTTGCTTACTGCCATTCCCTCTTGGTTGTAGGGTTGGAGGAGATAGTATTTTGCTAGGGCGAGGCTTGTGAAAAATGTGGTCATTAAAAGAATATAGGCAAGAACAACCAAATTATTTACCCACAAAAGCTCTCCTTTGTAAGCAATTGCTGCCATATAAGTCGCAAAAACTGCCGCCGCCGGAATCATGTTGATTGCTAGCATGGACCTAAATCTTAGCCTGTACATAGCTTGGAGCATCTCCCCTTTCCTGTAAAAACCATAAGGCAAAAGGCCCTGGTCGCAGTTTAGGTACATGGCGTTTATGACCTTATCCTGCCTTGAAAGTGTGTAGGTCAAAAATGGCATAGCCCTGATTGTTAGCTCAAAAATCCCTTCTGTTGTTAAAGTTTCCTTAAAAACTGTAAAGAAAAATACTCCAAGTCCGATGGCTGGCACAGCCAAAGATTTTATTATTACAGGTTTTGTGATAAGCCTTTTATGTCTTATAAAAAACAAGGAATTAAGAAAGGCCAGGCCCTTTTTCTTGTAAAGTCCCTTTTTATTTTTAACTTCTATATCCTTATCCTTTAGCTCGTAGGCCTTGGCATCACTCATATCAAGTTCTACTGCAGATACATCATATTCTTCTACAGATTCTTCGATTACTTGGTCAAAAGATTCGAAATTCCTAAGTCCATTTAGTCCATAGATGAAAAGGGCAAGTGAAAATCCAAAAATTATAGCAGTCGCAATCCTTAGGTCAAAACGACCTGTAATAACAAGTCCCATAACAAGAACAGGGATTAAAATAATAAAGGCGACTTGCAAAAGTCCATTGTCTAAGATTCCCTTTTTGTGTTTAAGTTTGTATTTCATCCAGAAAACCGAAGCCCCTGTTTCTAGGAAATAGACTCCAAAGCTCATTAAAAGAGGATAAATAAGAGAAATTTTATTTATCAGGCTAAAAAATATAGCAAAAATTAGAGTCCTACCAATTAGCCTCATGGCTGGTTTGTAATACAAAAATATCTTGTAAGAAGATGCGGGGTCTATATGGTATTGGGCAAAATATTTGCCAATTCCAGGCCCATTGTCGTAGATAAAATTCCTAAAAATCCCTGTTGCAAAGTAGAGAATTACAGGAATCATGAGGCCCATAAGATAAGATGTCAATTCAGCTTTGCTTGTAATATCCGCCGCAAAAATCTCTCCACCAAAGATTTTAAAAACCCAACCATAAGTGATAGTTGTGAATAAATAGGCGATTACAAAGGATAAAAGACAGCCCAAAATTTGTTTTATAAAGACAAAAATCGGATAAAAGCTATACATTATCCCCTTTACCTCAAAAAACCTATACTTATCTCCTAATTTTTTCCCGATTAAAGGAAGCTTCCTTATACCGTAAACCATGAGGTTAAAAGTTTCAGTAAGAGCGATTTTTTCAGCTATGATGTAGGTCCTAAGATCTTTATTCATGGTCATTTCCTAAATGCTCTTTTTCGCCAGCAAGGATTGATATTAACTTGTCCTCAAAGTCAGGGTCAGCAAGGTAAGAATCATCAAGTCCTGATAATTTTTTCTCTGATAATAAAACAATCTTATCGCAAATATCCTTAGCAAGCTGGAGAATATGGGTTGAGAAAATCATGATGTGATCTTCGTGGATTTGTCTGATAATTTTTTTCATCTGGAGGGACACAACCACGTCAAGGCTTGTTAGCGGCTCATCCATGAGGATAATCCTTGGTTTTAGGATCAAAAACATGAGCATTTGGATTTTGTTTTTCATACCTGTTGAATAGGACTGGATTAGCCTGTGGCTGTCTTCCTCGTCAAAATCAACTAGGTCTAGATAGTAGTCGATGTCCTTTAAATCCTTGATATTTTCCCTATTGGCATCTATGAAAAATCTGATAAACTCGTAGCCTGTGAGAAATTTAGGCAAATCAGGTTCTGCCACCATCATAAAAACGTCGTCAAAAGACACAGGAGTCTTTGTCCCATCTTCTTCTATATAAATCTCTCCGGAATCTTTCTTGATAGCTTCTGTAATCAGCCTAAAAAGTGTAGTCTTACCTGCCCCATTTCGTCCCAATAGCGCATAAACAGTGCCTTTTTCAAAGTCATAAGAAGCGTCCTTTATAACTTCCTTTTGGTCAAAGGACTTGGATAAATTTTCTATAACTAATTTCATATTATTCCTCAATTTATTTCTTTTATAACTAATTATTTATATTTTACCATAACTTGGTAAGAAAAAAATTTTTAAATTCATATAAAATCTCTTCGTATATATGTATCTCGCATTCATAAGATTTCTCGTCGCTTTGCTCCTCGAAACGGCGGAGAGGACGGTTTTTTCGAAAAATTCATCATGCGCCGTCCCTAATGGGAATACAGCCCGTCGGCTCGAGGAGACAACAGTGAGCAAAGCGAACTGATGGCAGCCCTTAATCGAAGCTTTTCGAGGCGAACTCTTTATCCGGAACGGATAAGAGCGAGCCCGAAAACTACCGTCGACAGAGAGAACGAAGTGAACGACGAGGGAGCTTATAAAATCAACATTCTCTCATATACGATATTCACTACTTCCTTGCAAATAAAAATTTTTTTAAATAAATTTGACATTGTATTAAGGACGTAGTACACTTGTATTAAGATAATAGTACAGTGATACAAAGAAAGAAGGTTTGTATGGATTTTGATAACAACCGACCTATCTATATCCAGCTTTTGGAAGATTTTAAGATCAAAATTTCCACAGGCGACTGGGAGGCCGGAGAAAAGATTGACTCGGTCAGAAACCTCGCCACAGCCTACAAGGTAAACCCAAACACCATCCAAAGAGCCCTGGCAGAGCTTGAAAGAGAAGGTCTTTGCGAGAGCCAAAGGACAATCGGCAGGTTTGTAACAGAAGACACAAAGAAAATAAAATCACTTTCAAACAGAGCCTTTACAAGCTTTGCAGATGATTTTATAAATGGGATGGAATCTTTAAACATAGGTAAAGATGCGGCCCTAAAAGATTTAAAAGATTATTGGGAGGAATTATGATTGAGATAAAAAACTTAAGCCTCAAATATGGAGGTAGAAAGGTCTTAGAAGACTTTGATTTAAACTTAGAAAAAGGCAAAATAATCGGTCTTGTTGGAGAAAATGGAGCAGGCAAGTCATCTCTAATGAGGGTCATCGCTGGCCTTGAAAAAAATTACGATGGTGAGGTCCTAATCAACGACAAAAAGCCAGGCGGAGAGACAAACGCCCTCATCTCCTACCAACCAGACCACCTTCCCTTTGACGATTTCATGACTGTAATCGACATTGGAAATATTTACGAAAAATTTTACGACGATTTTGACTCAGAAAGCTACTACAAGATGATCGATTCCTTTTCTATTAAAAGAAACCTTAAAATCAAGGAATGCTCAAAGGGAATGAAAGATAAGGTGCAAATCGCAGCCACTCTTGCGAGGAAAACCGAGATCTACCTCCTAGATGAGCCAATGACGGGCATTGACCCAAAGGCAAGGTATGAAATGCTAAATACAATTATAGAAAATTTCAATCTGGAATCAACTCTAATCATATCAACCCACCTTATATCCGAGATTGAAAAAATCCTTGACGAAGTAATCATAATCTCAGATGGCAAGGTCCTTGCTCATAAGTCAGTTGACCAAATAAGAGAAGAAAAAGGCCTAAGCCTTGAAGAATATTTTAGGGAGGTCCTCTAATGGGAAAATTATTTAGACAAATTTTTAAAGAAGACATAAAAAAGGTAATGGCTTGGATGCTATCACCCCTTCTAATAGCAATCCTAGGGGTCTTTGTCTATAAGTTGACAGATTTCCGCCCAATATCCCTTATAATTGTAATAAGCGGATCAGTTATGACCTTTGCCCCACTAATTTCCCTAGCCAGCCTTAATGATAGTGACAACAACAGGTTTTACGGCAAAAAGGCAGCCTTTTATACATCACTACCATTTTCATCAAGTGAGGTAACAGGAGCTAGACTTATAAATTACCTAGTGATGGGACTTGTAATTGGAGTTTTTTCTATCTTTAACTTTTTGCTTATAGGCCTAACTAGCGATGGGGGACTAAATCCTCTAGACATTTTGAAATACCTAGGTCAAAGCATTGACTTAAATATTTTTATCAGCTTGGTAAAATTCACAATTATTATCGTCTTGTTTTATGCAATTTTTGCCCTAATTATGATGGCAGCAAATGCACTTGGTGGGTCACGCCCCTTTAACAGAATGGGCAGGTCAGCAAAGTTAGTCCTTTTCGTAGCCTTGATTTTATTCCAAGGATATGTATATGCAAAATTGATTAGTGGACTAGGAAACACAAGCTTAATCAAATTTAAGGAATATTCAACTAATGCAGCCACATTTTCTATAAATATGCTAGATTTAAACTGGTCATCTTTTGCGATTATTGTTCTAATCTTAGGAATATTTGCCCTAGCCTATTTCGCCCTAGTAAATTATTTCCACAAGGAGAAGATTTCTATAGAATAAGGAGAAGATCATGTTTAAAAAATTAGTATTTGGAATAATTGGGATATTTATCGCCATCTGGGCCTTCATCTTGTTAACCTTCAGACCAACACCTGGATATTTAAGAAATATGGAAGCAGATGGGGTTAAAATTGAAGCGCAGATCTCAAATGACGACAGAAAGCCGATTATAAGGACCTACACCAAAGAAGAATTTGAGACTTTTGACCAGGCGAAAATCGATAATATCGAAGACGACGTAGACGGTAGGGTTGAAGGTGACCTACCTTGTATTGACCTCCTAAAGGACAATAAAATCTACATCTCTTTCTACAAAGACGGTAAAAAAGTTGACCCAGAAAAGACTCACATAGAAATAACCGCCCATGCGAGTGATTACAAGGACCCAACAAAAACACGCCATATCGAAGGCGAACTTACTGAAGATGGAGAAAACACCTACTCTTACGCCACAAAAAGATACGGAGTCCAATTCGAAAAATACTTCATGGAATACCTACAATTCGAAGTTACCTATACAATAGATGAAAAGGACTACGTTTCAATCTTAGGCGCCTTCCAAAGTAACGTCCCAGACGGCACAGACTTCTTCAGAAACGAAGACCTAAAAGAACCCCTAGACCCAGAAGAATAACAAAGCAAACCTGCTAACAAAAGTCAAGGAGAAAAGTAAAATTAATTTTGCTTTTCTCCTTGTTAATTAGAATTTAAATTTGAGCATGGCAAATAAGCCGGTTACTATCGGCTTGTTTTAACTATTATATTTTTAATTCTAGGCTGCTTTTAACAACATCTTTTCTTGTTTTAATGCCATAACTTTTGCATAGTAGATTCTTAAGAATTTATTTAGTCCTGCAAATTTACATACTTTTTTTGCTTTCCCATCTTTTTCTTTTTTCACCATATATTGATATATATCATTTTCAGGATCTTTAGCGCTCATCATACATTTCATAGCTTGGTAACCTACTTTTCTTAGTATTGCATTGCCTCTTTTTGTTATTTTTCTCTGGTCTGCTTTAAAATTCCCTGACTCATATGGAGGTGAATCTATTCCTACAAAGGATATCAAACTTTTTTTGTTTTTAAATTTTGATAAGTCTCCAAATTCTGCTATGATTTGTACTGCTAATTTATCTGATATTCCTGAGAATTTCTTTGCTTCTTGATATTCTTCTAATGGCTCGGAAATTTCTATCATTTGTGATAAAATAGTATGTAGAATTTGATTTATATGTTTGATCAATTCTATTCCTTCTTGTATGCTAGTCTTTATATATGAGCTACTAGAAGGGTGAGTTGAGATACTTTCCTCTGCGAGCTTGTATATGGATTTAGCTTTATCAGCATTAGGATGGTATCTCTTTTCTTTTGCCCAGTTTTTAAAATCTTCTATGAATTTTTCTTCTGTTTTTTCTAATACTAGGTTTTTATGCCACCATATTTCTAAGAAATCTAATAGTTTGTCTTTTGAAAAATCATTAGATCCATGTGGAATTAGTTTTTTTATTCCTGGAAATGTTTGATTTATTGTTTGATCTATGAAATTCATTTGATTGATTCTTAAGTCCATATAGTGTTGATAGGATCTGTTTAATTCTTTTAGGACTCTGAAACTTTCTGAATCTACTTTGTATTCTTGTAATTCTTTCCAGTACATCAAGCCATATTCGGCTATTTGTATGGCATCTATATTATCATTTTTTGATTTTCTAAAGTTGAGTACTCGACAAAACTGTTTCATTTTTAAGGGATTTATTACAGTTACAAAGTATCCTTTGTCTTTTAATTCATAGAGGATTGGAAGATGGTATCTCCCTGTTGCTTCCATGATTATCTTGACTTCTTCGTTTAATGAATCTAGTTTCTGTAAAAATTCTTCTACTTTTGTTTTGTTAAGATGAATATCAAAAGGCTTCCATATGATTTTGCTACCTTGTTCTAATGCACAGGCTGTAAACTTTTCTTTTGCTATATCTATTCCTATAGATATCATTTTTTACCCTCTTTCTTTTGATTTGTAGTTCCTACCTGCACCATTACACTCATTTTAGCTCGTGACACGGACGTTTTGACCAACCTGCTTAACCGAATATGAATAATGAAGAGGTAGATTACAGTTTGCTTGGCGGATATTTTAACCCTAAAAGCCCCACGTCATACTACTTCTTCATTATACAAAAATAGTGCAAGATAGAAATTACTTTCTTTCTTACACTATTTATGGTACTAAAAAAGCCCCCAGCGGGCTTTTTGTTTTGGGAATATTTTGTTTTTCAAGTTCTTAGTTGTAAATATTTCAACTATATTTTTTAATATAGTCTATCAAAGAATCTGCTATAAGCTTTAGTTCTAAGTTTCCTTCAGTCATATAAATCTTTCCTGAAAAATCTTGCCAAATTACTATTCCATCAATATTAGCTTCTTCTATTACATAGTAATTTTTAGCTTCAGGATTATTTTCCCACTGGTCTTTTGTCACATGGACAACATCTAGGCGGAGATCTTCGCAAATCCCTGTTAATTCGTGCCCGTCAAAACAAGCAAGGCCGATTTCCTTAAGATAGGTTTTGTAATCAGATGCAAAGTTAATACCAAGCTCTTTTTCAGCACTTTCTATTTCTGCCTCTGTCCTACCAGTCCCACCTATAAAGTCTGGGGCATCTTTTAAAGTTTTAATAATATCCTCCATGCTTAAATACCCTCATTTTCTAATTTCCGCTTAACATAACCTTTCCAAATCTCATTTCTGACCTTAGCAAAATCAAGCCTATCAATTTCAGATGCTTTGTTAGATGTGTGTAAAATTGAATAATTACCGCGGTGTTGGTCTCTGGTAAGCATTACTAGGGTCCCATTAGCTTTTTGACCCATGTGGTGGAGCTCATAAGGAAATCCAGTCGCTGCTTCTATAGGAGAAAGGTTCTTATTTATACGGTCTAGATTAGTAACTATAGTTCCATCAGGCAACTTAATTTTAAAATTAAGGTCAATATTCTTCGGAACAAGGACACTTCTACCATTTATCTTAATTTCTTTCATACCTTTAATAACCTTATACTGGTCAAGATCTTGAATATCTTTAATAACATCCATTGACCACTTGTTTCCCATCTGAATACGTGCAACGTCACCCTTCTTTAGTTTACTATTGGTTATTGACATAGAACTGAAGGCTTCCTTAGCGCCACCTGTCACAGCACCGCCTATTGCCCCCCATTTGAAACCTTCGCTTGCACCCATGGCAGCCGCTTCTTTTATTTCTCCAAAATCCCCAGTTTCAATCCCCTTTACTAAGCCTCTTGAAATTCCTCCAAAGGCTGCAGAGGATGCAGCAAATTTTGAGGCAGATTTTGCTGATGCCGCAAAGATCATGCTAAGAGCTGGTGCCGGGCCAGCTGATACAGCAGAAACTGTAACACATACAAGGATGACCCCTGTTCCTATGGCAACATTTCTAATCATGGTTTCAGTTGCCTTATCATCTATAGATTGAAGTTTTTTAACAGCAGTCTTTCCATCATCTCCTAAGGTGAAAATGTAAGAATCTCCCTTAAATACTTCATTTAATTCAGCTAGACTATATCCAAAATAGACATTTGACTTAGAATTAAAGGCGACTTCTTCTAGGTATTCTTTAGAAATATAGACGGCACTAACATTTTCTACGACATAATCTTCGCTATTAATGGCATCTATAGTTTCCTTATAAACGAGGTCTTCAACGTCAACTAAGAGTCCCTTATCGCTTAAGGATTTATATTTAACCTTGTTTTCCTTCAATACTACTGGCTTAGAGCTTTCATCACTTATTTGATTTTTACTTGGTTTTGTTGGTTTATTTTGTATCTTACTTTGCGTGCATCCTGTAAAAACCATTGAGAGGGCAAGGATAAGGGCAATTATTCTTTTCATTGTCTTTCTCCTTGGTCTTTTTTCTTATCAATTAGTTTTTTCCTTCTTTTTTTAAATACAAAAACCGAAATTAGGATAATAAGACAAAGGCCAAGACCTATAAGGACAGGCTTTAATAAGGCTCTTTTCCCTTCTTCTTCGCCTTCTTTTGCTTTTTCATCATAATTTTCAACTTCAGTCCCAGTTTGTTTTGTCTCCTCAGTTTCCGATACAGTTTGTTCCACATTTGCCATTTGAATATTCCCATCATCAGAAATGCTCGCTCCCTGATCTACCAGCTTGTTTATTTCAGCAATTCCAAGACCCGTTGTCATGTGGGCTTTCATCACATTATTATTTCCCACATAAAGCTTCTTAACCGTAGACTGGCCTGTGTATTCATTGCTAACTGTAATAGTGTAAATCCCCTCATCAGTGTATTTAGCACCGTCTCTTGCTGGTCCGTTAAAACGTGTATCTTCCACCAAACCATCAGCCCCTTCTGCCAGGGTCTCTCTTTTGAGATTTATTTTCAAATAGCGTGACTTGGCCAAGTCTAAATAAAAACCATTTTCCGTTATAGAAGTATTGGCAAGCTCGCTTCCAGTCACTAGATCAAAGGGATATACCATGCAGTTTCCATTTCTGACGGAAAATTTGAAGAAAATCCTGTAATGAGCAGTTTTATCAATCAACTGATTATTTGTGACCTGGTAGTCGAGGGCCACTTCATAGTCGCCTTCTTCAAAAAGTTTGACTATGGTATCCGCACCTAAAGATGTGTTTGATTCCAGATAATTTGTATAAATCGTAGGCTCTGACTTTTCATTTTTATAGTCTGTATGGCGGATAATGAGAGTCCCGCGGCCAAAATCCATAGTAGGAGTTTCAAAATACTGGTCGCTTCCTTCCCTGTCCGCCGTAATGGAAAGCTTGTCTTTTCCATTTAGCTTATTGATGTCCTGGTTCAAATGAAAGCTAAGTGTGACCTTATCACCCAAATTTTTTAGAAAAACCATATTACCATCAGGGTTTTTTATCTTATCTGTATATCCGCTTACAAAGAAAGATCCCAAATCCCAACCATAGTGGGGATCATCCTTGCCAATGGCTTTCTCGCCAGAATATGTGTCAAAATCAGCCACTCGGACTTTGGAGCCAAGCTTGTAAGTTTCCTTTGATGAGTTAGCTTCGCCACTCTTATTGTCAGTATAGGCGTAAAATTTATAAATTTCTGCAATCTTTTTATAATCGTACTTGTCCCTATTTATAAAAAGAAACTTCCTATCTTCGGTTTTTATCCTAAGTTCATAGGCCACGATCAATCTGTAATAGCAGCCATTTATTAACTCTAGGTCCTTACTTTCATAAAGGGGTTTTGTTCTGATTGGGGTTTGGGAAAAAGCATCAGTCATAATTGCCACATTGACCCAATTTAGGCCATCTGTCGAAGTTTGAAGGATGATAGCGCCTTTGAGGATTTTCTCATCCAACTTAAGGTCGTCAATTTTTTTGCCTTTGTCATTTGTTAAATGCCAAGAATCTTCTTCTGCATTTAAAAGCTCATCCCCATAATTATAGAAAAACTCCAAATTGCCGTCATTGACTTCATAGGCAGGAATCCCGTCTTTTGTAGTCACATCAGCAATCTTTCCGCTAAGAAAAAAACTTCCATAGGTATTAGTCTTATCAGTCGGTGAAAATTCTTTAGTCTCAGAAAATTCATAATGACTATCCTTGTCAAAGTTATAAATTCGCCCTGAAACCTCATTTTTAGCCTCTTTAGCAAAAGATTCTTGGATAAAGGTGCTTAAAATAAAAACCGTACCCACTAATAAGGCAAGGGAAAATTTGATTGGTATTGATATTAAATTTTTCTTTGTCATATCTTTTCCTCCTCTGATTATTTTGTTTAAATCTTTCTATAATAAAAATTGTAAATTTTGCGAATCAGTATTTATAATATATTTATAATTAATTTCAGACTTCTTCTCCAATCATACCTAAGCCAAAGCAGGAAAGGCATAGAGATTAGGCTGTAGATTAAATATTATTATAAAATTGGGTTTTTCTACAAAGTTCAAATCAAAATACCAGAACAAAAGCACCTTAAATTCTAGGTGCTTCCTATATTCCTTCTAGGTCATTAACTTTAATGTAAAACCCCTGGCCCTGGTAGGTCACATAGGCAAAGCCGTTTTCTTCTTCCTGGCTGGCCTGAACGACTGAGCCTTTTTCCAAGGTATCGAAGGCTGTTTTTTCGTCGGGGTCGGTGTAGATTTCAGCATCTCTTATGACTTTGTAGGAAAGCCCGATGCCAATTTCATCTTTAAGTTTCATCCCAGTCCCTGGCCTTGTTTCTATATCTTGTTTGGTGTATTTTTCTTCATTGCCGCATCCTGCTAGGATTATTAAAAGGCAGAAAATTATAAACTTATTTATGGTAAACCACCCCACAATAATCTATTCCAAGTTCCCTGAGGTCGCTAATCGCCTTATCTAGAGCAGATTTCCTTGTCTTACCGTCAACCAGGATTATTTCCATATCGCAAAGCCTTGCTCCCAGGTATGGGTCGGCTGTTTTTAGGGATTTTTGATCAATTAGGATGTAGTTGTAAGAAGATTCCCTATTGGCAATTTCTGCAAAAAACTCGTTGGTATCGAGGATTATATCAGAAGCCTTTTCTGGAAGGGCCAAATAGTCAATGGCGCCCTTTCTTAAAACCTTAAAGGAATTAACTTCGCTTAGGTACTTTCCTTCAAGGTCTGCTTTATTTTTACTATCTACAAACAAAACCCCATTGGCAGGTGCTAGACTTTCTGCCAAGGCTTTGGCAAAATCAAAGGAATCAACTTTTCCAAGACTTGTAAGACCAATAACCCCATTTTGGAGCCTGTGGTCAATTTTTGATTTTATCTTCAAAATCTCATCACTTGAGCCTAGTACATCATAATCAAGGTCCCTCAAATCGTCCTCATCGGCTATAGAATCAGAAAGTAGGGTCTTAATTATAACCATGGCAAGGCCTAAAATAGCCTCTGCAATTCCTGCCGCCACAGAAAATATGATTAGCTTTTTCTTTGGAGCCTTATCTACCATTACCTCGTGCAAATAATCTAAATTATCCGCATTCATGTAGTCTTTAGCCATTAGCCTAAAGTTTTCGCAGGTTGACTTAAGTGCATCAGCCGCCCTATCCTTGTTAGAATCATTGTAGGTTAGGCTAATAAGACCAGCTTGAGGATTTACTTCAAAATCAGAATGGGCCATAATTTCCTTATAAGAAAGGGTCGAACCTCCCTTTTTTAGGTCAGCCTCAACCTTTTTGTAAAGGTCAGGTGATTTTATAATTTCCGAATAAATATTGGCAAGTTTTTCGTTTAGGATTAATTTATTGTAAGAAATTTCTTCGCCCTCATCAGCTGTGGCAATTAAAACGGCTGAAGCTTGGTAAGTTCCGCCCACATTTTTCATGCCAAGGCCAAAAACTAGGCCAAAAAGCAGGATGGCAGGGACGATAAGAAGGGCAAGGTTTCTCTTAATCCCGTCGATTAATTGGTAAGTTGTAACTTTTCTCATAAAAACTCCTTTTTAATTTAATGACTCGATGGCCATTGGATTTGTAAAGAAAAAATCGTAAGCTGGGGCATCCACGCTAATGTAAATCGCATAAGGTATGATAAAGACCACTATGGATAAGATTAGCAAAAAGGCCGCCAGGCTGTCTTTGTATTTTAATTTCTTGATCATCATTGGCAAATAAAACATCTCCAAAATTGCAAAATAGGATGAAAACCTAAAGGCAATGGCTGTCGATGACCTAAAAACAAGCATGACGCAAAGGCCAAAAACCATGGCTTTGACAGCCGCCTTATCCATCCTGTCACCCTGGAAAGTTTTCTTATCTAGATACATTATGGAAACAATGAATAAGAGAAGGAAAAATATTATCCTCGGGTCGAAAAGTTTCATTCCGTAGGCGAATTTCCCCTCAAAGGTGTAGGTGATAATTTTTCTAGAAAGTATGCCAAGACCAATTTTTGAAAAAATACTTGCGGCTATGGCAAAAACTACTTTTGAAAAAACTGAAACAACCAAACTCGCAAAGACAATTACACATTTCACTAGGTTTGAAAGATCAATTTCTAGGTAGATCAAAAATGGAATCAAAACCACGGCCGACTTATGGAAGCTAATAGCTAAGATTAGGACCAAAAAGCTTTTAATTCTCTTTTTTTTGCTCGCAAGATATATGGATAAAAGTCCCAGGCCTATAGCTGTGGCTGTCCTTGATGTTTGCATATCAAATTGCAAGAAAATCGGTAAAAATATGATGGCCGACAAAAATGGATTGACCGATTTTTTAATTGCAACATAGGTCACAGGTCCAATTGATAAGAAATTCATAAGGACAATCACCCACTGACGAGAAAGGCCAATGAGATTTATAAGGTAGGAGGCAAACCTAAAGGAAAACTCAACCGGATAGGAAAAATTCATCACCTTAGCAAAGTCTGTCCCAATATCCTTGGCAAACCACAAATAGTTGTAATAATCCGCATCCCCCGACCCTCTCGTAGCCGCAAAGATAAACATCAAGAAAAACATAGAAAAAGCCGCCAGATTTTTTTGGTATGAAGTTTTAAAATCTATAAGGCTAAAGCAAAGAAAAAGCAATAGCTCAAGTGTAAAAAATAAAAAAAATCCCATAAAACTTTTCTAATTAGGGGGCATCCCCCTAAGACTCCCTTATGTAGCAAAAGAATTCTTCTCTTGTACTCTTACCTTTTAATATATCATTTTTTGGGCTTTTATCCATGATAAATTAATTTTTTTATCCGAGATAAATTATCTTTTATTCTTATCCGAGATAAGTTATATTTCTTTCGTCAATCCGAGATTAACTTATCATTTAATAATGCTAACTATTCTAACAATATCTCTTCGAACCTGGGGAGGCCCAGGGGAACGTTCCGGACGTTCCCCAACCTGCCTCCCCAGACCCCACTCGGCTACCCCCTCCGGCCGGCCCCTCGCGGGGGATAAGGAGTTTGCCTTCGGCAAACTATTAATAAAGAGGAGCCCTTGTTTTAGTTGGACGATCTCCAAACTTTTTTGACATTCAGTCGGCTAAAATTTGATAACTCGGCTAAAGCCTCAAACAATCAAATTTTTATACGCCGACTTCATTTACAAAATACTCGACCTTGGGATTTTTCACTTCTTTGTTTGAAAATAAACACTAATTTAGCAATGTTTGGCGAAAGCCACACGAGTCTGGCAAAATCTAGAACTTAGATGCCATTTCTCCCTTTTATCAAGCAAAGATTTCTAATCAAGGTCACCGTAAAGAAAATCGCTTGTCTGAGGCGAAGCCGAGTTTGCGATTTTTAGGTGACCGACGATTAGAAATCTCTAGGAAGATACATAATCTTATACAGGGTAATTCTCTCTACACAAAAAAGCTTGCGAAAAGCAAGCTTCTATATCCGCACTCCGCTTAAGGAGCCGCTCGGGGGTGTAGCCGAGAGGGGTTTAAGGGGAGGCGGGTGAGGGACCCTGCGGAAGGTCCCTTGGGCCTCCCCTTTGAACGGAGGGGTCATGTAAATGACCTTGATTATTATTAAGATACAGTTAATCTCGGATTAACGAAAAAAAAGATAATATTCCTGGATTAATAGACTCACCTAGTGAAAAAATTATTTTCTGAAAATAAAAAAAGAACCTCTTTTATAAAGACGTTCTTTTGTGGTTTTTCCATTCCATATATATAAATGTGGCGTCCATTATTATCATTAGGACCCCTATGATGAATAATAATGGGCTGAATTTTTTTATTTGACCGCCTACATTTCTTTCTAGAGATTGGTAGATAAAAAGGCCTGCTAGGGTTAGTTGTAGGATGTAAAATGTGATTCTTTTTTTAAAGGATTTTTGCTTTTGGTTTTCTTCTTTCATAAAAAGCTCCTTTCACTTCTTTTCTTTATTATATCACATTTTTTAGGTCAAAAAAAGATGGGCCTTTGCCCACCTTATTTTATCTTAGGGATACTTTGCCGTGGCCTGTTTTGGCTTTTATTGTTAGTTTTGCCTCGTCTGTTGAGGTTGATAGGTCGTATCCTTCGTCGGTTTTTATTTTATTTTGGTATTTTTCTGTCACATTGATAGCTGGGCTTTCTACAAAGGCCTTGATTTCGCCATCGTAGTCATCTGTGTCAACCACAATTATTCCACTTACAGTTTCTAGGTCTATATCTGTGGTTTCCTTGATATTGTAAATCCTAATTGATCCAGAACTTGAATCTGCACTTATTCTCTCGCTTTCAAGACCATCAACCCTGATATTGCCAGAAACATTGTCGACTTCTACCAAATCTCCCTTGATTCCTGCAAGATAAATTGCACCTGAAACATTTTCTATGCTCAAAGATCCGTCGATATTTTTGATGTCGATTTTTCCATTTACATTGTCAATATCAATCTTTGCCTTGGAGTTTATTACCATAATCTTGCCGTTTACAGAGTTGATATTTAAGCTTCCAAAATCTGTATCTGCGATTTCCACCCTAGCATTTACAGTGTCGATATTTAATTTTTCATAGAAATCCTTGCCTAGTTGGACCCTTAGTTTTACGCTTGCGCCCAAGGTTTTGTAGTCGTCGTTTTCTCCTATATCTAGGACACCGTCCCTAATTTCAACATCGATGTAGTCTTCTAGGTTGGATTTTTTAGAAAAAACATCAGCGGAAATAATGATTCCTGAATCTGTCCCTTTTTCTAGATAAATTTCCCCATTAACTAGGTCAATATTTATCTCGTCAATTTCATCATCTACCCTTATATCCTTGTGGGTATTGACTTCACCTTTGAGGTTAAAATTGTTAATATCAAAGGCTTGGTCAAGGTCGATTGCCCCTATGGCCTCAGTTGCCTTTTTCAAAATAGAATCAACTGCGGATGTGACCTTGCCTGCAAAGTCAGTTTCTCTTGTTTTTTTATCCCCGATTGCTCCTAGAAGGTCACTTGCCTCTTCGACTGTGATTTTACCTTCCTTAAGCATGTTTAGGATTAGTTGTTTTTCTTCAGTCATTGTTTATCTCCTCTAGTAATTCCTTGGCCTTTTCTGTTGTAATTTCGCCATTATCTAGCATATTCAAAATGTCTAGCCTGTGAGATTTTTTGTCAATTTTTCCACCGAGTTTGCTTACAATTTTATCAATCCTGTTTCTAACTGTTGGGTAGGAAATGCCTATTTCTTCTCCAACATCTTTGATTGATCCTCTTTTTTGTAAGAATAGCTCAATGAATTCCTTATCTTCCTTATCTAGCCTTGAAAAAGCATCAACTTCAAACTCTCCGTGTACTTCTGTGTAGCAAGAATTGCATCTATATGAGGTGATAACCATTTGGTCACCACAATTTGGACATTTATTTATCATAAGAACCTCCCTTTTTTCTAAATTATACTAGGCTTTTTGATTTTTGTAAAGTCGATATTTAATATTTTAAGTTTTTATTTTAATTTTTTTAATATATGAAGTTCACTTTTAATATAAGCAAAGAAAAAGACCAGCGATGCTGATCTTATAAAAAATCTCTGTCCCAGTAGGATTTGAGGGTCCTTGATAGCCAAATTATGGTATTTATCAAAAAACCTGTCCCCAAAACCATTTGAACCATATATAAAATTACATATAGGTCCTTATTTGTATTGTATTTTTGAATAAAGCCAATAAGGCCAAGAAGGATAAAAAATCCGCCCGCCCACTTAAGGCTCATCTTTACATTTTCCTTAAAATCTAGGTAGACCCATCTCTTGTGCTTGTATTTCTTGTTGAAATTATCACGTCTTATCTTGTATTCTTCACGAAGGCTTGGGTCGGTATTTTTGATAAAGCCTGAATAATAATGGTCCATATCCGCCACATTTGTTGTGTATTTTTTAAGCTTCGCCGCCTCTTCTTCGGAAAATTCTTTTAACAAAATCGCCTTGGTGATGGCAGCCTTTGAATCATAGGATATTCTCTTTTCTCTTAAGGCTTTTAAATCTTCTATATCCCCCGCCTGGTCAATTAACATGAGTGTTTTGGCTTCGTAAAGCTTTTTCCCCTTTATGTAGATAAGAATTATGGCAAGACTTATGCCGATTACCCCAAATTGAGAAATGACCATGGCAAAATTGCCGTAAATATCAAAACTAATTAAAAAATAATTTACAAAGAGTGGTGGAAAGATAAAGAGAGCAAGAAGTCCAATTAATTTAATTACTGATCTCATTTTTCATTGTCCTTTCATAAAGCTCAAGGAGTCTAGCTCCAGTTTTTTCAATCGACTTTTCTTCAGCTTTTTTGTAGGCAATTTCCGATAGGTCTGGCAAAGTCCCTTCCAAAATCCCCTTGATTTTACTTTGGAAATCGTCGAGACTTTTGCCCTTGTAGATATTTTCCCCATCGACAAAGCCATCTTGGAAAATTTCTATATCTCGAATTAGGATTTGGGTCCTAGTGGCCAGGGCCTCAAGAAGAACTATGCCTTCGGTTTCTTCGTGGGTCAAAAAAGCGTAGAGGTCAGATCCAGCGTAGGCTTGTCTTAATTCATCGCTATTTACATAGCCAGGTGTGTGGAAATTCGCAGGCACATCTTCCATTTCCTTTTTGATTTCAGGGCTCATAAGGGCCCTGTCTAGCTTACCAAACCAGATAAATTCATATTGGGGAAGCCTTTTTGCAAGCCTTAGAAAATCGTCAATGCCCTTTCTTTTTATTGGTAGGCCAACAGAAATTATTGACTTTTTTTCTGAATCTAGGCCATATTTTTTGTAAAAATTCTCCCTGTCATTTGATTTTTTTCGCCAAAAGTCAAGGTCAATCCCATTTGAAACCACTTCTATTGGACGATTTAGGCCATAGGTCTCTAAGATTTTTTTCGAATAATCTGTAGGTGTTAGGACCAGGTCTCCCTTTCTGTAGGCATAAACCAGCCATTTTTTAAAAAGCGGTGCTATTTGATTGGAAAATATAAAGGAATTTTTGAAATCTTCCATGGTGGAATGACCGTGATAGATGACTTTTTTACCCATTTTCTTTGCCTTTGAAGCAAATCGAACTGATCCAGGAAGGATGGTGTTGATGTGAACTAGGTCAAAATCATCCTTCTCATCCAAGGTAAAATCACAACCAACAAGTCTAAGGGCCTTGATTTGGTGATCGATAGCCTTCCCCACGCCTGATTCCTTCACAGTGTCATAGTCTTTTGAATATATTAAGACTTTCATGGTCATATTCCTTTATAGCTTTTTCGTATGAGTCTATACACTTAGAACCAAAACCATCCACAGAGAAATTTTCCTCGGCATATTCTCTGGCATTTATTTCTAGCAATTCTTTGTATTCGTCATCTGTAAATACCCTATTTACAAACTTTTCAAATTCTTCAAAATTTCTGTATTTAAAGCCATTAAAGCCATTTTTGATTACCCCATCAAGGACCGCATCGTCCCTACAAAGGGCGATTGTCCCATTGGCTAGGGCTTCATAATAGGTAAGCCCCTGGGTTTCTGATGTGGAAGCTGTGACAAAAATATCTGCCGCCTGGTAGTAGCGGTTTACAGAATTTGACTCAACCATGCCTGTAAAAATGACTTCTTTATTAATGGCGGCGGCATCTTCCTTTAAGGTATCAAGATAAGGTCCACCACCAACTATGTAAAGCTTTATATCATCATCTTCTAGCCTGTCGTAATAGGCCATGATTTCCTGGATATTTTTCTCAGCCCCAAGCCTGCCAAGATAGAGCAAAACTTTTTCATCCTCGGCCATGCCCAAAGATTTTCTCAAAAGAGCCTTGTCGGACATTTCTGGAATATGGATGCCAGTTGGGATAATATCGAGCATATAAGGATCGATTCCGTAGTCTATCAAAAGCCTCTCAGTCTTTGCAGTCGGCACAATAATCCTATCGCAAAAACTAGCTAGGGTCTTACTTGCAACAGATACTATCTTTTTTCCAGCTTGTTTGGATGGGATAAAATAATGGGTGTAGTCTTCATAAACAGTGTGGTAGGTGTGGACAAGTGGAATTTCCAAATCGCTCGCTAACTTTCTTGCCATCATAAAGGTAGAAAACTCGCACTGGGAATGAATGACATCCGGCGCCCAAGCCTTAATCTCCTTTTGGTGACTCTTAGCAAGAAGATTTGAAATCCTCGCTTGTGGATAAATCTTAGCTGCAGAAAGAGATCCAACATAATAAACCTTGCCATCCCTGTATGACTTTGTAGTATTAGAAAGGGTAAGAACCCTAACATCGTGGCCCTCATCCTCTAGATATTCTATTAAATTCATAACCGAACGCACCACCCCATTAACAACAGGATAGTACCAATCGCTTGTAATTAAAATCTTCATAAAACCTCTCTTCAAATATAATACTCTTTTTGCCAGGAATTTTACAATAAACTTCACATTAAGATATATTCTTCTTATTATGTATTTATCTTTAAATATAATAATTCTATTTACTGTGTTTCTTCGGAATTTTATTTTTTAAATAATTATTCTACTTACAGTTGAATCTCCGTAAAAAGGGGCCCCCAGGGGAACGTTTCGCACGTTCCCCCATCGGGTCCCCTTAAACCCCTTCCGTTACCCCCTCCGGGCGACCCCTCGCGGGGAAAAAGGAGTTTGCCTGTGGCAAACTTGTTGATATGGGGGATCCCTTGTTTAAGTTGTACTATCTTCTAACTTTTTTGACATTCAGTCGGCTAAAATTTGATAACTCGGCTAAAGCCTCAAACAATCAAATTTTTATACGCCGACTTCATTTACAAAAATTCTAGGTCATAAGTTTTTTTAACTCTTCGTATAAGAATAAATAAACCCATCTAGCAATGTTTGGCGAAAGCCAAACGAGCCCAGCAAATTCTGGAACTTCGAAACTAATTCTACCTTTTATCGAGCAAAGATTTCTAATAGAAAGCCCCGTTAAGAAAACTGATTGTTTGAGGCGTAGCCGAGTTATCAGTTTTTAGGGGCTCGAATATTAGAAATCAGCGGGGATATACGTAATCTTATACAAGGTAATTCTCTCTATATAAAAAAGCTTGCGATTAGCAAGCTTCTATTTTCGCACTCCGCTTTAGGAGCAGTCGGGGGTGTAGCGTAAGGGGGTCTTAGGGGAAACCAGTGAGGGGGCATCTGCTGCCCCCCTTGGGTTCCCCCTATGAACGGAGAGGTCATGTAAATGACCTAGAATTTTTATAAGATACAGTTAATCTCGGATTAACAAAAAGATATTTTTATTCTCGGATAAAACCCCAAAAAATAGTATATTAAATAAAAAGGGTATTAGGGAAAATTTCCCTAATTTAATTTATCAAGGATAAAAAGGAGAGAGTGTTTTGGGTCCTGTTATTGTTGGCGATTTGATGCTTCTTATTTTTTCAATTTATATAGGAATATTTTTTATATTTTTCCACACAGATCATCCTGACATGCATGTTGGTTTTCATGTTTGGGAGGCTTGTTTTTCTCGCGAGACTTGGATTTTTGGCAATAAGTTTGCGGGGTGTCTTTCTATTGGGCTTGGGATTTTGTTTTATGGGATCCTTATTCCGATTTTGATTTATCTTGAGATTTCTAGGGAGATTCTTTCTATTATAATTATCATTTCCCTCTTAATTTTCTTTTTGTTATTATTTGGCATTTCTAAGTTAGTTTTGAGAAAGAAATTTGATCTTAAAGATACCAAGTAAAGACCTTTTTGATTGATTTTGCTTTTATTTGCTATATAATATTACTAGCAAAAGGGAGTAGCCCAATTATTTAATCGTCAGAACGGTTTTTACCCGGTTAAATAAACCCTAGAAGGTGGCGAGACGGAGCTAATGAGTATCACTCACTAAGCCCCGCTTTTTTTATATTTTGCAAAATTTTTAAGGAGGAATTATGGACTATAAAGGCAGTCTTAATGAAGTAATCAAAAAACACGGCACAGACGCCAAACGTGGACTTACCTCATCTGAAGCGGCAGCTAGGCTTGAAAAATATGGCCCAAATGCTATTGAGTCATCAAATAAAAAGAGCCTAATCAGCAAAATTATCGAACAATTAGCCGATCCAATGGTTATTCTTTTGATAGTTGCTGCTATTGTATCAGCTTTCACTGGTGATGTGGTTGAGTGTGTAATTATTATCGCAATTGTTGTTATTAACGCCATTATGTCTATTATCCAAGAAGGAAAGGCAGAAGACTCTGTTGCGGCTTTACAAAAAATGAGCTCGCCTGAAGCTACTGTCATCCGTGATGGACAAAGAGGACATGTAAAGGCAGAGGATTTGGTGCCAGGAGATATAGTTGTATTAGAAACTGGGGATATTATCCCAGCTGACATGAGGCTTATCGAATCATCAAACCTAAAGATTGACGAATCATCTCTTACAGGTGAATCTGTGGCGGTAGAAAAACATGCAGATTTTGAAACAAATGAAGATGTAGGTATTGGCGATAGGGAAAATTACGTTCACTCATCATCAATCGTGACTTATGGCCACGGCATTGGCCTTGTGGCAACTACTGGTGAAGATACAGAAATCGGTAAAATCGCAACAAGCCTTGATGAGGTTGAGGATAAGGAAACTCCTCTCCAAAAGCAGCTTAAAAAGCTTTCAAAACTTTTAGCTGTCCTTGTAGTTGTAGTTTGTATAGCAGTTTTTGCCCTAGGTTATTACAGGACAGGGGATGACCTTCTTGAGACCTTTATGGTGGCGGTATCTCTTGCTGTTGCAGCTATACCAGAGGGCCTTACAGCCGTTGTAACCATTGTCTTATCAATCGGTATGAACAGGATGGCAGACAGAAAGGCCATAGTTAAAAACCTCTTATCTGTAGAAACTTTGGGCTCAACCACAGTTATCTGCTCAGATAAGACCGGAACTCTTACCCAAAATGAGATGACTATCACAAAAATTTTCACCAACGACCAAGAATACGAAGTCGAAGGTTCAGGCTATAAACCAGATGGTGATATAAGAAACCAAAACAAAGAAGTAATTGATTCTGACGATCAAATCAAACTTCTTATGACTATTGCAAGTCTATGTAATGACGCAAATCTCATCCGCGAAGGCGAAGAATACAAGATTACAGGTGACCCTACTGAAGGTGCCATGCTAACTTTCGCCGAAAAATGGAACATCAACCAAGAGACTCTTAACGACAAACACCCAAGGCTCCAGGAAATCCCATTTGATTCTACAAGGAAGATGATGACAACCTTCCACGAGCTTGATGGCAAATACTACGCCATGACCAAGGGTGCACCAGATGTTGTTATGGGCCATTCTTCAAAGATTTTAATCAATGGTCAAATGGAAGATTTCACAGATGATTATCGTAAGAAACTTGCCGATAAGAATAATGACCTAGCAAGCCAGGCCCTAAGAGTAATGGCTTACGCTTTTAGGCCACTAGAAACTCTTGACCAAGACCTTACAACAGAAAATATCGAAAAAGATATGATTTTTGTAGGGCTCACAGGAATGATTGACCCAGCTAGGCCAGAAGCCAGGGCAGCTGTTGCCGAATGTCATGCATCAGGTATTGATGTAATAATGATTACAGGCGATTATTTTGAAACGGCCCTTGCCATTGCCAAGGACCTTGGAATCGCATCAAGCCGTGACCAAGCTATGCAGGGATCTGAATTAAACGATAAGACCCACGAGGAAATCAGAGAAATTGTCAAAACTAAGAGGATTTTTGCTAGAGTTTCCCCAGAAAACAAGGTTCAACTTGTTAAGGCCCTAGAAGCAAATGACAATGTCGTAGCCATGACAGGTGATGGGGTAAATGATGCTCCAGCTATTAAAAACGCCGACATAGGTGTGTCTATGGGTATTACAGGAACAGACGTTGCCAAGGATGCATCAGATATGATTCTTGTCGACGATAACTTCGCAACCATTGTAAATGCAGTTGAAGAAGGAAGAGTAATCTTTTCAAATATCAAAAAATTTGTATCCTTCCTCCTATCTTGTAACATCGCAGAAGTTTTGATAGTTTTCCTATCAATCTTATTAGGCCTACCAAGCCCATTAACCCCAATCCAGTTATTGTGGTTAAACCTAGTCACAGACGCCTTCCCAGCCCTTGCTTTGGGTGTTGAACCAGCAGAGCCAGGCCTTATGGAAGAACCACCAAGAGACCCAAGAGAATCAATCATCTCTGGCGATATCAGGACCAACCTAATTAGCCAATCAATCTTTATAACCCTTGCAGTCCTTGGAGCTTATATAGTTGGCTTAAAATGGATCTTCCCTGACTCAATCGAAGGTGCCCACACAATGGTATTTGCAACCTTAATCACATCAGAACTTCTTAGAGCCTTCTCTGTAAGGTCTACAAAGTTCACCCTAAAGGAATTAGGTTTTGCCTCAAACCCACACCTAATCAAGGCAGTGCTCCTATCCTTTGCTCTACTCTTAGTTGTGATGTATGTCCCAGTATTGACAGAACTCTTTGAAGTCGTATCCCTAACTTGGGAATGGATCCCAGTTCTAATACTCGCATTGATTCCTCTAGTATTTGGAGAAATTTCTAAGGTTATTAGAAGAAAAAAATAATAAATTAGAAAAATTTTCAAAAGCCAAAGGCTAAAGGCTTTTAAAAATCAAAAGCTGTTGAAAATTGAAGGTAAAGTAAAAAAGCTCAGGATCCTGTTGGACTCTGGGCTTTTTGCATACTTATTTTTTGTAAATATCAATCAAATTGTTTATTAAATCCCTAAGTAAAAGGGTGGTCATGTAGTGGTCTTGGGCGTGGATGGCCAAAAAGTCAAGGCCCTCGCGGCTTCCTTCTGCCTCATTGGCTAGGAAATCTTTTTGGGCAAGACTTGCAAGGTCCAAGTTTTCAACGCCCATTCCTATATATTGGTCTGCTTCCTCAAACTTTCCAGCCTTAGCAAGGTCAAGGGCTTCAAGGAAATTGCTCCTAGCATTGCCCGAAAAAGCCACAACCCTAAGGCCAGCATTGGTTAATTCTTCTTTTGGATTATTAATATCAGTCATAAATCTCTCCTTATATCATTCTTATAAGTAAAATACCGAAATAAGCTAAATATGCAAGAGTTTTTCAAATAACTTTAATTTTTATTTTTTAAACAAATCCTTTATAATATAGGTTACTAATAATCAGGATTGCCGCTTGTATAACGGAAAAAATAGAAATTTGTTTGAATACGTTTTCTAGTATAATGGTAGTGAGGAGAAGTATGTTATCTGATAGAGAAATAAGAATTATAAAATATCTATATAAAAATAAAGACCAATACTGCACAAGTACAGAAATAGGTGATAATGTTGGTTTTTCTGAAAGGACTATAAGGACCAATATAAACTACATTTCAGAAAATGTTCCTAAGGATATTTTTGAAATTGTTGCGAAAAAAGGCTGTGGCTTTAAGCTTAAAATAAATGATCAGGACAAGTATATAGACTATATTTATAAGTCTAGAGCCAATATGTCAAGCATAGACCAGGCTTACGATAAAAAGGGTAGGGAAAAATATATACTCGAAGATCTTCTATTAGAAAACAAAAATCTAAGCTTTGAGGACTTTGTTGATATACTTTTTATTAGCGAATCAACCTTGCAAAGAGATATTTATAATTTAAAAAACAAGCTAAATGAATACAAGCTTGATATAGTTAAAACCGATAAATCCTACCTAGAAATTGTTGGTAAAGAAATAGATAAAAGACACTTTATCCTTGATTATTTCTTTTCAAATATATATGCTAATTCCTTCATAAACGAATTAGATAGGCTTGACCTTTTTGATAGGTCCACCATTTCTCAACTCCTAATAATTCTTCTAGATTGCATTAGAGAGTACAACATATCAGTCAACGACTATATCATACAAAACTTGGTCATTCACTTCGCCCTAGTTCTTGAAAGAGTAAACAAAAACTTCCTAGTAGATAAACCAGTTAAGAACATAAATAGGGATAAAGATGAGTATTTTGATGGCTTTGCAAAGGCAATTATAAATAGAATTTCAAAAAGTTTTGATCTTAACTTACCAATTGAAGAAAAAACCTATATATATTTACAACTTTTATCAAAAACCAAACCATCTTATGAGAAAAGTTATGAATCTTTTGAAGCCTATAACCAAGTCATAGATATGTTAAGGTACTTATCCAAGAAGTTAGATGTTAATTTATTAGAAGATAATTTATTTATGAATAATTTCATTGAGCATCTAAAATCTCTAAAAAACAGGATTGAATCAGGTCTTTTCGTATCAAACCCTTTGACAGCTAAGATAAAAAGTCAATATAAAGATTATTTTGACTTAGTTATAAAAAGTTTTAGAAAATTTTTGATATTTGATAATGTAGAGATAAGTGATGACGAGTGGTCTTACCTAGTAATTTATATCCTGTCAGCCATTGAGAGAAATAAATTCAACAAGAAGATAAACGTCCTTGTTGTTTGTGCTTCAGGCTATAGCACAGGGCTTATGCTCAAAAATAGAATACAAAACGAGTACGGCAATACAATCAATATTAAAAATGTAGTTGGATACTATGAAATAACTCCAAAAAATATTGAAGATATAGATTTGATTATATCTAGTGTAGATTTAAATGGTTTGGTAATTGCCGTTCCATCTATAAAGGTCAGTGTCTTCCTTGATGATGAGGACTGCGCCCTAATAGATAAAGAAATAGAAGGCCTTAGAAAATCTTATAGAACAAACAAATTCGAAGAAAATGTCCCTGATTTTAATAATATTGACTTATTTGAAAAATATTTTACAGAAAAAAACTTTCTTATAAACGAAACTTATACTGATAAAAAAGACATATTAGAAGTAATTTATGAAACCTTGGCAGAAGATGAAGACAGCAAAAAACTTTTTGAAGAAAAAACAATAATTAGGGAGAATTTTTCTTCCATTGTTTTCAAGGATTTGATTGCTATCCCCCATCCTATAAGCCCAGTAAAAACAGAAGCTGAAGTCTTTGCCGTAATTTCAAGAAAAGATATAAATTGGGGAAGAGACTCAGATAAGGTGAGATTGATTTTTTATATATCCCCAGCTAAGAAAAAAGATTCTGATTTTGAAAAAATCATTAGAATCTTTACCAAGCTTTTAAAAGATGATTCATCAATCGAAAATTTGACTAAAGTCGGTAATTTTAAGGATTTTAAGAAAATCATCTTAAAACTAATATAAAAAGAAAGGAGGTATCCATGGAATTAGGCGATTTAGAAGAAGTATGCATGCAACTAATAACCTTTGCTGGCGTGACCAAGTCAGCCTATGTTGAAGCAATGGCCGCAAGAAGGGCTGGAAATAAAGACAAGGCCCTAGACTTATTAAAAGAAGGCAAGGAGAGCTTTGCCCAGTGCCACAAAATTCACCAGCAGATGTTTACCAAGGACTTTAAAATAGAAAAGCCCATGCAAAATATCTTGCTAATGCATGCTGAAGATCAGATGATGGCATGTGAAACAATTTATATCTTGGCAACAGAACTTATGGAGTCTTATGCCAGAATAGAAAACTTAGAAAATAAGAGGTAATAAAATGAAAAAACAAAGTTTTATGGACAAATTAGAAGAAAAACTTATGCCAATGGCGGCAAAAATAAGTGGTAATGCCCATCTACAATCAATCAGAGATGGCTTTGCCCTTGCAATGCCTTTACTAATTATTGGCTCAATGTTTATGTTAATTTCAAACTTCCCAATTCAATCATGGATGGACTTATTAAGAAGCACTGAAGTAAACGGCAATACAATAGCTTCATATTTCTCAGCTGCTACAAATGCAACTTTTACCATAATGTCAATATTTGTGGTTATTGGTATTGGTTATGCCTACGGCGGCAAACTTAAAGTCAACCAAATATTTAGTGGGATTGTTTCTCTAGTAGCATGGTTTATATTAATGCCATTTTCTTTTGAATTCACTCCTGAAGGAAGCGAAGAAGCCCTAACAGTAAATGGCCTTTCTTTTGATTGGCTTGGATCAAAGGGTGTATTTATCGGTATAATTTCTGCCTTTTTAGCAGTAAGAATTTATAAAATAATAATAGATAAGGGTCTTGTTATTAAGATGCCTGCAGGTGTTCCACCAACAGTAGGTCAATCATTCGCAGCTTTATTACCAGCAGCCTTTGTAATGACAGCCTTTGTCCTAATCAGATTTATATTTTCCCTAACTCCATGGGACAACGCTTTTAACTTTGTATACAGCGTCCTACAACTTCCACTCCAACACATCGGTGGAACCCTAACAGCAATGATTTTAGTATATCTATTTGCCCACATCCTATGGTTCTTGGGTATCCACGGCACAAATATTACAGACTCAATGTTTATGCCAATCCTATATGCCCTATCTGCAGAAAACTTAGCAAAGGTAAATGCAGGACAATTACCTGAAAACATCATAAATGTACAATTCCAAAACTTATTTGCTACCTATGGTGGTGCAGGATCTACCCTATCCTTATTAATAGTTGCAGTCTTGATTGCAAAATCAAAAAGACTTAAGCAACTATCAAAATTATCAATCCTACCAGCTATCTTTGGTATAAACGAACCAGTTATCTACGGTTTGCCAATAGTATTGAACCCATTATTGATGGTGCCATTTATACTTGTTCCAACTATAAACATCATAATAAGTTACGTAACAATGAATATAGGCCTAGTGCCAATACCAAATGGTGTAATCATGCCTTGGACAACACCACCTATAGTTTCAGGGTTCTTATCAAGCAATTGGCAAGGAGCTGTTTTGCAACTATTCCTAATTGTTTTAGGTTGCTTAATTTACTATCCATTCGTAGTTGCAATTGATAAAAATAACCTAATCCAAGAAGAAGAACTCGCAAATGAAAGCGAAGAAGCCTAATGCGTAAACTAGGTATTTCAATCTATCCTGAACACTCCAGCCTAGAAAAAGATCTAGCCTATATGAAACTTGCCTCAAAGTATGGTTTTTCAAGAATCTTTACCTGCCTTCTTTCAGTAGAAGAAAGTAAGGAAGATATTATTAAAAACTTCACCGCTTTTATCAATAAAGCCCATAACCTAGGCTTTGAAGTGGCTGTTGATACAAATATAGACGTCTTTAACAAGCTTGGTGCAAGAGCAGATGATATTTCTGCTTTTGCCAAAATGGGTGTTGATATAATCAGACTTGACTGGCCACTTTCAGATAGGGAAAATATTTTGATCACAAATAACCCCTATAATATCACTGTGGAATTTAATGCAAGTTCAGATATGGCTTTGGATTTGTTAATCAAAAAAGGGGCAAATAGGAATCAAATGTCTACCTGCCACAACTTCTATCCCCAAGAATACACAGGCCTAAGCAAGGAAAGGTTTGATTATTTCACCCAAAAATACTATGATATGGCTCTTGACGTTCACGCTTTCATCTCAAGCAACAACGACAATACCTTTGGTCCATGGCCTGTTTTTAAGGGTCTTTGCACCCTGGAGGACCATAGACATAAGGACATAGTCTACCAACTTAGGTATTTATTAGCTGACAGGAGAATTAAGGATGTAATTATCGGCAACTCTTTTGCTTCCGAATCTGAACTTAAGCAGTTAAGCGAAGTTGACCTTTCCATTCCGAGCTTAAAAATAGAAGAAATAAGTGATATAATGGAAGTAGAAAGAAAAATCCTTTATGATTTTGTTCACGCTGATAGAATTGACTCCTCAGAATACTTTATTAGAAGTAGCATAAGCAGGGCTTTTGGAAAAGATAAGGACATTCCTCAAAGAAAATCTGAAAAAGAATATTTTGAAAAGGGCGATGTCTTAATAATTAACAACAATCTATCCTACTACAAAGGTGAGCTTGAAATTGTTAAAAAGAAAATCAAAAATACAGGCGAAAGAAATCTTGTAGGCCACTTTAACGAAGATGAGCAAAAAATCGTCGATATATTAGCCGAACAAAATCCTTTCAAAATTATTTAAGGAGATTAATATGAGTGAAAAATTAGACATAGTGCTTTGCTGTTCAGCAGGAATGAGTACAAGTTTGGTAGTAGAAAAAATGCAAGATGCCGCTAAAGAAAAGGGAATAGATGCTGAAATTAAGGCTGTTCCTGTTTCTAGCGTCGAAGAACTAGATAATTCACACAAGATAGACATCCTTCTTTTAGGACCACAAGTGAAGTTCAAATTAAACGAGCTAAAGGAAGTCTATAAAGACCAAAACACCCTAGTTGACGTCATAAATATGATGGACTATGGAATGATTAACGGCGAAAAAATCCTCACAGATGCCCTAATGGCTTATAAGAAACAATAGCAAAGTAGAAAAACCCAAGTTGATACTTGGGTTTTTCTTTGCCAATTATTAGATTTTTACAAGCCCAAAACTATTCCAAGACCTGCCCCTGCAAGAATTATCCAAAGAGGGCTTAGGTCTTTGAATTTGAATAAAACAAAGCTAAAACCTGCAAAAAGGGCAATTGGAATTGGCCTTATTAGGGAAAGTAGATTTCCTGTTTGACTAAAGGCCGCTGTGTCAAAGAGGGTTATTATTAAAACTGTTGACATTGCTCCTAAAATCAAGCCTGCTGTGGCAGGTCTAAGTGTTGTAAAGGCATCAGCAACTGTCTTTGAGTTTTTGAAGGCCAGGATCATCCTCGCTATTATTAAAATTATTATAATGGGTCCTGTTACAAGAGATAAGGTTGCGAGAATGCCACCGATTGGTCCATAGGCCTTAATGCCGGCGTAGGTTGCCATGTTGATGCCAATAGCCCCCGGGGTTGATTCAGAGACCGCTATCATATCTAGGAGCTCTTCGCCCGTAAAATACCCATATTTTTCGCCCATTTCCTGAAGGAAAGGAATGGTTGCCATTCCCCCGCCAACGGCAAAAAGTCCTGTTTTGAAAAATTCCCACATCATCCTAAGCATTTCTAAACCTCCCCAAAACAATTCCTAAAAGCCCAACTCCAATTACAATTAGAACTGGAGAAATGTTTAAAACTCCAATAGCCAAAAAAGTTAGGAGAAATACAGCAAATTTCCCAAAGCTTTTAGCATTTTTCCTGACCATTTTTATTACCGAATACAAAACCAGGGCACAAACCGCAATCCTAATGCCTACAAAGGCGTGCTGGATGGCTTCAATATGAGAAAAGTTTTCCAAAAATTTTGAAATAAGGGTTATGATTATTATAGAAGGTGTGATAAAACCAAGACTTGCCACAAGACCCCCAATGTTTTTTGCCATCTTGTAGCCGCAAAAAGTCGCTGTATTTATAGCGATTATCCCAGGTGTGGACTGGCCAATTGCATAATAATCTAGGATTTCTTCGCTGGTTGCCCATTTTTTCTTCTCAACAACTTCTCTTTCAAGAATTGGCAGCATGGCATAGCCACCACCAAAGGTCATAAAACCAATTTTTACAAAAGATATATAAAGATCTAATAAAATGTTCATAATTTTCCTTTCTATTTCTTATGGCTATTATATAACAATCCCGAAAAATTATAAAGCAAAGTATTTTTTCAAAAAAATCCCTATTTTGCAATAAAAAACAATTATTTTACTAAGGTTACAAAAATAATACAAAAATACAGGTTTTATCCGAGAATTGACAAGGTTTTCAAGGATTAAGTAACAAAATCGTAACATTTTTGTTGACAAAATGGTAATTATGGGTTAGAATATAAAATGTTGTAAGATTAAAGGAGAAAAAATTATGAATTTTAAATATATATTAACTGGCCTAGTAACGGCTTCTGCCCTGGCTATGGTAAGCCCGGCTATGGCTGATGAAGACGCTAATACTAGCCAAACAGAAACAGAAAATTATGAACTTGTCGAATATGACTCAACCAACCTTGATGACCTAATCAAAAGCATGGACACTGAAGTTTTTCATGAAGAAACAAAGCTTGTCCAAACTCCTTACAAAGGCGAAAATACTCTTGAAGTAAAGGAAGAAGAAAAAGATCCTGGTCATCCTGATCGTGTTGAAATCACCGGTTCAAATAGAAATGCAACAGGCAACAATGAGGAACCTGGAAGACTATCTTGGAGAAATTACAGACAAGGCGATTTAGCAAATTTTGACATAAGAACAAAAAACCCTGATCATATCACAGGTGCATACATAGATAAGTTCTTAGAAAAGCGTGGCCACTACACCCCACTTAAGGGCTATGGCGACACTATTTTAAAGCTTTCAGAAAAATACGGCATCAACGTAGGAATCTTTATGGGCCAAATCGCTAAGGAAACTACCTTTGGAATGAACTCAGGCGGCGGCAAATACAATTTCGGTTGCATCCGCTACTACAAAAATGGTTTTGGTGGAGAATGGCCACCTGCCTATATCGGTCGTTCACCATGGGTAAACCCACCAACAGTTGAGGACGGGATTGAAGTTACTTTCAAACTCATGAGAAAAGCCTATGCGGACAAGGGATATACAACCTACAAGTCTTTCATAAATCGCTATTCTCCAGCATTTGAGAATAACCATAGGTCTTTTGAGCAACTAGTAGCAGGAACTATGAACGCCCTAAATATAGCATATTAATTTTAAACCAGCCTAGAAAATCGGGCTGGTTTTTTAGTCTATTTTTTGCCTTTATAGAAGAAAACATATAAGATATATAGAGAAGGAAAACCCAGTTAAGAAAGGAAAATAATGAAAAAACTAATTTTTGATGTTGACGGGACAATTTTAGATTCTATGCACATTTGGATTGAGCCACAAAACAGGCTTTTTTCAAAGTACGGCTTTACTCTAGAAGATCTTAAAAAGGAAGAAAAGGGCAAGATTGAGGCCCTATCAGTTGAGGCAATGTGCCAATATATAGTAGATGAAATAGCCAAAGACATGACCTTTGACCAGGTTAGGCAGTATTTTGAAGATGTAATCTACGACGCCTACAAGGATAACCTAATGCCAAAGCCTGGCAATCTCGAAATCCTGAAAAAATTAAAGGATGCAGGCTTTTCTATGTCAGTTGCCTCATCCACCCCATATATCTACCTAGAAATGGCCCTAAAAAGACTAGGAATCTACGATTACTTCGATTTTTTCGCCACACCTGACCTTTTGGATATGCGAAAATCAGACCCTGCCTTCTGGCAATATTCAATTAAAAAACACGGAGCTAAGCCTTCTGACTGCGTTCTTTTTGACGATGCCCTTTATGCTATAAAGGCCGCCAAAAAAGAAGGAATCATGACCGTAGGCCTTGAAGATTTCCCTTGGAATGAAAAAGAATGGGAATATATCATGGAAAAAGCCGACCTCACCCTGCCTACAATCGCAGATATGGATATAAATAAATTTATGTAATAAAAAAGATGTTTTACTAGAATCTAGTTAAACATCTTTTTATTTTGGAAATAGTAAATAAATCTGTTTTTAAAAGGCTTTTGGGACTTATCTTTAGAAAATATTTCTAAATACCAGGTCTTTTATCAAAGGAATCTTCGCAATATTTTCTCTTTAAAATCTCTACCTTCTAAAAGCATTTTCAAATTCTTATTTTTTCTTGTTAACAATTACAGATACACCATCTGGAACAAAGGCAATCTTAGCATCTTCGCCCTTGATTTCCTTAGCCATTCTGAGAGCTTCCTCAATGTTTTCAGCATAAGTCATGTGCATATCTTCGATTAATTGTCTATTTTCTGGGTCAGTTACAAAGATTACTTTATGACGAACTAAGATTCTTGCAAGAATTTGGATTTCCCATTGGTCTGGAATTGTTTCTTCCATTGGGATTTGAAGGACCCTATCTTCAACATCTTTTGGTGTTGCTGCTTCTTTAAAGGTTTTATAGAAGCTTTCTCCACCATGACCATCGTTACATCTAGAAACCTCGATGATTACTCCATCGTCTGCTGCAGCTGCTTCTGCTGCTGTCATTGATTTTACAGATTGGTAGACGTTTTGATCTAGTGGGTAGCCACCGTTACTTGTAATAGCAATATCTGCGTTAACGCCGTCTATGGTTGATAGGCCTCTAACAAATTCTGTACCCTCATAGTGAGCTTTTACCCTATCGCCTGCAAAGGCATTGATAATTTTCTTTTCAGCGTCGATTACAACGTTAAGAATGAAGGCAAGTTTTGCTTGTTCTGCAGCAAATTCCATGTCTTTGTGGATTGGGTTTTCTTTAAGGATACCTGTTCTTGAATAATCACTTGCTATAAATTTAGAGCAGTGGTTGGCAAGAACTGTTTTTTCGCTGGCAACACCTGGAAGAATTGATTTTCTACCGCCTGAGAAACCTGCGAAGAAGTGTGGTTCGATAAAGCCTTCAGCGATTAGAAGGTCGGTGTTAATTGCGTGTTTGTTTAGAAGTAGTCTTCCGCCTGAAGGAAGAGTATCTAGCTCAACCATGTCTTCATCTACACCAGATTTGTGGACAACAATGTGTTCATTGTCTACAATTTCTTGGCCATATTTTGCAACTAATTCTTCATGAGTAGTTGGCCTATGGAAACCTGTTGCTATAAGGATTGTAATCTCAGCATCTGGGTTGGTTGACCTGATTTCCTCTAGAAGGATTGGCATGGTAATTGCAGATGGAACTGGTCTTGTATGGTCAGACGAAATAATTGTTATGGTTTTCTTTCCTTTTACAAGTTCAGATAATTTCTCTGTACCAATTGGATGTGCAAGGGCATCTCTTACGAGGTCTTCTTGGCTTTTTTCCGCCTTAAAATCTCCTGCTTTGCTGACTAATATATCAGCATCATCGCCAACTTCGAGTTCGATAAATTCTTTGCCGTATGGCAATCTTACTTGTTTCATATTTGATCTCCTTTTCTTCTCTCTTTATTATTTTATATTATAATACTAATTATTGCAAACATTTTCACAATCAATATAAAAAAACTCTTCCGAAGAAGAGTTTAGCCCGCCATATATTTTTTTACTTTCCTGTAAATTAAGGTCATGGCTACAAGACCTTTCATGATAGAAGTCGAACTCATGGCAATCCATACACCATAAACGCCAACAAAAGGCATCAAAACTATGGCAATTGGGATCCTTAGAAGGTTGTTGATTACACCTAGGATGGCTGGAGTCTTGGTATCGCTCATCCCATTGAAACAACCCGCAAGTCCTATTTCAATCGCCATAAAGCCTTGGGAAAGACCCAGGATAAAGAGGTAATTTGCCCCAAGTTCTATGGCTTCCTGACTTTCCGGAGTGAAAAGTTCAAAAAGTTTATGCCTAAAAACAATTAAAACCAAGGTCGCAATGATGCCGATAATCGCAACGAGTCTGAAGGATTCTTTGATAGAACCTTTTACCCTTTCCTTGTTTTCTGCCCCATAATTTTGGGCAACAAGGGCTTGGATACCGACCTGGATACCCTCAGTAGTATTCCAAGAAATTGACTCAAGCTGAGAACCTATGGCACAAACAGCCACAGGTGTTGGCCCGAAAGCTGACATAAACCTATTTAAAACCATAGAAATTGAAGCATGAAATCCAGACAAAAGTGCCGCAGGAAGGCCAAGCCTAAAAATTTCTAGCTGCCAATTTTCCCTATAATCTATATAGGAAATCGCAGATTTTATAATCCCGTCTTTAGAAATCACAACCAAAAAGTAAATCAAAACGACCACAAATTGGCTGATGATAGTAGCAAGAGCCGCTCCCTTTGCCCCCATGTGTGGGAAAGGACCAAGGCCAAAAATCAAAACTGGGTCTAAAACCATGTTGATAGCAAGGCCTACAGCGTTAATCACAAAGGGCGTAAAAGAATCGCCTAGAGATGTGAAAGCCTGAGTAAACATAGGGCCTACAAAAAAGAAAATCATTCCAAGACTTACAACAAAGAAATAATCCTTGGCAGCCATTTCAGCCTCATGACCCAAATTATAAAATTCAATAAAAACATTTTTTACAATGAGGCAAAAAGTAGTGAAAAACAAACCGATGATAATAGCTTGGATAAAACCATTATTAATAATCATCACCGTTTCCTTCTCATTTTGCGAACCAAAGGCCTGGGAAGCATATACACCCATGCCAACTTTTGGTATAAGGACAAGGGAATTGCCTATCCAAAAGATAAAACCAGCTATCCCTACCCCTGCCATAGCCTTAGTACCCAACCTTGCAATCCAAATCGTATCTACAAAGCCATAGGCAATCTGGATAAAGGCTGTAAGGGCCAAAGGAAAAGACAGCTTCAAAAGCGTATGCCTAATATTTCCATGTAATAAATCTATTTTCCTATTCATACCGACTCCTATATATGTAATAACCTTATTATTCTACTAATATTTTACGAATTGTCATTTAATTTATCAAAAGTATATTGATAATATGAAAAACTACGAAAATTTAAAAGCAGGCAAACTTTTTAAGACAGATTCCTACCTAGTCGAAAAACTCACAACCTGCTGGAAAAAATTAGTAAAATTAAATATGGAAACAGACAGAGAAGAAAGAAACAAAATCTGTAAGGAAATCTTTGGATCCTTTGGCAAATCAACAGTCCTCTCACCCTTCAGGTGTGACTACGGAGAAAATGTCTTTATAGGAGACAATTCTTTTATAAACTTCAACGTCTCCATGGTAGACCTGGGGAAAATTAAAATAGGAAACAGGGTCCTCATAGGCCCAGGCACTGGACTTTTCACCGCAATCCACCCCATAGATCCAGAAATAAGAGCCACAGGCATAGAAAAAGGAGCCGACATAAGCCTAGAAGACGACGTTTGGATAGACGGAAACGTCACCATCCTCCCAGGAGTCACTATAGGAGAAGGATCCATAATAGGAGCAGGATCAGTAGTCACCAAAGACATACCTCAAATGTCCATAGCAATTGGAAACCCCGCCAAAGTCGTAAGGGAAATAACAGAAGAAGACAAGAAATATTGGCAAAAAGAATACAAAAATTATCTTGAAGAAGTTGGGGAATAATTTTCAATAATATATTAAAATTCAAAAGGGAAATCCACTGGGTTTCCTCTTTTTTATCCAAATTCATCCTTTTTCCTTACATGGGATTTCAAAACACCTCTCTTCCACAGACTTAAGGAAAATGTTTGTGTGGACCTTATTTCTCTTCTCTACTATAATAAAATTACAAGGTGGTTATATGATTGAGACAAGACTAAAACAAATATTTGACTACCTAACTCTTGACTACGACTACCATACGTCTAAAGAGATAGGCGAAGTGATGGAATTATCTTCTAAAACTATAAGAAAGGAGATAAACCAACTAAATTCAGTAATTAAAGATAAGGGAGCGATAGTTGAATCCAAGCCTGGTAAAGGTTTTATCTTTACAATCAAGGATAAGGATAAATTCAAGCTCTTTTTGAAAAACGACTGGTACAAATATGCCTACTACCAGGAAGAAGATGGAGATAAAAACTTAAGATATATAAATATCCTAAAGACCTTCCTCTTCTCAAATTCCTATATCAAGCAGTTTGAACTAGCCGAAACCTTTCATGTAAGCGAATCCCAAATCAATAAGGACCTGCCTATCGTAAGGCAAATTTTAGAAACTTACAACCTAAACCTTGTAGCAAGACCCTACTACGGTATGAAAGTAGAGGGTAGCGAAAAAAATATAAGGCTTGCTATAAAAAACGAAATCGGAGAAGATCCCCTCCTCTTCGAAGGAGATGTAAATAGGGACCTCTTTAAAAAAATCCAAGATATTATCGAAGAAATGGACTTCGGCGATGACTATTACATGCCTTATGTAAACTTCAAAAACCTAGTCATCCACATTTATATATCAATATTAAGGATTAAGCAAAAGAAATATATAAGCCTAAGTAAGGATTTTGAAAAAAAGGTCGACTCTACAAAAGAATACAAAATAGCAAAAATAATTGTAGATGAACTTGAAGATAAACTTGAGATTAAAATCCCAAAAGAAGAACTAGTCTATATCACCATGCACCTAATAGCCAAAAATACAATAAGAGACCAAGAAAAAATATCCACAGAAATCCTCGAACTATCTCAAAGTATAATCGATGAAATCTACAAGGTCTCCAAATACGATTTTAGGGCAAATATAGACTTCTACTTCTCCCTCGCCATCCACCTAAGCCCCTTGGCAAATAGGATAAAATACGGTTTTGACATGAAAAACCCAATCCTAGATGACATCAAAGAAAACAAAATATCCTACCTTTTGGCAACAATCGGGGCAAATGTGATAAACGAAAAATACCACACAAAACTATCAGAAGATGAGGTTGGCTACATATCCCTCCACATAATGGCAGCTATGAATTCCAACTCTGTAAACCAAAAGAAAATACTCATAATCTGTGGTTCTGGCAACTCCTCAGCCCAGATAATGAAAGCCCAGCTAAACAGGCAATTTAAAGAAAAAATAGATAGCCTAGATACAACTGACCTAAGAAGCCTAAAAAACTTAGACCTAAAAAAATACGACCTAATCATTTCATCAATAAAACTAGACTACGACTTGGAAATTCCTGTGGTTTATGTTGATATAATATTTTCTCAAAATGATTTGGATAATTTAAAGCTAGCTTTTGAAGACAAAAGGCTTGCAAAAATCTACGACTTGTTCAATAATTCTATCTTTATAAGAACTAGTCAGTTTAAAAACAAGTTGGAAATCCTAAAATATATATCAGAATGCATCGAAGAAAAATCTGCAATGAACAAAGACCTTGCCCTTAAGCAATTGAAACAAAGGGAAGATATGGGTTATACCTTGTTTAACCAAATAGCCATCCCCCACATCCTAGACCAGGTTGATGGAGATTCCTATTCCATAATTATTTTCTTAGACAATCCTGTAAAATGGAACGAATCATGCGCCAGACTAGTTTATTCCCTAATTATAGGTAAGGAACTAGCTGATATGAGCCTATATTACGAAAAACTCGGCTTGTTTTTATCAAACCACAAGTCAGTCACAAGGGCTCTTGAAGCAAATAACCAAATGGACTTTATGAACATATTCTTAAACATTTAAGATAAATATAATCTGAAAGGAGAACTTATGTACGCTTTAATCGGAACTTGGAGGATGTCCCTTGAAGGCATAGAAAAAAGCTTAAAAGATTTGGAAAATGGCAAAAGTGCAGCAGATGCCATGACCCAAACCATAAAAGAAGTTGAAGACTTTCCCTATTTTAAATCTGTAGGTTACGGTGGTTTGCCAAATGAAAATATGGAAGTTGAGCTAGACTCAGCCTTTATGGACGGTACTAATTTTAACTTTGGTGCTGTTGCAGGTGTGAAAAATATTAAAAACCCAATCGCTGTCGCAAGGGACTTGTCAAAATTTGATGCCAACAACTTTTTGGTAGGAGCTGGAGCAGAAAAATACGCCGACCAAAACGGTTTTGAAAGGGTAAACATGCTCACAGATAGGGCGAAAATCCATTACAAAAACCGTATCTACCAAGAAAAAAAATTAGCCATGGAAAGAGATCTAAAACCCTATATAGGTCACGATACTGTTGGAGTTTGTGCCCTTGATAAGGACGGCAACATCGCCTGTGGCACATCTACAAGTGGACTTTTTATGAAAAAGCCAGGCAGGGTTGGCGATAGTCCTGTAATTGGATCGGGTCTTTATGCAGACAGTGAAGTTGGAGCCGCCACAGCCACAGGTCTTGGAGAAGACCTTATGAAAGGTTGTATCTCATACGAAATCGTAAGGCTAATGAAAGAAGGAAAAAATGTCCAAGACGCTTGTGATCAAGCAGTGAACAATTTGGATAAAATCCTAAAGAAAAAAAGGGCCAAAAGTGGTGACCTATCGGTAGTAGCCATTGACAAAGACGGGAATTTTGGCGTAGCAACCAACATTGACGGCTTCTCCTTTGTTTATGGAGGAGAAAACCAAGAGGCCAAGGTCTATCTCTGCTATAGAGAAAATGACAAAACCCTCTACAAAGAAGCAAGCTCCGATTGGCTTGATGACTATATGAAAACCAGGACTACACCACTAAAATTATTGGAAGAAGAATAGGAGGAAACATGGAAGATTTAGAATTGATTTGCTTTCAAATCATCTCGCACGCAGGCACAGCCAAATCAAATTATATAGAGGCTATGACCAAGGCAAGAGAAGGTGATTTTAAAAGAGCTTCAGAATTAATTGAGGAAGGGGTTGAGTCTTATAGGCTTGCCCACAAGGCCCACTCTTCCCTAATTACAGAAGAAGCATCTGGTAATAAGGTAGAAGTAGGCTTGCTCCTAATGCACGCCGAAGACCAACTAATAACAACGGAGGTGATAAAATTAATGGCTGAAGAAAATATTCAGCTGATAAAAGAAATTAGGAAAATCGATGAGTAAAAAATCTAAAATAAAAATTGAGGAAGACACAAAAACTGAATATTTTATTAAAAGAGTCTTTGCTTACATGATAGATTGGTACATCTCGGCTGTGTTCTTAAACTTAGCCATCAGACTAAGCTTGATTTTTACAGGACTTGGAGATGAATACGGAGCCTTAGTTACTAGGAGTAATAAGGCAGATGCAATAATAATTGTTATGTCACTAATAATAGCCTTTATATACTATGTACTAATCCCTTACACTTCTAAAACTACCTCCACTATCATGAACAAGGTTATGAAATTTGAAATAGTAAATATGGACGGAAGCAAACCTAGCCTTTTAACCTTAACTAAAAGGTATTTCCTAGGATGTTTCCTCCTTCAAGGCATATTGTATTCGCCTTTTAACACCATAATTCAAACCATATTTCAACACATAAACCACAGTGGAACCAAGAGTTTTGATATAATCCTAGCTTCCGCTATGACCCTTATAATAGCTTATTCATCCTATATGGCCCTAAAAGATAAGAATACTCATCAGACTGTTCAAGACAAGATTTCAAACACTTATGTAAGAAAAAGGAAGTAAACATGAAAAAATTTTATTTATTTTGCAACGCTGGTATGTCTACAAGCCTACTCGCAAGCAAAATGCAAAAAGTAGCCGACCAAAATAACTTGCCTATAGAAGTAAAGGCTTTCCCTGATTCTGAAATGGATACAATAATCAATTCAGAAAATCCGGATGCCATCCTCTTAGGCCCACAAGTACGCCATATTTATGAAAAAACAAAAGAAAAATACGGCCCACTTGGCAAGGTTATAATGCCAATTAATCCTGATGATTACGGCACAATGAACGGCGAGAGAGTCCTCAAAGCAGCAATCTTAGAATACAAGAAAAACGGAGGTAAATAGAAATGTTAAAAAAACTTGATTCTTTCCTATCCCCTATTGCCAACGCCTTATCAAAAAACAAAATTTTAAGTGCGATTAGAGACGGTTTCTTAATTACAACACCAATTGTAATTATCGGTTCTTTATTTTTACTAATTGCCAACTTCCCAATAAACGGCTATGAAGAATTTATGGCTGGTATTTTTGGTGAAGGTTGGGATGCTTATCTTGGCAGAGTAACATCTATAGCCTTTGACTGTATAGCCCTACTATCATCATTTTCTATTGGTTATTGCTACGCTCGTGAAAAAGGCCTAGCTGATAGGGTATCTGCAGCAGCAGTTGCCCTAGTATCCTTCTTGATAGTAACACCACAACAACACCCAGACTTCGTAAACATAGAAGATTCTGAAAAAGTATTCCGTGGTTTCTCTTTTGGAAACTTTGGTACAGCTGGTATCTTCCTATCAATGATAGTAGCAATCATATCTGTAAGCATTTTTACTTGGGCAATTAAGAAAAAACTTGTAATCAAACTACCTGATGGTGTTCCACCAGCAGTAATGGATTCTTTCGCAGCCCTAATACCTGCAGCCCTATCAATGATATTCTTCTTTGTGATAAATATCATCATTTCTCATACATCCTATGAGTACCTACACAACTTAATTTACCAAGTACTTCAAGCACCACTAGTTGGCCTTGGAAGATTTGCCCTATTTGAAGTTATATACCAATTCTTATCAACCCTATTCTGGTTCTTTGGTATTAACGGCCCTGCTGTTACAAACACAGTATTCTCACCAATCCACAAGGCACTTACCCTTGAAAACTACGAAGCAGCCCAAGCTGGTCTAAAAATGACAAACATCTTCACAGCTGGATTCTCAGATTTCTTCTGTAACTTCGGTGGTGGTGGATCAACACTTGGTCTTGTAATAATGATGGCATTCTTAGCTAAATCTGAAAGAATGAAAGTTTTAGGTAGACTATCTCTACCAGCAGGTATCTTTGGAATTAACGAACCAATCATCTTTGGTCTACCAATAGTATTAAACCCAATTATGATAATTCCATTTATCCTATCACCTATTGCAAACACAGTTATAGCTTATCTTGCAACTATCGCAGGTTTCATTCCTATAACATCTGGTATCCAACTACCTTGGACAACTCCAATAGGTTTCTCAGGCTACCTAATCACAGGTACCTTCTCTGCAGTAATCTTGCAGATAGGTTTACTTGCACTCAACATGGCAATCTACTACCCATTCATGAAACTACTAGATAACCAATACCTAGAAGAAGAAAAGAATAAAGTAGAAGAAGTTGACGAAATCGACTCCCTATCATTTGATGATTTAAGCCTAGATTAATTTGTAGAAAGAAGTAACGAATGAAAGTTTTAATGATCTTTGATCAGGGTTTGGCTGGTGCTGGTGGGAAATCAAATCCCAACCAGGAACTAGCTATAGCAAAGGGCGGAATTGGTTCTGCCCTTATGCTAAAACCCCATTTTGATAAAGTTTCCGCTACAATAGTAGCAACCTTATACTGTGGCAACGAATATTTTCTAAACCACAAAAAAGAAGTAGTAATAAAAATGACCAAGATGGCTGAAAAAATAAAACCAGACATAGTTGTTTGTGGGCCATGTTTTAACTTTGAAGACTATGCCCTAATGTCAGCTGAAATTGCACAAAGCATAAAAGAAAACACCGATATTAGTGTAGTAGCAATGATGTCTAAAGAAAACGAAGCTACCATTACAAACTTCAAAGACAAGGTCGACATCCTAAAGATGCCAAAAAAAGGTGGAACAGGACTTAGCGAAAGTTTTGACAACCTAGCTAGCTATATAGATAGCAAGGTCAATGGTGGAGAAATAAATAAGGACCACTTATATTAAAAATTATGATGAAAAATACAATTAAAGAAATCTACGATATTTATTCCGTATCAAGTTTTGAAAGGCCAATTAGCGAATATCTCGAACAAGCTTACAAAGGCTATAGCTATAAAATAGTAAGAGATAAGCTAAATTCAATTTTTTTCAACAAGGAAAATCCAGGTCGCAAAAAAGTTATGATAGCTTTTCCCCTAGATGAATACGGATTAATGGTTAGAGAAATAGAAGATAATGGAAAGGTAAGGTTCGTCCTACTAGAAGATATTTCTCCATTATCTTTTTTAAATCAAAGAGTAAATATAATAACAAGAAACAAAGAAAATATAAAGGGTATCGTAAAGGCGGATGTGAAATTTGCCGAAAATAGTAAGACAAATATTGGTGAAGATGACCTTTATATAGAAGTTTTAGCCCCTAGGGATAAGCTAGAAGAAAAGGTAAAAATAGGCGACCTTGTAAGTTTAGATTCGCCTTTTTATGAAGACGAAGATTTCATCATGGCAAGGTCTCTTAGCCAAAAAATCTTCCAATACATTTCCCTAAATCTTGCTGGAAAAATCAAGGATAAGACCTATCCTTTTGACCTATATGTTGGGGGCATTTCCCAATCAACAATCGGTTTTAGGGGGACAAAAACAGCTACCTACGTAATAAAGCCTGACCTTGCCCTAGCGCTGGCAAGTTTTGAAACTAACGCCTCAAGCCCAAAAATTTCCCTGGCCGATGGACTAATAGTCGGCAAATATGACAAGCAGATGCTCCCAGATAAGAAACTTTTATCTTTTGTAGAAGACAGGTTTGAAAGTAAATCCTACCTCGGTCTTAGGGGCAATGACGGGTCTTTTATCCACAAAACAATTTCTGGAACCCCTAGCCTATCTGTAGGTCTTGCCACAGCAAATATCTCAACAGCCAATGAAATAGTCTTGAAAACCGACATAGAAAAGCTAGAAAATTTCTTGATTGATTTCCTAGATCAAGTTGGCGAATTTTTAGGGGAATAATATGGATTTAGGAAAATTCAAATCCCTAGCAAGCCTTCCCGGCCTAAGCTCTTTTGAAGATAGGGTCGTAAGTCACTTAGAAAAAAACCTAGATGCTAAGGACCTAGAAATTCAAAAAGACGGGATAGGCAGCCTAATAGTAAAAAAGAAAACTAAGGAATCTAAAAATCCTCTAAAACTCATGTTTGCAACCCACATAGATGAAATTGGGTTCTTAGTAGAAGATTTTAGGGGCAATTTTTTGAAACTAAGACCAGTTGGTTCTACCTGGACCCACTTGGTTGTAGGGCAAATTTATCAGTTGATAAATAAGGATGGAAAAAGATATTTTGGAGTCATCTCCTCTCCAGCAACCCACGGCAGGAGCCAAGAAGAGAAATCCAAAACCCTAAGTCAAGATGAACTCTACCTGGATTTGGGTTTGGAAGATGGGGATTTTGATAAATTAAATATAGGGATTGGAGATGAGGTAGTTCCCTATGCTCCAGACCTTGACCTTGCCAACGATAAATTTTTCCTAGAAAAGGCCATCGATAATAGGATTTCTGCCTACCTTGGAGAAGAGGTTTTAGCCTGTGACCTTAAGAATAAAACCGATCTCTACTGGGCCTTTACAGTCCAGGAAGAACCAGGTCTTAGAGGCGCTCGCACAGTTACAGATGTCATTCGTCCAGACCTTGCCTTTGCCATTGACACCACCCTTGCAGGTGATACTATTTTTGACAAAAACTCAGTCAAACTCGGTGGTGGCCTTGTTCTTTCCTTTATAGATTCAAACTCCATTGCCCACAGGGGACTCATGCGTTGGGTGGAAAATTTGTGTGAAGCTAATCATATAAAATACCAATATGCCGTCTTTAACAAGGGTGGAACAGATTCTGGCAATATCCATAAGTCCCTAGATGGAATTATAAATATGAGCCTATCCATTCCGGTAAGATATATGCACACCAACCACACCCTAGCCAACACAGACGATGTAGATAGTTGCCTAAGGCTAGTAAAAATAATTATCGAAAACCTAGATGAAAAAGAATTTGAAAAAATTAAGGATTTGCAATGAAAGAAAAGATTGACCAAATGATCGATTCCCTAAAGGACGATCTAATTTCCGAACTAAGAGAAGTAATAAAAATTCCAAGCAAAAAGGGGAAAGCCACATCTGATGCTCCCTACGGCGAAGCTTGCAAAAAAGTTTTAGAAAAAATAATTGAAATCACTGGCAAAAAGGGTTTTGCCACCAAAAACGTAGACAACCACATGGCCTATTGTTCAATTGGTGAAGGCGATGACTATGTTTGCGCCATGGGCCACCTAGATGTAGTCGATGAAATGCCAGGCTGGAAATACCCTCCTTTTGCCGGAGAAATCCACGAAAACAGGATGTACTCAAGGGGCGCTCTAGACAACAAGGGCCCAATCATGGCAGCCTTTTACGGCCTATATGCCCTAAAAAAATTAGGTGTAAACTTCAACAAGGAATTTAGGATTGTCTTTGGCTCTGATGAAGAAAGTGGCATGGCAGACCTCAAATATTACCTTACCAAGGAAAAACCACCTATAATGGGCTTTTCCCCAGACAACAAATTCCCAGCCATCTACGGAGAAAGGGCCAGGGCCAAAGTCGCCCTAAGGGGAGATTTTGACCACTTTGAAGATTTCCTAAACAAAAAAATCTTTGCCGGCGACCCAATTATAAACCTGGGTATAAATATCAGCGATCAAGACTTTGGTAGGATGATTTTAAGGGGCAAGAAAATTTTTAGGGATAAAGATGAATATGGTATAGAATTTAGCCTTTCCATGCCTATTTGCGACAAGGATTATGTCCTAAAACAAATCGAGGAAAACGCCCTTGGTCTTAAAGTAAGTCTAATATCCTACGAAAAAGCCTTCCTAGAAGATAAAAATTCTGCCCTAGTGAGAATTTTAAATGATGCCTATAATGATTTTGTAGGTGCAAATGAAAAGCCAACCACAACCACAGGCATGACCTATGCTCATTTTTGCCCAAATATAATTCCTTTTGGCCCATCATTCCCAGGTCAAAACGGAATTGCCCACCTCCCAAACGAGTGGATGGACATAGACGATTTGATAAAATGTGCAAAAATCTACGCCTACGCCTTTTATAAAATAAACGAAAATTTCAATAAAGGAGAATAAAATGAAAAGATTAATAAGTTCTAACGCCTCAGACCTATGTGCCTATACTGCGAAGGAACTCAAACAAAGTATCAAGGCAAGCGAAGGCAGGACAGTCTGCGCAGAAAATGTTGCCGTCAGAGAAGCCTTCATAGGAGATATAACCGGAGCAGAAATTGCAACAGCCTTTGGCGCCGACCTCATCCTCCTAAACGCAGTTGATGTCCAAGAACCAAAGCTAGCCGGTATTGAAAACCAATCCGATTTTGTAAATGAACTAAAAAAACTTGTCGGTAGACCTATCGGAGTTAACCTCGAACCAGTAGACCCAGATGCCAAAATGATGGAAAATACCCTAGCTATTTCCAAGGGCAGGACTGTAAACAAAGATAGTTTAGATGCCCTTGATAAGCTTGGCATGGACTTTTTATGCCTAACAGGCAATCCTGGCACAGGCGTTACCAACAAAACCATATCTGAAGCCATAAAACTAGCCAAGGAAAATTTCTCAGGCCTAATTATAGCAGGTAAGATGCACTCATCAGGAGTTGACGAACCTGTAACCAGCAAGGAAACCATAGAAACCTTCATCAGGGCAGGCGCAGATATAATCCTAGTTCCAGCAGTCGGCACAGTTCCAGGATTTGACAGCGATGATCTCAAAGAAGCTGTAAAAGTTGCCCATGCCAACGATGCCCTAGTAATGACAGCTATCGGCACCAGCCAAGAAGGCTCTAGCAAGGAAACAATCAGACAAATCGCTATCGCCAACAAAATCTGTGGCGTAGATATCCAACACATAGGAGATGCCGGCTACGGAGGCCTTGCCCCAGTAGAAAACATCTTCGAACTAAGCCTAGCCATCAGAGGCATCAGACACACAGTATCCATGGTTGCAAGGTCTGTTAATAGGTAAAATATATTAATTTGTAAATCTCTCGAAAGTTGTCTTGTAAACTTCTTTCGAGAGATTTTTATTTCCATAATAAAAAAATCTCAGCTTAATAAGCCGATTCTCAATTAAGTCTCCAACTCATAATTAATTTGCCTTACTACTTCGATACAATAAACTTACCTACATATAAAGAAAATGTTTGAGTGGAGGTTTAGTGATTTTTTTACTATAATGAAATAAAGGGTGATAAAATGATTGAAACAAGAATAAAAGAAGTCTTTGATTTTCTGACAAGAGATTATGACTACCATAGCTCAGAAGAAATTGGACAGGCTCTCGAGCTAAGTAAAAAAACTGTACAAAAAGAAATATCAATCCTAAATTCATACATCGAGAAAAATGGTGCTATTGTCGTATCTGAGCCAGGAAAGGGATACCAATTTAAAATCTTAAATGAGCATAAGTTCAAAAACTTTTTAAAGCATGATTGGTACAAATACGCCTACTTCCATCAAGAAAACCCAAACAAGGATTTTAGGATAGAAAGCATATTGAAACTTCTTTTGTTTTCAAATTCCTTTATTAAACAACAAGAACTTGCTGATATGTTTTATGTATCTCCTTCTCAAATCAACAAAGATCTAAAAAAAGTTAGGAAACTCTTAGGAGCTTATAAGATTGACCTAATCAGCAAACCTTATTACGGCATGAAAATAAAGGGAAATGAAAAAGAAATAAGACGTGCCATAAGAAATGAAATAGGCGAAGACCCATCGATTTTTGGTAAAGATGAAGAAAAGAAACTTTTTAGCAAAATCCAATCCATAATTGATGGCATTAGCTTTCCTGAATCTTTCTATATGCCCTATGCTAATTTCAAAAATCTTGTAATCCATATCTATATTTCTATTCTCCGTATTAAAAATGGAAAATATATAGAAATATCCGATGAGCTATCAAAGAGAGTAGTCTCTCATGAAGAATTTGACACTGCTAATATGGTTGTTAAGGAACTTTCAGACAAATTAGATATAAAATTTCCGGAAGAAGAAATCCTCTACCTAACCATGCACCTTATTAGCAAAAACGCTGTTACAAACTATGAGAAAGTATCACCAGAAATCTCTGAGCTTGCCCAGAAGATGATAGATGAAATCTACAAAGTCAGCAAATACGACTTTAGATCAAATATCGACCTCTTCTTTGCCCTAGCCCTCCACCTAGGTCCACTAATAGAAAGATTAAGGTATGGACTAACAATGAATAATCCAATCCTTGCTGATATAAAAGAAAATCAAATATCCTTTATGTTGGCGACTATAGCTACCACTCCCATAAATCAAACCTATAACACCAAGGTATCCGATGATGAAATTGGATATCTTGCCTTGCACCTTGCAAGCGCCATGGAAAATAATACCCAGCAGAAAAGGGATATTCTAATTGTTTGTGGATCTGGAAATGCTTCAGCTCAGATAATGAAAACACAAATCGAAAAAAAATACATGAGCCAAATCTCAAGCCTAAGCTTAACTGACTTAAGCAAATTAAAGCTATACAAGCTTGATAATTTTGACTTCATAGTATCATCTGTCCCAATCAAAGAAAAAACTAAAACACCAATTGTTTATGTGGATGTAATTTTTAAGCAACAAGACTTTTTGAAAATAGATGATGCCATTAAAGTAAGCGACTTTACTGAGATAGACTCCATATTTGCTAATTCAGTATTCATAAGAGATATAGACATCAAAGATATGGACGAAGCCTTAGATATCCTAGCAAATATTGTTACCGAAAAAACTGATTTAAGCTTTTCAAATATCAAACACCAATACCTACAAAGAGAAGAAATGGCCTTTACTTCCTATGGAAACATAGCCTTGCCCCATATATTTGAGCAAGTAGACGGCGAGACCTTTTCAATAATTCTAATTCCAAAAAAGCAAATAAATCGGAATGAGAATAAGGTCAAGATAATATTTTCTTTAATAATTGGACATACAAATGGTGACCTAAGTATATACTACGATAAATTAGGCGATTACTTAAACAATTTTGACCTTATAAAAAAATCTGCAGAAGCAAATAATATTAAAGAATTTCAGAAAATATTTTTGGAGGGATAAAAAAATGGATAATGAAAAAATATATGAAGTAGCCTTTCAAATCATAGTCCACGCTGGCGAAAGCCGATCACTATCATCAGAAGCTATGGATGCAGCGGAAAACTACGATTTTGAAAAGGCAGAGGATTTACTAAACAAAGCCAACCAGGAATTCCTTAATTGCCATGAAATACAAACGGAATTGTTGACAAATGAAGCAAATGGCGAAAAAAATGATATAAACGTGATTTTAATCCATTCTCAAGACCATTTAACTATGGCTACCATGGCCATGGATAATGCAAAAAGGCTAATAGGATTATATAAAAAAATTAAAATTTTGGAGGATAAATAATGAAAAAAGTAATGTTGATTTGTAATGCAGGTATGAGTTCGTCTTTAATGGCAAAAAAAGTTACAGAACAATTAGAAAAAGACGGCAAGGACATCATAGTTGATGCAACAACAAGTAGCGACAGCGACAAAGTCCTAACTGGTGATAAATATGACATGGTCCTTGTTAGTCCACAAATCAGAATGTACTTTGATGCCTACAAGGAAAAAGCAGACAAAAATGGCAAGGCCATAGCCCAAGTTCCATTTAATGCCTATGCTCCAACTCCAGCGGGCATCAAAAATATGGAAAATATTATCTTAGAAAATATTAAATAGGAGAAATAATGGAAAAACAATTAATGTGGGGCAACTCCACATCTTCCATGCAAACCGAAGGCGCTTTTGATTTAGATGGTAAGGGCAAGTCTGTCTATGACATTAGGGAGGCTAGCGAAAACCAAAGTGATTGGAAGGTTGCCATAGACGAATACCATAGGTATGAAGAAGATATAAGACTTATGAAGGAAATGGGATCCAATTCATACAGGTTCCAGATCTCCTGGTCAAGAGTTTTGCCAAAGGGTTATGGAGAAGTTAACGAAAAAGGATTAGAATTTTACGATAAATTAATTTCGTGCCTAGAAAAATACCAAATTGAACCAATTATTTGTTTATACCACTTTGATATGCCTTTATATTTGAGCGAAAAATACAATGGATTTTCTTCAAAAAAGGTAATTGATTATTTCTTCGAATTTTCAAAAATAATAATTGACAGGTACCACAAAAGAGTAAAGTATTGGCTAACCTTTAATGAGCACAACCTTTATTCCTCTGATTTTGCCCTAACCATAGCAGGCAGCAATCTAGAAGTTAACCCTAAAAACATCCACCAAGTCCAATACAATACCTTGATTGGCCATGGAAGGGTGGCCAAGTATATCCACGAAAATTATAAGGATTTAAAAATCGGTGGCATGTTAGCCTACACCACCTACTACCCATATTCGTCAAAACCAGAAGACAATTATATAAGAAATGCCTATGAAGACTTTGATTACAACTTATATTTAAATGTCTTCACCCAAAAAGGCTATATGAACACCTTTAAGGCCTACCTAGAGAAAAATAATATCATCCTAGAGAAAACCGACAAAGAAGAAGAAATCATCAATAATATAGAAAGTGATTTTATAGCCTTCTCATATTACAGGTCAGCAACACTTAAATACCAAGGAAAAGACTATAATCCTTTAAATACCGATGTTTTTGTAAATAACGACTATCTTGATAGGAATGAATGGAATTGGGAGATTGACCCAAAAGGATTAGAAATCGCAATGTTAGATATCTACAACAGGACCAACCTACCAGTATTCATAGTCGAAAACGGTATAGGTCTAAGGGAAGAACTTACTGAAGACGAATTTATAGAAGATGACCAAAGGATAGCCTACCTAAAAGGTCACTTTGATGCTATGGCAGAAGCTATGGATAAAGGTGTTGAATGTATGGGCTACTTGGGTTGGGGATTTATTGACATACTCTCTTCATCAGGAAACATGGACAAAAGATATGGTGTTGTATATGTAAATAGGGACAACCACGACTTAAAAGACTTAAGAAGGATAAAAAAGAAAAGTTTTGCTTATGTTAAGCAAGTATTTGAATCTAACGGAAAGGAAAGAAAAATAAAATGACAGAAAAAAATAAAAAATCATTCGTTGACAAGCTCTCTGAAGCTAGTATGAAATTCGGTTCACAAATCCACCTAAAATCTCTAAGAGATGCATTCGCAATTATGCTACCACTATTTATAATTGCAGGTATAGCAGTATTAATCAACGCTGTAATCCTACCAAAAATATTAACTGAAGCTCAAATGGCAGTTGCCTCTTACTGGGCAGTCTCAGTTGCAAATGCAACCTTAAGCATATCAGGATTGTTAATCTGTGGTATAGTCGCCTATACACTTTCAGTAAATAAGGGCTTTGAACATTCTATTACAGCAGTAATGATTGCCATAGCATCACTTATTGTAATGATGCCTCAAACAATAGATGTAACAGGAGCAAACGGAGAGGTTGTCCAAGCTGGAGGCATCCTATCCTATGGCAACCTCGGCACAAACTCCATGTTCGGTGGAATCATCATGGGCCTTCTTGCTACAGAATTATTCATTAGGCTTTCAAATATCAAAGCAATTAAAATTAATATAGGCGGAGATGTACCTCCAGCAGTAAACAACTCCTTTAACAACCTAATACCAGTAATATTAACCCTTCTTATATTCTCAGTCCTATCATTTGTGCTATACTACTTCTTCCAAGTAGATCTAATAACACTAATAGCAACAATGATCCAAGAGCCATTAAGAAAAGTTAACACATCGCTCCTTGGTACAATCCTAATCTACAGCCTAGGTAACCTAATATTTACTTTTGGTATCCACCAAGCTGTAATATATTCAACAATCCTAGAACCATTACTACTAGTAAACATCAACGAAAACATGGAAGCAGCAAGAGCAGGCCTTGAAATCCCACACATAATGAACCTAAGCTTGGTACAATGCTATGGTCTTATAGGTGGATCTGGTTCAACAATCTGCTTACTAATTGCAGTATTCCTATTCTTTAGGAAAAACAAACAATACAGACAAATTGGTGAATTATCAGTCCTTCCAGGCTTATTCAACATCAACGAACCAATCATCTTCGGTTTACCAATCGTATTCAACCTACCAATGATGATTCCTTTTGTACTAGTCCCAGCAATGGGTATTCTAATAAGCTACACAGCAACAGCCATAGGCTTTATGAATAAGGCAAGCGTACTAGTTCCATGGACAACTCCACCATTATTAAATGCATACCTAGCAACAGGTGCAGATTTTAGAGCTGTTCTTGTTCAACTAGTAGTTATAGCCCTTGGGGTATTAATCTACCTACCATTCTTAAGGATAAGTGCTAAAACTCTTGAAAAACAAGCAGAACTAGAACAATAAAATTAGAAAAATGAACCTTGTAACATAATGCTACAAGGTTTATTTTTTGAGAAAAGAAAGGAAAATTAATGACTTTTAGAAAAGATTTCCTTTGGGGCGGCGCAACAGCCGCCAACCAATGTGAAGGTGCTTATGATGTAGATGGAAGGGGTCTTGCCAATGTGGATCTTTGTCCTGTTGGCGAAGACAGGCTTGCTGTGATCACAGGCAGACAAAAAATGCTCGATTTTGACGATGACCACTTCTACCCTGCCAAGCATTCAATAGATATGTATCACAGGTACAAGGAAGATATCAAATTGTTTGCTGAGATGGGTTTTGGGGTTTATAGATTTTCTATTGCTTGACAAGGATTTACCCTCTAGGTGATGAGGATACTCCAAACGAAGCAGGCTTAAAATTCTACGAAGACCTCATTTATGAGTGTATAAAATACGATATCGAACCACTTATTACCCTAGTTCACTTTGATTTTCCAATGCATCTAGCAACAGAATATGGTGGCTGGAGAAATAGAGAAACTATCGAATTTTATGCAAAATTTGTCAGAACCGTCATGGAAAGATTTAAGGGCAAGGTAAAATACTACCTAAACTTCAATGAAATGAACGTTTTGATGGCTGCTCCATTTATGGGTGCTGGCCTATACTTTGAAGAAGGCGAAAACATCAAGGAAATCCAATACCTAGCTGCTCACCACGAGCTTGTTGCATCAGCAAGGGCAAAACAAATCGCCAAAGAAGTTGACCCAGATATTATGATGGGCTGTATGCTTGCAGCAGGTAAGTATTATCCAGCAACTTGCAAACCAGAAGACGTCCTAGCTGCCCAAGAAGAAGATAGGAACAACTACTTCTTTGTAGATGTCCAATCAAGAGGCTACTACCCATCATATATGGTTAAGAAACTTGAAAAAGAGGGCATCATGCCAGAAGTGACCGAAGAAGATGAAAAACTCCTTAGAGAAAATACAATTGACTTCATTTCCTTCTCTTACTACACAACAAGGACCATAAGCGGAGATAAGGGACAAGGACTTGACGAAGCTAACCTTCTCGCAACTGTATATAACCCATACCTAGGCAAGACTGAATGGGGCTGGCAAATTGACCCACTTGGCTTTAGGATAACAATAAATGATATTTATGACAGGTACCAAAAACCACTTTTCGTTGTAGAAAATGGTCTAGGGGCCATTGATAAACCAGATGAAAATGGTTATGTAGAAGATAATTACAGGATAGACTACCTTAGAGATCACATCAAGGCTATGAGAGACGCTGTTGAACTAGATGGTGCAGACATCATTGGTTATACAACTTGGGGCCCAATCGACCTAGTATCTGCTGGTACAGGTGAAATGAGTAAGAGATATGGTTTCATATATGTAGACCGTGATGATTACGGCAATGGAAGTCTAAAAAGATCCAAGAAAAAATCTTTTGACTGGTACAAGAAAGTAATCGCATCAAACGGAGAAGATTTAGATTAAAAAAAGGGGCTTCGGCTCCTTTAGACTGTAGACAAAGTAGATGAAAGGCACAACTCCATCTACTTTTTCTATGCGATAAATGCTTAAATCTAGCCGTTTTTTTGGCATAAACATACCAAGAATGGAGAAACTGACGCTACATAAAAACGAAAAGAATAATACTGATCAAATTCAAATTGTATCAGTAGAACAACTAGTTACAAAAGAGCACATATTAAGAAAAATAGATAAATACATAAACTCTAACTTCATATACGACCTAGTAGAAGAAAAATACTCACAAACAGCAGGTAGATCAAGTATAGACCCAGTAGTATTAATAAAACTACTAATTCTACAATACTTCTTCAACATAAATAGCATGAGGCAAATAATAAGATAAGTAGAAGTAAACTTAGCCTATCGATGGTTCTTAGGCCTAGACTTCTACGATAAAGTCCCACACTTTTCAACCTTCGGAAAAACTATGAAAGAAGATTCAAAAACACCGACATATTCAATCAAATATTCGAAAACATCCTAACCCAAGCACTGGCCCATGGATTTGTAGACACAAAAATACAATTTGTAGACTCAACCCATGTAAAAGCCCACGCCAACAGACATAAAAACCAAAAAGTAAAAATAAAGAAAAAAGTAAAATCATATCAAAGAAAACTAGAAAAAGAAGTAAATGAAGATAGAAACAACAATGGCAAATATGACTTTGATTACCCAGAAGGTGAAATACTAGAAGAAAAAAGAAATCATCCAATCAACAACAGATTCAGTAAGTGGACTATTCCATAAAGGAAATCACAAAGAAGCATACGCCTACTCAATACAAACATCATGTGATAAAAATGGATGGATATTAGGATACAAAGCCTACCCAGCAAACCTACACGACTCCACAACCTTCCCATCATTCTTCAATGAAAAATTAGAAAAATACCAACCAGAAAAAATAGTAATTGATGCAGGATACAAAATACCATCGATAGCAAAAGAACTAGTAGATAAAGGAATAATGCCGGTATTACCATACATAAAACCAAAAGGAAGAAGAAACGATAAAGAATCATTCTATCCAAAACAATACAAATATGACCAAACAAACGACTGCTACATATATTCAGAAAACAAAATACTCCTCTACTCAACAACAAATAGAGAAGGCTACAGAATATATAAAAGCAAAAAGAGTTTATGTGAAAACTGTCCATCTTTAAGTAAGTGTACAAAGAGTAAAAGCAAAGTAAAAGTAATAATTAGACATATTCGGCAAGAATACATAGACTATTGCGAATAGTACAGATTAACCAAATCAGGAAAAACCGAATACAAGCAAAGAAAAGAAACAATAGAAAGACAATTCGGAAGTGCAAAAGAATACCATAGCTACAGATATACCAACATGATAGGCAGAGCTAAAATGAGTATGATACACCGCTAACATTTGCGTACCTAAATATGAAAAAATTAGCAAAATTACTAGATATATTAGAGGCAGATGGGGGGAAATCTCCCCATTTACAAAAATATTTACTCTATTATTTGAAAAATTTATATATTTTAGAATAAAGATAAAAAAAGCCCATGCGATATTTTATTAATTATGCATCCAATAATTAATAATTCGAAAATGTGCAAGTAATTGTGAAAAAATTTATGAATATTTCTTTACATTTTTGGTTATAATTCAATAAAGGAGATGATTGTTATGTATCGTGAAAACGCTATCTTTGATGTAGACCTCAAAAGTCAGGACGAGTGTTTTGATTTCTTGGTTGACCAAGCTTTTAAGACTGGTCTAATTTCTGATAAGAAGTCCATCAAAGATGAATTAGTTAAGAGAGAAGAGATCATGAGCACAGCCTTGCTCCCACCTTTTGCTATTCCCCATGCAAAAAGTAGCAATGTCTTGGAGACTTCCTTAATTTTTTTAAGACTTAAAGATGAAATTGATTGGGATGGCTCTATGGTTAAGGTTGTTATTGCTCTATTTAGCAAAGACGGAGATGTTCACATTTCTCTACTTGCTAATCTCAGCAGAAAACTTGTAGATGCAGAATTTAGAGATTTTTGCCTAAACGCATCTGAAGATGAAGTATTTGAGAAAATACAAGAATTAGGAGAATAATATGAAGAAATTTGTTGGTTTATGTGCTTGCACTATGGGTTTAGCTCATACATTTATGGCTGCGGAAGCTATACAAAAAGCTGCCGAAAAAAAAGGTTATGAATGCAAAATAGAAACCCAAGGATCTGATGGCATCCAAAATGAACTCACAGCTGAAGACCTAGCAGAAGCTGATATTATTTTATTATCAACAGCTATCACTCCTCAAAATATGGAGAGGTTTGAAGGTTATGAGGTTTATGAAGTAAGTTTGGCTGAAGCAATCAAAAATCCTGATGGTATCATCCAAGAAATAGAAGACGACTTAAATAGCTAGGAGGATTATTATGGCAATTACAAAAAGAAAAATCGGATCAGATAATATCAGTCCAAAAAATATTAATACCAACATGAAAACCTCAAATTCAAAATTTACCGAGGTACAAAAACACTTGATGACTGGTATTTCCTATATGATTCCTGTTTTAATCATGGGAGGACTTTTAGGTGCTATATCACAGCTTATTCCTTATGTATTTTTAAAAATAGATCCTTCAGTTTCAATTGTTGATGCTATGAATTCGGGTAATTTTACTGGAACTTCTCTTACAATGCTCAACTTAGCTGATGTATTGTCAAAATTTGGATTTACCCTATTTGGTTTTGCAATTCCAATTTTCGCTGCATTCACCGCTAACTCAATTGGTGGTAAGACCGCATTAATATGTGGTTTTATGGGTGGTATAGTTGCGAACAAGCCAATAGAACGACTAGTTTTAACCGAGGGAGTTTTTGAAGGAGCTACCCCTGCACCTTCTGGATTTTTAGGTGGTTTATTAATAGCTTTCATTATAGGTTACTTTATAAAGTTATTAAATGAAAAAATCAAAGTAAGTCACAATTGGATGGCTTTTAAAACAACATTCCTTATCCCATTAATTGGTATACTTACAACAATGATACTAATGCTATACGTTATAACTCCATTTGGTGCATTCTTAAATGGTCAAGTTAAAAACTTACTTGAATCTGCAGGAAAAAGTGGACAAATAGTTTACTCAATACTTCTATCTATATTTACAGCCTTTGACTTAGGTGGCGCTGTAAATAAAGCGGCAGGATTTGTTGCAACTGGATTTACAGTTGATAAAGTAATGCCTATTACAGCTAGAGTTATAGCAATCGTTACTCCTTCTATTGGTCTTGGCTTATCAACAATACTTGATAAATATATAGTAGGTAGAAGAGTTTATGATAGACAATTTAAAGAAGCTGGTAAAACTTCAATTTTCTTAGCATTCATGGGAATAAGTGAAGGTGCTATTCCATTTGCTCTTGAAAACCCAGCATTTACAGTTCCTCTTTACGTAATCGGTTCAGTAATTGGATCTCTATTTGCAGTTGTTACTGGAGCTGTTCAATGGTTCCCAGAATCAGCAATCTGGGCATGGCCTTTAGTATCAGGTATCCTACAATATGTCGGTGGTATATTAATCGGTTCCCTATTTATAGCCGTTATAAATATACTATACAGAAACAACCAAATTAAAAATGGTAAATTACCTGAGGTAAACTATGAATAAAGTAAATGTTATAGCTCATACCCATTGGGATAGAGAATGGTATTTTACATCTCAAAGGTCTGAGATTTATTCAACATTTGTTTTTGATGAAATTCTTGATTTTCTTGATGAAAATCAAGAATTTCATTCTTTTTTACTGGATGGACAAACATCTATAATAGATGATTACCTAAAATTCCGTCCCGAAAAAGAAGAATTAGTAAAAAAACTTGTTAAAGAAAAAAGACTAATTACAGGCCCTTGGTACACTCAAACTGATACCCTTGTAATTTCAGGAGAAAGTATATTAAGAAACCTTCTTTATGGTATAAAAGATTCTAGTAAATATGGTGGATATCAAAAAATCGGATACCTTCCTGATAGCTTTGGTATGAGTGCCCAATTACCAATGCTATTCAATCAGTTTAATTTAAAATATGCGGTTTTCAGGAGGGGAATTGCAGATCATCTTCTTAAAGACAGGGAGTTTATCTGGAAATCTAATAGTGGTGATAAAATAAAATCTTTTAACATCTATCACTATGGCGTAATGGCATATCCTCCAAACGATGCTAATGAAGAATATTTTAATGAATTAATTTCTAAACTTGAAAAATTTGGTAATAGAGAACCATATATCTTATTTAATGGAGAAGATCAAAAACCTGTAAGAAAAAATCTTCAAAAATTAAATGAAGCTTCAGGTATGGATATAAAAATCGCTTCATTAGAAGATTCTCTAGACGAATTATTTGAGGCTAACAAAGACAACTTGAAAGAATATTCCGGCGAATTTACCTTTGGGCAATTTTCTAGAACTCACAAGTCTATTTTCTCAACAAGAGCAGATCTTAAAAATAAAAATAACTTCTTAGAAAGACTCATTTCTCACAAACTAGAGCCACTTATGAGTTTAGCTTATAATTTAGGATTAAGGTATGAATCAGAAATCATCGAGAAAATTTGGAGACTTATGCTTGATAATTCTGCCCACGATTCAATAGGAATGTGCAATTCAGACCTTACAAATAAATTTATAGAAAATCGCTACGATATAGCTTATGACTATGCTTCTAACCTTATTGATTTAATCTGTAGGAGAATTGGTGATAGGATACAGCCAAAAGATTTCTCATTCCAAGCCTATAACCTTTCTCCAAATAAGAGGGATGACTTCATTAAGTTTGAAATCCTTGTACCTTTTGAAAATTTTGAAATTAAAAGAGATGGCAAGAATATAGACTATCTAATCTTATCTAGAGAAGATTTTACTGATGACCTTAAAAAATCTCAAAAAGAAATAGGAGTCAATAATGAAGAATCTTCAAATCTTAATAATTATAACAGATTAAATAAGTTTGAAGTTCTAATTTTCGATTCATTTCTTCCAATGGGTTATCAAACTTATGATATAATTGAATCTAAAGAGTTAAAGGAATGCGAAATAAAGAAAACTTCCTGCGATTATATAGAAAATGAATTCTATAAAATAGTATTAGAGGATAATGGCCATATCAAGGTGGTTGGAGATAGTAATATATCAGAAATTTATCTAGAAAATAACGGTGACGAAGGAGATTCTTACGATTATTCAAGTCCAAGCAAAGATTTGTATATAAACGAAGGTACTGTAGATAATGTTAGGGTTGAAAAGAACATTTTCTTTGAAAAATTATCTTTTAATCTCAAAAGAATCCTACCATCTAATCTCAAAGATAGAGAAAAAGGCATTTTGAATGCTAATTTAGTTTCTAAAATAGATATTACCTTATACAAAGGAAAGAAATTTATTGAAGTAAGCCAAGAAACTACAAACCAAATCCATGAGCACAGAGATAGGTTAGTAGTGGCAAGCAAGATTTCTTCTGACTATTCTTTATCTGACAATCAATTTTCTACAATAATAAGAGAAGTTGATTATAACAAATACTCTAATTGGAAAGATGAAAAATGGGATGAAAAGCCAAGAGGAATCGAGCCAATGATTTCTTTTGCTGGTTTAGATTCTGATAAGACTGTGCAAGTTGTAAGTGATGGTGTTAGGGAGTACGAAATCCTAGATCATTCAAAAATAGCTCTTACAACTTTTAGATCAATACCATATCTAGGAAAAGAAAATCTTAATGATAGACCTGGTCGTGCATCTGGTGTATATAAAAAAGAATTAGGTCACGAAATGATGAGCAAAACTATCAAAACAAATTTTTATATTAGAGATTGTGATAAAAACTACTACGACATGCACAAGTTTGCCCATGACGCACTAAACAAACCTTTTGCATATCAAGCCGGAGAAATCCTAGATAATACTAATAATTTTGTAATTCCTAAGGACCACAAAGCATTAGATAAGGATTATTCCTTATTAGAAGTCGAAGGTAATGTAATTTTCTCAACACTCAAAAAAGAAGAATATGGCGACAAATTATTGTTGAGATTGTACAATCCTAATATAGACAAGGAAGAAGAATATAAAATCAAAGGTAAAACTTACAACACTTTCTTGGCAGACGAGCTGACAGAACTAGAAAGAACCAATGTAATTAAAGCAAGCGACTTAGCAAATCTCAAACTTAACTAGGAGTTAATATTGAATCACAACGATGAAATCTTATTAGATTTTTTAAAAAAACAAAAATCATATATAAGCATAGATGAAATCTGTGATTCAACAAACTTGTCAAGAAGAACAATTTATAATTGCTTAGATAGGATAGAGGAACATTTTAGAAATAAGTCAATTTCATATAAAATTCACAAAAAGTATGGAGAAGGTATAAAGCTTGAAATGTTCACTAATAGTGAATATGACCAGACTCTAAACCTAATAATTATCGACCTACTAAATGATAATTTAAAAACTATATCGTCTATCATGTCCTCTTACTACCTATCTTATTACTCTGCAAACAAGTATTTGCTCGAAATAAAAAATATTTTTGCTTCCTATAAGATAGATTTGGATATCAGAGAAAAAATAGGAATTGTTATAGAAGATAAATTCTCAAATAAGTATGACTTGCTTAGAGATGTACTTATTAAGTCCCCTAATGATGAAACATTTGACAAACTATTTCAAAAGATACTGGATAAAATTGATATAGATAAGATAAATTCAATAATTTATGTTTTTTCTATAAAATATAATATCGATAAGAAAATTCACAGATTATTAAAGGCGCATATCTATTATATAATAAATAAAAACTTGGATAATTCGGAAAAGCTTAGGGATTCACACTATCAGCATTATGCAACAAGCATGTTCAACCTTATGAAGCTTCATTACATAGTGTTAAACAAAAATCAGATAGCTAACTACTTAATAGGAGTATTTAAGAAAATAGATTTAAGTTCTTATTTTATTTACGACGAAAAAATAATTATAAATGCTAATAATTTTATAAACCTTCTCAAAGACCATCTCTCCTACGCTAATAATAACTATTTATTCGATTCGAAAGAAAAAGAAGAATTAATCCGCAAACACCTTCTTCTAATGTTTTCGAGGATAAAAAAGGGAGAAAAAATAGATAACCCAGTTTACGATGATATCATAAAAAAACAAGCGTTTTATTTCAATGAAATTATGAATGTAGCTGAGGATTTCTACGATTTATATAATATCAACATCCCACTCTATGAAATTGCTTATATTGTTATATACATACTAAGTTTTGAGAAAGACAGTGTCCAAAAACAAAAAGCAGTTATCGTTTCAGATTTCAGAAGCGGACTTAACCAATATTTAAAAACAGTCTTAGAATCAAATCTTAACTGGATTGACTTTGAAAAAATTTTAACCTATAGAGAGTTTATAAACCAAGACTTTAACGACTATCTAGTATTTTCAACTATTGATCTAGGAGCAGTAGATTATTTTAAAATACCAATCAGCAATGATAATAGCTTTGATGTAAGAGATTTGAAAAAAGATGTATATATAGAGAATAAGTTCATAAATATCTTAAATAAGGATACCTCTAGTTTTAATTTAGATATTGATAACAAATATGATGTTCTAAAATATATTGCAGATGTACTTTTAGAAAAAGGTCTGGTTAATGAAAATTATTTTGAATCTCTTTTAAAAAGAGAAGAACTTGAGTCAACCGAGATTGGCAAGAAATTTGCTTTAGTCCACGGCAATCAGAAATATATAAAAAATAGTTCCCTATCATTCATTAAACTTAGAAAACCAATCAAATGGAAGGTAGACAAAGTTCAATATATTTTTGTTATAGCTGCTAGAGCTGATGATTATAGCAAATATTCTATGAAAGAATTTTTCAAAATAATAAATCTAGTATTAAATAATGGAGACTTAGAAGCAATTGATAATTATGAAGATCTTGTAAACTTATTTTTTAAATATATATTGTAGCCAACTCTTGGTCTCCTGAAGTATTAAAAATAATAATTATTATTCCCTTGAGCTCTCCAACGTATTTGTGGTACACTAAATTATAGAGTTTTTGGAGGGATTATGATTGAAAAAAATTCGGACCTGTATCCTAATTTGGGTCTTAGTGATATTATTGAAATGTTGAATAAAAATGACCGTAAGCGTCTGGCGAATGCTTCTTATTCTACTGATGGGGTCAAAATCCTTTCTGACCTTTCCTATAAGGATGATGGGGATTTGTACCATAATTTTGATATTTATTATGGCAATTCTTCCGGAAATCTCCTTCCTACTGTGGTTAATGTCCACGGTGGTGGGCTTGTTTATGGGACTAAGGAAATTTGCAAACAGGCTTGTGTTTATATGGCTAAGTTTGGTTTTAATGTTGCCAATATAAACTACAGGCTTTTGCCTGATGTGACTTTTAGGGACCAAATCAAGGATGTCCTTGACGGAATTGCCTATATTTACGACAATGCTTACAAATTAAATCTAAATCCCGAAAAAATTTTTCTGACTTCTGATTCGGCTGGTTCTTTTTTGACTCTGGGAGCTTATGCCCTTATGAAGGATGAAAATTTCAGGGAAATTTTTGACATCAAGGCTAAAGACATTGCAATTTCAGGAATGGCTTTGATTTCTCCTATGATAGGCCTTTTAAAATCTGGTTCTCTTTCTCTCATAAATGAACCTGCAAGACGCGGCCTAAATGAAAAGCAAATCCCTTTTACAGATGACATTTTAAAGGCTCTTACAGATACAATTTTGCTGCCAACCATCATTACAACTAGCGAGGAAGACTTTATCAGGGACCAGGCTCTGTCTATAAAAAATTTCCTAGATGATAAAAATATTAAAAATATCTTCCTAGATTTCAAAAAAACTGATTCCCATCCACTGGGTCACGGCTTTGCCATCACCCACCCTGACCTTGAAGAAAGTGGCCAGGTTTTCGGTGAAATTAAGGATCTTTTCAAAAAACTTTAAGAGACTTAGGTCTCTTTTTTTGTTGGAATCTTGATTTTGGGGGTAAAAATAGATTAAAGATAGGAAAGGATGGCGTTTATGGCTAATATTATTTCTACAAATAGGAAGCTAGAATTTCAAGATTTTAAGAGGTCAGAATTGGCAGAGAGGCTGGGCAGAATGGCTAGGATTTGCTCTGACCTTAATATTCCAATATTAATAATCGTTGACGGCTGGGAATCTTCGGGCAGGGGCTATGTGATCAAGGATTTGACTAGAGAATTTGCCGCCAAAAATTTTGACGTGGCTGCGCCTGACAAGGACGATGCTTGGGATGATTCCTATCCTTTCATCAGGAAATTTTGGGTAAATGTACCTAAAAAGGGCAATATAAAGATTTTTGACAGGTCTTTTTACTACAAACTTTTTGAAAATCTAAAGCTTTCCGATAAGGAAATCGAGGCTAGGATTTCTTCAATCAAAAATACAGAAAAGGCCCTTTTTGACGATCAAACAATTATCATCAAATTTTTCTTAAATGTCGATAAGGACGTGCAAAAGGCTAGAATTAAAGACCTTAAGGATTCTGTTAAAAAAGATTTTTATATAGACGGCCTTGATAAGGACCAAGAAAAAGACTATGAGGCCTATCAAAAACATTTCAAAAAACTACTAGAAGCCACAGATTTCCCTTATGCCCCTTGGGATATAATCGACTCCAACGACAGGAAAGCCGCCTCCAAAGAAGCCTTGGGAATAGCTATAGACAGGCTAAGCCAAGGCCTTGAAAGAGTAATTAGGCAGAGAAAAGAAAATGAAAATACCGAAAGAACCTATGTAAAGGAAAAATCAATTCTCAAAAACTTGGATCTTTCAAAGGAAATTTCCGAGGAAGACTACCAGAAAAAGAAAGATAAACTTCAAAAAGAAGTGGCTGAGTTGATGTATAAATATTATGAAAAGGGCATCAGCCAAGTCTTAGTCTTTGAAGGAGTGGACGCAGCTGGCAAGGACGGAGCCATCGAGAGGTTAATCAAGGACGTTGACCCAAGACTTTATACAGTCTACGGGATTTCCGCCCCATCCAAGGAGGAACTCGACAGAAATTATCTCTGGAGATTTTACACCAAACTTCCAAAAGACGGCTACGTTAGCATCTTCTCCCGCTCCTGGTACGGAAGGGTCATGGTCGAAAGGGTCGAAGGCTTCGCCAAAGTCAACGAATGGGACAGGGCCTACGGAGAAATTGCCAACATGGAAAAAGAAATCTACGACCACGGCAGCCTTATCATCAAATTTTTCGTAACAATTGATGAAGATAAACAGCTTAAACGCTTCAAAGACAGACAAAGAAACCCAGACAAACAATACAAAATCACCGACGAAGACTGGCGCAACCGCAAAAAATGGGACGCCTACACCGAAGCCATGGACGAAATGCTAGAAAGAACCAACCTAGCCTACGCCCCATGGATAATAGTGGGCTCAAACCAAAAGAAATACGCAAGAATAAAAGTGATGGAAGAATATATTAGGCTTGCCAAAGAACATTTAAAAATGTTAGAAAAATAGACCATAAAAAAGACGAGGTTATTTAGTTTCCTCGTCTTTTCTCTATATTGGAACTTCTGCAACAGCCCCTTTTTCTTTCCTAAGACTTCCATAAGTCCCTTATTATTCATTAATTTTAAAAACTCTTTCAAAATTTTTATAATAAATTTTTTCCAAATCTTCTTTATCTATTAATCCTTCTTGACCTAGCTTTTCAAGGTAAGAATCAAGTGGGAATTCTTGGTCCTTATTAAAGGTGTCTGTTCCAAAAAATAACCTGTCTGAAAATTCTTTGATAAAAGATATACCATAATCTTTATCTCTCATGATAGCATTAGCTCCACTGTTAGCAGATAAGTCTGCATAGAGATTTTGGTATTTTCTCATAAGCCCACCTATCCTACCTTCTTCAACTGGCCCTTTTGGATAAGAATCTCTGTAGGCTGGGTCTTTGTCGTCATACTTAGAAATCTCACACCAAAAGGCTTGAGAATGGCCTATAAAGATTAGATTTTCAAATCTTTTAAGGGCTTCTTCCAGGTAAGGCAGGCCTTTTAAATCATAAACTCCATAGTATTTGCCAATTTGTGGACTCATGTGAAATAAAACTGGCATTTTTAATTTTTCAGCCTCTTCTAAAACTTTGAAAATTTCAGGACTATTGAAGGCTTTGTTATAAACAAGTTCTCCTATGCCAATCGAGCCTAGATCCTTTTCTCTTTCTAGCTGTTTGTTAATATCTTGTTCAAAATCAACCATAGACATATAGTAGAATCTATCAGACTCTTGGCAAATTTGTCTAAGTTCATCATTTGATAGCAAATCCGATTTCTTAGCTGAGGAGGACATGAGAACAGATTTATCTATCCCCCTTTTCTCCATTGATTCTAGCATTTGGTCTTTGTTTATTAGTTCTTGGCCATTTATCGTGTGGCCAGGGTCCTTAGAAGTATGGACATGGATATCTATTTTTCTCATTCTGCCTCTCTTAAGGCTTTTGTAATCTCTTCAGAGTCTTCTCTGGTCAAATTCCAGATAAACTTCATTCCGATTATCTCTATTATAGAGGCAATTAAAGGTATAGATGTACCTAGGTACCTGATTGCGGATATAGTTTCTGGACTTTGAGTTTCAGCTGTAGCAATAAAACCTATGGCAGCAAGGGCAGCTGTTGCTCCGAAACTTGCAAGGGTTGAACCGATTTTTCTAGCAAAGGTGTAGATAGAATAAAGGGTTCCATCATTTCTAGAATTAAATTTATATTCGTGATAGTCGATAGCATCTGCAACAAAGGCCCAAACTACCATTATGAAGGTAACCTGACCAAGATTGGCTAGGGCGTTAAGGATGATGTAGGCCATTACATTTTCAAGTGGTTTTAAAAATATAAATAGAGATAGGGCAAAGTTCCATGTAAGCATGGCTAAAAGGAGATTTCTCTTTCCAAATTTCGCTTGCATCTTTGGCACTATGAAGAACATTGCAATTGTTACTGGTAATTGAACATACATGGCAACTGATTGCATCTTTGGTGCTTGGTAGAATTCCTTAAAGATAAAACCACCAAATTGAGAGTTTCCTGTTATATAAATTAATGATCCGATTGAAGCAAACATGATGCCGATCATCGCTCTATTTTTGAAGGCTTGGCCTATTACATCTTTGAATGAATAATCGCTTTTTCCATCACTTGCCTTGTGGGCTAGGTGGGCATATCTTTCTTGGGTTAGGGAACAAAGTATGTAGTAGAAAATTATACAACCTAGGGCTGCTATTATTGCTACTGTCATATAACCGTTTGGGTTAGGGTTCTTGTTGGCATCCCAAATAAACATTGGTATTATAGATAAAAATCCATATCCGATTGCCATTCCACCGATAGCTCTAGCTACAGATAGCTTTGATCTTTCTGTTGGGTCAAGAGTTACTACTGTAGCCATGGCTCCAAATGGCATGGATGTACCTGTATAGCTCATTCCATAAAGAATATAGGTAAAGGCTACCCAAATATGGGTTGCTGTTGTAGAAAATCCTAATCTTGTAACATCAAAAAATCCTAAAAGAATGGATATAGCTAGTGGCCACATGGCGATTTTAATAAAAGGTTTAAATTTATCTCCGCTCTTTCCGATAGAAAACCTATCTGGCAAAGATCCTATAATTGGGTCGTTGATTGCATCAAAAAGTCTAGCAAATAGGAATAGACCTGACATGAATTTCGGGTCTACCTTTAATACATAAGTACAAAATACTAGGAAGAAAGCATCCATGGTTAGGTTTACAAAGGAACCCGCCATATCTCCTGCTATATATCCTATCTGATCCTTTTTACTAAAAGGTCTAAATTCTCTTGTTTTCATAAGTTCTCCTCTTCTTACTCATTTACATTTTCTGCCCAGTCAATAGCTCTTTGTGCATCATTTTCTGTTAAAAGACCTTCCTTAACTTGGGCTTTGGCTACTTCTTTAAATTTTTCTAAATAATTTTCGAAGCTTCCATAAATTTCTTGCATTTTTTCCTTAGAGAAAAATTCCATCTTTCCATTTGTTGATCCAGGGAAGTCACAAGCTTGGTAAGATGCCTTTGGTACTATCAAATAAACAGACCTTAAACCTCCAAGCTGGTGTCCATATTCATCCTTCTTGTCAAAGTCGATTGAATCTATTATTTGTGGTGGATTTTTTCCTTGCGCCCATTCATGGAGCCTATCAAGCATGGCATTGATATAATAGTCAAACTTCAAATCATTTAACCTAAAATCATATTCATTATCTAAAATCCTTGGTGGGCACTTAGTTTTTTCAATCTCATCATTGGTTGGTACTAGAGGACTCGCTGCATCTGTGTGGGCTGCCCCTGTCATGTCGTAATACCTTCTCTTATTAGTAGGCGAATTTTCATTTTTTGTCTTTACCAAACCATCGCCCATTGCCCCAAATAAGTAGTAATCACATTCAGTATTAAAGGTAATTACTGGTACATCTATTTCTTCTTCACGGCTAGGTCTTATAGCAAAGTTTAGTTTTTCCTCAGGATCTTGTCTTAAGGCCCTTGTCAAGCCTCCAGAAGCTAAGGATAGGTAGCCATCATATACTTTCTCGTATCCTTGGTCCTTATAATAATTGTGCATAAAATTGATATAGGTGTTTAGATACATACCTGATTGGCTTTGGCCACTTAAATATAGATATTTTACATCTAAACCACCACAGAAACTTTGTGGATTATTCTTGGCTTCTCTTCCTAATTGATAGAGAATATCCCAAATAAGGCCGTCTTCACAACCATCTATGGACCCTGTCCTAGGATCTAAGACTGCTGGTTGAGGAGCAGGATTTTTTGATGGCATTGATAGGGACCTATACCTATCAAGGTCAAAATTTTTTAGGGATAGGATATTTGTAGGCTTGGATGTAACTCCTATATACATATGGTTATTTTCCATAATATGAAGATAAGATCTTCTCCACAAGTCCTCTATATCATAGTTATTAGAAGCATTCATTATATCTATGTAGCACCTGCCAGTAAATTCTTCTTTTGCAAGAGGTCTTCTTACTAAGATTCTGGTAGTGTAGGGAATGTTTTCCTGATATTTAAAAACCTTTTCTTTTTCTTCATCAAAGTCATATACATTAGCAAAATCCGAAATAAAATACTCTTCTTCTACAAAACCATAATCTTCTACATTTATCACTTTTCGTGCAAATTTCATAGACGAAAATGGATGAGAATTTTCTGTTACTTCTATCGGCCCTAAAACCTTCATTTTTTCCTCCTTAATTACATCGTTAGTTAAATAATAAACTTATACCTATATGATATAGGTTTTCCCAGCTTAATTCTTCAAATAAAATGACTGTTTTTTATAAATTAATGATTTTATTTTGATTTTCTGTAGTCTTTTGGAGAAAAACCTGTATTTTTCTTGAAGGAATTAGAAAAATATTGAGAATTTTTAAAACCAACTCTGAAAGCTATCTCTGTCATAGATAGGTCAGATAAGAGAAGAAGTTCTTTGGCCTCGTCTATTCTTTTTGAAACTAAATAATTATTTATAGTATCACCCGTCTCCTTTTTATAAGTCCTCATCATGTGTTCCTTGGATATATTAAAATGAAGAGCCAAGCTATCATTATTTATATCTTCCATGAAATTATTGTCTATATAGGCATTTATCTTTCTAGATAATGTATCAAGATTTTTATTATGAAGTCTATTTTCCCTAGAAGCATAGTTATATAGCATTTCTTCGTGTATACTCCATAAGTCGTCTTCATTATCAACGTATTCTATTAAAATAGCATATTTTTCTGCAATATAGTGACCAATAAGCGGATCCATCCCACCACTTAAGGCAGTTATAAAATAAAGTGTATTATAAGATAAAGTGATATTTTTAAGACTTCAAAGTGTGTCCTTGACTACCCTGCTGCTGATTCCAAGCTCTTCTCCTGTAAAAATAAGCTTAACCTGAGGAAAAAATTCTTTTATGTAGTCTATGTCAGATTCTTTGATAGCCCTAAGAAAATCCTCTCTTTTCCTATTTATTTTTTCTATTTCATCTCTTCTCATAGGACCTCCTTGTTATTATATTTATTCCCTTATCTGTCCATAAATATAGAATTTTTGAAAAGCCGTATAAAACCACAAGATTTATTTGCCTAAGCCCTTATCTTCCTATACTAATAGAAAAAAATCTTTTAGGCCTAATGTATATAAGTGTAATTATCTACACCTATATTCAATCATTTATAAATTCTTATAATTATAGGATATTTGCTGATAATATCTCTTATTTTACTAAAAAATCGTGCTTGAAGAAGTTTTACCAACTTCTACAAGCACGATTTGTTATAAGCTATTTTATTCTTCCTCTTCTGGAAGTTTGTCTATATATTTTCTTTTTAGTTTGATTGATGATGGGCAGACTGCTATGCCGCCTTCTCCTGTTTCACGGAGTCTTTCTGGTAGGCTATCTCCTACTCTTTTCATAGCTTCTACTGCTTCGTCGAATGTTACAAACATTTCTACCCCTGCCATGGCCATATCTGCACTTGCTAAGGCGTTCATGATGCCGTTGGCATTTCTTAAGTTGCATGGAAATTCTACCATGCCTCCGATTGGGTCACAGATTAGGCCCATGATGTTTAAAAGTGCTGCTGTTGCTGCATTTTCTTGGATTTCTACATCGTAGCCTCTTAGATAGCATACTGCTGCGGCTGCCATGGCTGATGCTGATCCTGTTTCTGCTTGGCATCCGCCTTCTGCACCTGCAAATGTTGCGTTATCAAAGATTACCTGGCCAATTTGTGTAGCTACAAGTAGGGCTTCGCAAAGTTTTCTGTCATCGTAGTCGTATTTATTTAGCATGGTCATCATTGTTGCAGGGATGATACCTGCTGATCCTGCTGTTGGAGCCGCTACAATCCTGCCCATGGCTGCGTTTACTTCTGATGTTGATAGGGCAAAGGCCATAGCCATGGCTGGTGTGTCGCCTAGGACTGATTTGCCACCTAGGAAGTATTCGTGCATCTTCTTTGCGTTGCCGCCTGTCATGCCTGTCACGCTTCTGACGTCTTCTTCTAGGGCTCTTTTTGCTGAGGCTTTCATTACGTCTAGAGTTTTTTGAAGCCTTGCGAAGATTTGATCTTCGGTTTTGCCTGTATTTTCTATTTCGTCTTTTATGGCTAATTGCCAAAGGTTAAGATTTTCTTCTTTGCATCTTTCCTTTAATAATTTCATTGTAGTAAGCATATTTAATCCTATCCTATATATTTCAAGAAGGTGAAGTCTTTGCCTTCCCTGATTTTTTCAAGGATGCCTTCTTTTAGTGGTTCGTCCAATTCACAAACTAGCATTACATTATTACCGTCTTTAATGGTTTTCATCATGTGAATGTTGTAGCCATATTCAAAGAGGATACCTGATACATGGGCTATTACTCCCTTTTGTTCGCCATAAGACATAAAGAGGGTTGGTTTGGTTGCCTTGTATTCGATGGCGTTGCCGTTTATCTTTGTGATTACAATCGCTCCCCCACCTATGGATGAGCCTTGGACTTCAAGTGGTGTCCTATCTGGATATTTAAAGACGATCCTAACTGTGTTTGGGTGAACATCTCCGAGGTCTGTTTCAAAAAACTCGTATTTGATTCCTTGTTCATCTGCATAGTCGAAGGAATTTATTATCCTGTCGTCGTCTGGTTCAAAACCCAATACCCCTCCTACTAGGGCCCTGTTTGTGCCGTGGCCTTTGTAGGTTTTGGCGAAGGAACCGTGGAGGTAAAAATCAACTTCGTTGAAATTCCTATCCACCATTCTTCTTGCAATATTACCTATTTTACAAGCTCCAGCTGTATGTGAACTTGATGGGCCGACCATTATTGGTCCCATTATGTCAAATACTGAAGAATTTACTGCCATAATATCTCCTTTTTAAATTATAAAGGGGCTGTTAAGCCTATTAATTTATCATTAATATTGCTTTAACATCCCCTAATTTACAAAAATTATACTTTTATTTAACTGGATCTGCTACCCAGTCTTTGTCGCCTAATATGTTTTTGTGGTAGAATTTATCTACTGCTACTGCTAGAGCTGTGTCACCTGAGATGTTTGCAGCTGTACCAAATGAGTCTTGGGTTAGGTATAGGGAAATAGCAAGTGATGCCATTGCAGACTCTGGGCTAATACCTACGATTGGTAGGAATGGAAGAGCTGACATGATTGCGCCACCTGGTGCACCTGGTGCTGCTACCATTGCTACGCCTAGGATACCTATAAGTTGGATCATTAGGCCGTATGAGTGGTCCATGTTGTACATTGTTAGGATTGTGAAGACACAACCTGTAATTGTAATCATAGAACCTGGCATATGAACTGTAGCTCCTAGTGGAATTACGAAATCTCTAATTGGCTTAGATACGCCGTTTGCCTCAGCACATTGTAAGTTTACTGGAATTGTTGCTGCTGAAGATTGGGTACCTACTGCTGTAAAGTAACCTCTTAGCTCGTTTTTAAGCATAGCAAATGGGTTTTTGCCTGCATAAGAACCTGCAACTAAAAACATTATTGTAATGTAGATTAGGTGTAGGGCTATGATGCAGATAAAAATCTTCCAGAATATTGAAAGTACTGCAAATACAGAGCCTGTGAAGGCCATCTTTGCGAAGTTACCCATGATAAAGAATGGAAGAACTGGAACTATTGCTACTGCTAATACTTGAGTAATAATTTGGTTAAATTCATCAACTGCACCGTAGAGGTATTGACCAGAACCTTTTTTTCTTAACCATGAAATACAAATACCTAGCATAAAGGCGAAGATAATACCACTTGTTACTGTAAAGAATGGTGCTATGTCTACGGTGAAATATGGGTCGAGTTTGATTTCATCTGCTGCTTGGATAGCTGCTACTTGGCTATCACTAATAAAGTTTGGGAAGATTGCTCTTGACATAAAGTATGATGCAGAACCTGCTACAAGTGTTGAACAATAAGCAATAGCCACTGTAATACCTAGTAATTTACCAGCACCTTCTCCAAGGTCTGCTATACCCTTAGTAACGAATGCTAAGATCATAAGTGGGATTATGAAGCCTAGGAAGTTACCAAAGATAGATGAAAATGTCACAAAAATTCTAACTATTGATTCTGGTAAATATCTACCGATTAGGATACCAAGAAGGATACCTAGTAACATTCTTGGAATTAAACCAATTTTTTTCATTTCTCTCTCCTTGTTTTTAAATTTAATATGTAAACCTTTGCAATTTGGTAGAAAAAATTAATAGAAATGAAAATATTTTAGAATCTTAGCCCCAGACCCTAAAATAAAAAAATTTTATAAATTTGGTCATCTCTAAGAAAACCATTCTTCCTACCAGTTAAAATTATATATGATAAAAACCTTTATGTCAACACCTTTAAGAGGGTTTTTGTAATAATTTTTGAAAACCGAATTTTCCCAATATATCTAAAACGCCTTATTTTTCACTTTGTATGCCCTTACATTTTATATAATTTTAGAAAAATATTTTATTAAAAATTTTAGCTAATTAAATTATTAACAATCATTTACACACCTTTTCCTAGGTTTTTTATAAAACCTAGGTTGAGTTTTGTTTTTTCAAAAATTAAAAAATTTCTTAAATAATTCCTATTTAATTTTGCCTACAGCGGACCAATCCATAGGGACTGTATTCACTTACAAGGTCGCCTTGGGGATCAAAGGCCCTCATCATAAAAGTGACCTGGCCATTTTTACCTTCTTTCCAAATCTTTTTGTCAATAATTTCTACTTCTATAGTGTATTTTACATTGGCAAATACCGGCTTGTGCCACCTGGCATATGAGATTCCAATCCCTGCTATCATCCCTTCCTTGTCATTTTTTGTCTTTACCCACTGGCCCCAAAAAGCCATATTGGAAAAAGATCCTGGAGCTATAATTTGGCCAAAGGGAGATTTTTCGGCAGCTTTTTTATCGGTATGAATTGGTCTTGGGTCGTATTTTTCTCCGTAGTAAATTAACTCTTCTTCTGTAAAACTGATAGGCTCTATATCTTTATAGATCGTCCCTATTTCATAGTCTTCAAAATACATTAAATTGACCTTTCTTCTCTGATAAATTTCTTCCCATATTGGTCTCTGGCCTGGAGGATATAGGTCCTAGACCCTGCTAGGGCCTCGTCCTTTAGCTTATTAATCTCTCCATGCCTCTGTCTATCAATAATTATACCCAAATCAGTTTCCTTAAAATCAGTGAGCATGGCGTAGTCGCCGTCACTGTCGCCGCCAACTAGGATTGGCCCATAGTTAGTTTCATTTTGAATTAATTTTTTAATGGTTTCTGACTTGCCTGATTTTTGGGTAAGGGGATAAGAGTGGTCGAGTTCTGGGAGGACTTTGCCTTCCTCATCCTTGGCTAGTCTTAGACCAAGGACTTTTTCCCCATCAAATTTATAGGAATTTTTAGTAGCAAAAGCCCTTACTATGTCAATGAAGGATGCAGAAACGACGTACACATCAATACCCTCTCGCTCTAGAGTGTGGAAAAGATCAGCCATTTCTGGAATATCGCCCATGCCTACAAAATAAGAAACAGAAATCCTACCGGCTTGTGATTCTATTTCTGGAGATGTGAAAATCTCCCTTCTCGCCTCCTCTTTTTTTACAAATTTGAAAGCCTTATCACAAAATTCTTCAATTTCATTTTGCTTATAGTTTGTAAAAAGAAAGGTCATCCAGCAATAAGGATCTCTAGCCTTTTTGTCGTATTGGGCTGCCTTGTATCGGAAAAACATCTTAGCCACAAATTCTTTATAGGCATTGGTTTCTTTGATAAGATTAAAAGGAACGTCGCCACCTAGCCTGTCGGAAGTTCCATAAAGTCTCTTATAGACATCGTAAATATCAGCTGAAATCTGGTCTATATTCATAGGATTTCCGTCAAGGTTTTTATAAGGATCTTTAAAATCTCCCTTATCAACATTTTTCCTAATTATATGGTAAAGTTCTTCAGGATTTATTTTGAAAGCGAGTTGTGTCACCAAATAATAAAAGGCCGCCTCTTCCACATCTCCGATTATGGAAGTATTGTCCCAATCAAAGACTGCAAAGGGCTTTTTTTGTAGATTATAGGCCGGATTATCCCTGCCGTGGTCAGCAATTAACTTGTTTAAAAATTGAAAGGCTCTGTCATTCCAAGAGCCTTTTTTGATATATTCTTTCATTTACACCATCTTTTTTGGATCTACTATTTTTATAAATTCTTCATCTGTCACAAAGCCAATCCTTTGGTTGGCTTCTCTGAGGCTTATCCCTTCTTTATGGGCAAATTTTGCCATCTGGCTTGCCTTATCATAGCCTATATGTGGGGAAAGGGCTGTCACAAGCATGAGGGATTTTTCAAGATTTTCCGCAATTTTTTCCTCATTAGGGGCAAGGCCCTTTACTAGGTGGATATTAAAGGAATGAAGTCCTTTGTATAAGATTTTTACAGAATCCACCATCTTGTAAATTATTAGCGGCATATAGGCATTTAGCTCGAGTTGGCCAAGACCATTTGCCATGGTTATTGCCTGGTCATTTGCCATTACTTCAAGGCAAATCATAGCGAGCATCTCAACCTGGGTTGGGTTTACCTTGCCAGGCATGATTGATGATCCTGGCTCATTTGACGGAATAATTAATTCGCCAATCCCTGTTCTTGGACCTGATGATAAAAATCTTATGTCTTCAGCGATTTTTAATAGGTCTGAGGCAAGGATTTTGATTGCCACGTGGGCCTTAGCCATGCCATGCTTGCTTGATAATTGGAGGAACTTGTTTGAATCAGCCCTCAAATCTAGGCCTGTAAGTTCTGATAAGACTTCAGCCATTTTTGTATCGTAGCCTTCCTTGGTATTTAGACCTGTGCCCACAGCTGTGCCGCCGATTGCTAGAAATTCCAAGGCCTTGGCGGATTCTCTTATATAATCCCCGTCCCTTTTTATAAGGTCTCCGTAAGTTTTTATTTCATCTGAGAGCCTAAGAGGAGTTGCGTCCTGGAGGTGGGTCCTGCCGGTTTTGATTATCCCCTCAAAGTCCTCTGCCCTTTTATAAAATTCATCAGCTAGAGCATCAACTTCTGGAAGTAAGTTTTCATTTATCATCTTTAGGCTTGTAAGGTGGATAGCTGTTGGAAATGAGTCATTTGTTGACTGACTCATATTGACGTGATCGTTTGGGTGGATTAGGTCTTGACCCAAAATTTGGTTTGCCAAATGAGCTATAACCTCATTTACATTCATATTTGTCTGGGTACCTGACCCTGTTTGATAGACTGTAAGTGGAAATTGGTCCTCAAAGTCACCCGCCAATACCTTGTCGCAAGCTGCCACAATGGCTTCTTTATAGGCATCATCAAGTTTGCCTTGGGTATTATTTACTATGGCCGCTGCCTTTTTAACAATAACCATGGATTTGATTTGTTCAAGGGGCATTCTTGCCACACCTTGGGGAAAATTTTCATAAGACCTTTGGGTTTGAGCTCCCCAAAGCTTGTCATTTGCGACCTTGATTTCCCCCATAGAATCTTTTTCTATCCTAAAATCCATTAATGTGTCTCCATGTGTTCTTCGTCTAGGATGCCAGGTTTGGTCATCTTTCTGTAATCTAAAATCTTATCAACCTCAGCACTTGTCATGAGGCCTTTTTCAAGAATTAGGTCTCTGATTGGCCTACCTTCTCTCATAGACTCTTTGGCAATTGTTGAAGCCATATCATAGCCTATGTGTGGGGCAAAGGCGGTAATTATTCCTACAGAATTTTCTACCTTGGCCCTTAGTTTTTCCTTGTTGGCTGTAATGCCTTCTATACAATTTACTGTTAGGGTTTGAATAGCTCCCCTAAGGCTTGTTATTGACTGGATTAGGGCGTAGAAAATAATTGGTTCAAAGGCATTTAGCTCTAATTGACCAGCCTCAACTGCCATGGTTACTGTTAGGTCATTACCTACAACCAAAAAGGCAACCTGATTTACAACCTCTGGTATAACTGGGTTTACCTTGCCTGGCATGATTGAAGATCCTGCCTGTTTGGCTGGGAGTTTAAAGTCTGAAATACCTGTGGTTGGGCCTGAAGATAAGAGCCTTAGGTCGTTTGCTACCTTTGAAAGGCTGGCAGCAAATGTTTTAAGTACAGAAGATGTGAATAAAAATCCATCTAGGTTTTGGGTGGAGTCAATCAAATCTTCTGCTTGTCTTAAATCAAGGCCTGTGATTTCCTTTAGGACTTTGTCAATATTTTCTACAAATTCATCGTCAGCATTAAGGCCGGTGCCTACAGCTGTGCCGCCTAGGTTGATTGAAGAAAGCTCTTTGATGGCTTCTTTAAACCTCAAAAGTCCCCTTTCCACAACCCTAGAATAGGCCTTAAATTCTTGGCCAAGGGTGATTGGAACAGCATCTTGGAGCTGAGTACGACCCATTTTTACATAGTCGTCAAAGTCTTCTGCCTTTTTATCAAGGGCAGCGATTAATTTTTCTGTATCTTCCGCAAGGTCTTCTATATAGCGGATTATAGCGATTTTGCCAGCTGTTGGTATAACGTCGTTGGTAGATTGGCCGAGGTTTACGTGGTCATTTGGGTGGATGTGTTCGTAGTGACCAAGGGTGCCTCCAAGGGCCACATTTGCAATATTTGCAATAACTTCGTTGGCATTCATATTAAAAGAAGTACCAGCCCCACCTTGGATAGGGTCAACGATGAAATCTTCTATGTATGAACCTGCTAAAACCTCATCACAAGCTGCAACAATAGCCTTGCTTTTCTTATCTGAAAGTATGCCAACCTTGTTGTTTTGAATGGCACAAGCCTTCTTGATTTCAACGATTGCCCTTATAAAATATGGGTCCATGGCCTTGCCCGTAATTTTGAAATTTTCGTAGGCCCTATAGGCATTTGCTCCATAATAAGCGTCTTTTGGAATCCTAAGGTCTCCTAAAGAATCTCTTTCAATCCTATAATCTGTCATCTCTATCTCCTTTTGCTTTACTTAAATTTAAAATGCTTTATAAGCTTATTATAAACCAAGCAAACGGTTTTTCCAAATAAATATACAGGACCTATAAATGATTTTTTAAAAAAAAAGAGTCCCAAGGACTCTTTAGAATATTATTTTCTTTTTTTACTTGCAAAGAGAGCTGTTGAACTTGCTCCTAGAGTTAGGATAGCTGCTATTGAAGATGCCACGCCTGTTTTTGCGTTTTTGGCTGCAGCTTTAGCTCCTACTTTAGCTTCTTCTTTTTTATCTTTCTTTGTAGCTTCGCTTGTTGAGTCTGCCTTCTTAACTTCCTTAGCTTTTTTGCTTGAAAGTTTTTCTTCTTTTTTCTCGCTTGCCTTTTCTGTAGCTCCGCTCTTTTGATCTACTTTTTCAGCCTTTGCTGGCTTAGCTGATGATTTTTCGTTTTTGACATAGACTATATCACCATTTTCAAAATATGTTCCATCAGCAAATTTAACTAGAGCTACAGGTTTGATGAATTTCGCATCTGCAGGTAGTTTGGTGATTTCTATTTCATAGCCATCTTCTACTTCCCTTATTATGTAATCATCTTGAGGGAGTTCTTGTTTTTTGTATTTTGGTGTTGCAGCTGATACTCCATCAAGCTTCATTGCCTGATAATCAGCTTCTGTAACATAGTTTAATTTTATAAATTTATTTTTGCTTTCTCCAGATTTTTTTAGGCCCTTAAAGCTTGATTTGATCTTGATTTTATTATCCCTAAGTCCTACATAGGCTTTATTGTTGTGAGGATTCTTATTTGTCCTCTCACCCACTACTTCAAAATTTACCAAGGCCTTATGGGTGTAGTCTCTAAATAAACCTTGTTTCTTGCCATCTACTTTCTTAAAAGGAATCTTTTCCATTTCTTCAAGCTTAGCTTGGTCTATAGATTCATCAGCTAAAAGCTCTTTTGCCCTTGCTATGGCCTTTTTGATATCTTCCTTGGTTTGTCCTTCGTAGGCTATAGCTGGATTATCAACAGATTCTTCATCCATTGAGTCTAAATATTTTTTAAGTTCTTCCTTAGCCTTAGCAACTTTTTCCTCAAAAGCCTTTGTTTCATCATCCTGTGTGGCTTCGTCACTAAGTGATATAGGATTTTCAACATCCTTCTCTTCACTCATAGTTTCTTGCTTAGGCATCTCTTCCATTACCTGGCTGGCATCTACTCTTCCAGGCACTATATTAATCGCCAATAATAAGGCTAGAGCTAAGCTTACTTTATGTTTTACTTTCATAATTCCTCCAAATTTATATAATAATTATCCTAAGCTATTTAAAGCTTATTGTTAGTTAGTTATTTATTTAATTAACCCTTATAATTATAATAAAAATTCAAAAGATTGTCAATAACGATTATCATTATCCTACATAAAAAAGCTCCTCATTTCTGAGAAGCTTTAAATATTTTATATTATTTGCTATAAACTAATTTGCCATTTAAAAATGTTTTTTCTAGGTTCATATCATAATCAAGAACTATAAAGTCAGCAGAGTAGCCTTCCTTAAGCTTGCCACAAACATCATCTATGCCAACAGACTTGGCTGGCACAAGGCTTGCCATTTGAATGGCTTCAAAAATATCAGCAATTTCCCAATCAATCACGTTTTTAACAGCTTCCTTTAATTTAAGGATGGAACCTGCAAGAGAGCCGCCATCCTTAAGCCTAGCTGTGCCGCCCTCAACCCTAACAGGGAAATCTCCTAGCATATAGTCCCCATCAGCCATGCCGCCAGCGCTCATGCAATCGGTAATTAGGGCAATCTTGTCCCTTCCCTTGGCGTTCATTAGGATATTTGCTGCATTTGGATTTACGTGGTGGCCGTCACAAATTAGCTCAGAAATAGCATCTGTAGACATAGCAGCACCAACCATGCCAGGTTCTCTGTGGTGGAGACCGCTCATGCCGTTGTAGGTGTGAACAAAAATATTTGCCCCAGCATCAACAGCAGCCACAGCTTGGTCGAAGGTCGCATCAGAATGGCCGAGAGCAACTCTAACACCCATTGCATTGGCCTTTCTAATAAAGTCTTCTGCACCTTCCCTTTCAGGAGCGATGGCGATTTTATTTACCAAACCATCTGAAAGTTCAATCCATTCCTTTAAATAATCGATTTTTGGATCTGACATGTAGGCAGGATTTTGGGCGCCCTTGTATTTCTCAGTGAAAAATGGTCCTTCAAGGAAAACTCCCCTTACCTTGGCCCCTTCTACATCCTTGTATTCTGCACCAACTCTCTTGAGGGCAGCGTCTGTCTTTTCTTTAGAATCTGTAAGAGTGGTTGGTAAAAAGCTAGTAACTCCGCACTCCAAAAGTCCCTTAGAAATCACATTTAATGCCCCTTCTTCGGCATTCATAATATCCTTGCCGTGGTAACCATGGATGTGGGTATCGACAAGACCAGGAGCCACAATCTCTCCCAAATACTCATAGTCGCCCGGTTCATTTTTGGAAAAACCAACAATGACCCCGTCTTCAACTTCCATATAATAATCTTCAAGCATAGCGTCTTCTAAAACAAAATAATCAGCCTTGTAAAACATAAATCCTCCTTTTAATATATAGTCGCATATCTAACTAATCTTGTTTGCATCAATAGCAAATAAACTTGTCCACGTTTCCTTTTTAAAAATTTTGCTAAGGCTTACAACCAAAACTATGGCCGCCAACAGTCTAATCAGCAGGTTGTCTCTAGTAGCCAAGGCATTAGAGGCAACAATGAAAAGACAAATATAGTATATTATAATGATAATTTTCTTAAATCTCTCCATAAATCCTCCCCAATTTTTAATAAACCTTATATTAAATTAATACCCTTTTTTAGTGGTAATTACCATTAATTTTTAAAAAAATTTTTACCTTTTCATTGCTTGGTAAAATTAATCATCTTTAATTTTGTAAATAAACATGAAAGCAAAAAAGAGACGAGTCAATGGCCCCTCTCTTTATACCTAATAAGCTAAAACTATATAATTATTAACCTAAAGTCTCAACATCTATATCCTAGCCTTAATAACCATCAAATCACTATCTTCAAGGGCCTCTAGGGAGTGCATTTCATCAGGATCCATAGTAATTATGTCCCCTGGGATAATTATCTCTTTCCCATTTTCTCCAGTGAAATTTACTTTTCCCTTGTAAATTACAACTACTACATTTTTATCTGACTTATGGCTTGGGACCTCCTCGCCCTTTTTTATCTGTAGATGTGTAATCTGCAAGTTTTCTTCGTCTACCAAATGTTCAAATTTACCTTCTAAAATATTTGCGCTGATTTTTTTCATTATATCTTCCTTTCTATAAATATCAATTTTATCTTGTATTATAAAATTTCTCCAACAATTTCTTTCAATTTTGGCAAAACTTCTTTCTCAAAAAACTTATTCTTAGCCATCCATCTGTTATTCAAGGGGCTTGGATGGACTAGGGGAAAATATTCTGGCAGAAAGTCTTCATAGGATTTTACAGTTTCGGTTAGGTTTTTCTTAAATTTATCCTTAAAATAAAACTTTTGGGCATAGGCTCCTATCAAAATTCTTAGCCTAACATTCTTTAATTCATCTAATAATAAGGGGTGGTATTCTTTTGCAATAAAAGATCTAGGTGCCTTATCGCCTGATTTTCCCTTGCCGGGATAATAAAAATCCATTGGAATTATAGAAAAATATTCACTATGGAGGGCATCTTCCGATATACCAAGCCATTTGACAAGATTTTCCCCACTCTTGTCATTGAATAAAATACCAGTTTCTTCAACCCTTTTCCCAGGAGCTTGTCCAATTATCAAAATTTTAGAATTCCTATTAAATTGAAAAATCGGACCAATTCCCCTGTCTGTATATGCTTTATTTCTAGGATCCACCTTTAATTTTTCTATTATTTCCTTTTCTTCCATAGGAATTTTTCTTTCTCCTCTCGCATTCGAATAATTGTGTAAGTTATACTTTTTTAGCTTTGGCCATAATTTTAACTAATACTTGCCAATAAATATATACCCGTTTTCTTGAAATTATCCTTGTTTTCCTAATTAAAGCTTATCAATCTTATCATTTATTGATTTTAATAATCTCTTCACCCTTACTATTCCAACTACTAGGATTATTCCCCAAGCCAATAACAAAAAGGTGTATAAAATTTCTTCCCTAGTCATTTTTATCTCCTAGTTTTTGATCAAGTTTTTTATCAAGCTTGTTCAAAGAAAAATACAAGATATTTACAGGAATTGATAGAAGGAAAAGGCCCTGGGATAGGTCTCTTAGGATGTCTTCTAGGTTATTAAACATATAGGTGTCTCCTTATAGGTTCATTTATTATTTCTGCTTGTCTTTATCATAATACCTTTTTTGTTTTTTATTTTATAGATTAATCTAAATTTTACTAAAAAAAGCCCTGGTTTCCCAGAGCTTTTCGCCTTATTATTCTTCTATCTTATCAAATACAGAGTGAGCTGTTTGTTTTAGGACTTCGTTTAGGGTTTGGATGTTTTCCTTGCCTGTTGTTTCTAGCCATTTTTTAGCTTCTGCTTGGTCTTTGCCGAAGATTTCTACTGAGTCTTTCCATGTTGCTCTTCCGCATAAAACTCCGTTGAAGTTTGCTTCTGCTTCTTTGGCAAGTTTTAGTGTTTCTTGGAAGAGGCTTGCTGTGATTCCTCCTGATAGGAAGATGTATGGGAGGTCAGTTGATAGAGATTGTTCTTTGAAGTGTTTGATTGCTTCTTCTCTAGTGTAAACCGCTTCATCTTTGCCTAGGCCTTCTACAAAGTTCATGTTTGTTGGTGTTTCTACCTTTAATACGTCTACTTTGTATCTTGGGTTTGAGAATTCTTTCATGGCGGTGTTTACTTTGTGTGGTCTTACTTTTGCGTATTCAGCGTTCTTTTCTGAGTCCATGTTTCTGTCGTAGGTGATGATTTCTAGGAAGTGTGGTAGACCTAGGCCTTCACATTCATAGCCTACTCTTTCTACCCAAGCTTTTTTGATGTCGTTTGTTTTTTCTTCATCATCACAGTCGTAGTAGAGTAGGGTTTTTATTGCATTTGCTCCCATTTCTTTAGCTCTTAGAACGCTCATGAAGTCGATTAGACGTGGTAGTCTTCCTTCGTCGTATTCGTCATAACCAGTTTGTTCGTAGGATAGGATTAGGCCTGCATTTTCATCTTTAGCTTTGATTCCTTTTTCTCCATAGATTGGGTCAAGTAGGATTGATGATGCGTATGGAGTTAGTTCTTTTGATACTAATTCCTTGTAGGCTCCGATTCCTTCAACGTTGTTGAGGTCTGGGTTAGCTTTTTCCATCATTTTTTCCATAGAGCCTCTTTGGTCTATGGCAAGGGCTGCAATTGCACCGTCTTCATTTACTAGTTTTTTTAGGTTTGCTAATTTTTCTTTTGATATTTTCATTTTTATATTTCCTCCACTAGGATTTGCTCGTAGTATTTATCAAACTTTTCTATTTCTATATGGGCTATTTCTTCTGTTAGAACATTTAAAAGTCCACATGTCATTGATGTTTTGATCACTTCTTCAGGTTTTTTATCCTTGGAAATGGCAAAGATTGCCCCTGCAAGGGATGAATCGCCACTGCCAACAGGATTTACTGCGGTAACCCTTGGCACGCTTGCCTTAAAGATCCTATCTCCCGCCTTAACAACTGCTCCCTCTGATCCAAGGGATACAATTACGTATTCTATCTCGCTTAGAGGAGATTTTTTTAGGGCGTCTTTAATATTGTCTTTGGTGATTTCTTCGCCCAACAAATCTGCCACTTCTGTTTCGTTTGGCTTGATTAAATCTGGTTTTATTTTAGCATTTACGACATCTTTTAAGGTCTGTCCAGATGTATCGACAGCAACAAAGATGCCATGCCTTTTTGCGTAGGCTATGATTTCTTCATAAAAACTTGAATCAAGACCCTTTGGTAGGGACCCTGACATAGAAATTACAGAGCAACCTGCGCTTATATCGTCGAGTTTCCTTATAAATTCTTCTCTTTCAGCCTGGCTAATAGTTGGACCTGCCTCAAGGATTTCTGTCTGTTTTCCCTCGTGAAGGATTGCAAGACAATTTCTAGTTGGCTCTTTTATCTTAATGAATTTTGATTTTTGACCTCTTTGTTCGAGACCTTCTTCTATAAATTCACCAAGCTTGCCTCCGACAAAACCTGAGTGGACAACATCTGCACCCAAATCATGAAGGACATAACCAACATGGATACCCTTACCTCCTGCGTGTTTGATAACCTTATCAGTCCTTATGACACCGTCTATATTAAGCTTATCAAGCTGGTAGGACATATCTACAGAAGGATTCGCTGTAATAGTTAATATCATTTTTTCTCCTTTATATATTAAATGGTCACTACCATTATTATAAGGCTTTTTTTAATTTTATCTAATTATTTCCGTATATTTTTCAATCTCACTGGATTGGTCCGGACTTATTTTAGAATCTGTAATAAATCTTGCATCTTCTATATTATAAAAATGATACAAGTCTTCATAGCCAAGCTTGGAGGAGTCTGCTACCAAGTACCTATCAAAGGAATTATCCAAAATCATCTTCTGCAAAATTCCTTCTTCTGGGCTGTAGGTGTAGGCCTTGCCTTTATTAATACCGTTTACACCAATAAAGGCCTGGTTAAACCTCATCTTTGCAACAAGATCAAGGCTTAGGGGACCAACAAAGGCCCCTGTCACCCTCCTAAATTCCCCTCCAATTAGCTTAATATTCACATTATCAAGAAAGACTAACTTCCTAAAAAGGTAGAGTGAATTGGTGAAAATATTGAGTTTCTTTTCTCCAATAAATTCGCTAACATATTCTATAGTAGACCCTGCACCCAAGAAAATATTTTGGTCAGGGGCCATGATTTCATTGATTTTCTTAGCAATTTCTATCTTTAGGTCCTTGTTTTGGAGGAGTTTTTCTTCGTTTGAAAACTCCCTTGGACGGGCCTTTTCGATTTTGCTGGCTCCTCCGTGAATCCTCACGAGGAGATTTCTATCCTCAAGTTCCTTCAAATCACGCCTAATAGTCATGTCAGTAACATCTAGAAGGTCTGTCATTTGAGAAACCTGGATAATGTCGTTTTCTTTTAGCTTATCTAGAATTATTTTTTGTCTTTCTTCTTTTAACATTTGCTTTTCCATTCCTCGAAGCTTTTGTTAAGTCTTATTTAAGCTCCTTAGTTTCTGCGAGGTCTTTGTACCAATAAGCAGATTTCTTTGGAAATCTCTCTTGGGTGTCAAAGTCTACATAGAAAAGACCATACCTCTTCTCGTAGCCATTTGACCAAGAGAATACATCCATGAGTGACCATAGGAAGTATCCCTTTACAACAGCCCCGTTATCTATGGCATCGCAAATTGCCTCAAAGTGTTGTTTGATATAGTCAATTCTTGCATCGTCATAGACAGTATTATCTTCAAATTTATCCTTATAGCCTAGGCCGTTTTCTGTGATATAGATTTTTTTGTAGTTTGGATAATCTCTTTTTACCCTCATAATCTGATCATAGAGGCCTTTTGGATAGATCATCCAGTCCCAATCGGTCCTTGGCACATCTACATCAAACCTTCTTTTGCCTACTCCCTTGATTTGGTAAGATGAACCACCCTTATCGCCTTTGCCGTTGTGGGTAATTTCAGTTTCCCCATCAAAGTGGGCCATCCAATCGCTCATGTAGTAGTTGATTCCCAAAAAGTCGTTTAAGTCTTTAGCCTTTGTTAGGATTTCAATATCTTCATCCCTAATATCAAGGCTGCCGCCGTTTACTTCAAGGATGTGATTTACGCCTTCCATGGTTTTTTCAGAATATTTTCCAAGATAAGTTGCATCTAGGATAAACTTGTTGTGGATTATATCTTCAAGTTCTGCCGCCCTCACATCCCTCTCATCTGTCGGATCAAATGGATATTTGGTTGGAAGAGCGTGTACAATTCCGATTTCCCCATCATATTTACCTTCCTTGTAGGCAAGGATGGCCTTGGCGTGGGCTAACATCATATTGTGGTGGGATTGGAAAACTTTGGCCAAGTCGTATTGGATACCTGGTGGGAATTTCCCTACCAAGTATTGGCCGTCGCCTATTGGTCCTATTTCATTAAAGGTTGTCCAGAAATTCACTTCCTTAAATTCTTCAAAACAGAACTTAGCATAGTCGACAAAGTATTCGATATTTTCCCTATTTAAGAAGTCCCCATTTGAGTGAAGGGCTTCTGGAGTATCAAAATGGTGGAGGGTTACGAAAGGCTCCACCCCTCTTTTATGGCATTCTGCAAAGACCCTATGGTAGAAGTCAACACCTTTTGGGTTGACTTCTCCAAAGCCTTGTGGGAATATCCTAGACCAGGCTATAGAAATTCTGATTCCGTTAACTCCGAATTCCTCAGCAAGTTTTAGGTCTACTGGATATTTGTGATAAAAATCGCTAGCTGGCTCTGCTGTGTACCAGTAGTTTTCCTCAAGATACTTATCCCAGGCAACTGGTCCCTTGCCGTCAGTTTTTGTTGCACCTTCACATTGGTAGGCTGCTGTTGCGCCGCCAAATATAAAATCATTAGGTAATTTTCTCATTATTTCATACTTTCTTTTACGAAATCAAGTGAAGCTTGGCCATCTCTTGACAGACCGATATACTGAGCTCCTTGAGTTTTAACCAACTTGATTCCCAGTGGGTCTGTTTCCTGTTTCATATCGTCATAGTTTGAAGCAACTTGTGGGGCAAGGATTACAAGGTCAAAGTCTGGCAAAATATCCCTGTGAGCGCCATAGCTGTCTGCTACTGCTGTGACTTTTGCTCCATATTCTTCTGCCGCTTCGTTAAGAGCGTTTGCAAGAAGTCCGCTTGTGCCGCCGCCTGCGCATAGTACGAGGACATTTATTGGTTTATCATCATCCCCATCTGCCTTTAAGGCGTCTTTTTCTGCTGGTGTTTCTTCTTTTTTATTTTCCGCTAAAATCTTATCAGCTTTTTCTGTATTGAAATTAGCCTTTACTTTTTCTTGCAATTCGCTTGAACCATCAGTCTTTCCAGATCTTTCTTCTTCTAGGATTTCTTCATCATACACCCTAAAGAATGGATAGTAGATTAGAGTATCAACTATTATCAGAACAAAGATTAGAATTATTGCCTTAACTTGGAAGTTAAGTCCTAATAGCATTCCTAGTGGAGCTGGTGTTGTCCAAGGTAGGTTGGCTGTAAAGCTGTTCATGCCTAGTGTGTCAACAAAGAACTTAAAGATCCATACGTTTACAATTGGAGCTAAGATAAATGGCACAAAGAAAACTGGGTTTAGTACAATTGGTGCACCAAATAGGATTGGTTCGTTTACACCAAAGAAGGTTGGCACTACTGATGCCCTTCCTACCACCTTATTTCTCTTTGATTTCGCAAGAAGCATAAACATAAATGGCACTACAAGGGTTGCACCAGTACCACCCATTGTTACTATGAACATTTGTGTACCGGCTGTAATTACCTTATCAGCGTGTTGGCCTGCTTGCATTAGGCTTAGGTTTATTTCTGCGTTTGAATATAAAACTGCTGCTATAGCTGGTTCTACAATTGATGGTCCGTGGATACCGATAAACCAGAAAAATGCATAAGCACCAAAGATAAATGTTAAACCAAGATAACCATCTGTAGCTTGGAAAAGTGGAGCAAGTCCCAAACTAATTGACTCAGCCACACTATTTCCTGTCATATTTCTTACTATAATATCAACTCCATAAAGAAGTACTATGGCAAGTGAAAATGGAATTAAATCTGTAAATACCCTAGAAATGTTTGGTGGCACTTCTTTTGGCATCTTTATTGTAACTTCATTTCTCATACAAACTTTGTAAATATTTACTGTTACAAAGGCTGCTATGAAGGCTGTAATAAGGCCTTTTGTTCCCATGAATGAAGATAAGAATCCACCTTCTCCTGCTGGATCTGCTGAAAGGATCAAAAATCCAATCATAGCCGCAAGCATGGTAGACATGAAGTTTATTTGTTTTCTCCTATCCATTGTCCTATTTACCATATCGGTAAAGGATTTGGCTGTTGTACCGGCTACTAAGAAACCAAGGATACCCATAGAGTAATTGTAAGGTTTCATAAGCATTTCTACAGTCTTATCACTCCAAACTATACCAAAGGCGTTTGGCACAAAAGCAATAAGAATGAAAATACTTGAGAATAATACCACTGGCATACCAGCGATAAATCCATCTCTAATAGATCTTAGATATATATTTCTTGATAATTTTTCAAAGAAAGGTTTAAACTTTTCTATTCTTTCTACTAATTTATTCATTTTTTACCTCTTTTATTTTTTATAAATTTCACAAATATCGTAAACAATATCCTTAAGGAGCATAGTAGTCATTAGGTGGTCTTGAGCGTGAATCATGATAAAGCCAATTTCAAGATCTTTTCCTTGGGCCTCTAAGGCTAACATCTCTGTTTGCTTAGCGTGGGCTATGTTTAGGTTTTCTTGAGCGTCTCTTACAAGGCCGTCAATTTTGTCAAATTCACCTTTTTTTGCACATTTGATTGCTTCTAGTAGAGAGCTTCTTGCATCTCCTGCGTAGGCTACGATTTCAAAACCAATCATACCAATTTCTTGTCTTGTTAAATTCTTTTCGCTTGTCATTTTTTACTCCTAATTAATCGTGATATTCGCCTCTGTCCCATTTTTCAATAAATTCTGTGAAAAATTCTGGGTTTGCAACTTGTTTTTCTTTATCCTCTTTATAGGATTCTTCGATTGCCATTATCTTTTCGATTATTTTTTCCCTTTCAGGGCTTTCCTCGTATTGAGTTTCTAGGAATCCATCTACGATTTCAAGAGCCAAGTCTTTTCCAACAATCATTCCGCCAAAGCCTATTACATTGGCATTTAATTCTCTTTTGGCTGCTCTTGCTGTTTCTACATCCCTTACTAGGGCACATCTGGTTCCAAAAGCCTTGTTTACAGCTGTTGTTATTCCAACTCCTGTACCGCAAAGCACTACTCCTAGTTCACATTCACCGCTGCCTACAAGTTCGCCGACTCTTTTGCCGTAGATTGGGTAGTGGGTTCTGGTGTTATCGTAGCATCCTACGTCGTAAACTTCGTGGCCTAGACTCTTAAGATGGTCTGATACCTGCATCTTAAGACTTGTTACAATATGATCGCATCCTAAAGCTATTTTCATAAAAGACCTCCTTAAAGCATTTTGTTTAGCATATCAATTCTTATTTGGTGACGACCACCGTCATAACCGTGGGATAAGAATGATCTTAAGCATGATTTGGCAAGTTCTTCGCCAACTATGGCTGAGCCCATAACTAGGATTCTTGCACCGTTGTGTCTTTTTGTCATGAGGGCTGATCTTTCTTCGCTAACTTCTGCGGCAATCATTCCCTTGTGTTTAGAACAAGCCATGTAAGAACCTGCTCCGTACTTGTCGATAACCACGCCTACTGATTGGTCATCAGAGCCTGATGTTAACATGCCATCAACTTCAAGTAGCTTTTGGCATACGGCCTTGGAGCTATCAACTAGGTCAAAACCTTCTTCTGTGAGGTCTTCATAGTCGTAGCCAAGTCTCTTTACTTCTTCAACTAGGGCATCTTTTAGCCCTTTACCATCCATATCGGATGCTAGAAATACTTTCATACTGCCTCCTTATATTTTTTACGCACAGCTTTTCAAACAAGAAATCTAAGCCAATTTCAAATGGTTTTTCTTTTTATTCTCAAAACTTAATTGAAATTGATGTTTGTTTGTGTTTTCTTTTTATCGTTTTTGTTCACTTTCAATATACAAGCTTATAATTTTTTGTCAACACCTTAATTGCAATATTTGCTAATTTTCTTTAGAAAACTTCTTAGCAAGGATTAGAGCGCCTTGGGTTGGGTCTGCGTATGGTTTTACTAGTTCGATATTTGGATCTAAATATTGTTCGATTTTTCCTATTAGTTCATCCCCTAGATTAAAGACCCCGCCTGAATAAGAAGCTAGGACTTTTCCTTCAAAGTCTAGCTGTTTTGCCAAGGTATTTATGGTTAAGGCTGCCTCGTATCCAGCTTTGTCTATTAATTCTAGGGCACACTCGTCTTTGTTTTCCAAGAGTTTTCCTAAAATTTTGCTCACTGCCGCTAGCTCATCCCTGGTCATGCCTTCTGCCATTGGGATTATTTCAAAATCATCATCGATTTTTAGTTCTTCTTTAATTAGATCATAGAGCATAGTTTTTGGGATTCTGCCGTCACTTTGTTTGGTAAAATAATTTATGAGTCTAAGACCGAGGTAATATCCACTTGATTCATCAGAAATGAGTGGGCCCCAGCCGCCACACCTTAGGGAATTTCCCTTATCATCAAGGCCAAAACCTATTGATCCTGTACCTAAAATTAGGTTTATACCTGGCTTTGCGTTTAGGGAACCTGCCCAAGCATTTAGGCAGTCGTTGCCGACCTTGAAATTACCTGTCCCTAAAATTTCCCTTAGGCTCTGGTCTATAAAAGCTTCGTCTTCTGGATATTGGCCATAGCCTGGAACTGATACAAAAGTGTAAGCAATGTCCTTATTTGTGATCACCACTTCTTTTGTAAGGACTTCTACAGCATTTTTAATTCTCTTTTTAAACTCGTCTCTAGATATTTGGCTTAAGTGGATTGTGCCTTCTTTGTGGAGATAAGTTTTTCCATCTTTTTCTAGGATAAAGGCTGTTTTTGTGCCTCCGCCGTCTACTCCTAAATAAATTTCCTTACTCATCTTGCCTCCTTGTGTTCTTTTATGTTTGTTTTTGTTTGGCTCTAGTATATACCTATACACCGCTCTTGTCAATAAAACGTTTTTTATTTCTATTTATATAATAAATACCCAAAATTTAAGAATTTAAGAGATTTTTTATAGTCTATTTTTAATTTACGGAAAAAGTTTTTTTTAAAAAATTTTCCCTTTTATTAATTTTTTTAATTCTCAATCTTAATGTTGCATTTTTCCCTAAAATTAGAACTTTATTAGATATTTTATATATCTTTTTACCCTGAATTTTTACCTAATTTTCTAAAAAAATTCTGTTTGTTATTGTCAGAAAGTGTTGACAGAAATTTAGAAATAGGTTATATTTAAATTACGATAGCAAATAAAAAACGTTTTGCTAGATCGGGACGATTCCTAAAACAATCATATTAGAATAAGGAAATCGTTATTATAATATTCACAGGAGGGAATTATGAATATTAGAAAATTTGCAAGCTTAGCATTGGTGATGGCTTTATCACTTGGTATTACCAGCTGTGGTTCAAACAAACCAGCTGAAGAAGGCAAGGAAGAAGCTAAAGTAGAAGAAAAAGCTGAAGAAGGCAAAGAAGAAAAATCAGACGGTAAGACTAAGAAAATAGCTGTTCTTCTTTACAATGGTTCTGATACCTATATCGCTTCTGTTCGTCAACAACTAGAAAAACTTGACGCAGAAGACGACTCTATAGAACTTGTTTTCCAAGATGGTCAAAACAACCAAGGTACACAAACAGACCAACTTAACAACGTTATAGCTCAAAACGTTGATGGTATCCTTCTTAATATCGTAGATATTTCTGCAGCTCCAACAGCTATGGAAACTATCAAAGCAAGCGGCATTCCAACAGCATTCTTTAACAGAGATATGACTGAATCTATGACAGAAGAAGACCTAAAAGAATTCTTATTCATCGGTACAGATGCTCCAGAAGCTGGTAAAATGCAAGGCCAAATCCTAACAGATCTTTGGAAAAAAGGCGACATGGATAGAAACGGCAACGGAGTTCTTGACTATGTAATGCTTAACGGTGGTCTTGATAACCCAGAAGCTCAAGCAAGAACAGAATATTCTGTAAAAACTCTTGAAGAAAACGGCATCAAAGTAAACGAAGTTGCATTCCAAGATGCTAAATGGGATACAGATAAGGCTAAAACAGCTATGGATACATGGCTACAAACTAACCAAGATAATATCGATGCAGTTATCGCTAACAACGATGGTATGGCAATCGGTGCTATCTCAGCCCTACAAGCAGTTGGTATGAACACTGGTTCTTCTGAAGACAACATGGTAGTTGTAGGTGTAGATGCTACAGACCTTGCTGTTGCAGAAATCAACAAAGGAACAATGTCTGGTACTGTAAAACAAGACGCTGAAGGTATGGCAAAAGCTCTTATCGTAACAATGAAAAACAAACTAGGAAATGGCGACTTTATTGACGGTACAGAATACAAGCTTGGAGCAGATAAAAAATCAATCAGAATTGATTATCAAATCTACACAGGTAAATAGTAGTTTATTATTCAGAGGCATTGGTTTTTTCCTTGCCTCTGAATTATTATAGAGAGGAAGATATGAGTAATTTATTAGAAATGAGAAAAATTACCAAAACCTTCCCAGGTGTCAAGGCCCTAGACGAGGTAGACTTCTCCCTAGAGAGAGGCACCGTCCATGCCTTGATGGGAGAAAATGGTGCAGGTAAATCTACCCTCATGAAGTGCCTCTTTGGCATATATACTCCAGATTCTGGTGAAATCTATATAGACGGCAAAAAGGTCTCCTACAAGGACCCAAAAGACGCCCTAGATAGTGGAGTTGCCATGGTTCACCAAGAATTAAACCAAGTATCTATGAGATCTGTCGCTGAAAATATCATGCTTGGCAGGTTTCCAAACAAATACGGAATCATAGACCACAAAAAAATGAAACAAGAAACCCAAGACCTCTTTGACAGGCTTGGCCTAAACTTTGACCCAAAAAAGATAATCGGCAAGTATTCAGTTGCAGAAAGACAGCTTATTGAAATAGCAAAAGCTGTTTCCTATGACGCCAAAATCCTAGTTTTAGACGAGCCAACCAGTTCTCTAACAGAATCTGAAGTTGACAAATTATTTGAAATTATAAACAAACTTAGGACCCAAGGCGTAGGAATAATCTACATCTCCCACAAGATGGAAGAAATTCTTTCTATTTCTGACTTTGTAACAGTCATGCGTGATGGTAAATTCATCGATTGTAAACCAGCAAGTGAACTTAGCAAGGACGAAATAATCAAACTAATGGTTGGTAGAAAGATTGACGCTACAAGCCTAAAGACTGACGAATATATAAAAGATGAGGTCATGCTCGAAGTTAAAAACCTTTCAGGCAAATATAAACCAACCGTCACAGACATAAGTTTCACCCTACAAAAGGGCGAAATCCTCGGAGTGGCAGGCTTAGTTGGTTCTAGAAGGACAGAACTTGTTGAAACAATCTTTGGCCTAAGACAGAAGGAATCTGGTCAAATTTTCATTCACGGCAAAGAAGTACAAAACAAGGACCCAATCGAAGCAATAAAAAACGGCTTTGCCCTTGTTACAGAAGAAAGAAGGGCCACAGGGATCTTTCCTTATGCAGCAATCAGGCTAAATGCAACCATAGCCAACATCAAAAAATATTCAAAACATTCTATAGTAAGCGATAAGGCCCTAAAAGAAGACACTGACAAGGTCATAGAATCAATGGAAGTTAAAACTCCAAGCCAATCAACCAAGATTATGAATCTTTCTGGTGGTAACCAACAAAAGGTAATCATTGGCCGCTGGCTTTTAACTGACCCAGACGTCCTCCTCTTAGATGAGCCAACCCGTGGTATAGATGTAGGGGCCAAATACGAAATTTATAAGCTAATAGGCGATTTGGCCAAGGAAGGCAAGTCAGTAATCTTTATCTCATCAGAAATGGCGGAACTTCAAATGGTCTGCAACCGAATTATGGTAATGAGTAATGGTAGACTTGCTGGCATAGAGAAAAACGACGAAAACTTGACCCAAGAAAAGATAATGGCTTTACAGGCTAAGTATGTATAGGTGATAAAATGGAAAAAACAGAAAATAAAAAACCTTTTAATTTTAAAGAGTTTATGTTAAACAACGCTCTGATCATCATAATCGCCGCTCTTATTATCGGCATAATTATCGTTGATCCGACCTTTATAACCAATCCGAAAAACATTCTAAACATCCTATCCCAAACCTCAACCAGGCTCTTTATAGCCCTTGGTACAGGTGGTCTATTAATCCTTGCAGGTACAGACCTTTCAGCAGGTAGGATAGTAGGATTTACTGCGGCTATAGCTGGTGCCCTCTTGCAGTCACCTGGCTTTGCCCAAAAATTCTTCCCAAATATCCAAAATCCATCAATCATAGTTGGACTTTTGGCTGCAATCGCAATCGGCGCCATCTGCGGAGCTATAAACGGTTTTGGAGTAGCCTATCTTAAACTCCACGCCTTTATTTCATCCCTAGGTGTTCAGCTTGCAATCTTTGGTATTCTCCAATTATTCATAGCGGCTAACCCATTTGGACCACAACCAATCGGTGGTTTTGACGAAAGATACGCCAACCTCGTAAGGGGCGGCTTCCATATACCAGGCACTGACCTTCAATTTCCTTACCTCATAATCTACGCTGCCATAGCATCAGTAGCTATGTGGTTTATCTGGAATAAAACAGTCCTCGGCAAAAATATGTTCGCCGTAGGTGGCAACCCAGAAGCGGCCGAAGTATCTGGTATCAACGTAACAAGAACCATTATGATAGTCTTCTTAATATCTGGTATTATGTACGGCCTATCAGGTTTCCTTGAAGGACCAAGGCTCGGATCTGTAACATCAACCACTGGTGATGCCTACGACCTAGACGCCATCGAAGCCTGTCTAATCGGCGGAGTTTCCTTCTCAGGCGGTATAGGAACAATCCCAGGAATCGTACTTGGATCAATAATCCTCCAAGTAATTAACTACGGACTTTTATACATAGGTCTTAACTCCTATGTACAAATCATAATCAAGGGCATCCTAATCATCTTAACAGTAGCCCTTGATACAAGAAAGAGAATCAAGAAAAAATAGACCCTCCCGAGAAAGGCTAATAAGTGGTTACTATCCCCACTTAAAGGCCAAAAAAGAGCGAAGATAAACTTCGCTCTTTTTAATTTTATTTGATTTTGAAAATAGACTTAAGAGAAGAAAAGCAATAGGCAAATACAAAAGAAAAAAATATTCCTTCTGGCCCAAATTCCTTATAAAGTCAAAGTCCGTATTTATTTTAAAGCTTGATTGTTCTAATAAATCTCTCTAATTATTCTCCCTTATCCCCTAGCATTATTTAATAAGAAAAAAGTGTGCCCTAAGACATACTTTTTTCTTATCTTTGATCCAAATTTATGTATTCTTTTCTCTCGCTTAAGGACTTATAGGCAGGTCTGATTATCTTTTTGTCGGCGATTTGCTCTAGCCTGTGGGCTGACCAGCCAACTGTCCTTGCTATGGCAAAGATTGGTAGGAATAATTCACGGGGGATTCCTAGCATATCATAAACCAAACCTGAATACAAATCGACGTTGGAGCATGGTGGGTAGGCCCTGTTGAATTTTTCTTGAATCAAGTTTTGGCCGATTTTCTCAATGTTTTCTACAAAGGCAAAATCTTTTTCTCTACCTTTGATTTTCGCCAAATCTCTGGCCTTTTCTTTTAGCAAAACCGCTCTCGGATCGGAAAGTGTGTAGACTGCGTGACCTAGGCCATAGATCAAACCCTCGCCGTCAAAGGCTTTTTTGTCCAAAATCTTTTCAAGATATGCTTTTATCTCTTCCTTATCTTCCCTGTTTTTGACATTTCCTTTGATATTATCAAGCATCTTTGCCACTTTAATGTTGGCTCCTCCGTGTCTTGGTCCTTTGAGGGAAGCAAGACCCGCTGCCATGGCCGAATAAGAATCAGTTCCCGATGATGATACTACGTGGGTTGCAAAGGCAGAATTATTTCCGCCACCGTGCTCAGCGTGGATTATTAAAAGCAAATCGAGGATGGCCGCCTCTTCCCTTGTGTATTTTTGATCTGGTCTTAGCATGGCTAGGATATTTTCTGCTATAGATTTTTCTGGGTCGGGATTGTGTATAATCAGCGATTTCTTATCAAAATTGTGGATTTTTACCTGGTAGGAATAAATCGCAATCAAAGGCATCTTGGCAATTAGCGATAGGGCCTGGCCCAGGACATTTTGGGAATCTGTCCCGTCAGGATTTTCATCATAGGTATAAAGGGCCAGCATGGATCTCATCATCTTGTTCATGATATCCGCTCCAGGCACCTTCATTATGGTATCTTCTATGAAATATGGAGGAAGATTTCGATTTCCAACTAAGATTTTTTTAAAATTTGTTAATTGGTTTTCATTTGCAAGCTTATCAAAAAGCAAAAGATAGATGACCTCTTCAAAGCCAAGCCTGCCGCTTTCTTCTATGTCGCGGACCAAACTTGTCAAAGGATAACCCCTGTAGTAAAGCTCGCCATCAGCCGGGATCTTTTCCCCGTTATTGATTTGGTAACCACAAACGTCACCGACCTTGGTCACTCCAACCAAAACTCCAGTTCCGTTTTTATTCCTAAGGCCCCTTTTGATTGAATATTTTTCGTAAATTTCCTTATCAATCCTTGTAGCCTTTTCGATTTCTCCAGCATAGGCCCTTAGTTTTTCTTCTAAATTCTTATCCATTTTAATTTCCTATATTGCTAATAATGGCGTCTGTTATGCCGGTGGTGGTGTTTTCTCCGCCCAAGTCTCTGGTGTAGTTTTTCTTATCTGCCAGGGTCTTGTAGATGGCACTTCTGATTTTTTCTGCATTTTCTTTTTCATTTATATCGTCAAGGAGAAGGCACAAGGTCAAAAGCATGGCAATAGGATTGGCGAGATTTTTGCCCGCTATATCTGGAGCAGAACCATGGATAGATTCGTAAATTGCAATATCTTTTCCCTTGTTTACCCCAGGCATAAGACCCAGCCCACCAACAAGACCTGCACCCAGATCTGATAGAATGTCACCGTAAAGATTTTCTGTCACAAGGACGTCAAAACGACCAGGATTCATGACCATTTGCATGGCTGTATTGTCAACCAAAAGCTCTTCAAATTCTATATCTGGGAATTTTTTAGCGACTTCTCTTCCAACTTCAAGAAAGAGCCCGTCGGAAAGCTTCATAATATTGGCCTTGGTAATAATGCTCACCTTTTTCCTGCCCTTTTCTCTAGCAAATTCAAAAGCTTTCTCAATAATTCTCTGAGATTTTTCCCTGGTGATAACCTTGATAGAATGGGCTTCGGCAGGAGAAATTTGCTCTTCGATGCCGGCGTAGAGGTCTTCAGTATTTTCCCTAAAGATAACCATGTCCACACCGTCAAATTTTAGTTCAAGAGGGCCTGGGGCCTTGATTGGCCTGATGTTGGCAAAGAGGTCGAATTTCTTTCTGAGTTCCACATTTATAGACCTAAAGCCGTGACCAATCGGAGTTGTAATTGGGCCCTTGATAGCAATTTTGTTTGCCTTTATGGAGTCAAAAAGCCTTTGGGGAATATAGACCCCTTCCTCTTCAAATACAGAAAGTCCTGCGTTTATTTCCTCAAATTCTAGGTTGATTCCAAGGGCTTGCACAACTTTTTCCATAGCTGCTGTGATTTCTGGCCCGATTCCGTCGCCCCTTATCAGTGTAATTTTCATTTTTCCTCCAAATCTAGGTTCTTAGCGTAGTTTAAATATCCGCCTTCAAGGAGAATTTCTTTTTCCCTGTCAGAAAAATCTCCCTTTAATTTTATTTTTATATTTTTTGTAAGATCTTCTAGGATAAATTCCCCAATTTCGATAGAATCTTCCATGTTAGAAATTTTTATGTCATCGTATTCGGAAATTTTTTCATAATCACTTTCGTCTTCAAAAACTAGTGGCAAAATTGCGTTATTTATGAGGTTTGACCTGTGGATTCTCGCAAAAGACTTGGCCACAACAGCCTTGATTCCTAAGAACAAAGGAAGTAGGGCGGCGTGTTCTCTGGATGAACCTTGGCCGTAGTTTTCGCCTGCGACAATTATTCCTCCACCATTTTTCTGGCACCTGTCCTTAAAATCGTCTATTTTTGTTGTGAAAGCAAAGTTTGACAAGTATTCAATATTTGACCTAAATGGCAAAAGATGAGCATTTGATGGGCAAATATCGTCGGTAGTTATTCCATCTCCAGCCTTGTAAACTACTTTTTTGTCTATATCAGCAGCCTTTTCTGCCTTTGGGAAAGGCTTGATATTCTTGCCTTTGATAGTTTCCTTGATTCTCTTTGATAAGTCTTTTTCAGGCCTTATAAAATAGGCGTCTGTATGGTTAAAGCTTACATTTTTGTCAAAATCTTCTTCATAGTCAAGTTGGCTTGGGTCTGCAATGTAGCCTAGGACAGCACTTGCCGCACAAGTTTCAGGGCTCGCTAGATAAATTTGTGCATCCATAGTTCCAGACCTGCCCTTAAAGTTTCTATTAAAAGACCTTAGGGAAACACCTCCAGACCTTGGCGCCTGGCCCATACCAATACATGGCCCACAGCCAGATTCAAGGACCCTTGCCCCCGCCTTAATCATAGTCGCAAGGGCTCCGTTTTCGGAAATTTTTTCTAGAATTGTCGCAGATCCTGGTGAAATTACAAGTGACACGTCTGGGTGGACCTTCCTACCATCAAGGATTGCTGCCACCTTCATCAAATCCATATAGGAGGAATTTGTGCAAGAGCCGATGGCTACTTGGTCTAGTTTTATCTTGCCAAGGTCTTTGACCTCTGAATATTGGTCGGGAAAATGTGGTTTGGCCACAGCTGGCTTTATTTCTGCCAGGTCAACTTCTATTGTATCATCATAAAAAGCGTCAGGATCGGCTGAAAGTTCCACATAGTCTTCTTCCCTGCCCTGGCTTTTTAGGTAGGCTTTTGTGTTTTCATCTGATGGGAAAATCGAAGTGGTCGCTCCAAGCTCAGCCCCCATATTACAAATTGTAGCCCTATCTGTCAAAGAAAGGGACTTGATACCTTCTCCTGTGTATTCCATTATATAGCCTGTCCCGCCCTTGACGGTGAGTTTTCCCAAAATATAAAGGATAACATCCTTGGCGTTAGCCGCAGGATTTAGGGAGTTTATTAGATTTACCCTGAAGATTTTTGGAACTTTTACAAAGTAAAAACCCTTGGCCATAGCAACAGCCACTTCAAGACCACCTGCCCCTATGGCTAGTTCTCCCATACCTCCTCCTGTTGGAGTATGGGAGTCTGAACCAAGAAGGGTATCGCCAGGCTTGGCAAATTGTTCAAGATTGACTTGGTGACAAATACCTCCGCCAGCCTTTGAAAATGTTATGCCAAACTTACCTGCAGCAGATTTTATAAATTCGTGGTCATCAGCATTTTCAAAACCTGCCTGCAAGATATTGTGATCAATATAAGCAACAGAATTTTCTGTCGCTACATTTTCTATATCCATTGCCTCAAGCTGGAGATAGGCCATAGTCCCTGTAGAATCCTGGGTCAGGGTCTGGTCAATTTTTATAGCAATCTCTTTACCAGGCTTAAGCTCTCCCTTTAATAAGTGATTTTTTAATATTTTCATAGCTAATGATAAGCCCATATATGTCTCCTTTAATTAGTTTATGTATTAGTGTACTATGGTTAATTATACTTTTAAATTAATTTTTTCCCATTTTTAGTATTAATTATTTGATTATACTATAAATTTCAAGTTAAATTCACGGATACTATATATATTTATATTTGGGTAAACCTTTACATAACCTAATAGGAGTGGTATATTAAAAGTAGATTGTTAATTATTTAATTAACGAAAAATAGATTTGGAGGATTTTATGACATATACAACATTTTCAGTACCAAACACCATAGTTCACGGTGAAAACGCACTCGACTACCTAGCCACCCTTAAGGGCAAAAAAGCTGTCCTTGTCACTGGTGGATCTTCAATGAAAAGATTTGGTTTCCTAGATGAAGCTAAGGAACAATTAGAAAAAGCAGGAATGGAAGTTTTGATAATTGACGGTGTAGAACCAGACCCATCAGTTAAAACTTGCCTAGCTGGCGGTGCAAAGATGGCTGAATTTGAACCTGAATGGATAATCGCAATCGGTGGTGGTTCTGCAATGGACGCTGCCAAAGCTATGTGGGTTTTCTATGAACACCCAGATTGGGATTTCGAAAGACTAGCTGCTTTTGATAACCCACCATTAAAAAACAAGGCAAGAATGATTTGTATCCCATCTACATCTGGTACAGCAAGTGAAATTACCGCTTTCTCTGTAATAACCGATACAGAAAAAGAAATCAAATACCCACTTGTTCACCCAGATTTCGTTCCAGAAGTAGCCCTTCTTGATATGAGAATTCCAGCAACTATGCCTCCAAAAATCACAGCAGCAACAGGTATGGACGTAATGACCCACGCTGTCGAAGCCTTTGTATCAACAGCAGCGGATGATTTCACAGACCCATACGCAATCAGAGCTATTGAGTTAGTTTTCGGCTACCTAAAAGCTGCTTATGACAATGGCGACGACATGGAAGCTCGTGAAAAAATGCACATTGCATCTTGTATAGCAGGTATGGCCTTTACCAATGCTTCCCTTGGTATAGTTCACTCTATGGCACATAAAATCGGCGGAATCTTCCACCTAACCCACGGAGAAGCTAACGCAATCATGCTTCCTTACATCATCGACTACAACAGGAAAGCTTGCGATAAATACGAAAAAATCGAAAAAATCCTAGGCGTAGATGACATAGCAGAAGAAATCAGAAAATTAAACGCAGCTGTAGGCATCACAGCAAATATCAAAGACGGCAAAAACACCGTGATCGAAGAAAAAGACTTCCTAGAAGTTCTAGATAAGATGAGCGAAAATGCCTTCAAAGACGCTTGCACTCTCACAAACCCAAGAGAAACAAGCCCAGCAGACATCAAAAAAATCTACCACGCAGCCTACTACGGAGAAAAGGTAGACTTCTAAGAACTATAATGAGAAATCACGAAACCAATCCTTAAGAGGGTTGGTTTTTTGTTGGGAAAATATTTGTTAGATAAAAATTATAAAAAAAATCCGCAGATTTGCTCTACGGATTTTGAATTTGGCTGGAATAGTAGGACTCGAACCTACGCTCTCCAGAGTCAGAAGTCCTCCTCGAGCCGGACGGGCTAGCTGTGCCTTACCAGCTTGGCTATCGTAAATAGCCGTTGAATTCGGCTATTTACGCCGAAAACAGAGTGCGGGAGCACGAAGAAGTCTGCGGAGCAGACGAGTTTTCGTTTCCTTTTTAAATTTTTGGCTGGAATGACAGGATTCGAACCTGTGATCTCCAGAGTCAGAATCTGGTGCCTTACCGGCTTGGCTACATTCCAAAAATTTACTTTTTCCTACCCTTATAAATTACCGCTTTAGGCATTTATTGTCAACGACAAATCCAGCAATAATTGACCTATTTTTTCCTACCAGTCATGCAAAGATTCATCTCAAATCCCGCCCTTATGGCGGTATTTATAGACCTTGTGTGGGAAAATTGAGTAGCGGTGATTGGGCTTATATTATCATTTTCTTCCCTTATTATTAAAGATAGGCTCCTTAAAATTGAGGATCCAAGTCCTTGGTATTTAGGACTTTCAGAAAATTTCTCAAGGCCTATATCACAAATATATTTGCCAGAAATAGTGGCGCCCGCAAGGGCTACGAGCTCTTTGTCATCATAAAAACTAAGTCCAATTCTGTCATCCTCATCAAAAGCAAAGGCTATTTTTGTCTTGCCTTTAAATTTGCTTATATCTTCTTTTTCTATCCTTGTAAATTCAAAGTCTTTGACCCAAATTTTCCTATCAGAAAAGCTCATCAAAGGAAAAAAATTGTCGATTTCTATTCCAAATTCTCCCAAAATTTTATCAAGCTTTCTAATGTTAGCCGCCTCAGCAAACCAGGCTCCTGGATAATCTTTGAAATTTTCCCTAAGCTCATCTATCAAATCAAGATTTTCAGATCTCATAAAGACTTTTCCGCCTACACATATAGCAGAAAATGGCGCCTTGTCATAAAAGAAAAATGACTCTTCTGGTTTATTTACTGTAAAAATATTCTTTCTATCCTTAAATTCTCCAAAACTTATTGAATAATCGTTCATTATTTGTTTCTTAAAATTTATATCCATAAGGTCACCTCTAGTATTTTTGTTAGCAAGGATTATACTTTAAATAATGAAATTTCGCTAAATTTATAAGTTAAAAAGCGCTCAGCTTCTAACTAAGCGCTCTTACAATTTTAGCTTACTTTTAAATTGAAAAACCACCTTCCATTTTCTCCTTGAAAGATTTCGTAAGAGTCATTTGCAAAGTCACTATCCAAGGCTTTTTGAGCTGCTTCTTCTGCTTCTTCCTTACTTGAGTATCCATCTTGAGCCTTTTTAAGATTTTCTTCTTTCTCCTCAGGATCTATCTCTTTCTTTTCTTCCTGGATTTTAGAATCTTTTTCCCCTTCTTTTGCTTTCAAATCTTCTTTTGAAGAATTTTCCGCTTTATTTTCTTCAGCATTTTCATTAGAAGGATTTTCAACTTCCTTTTTGTCTGGATTTTCTTCACTAGTTTCTTCTTTTTTCATTTCTGGAAGCTTGTCTTTTTTATAGACTATCTTTCCATCAACGTCCTCAAAATCGCTTATATGGAAAGTGAGGTGACTAGGTCCGTAGACATGAAAATTAAGTCCTATATTTTGCACGTCGGCGTCAGGATATTCTTTTTTCAACATTTGCTCTATATTGTATCTTAAAATTTCTGATTTTTCGTCATCATAATCTTGGCCTATTTTTTCGTCCGGATTCTCCATCTTGTATTTTAATGTGGCTACAATATCTTTAGCTGTAAAATCTCCTAATTCTCCAGCTTTTTCCATTTTTACTAAGTCTTCTATGCTTAGATAATGGTAATGGTCTCCATGAAGCCAATAAAATACCTTACCGCCCTTGTATTGGCCTCCTGGGCCGAAGGCTGGTTTTCCATCTGATATTTGTCCAAAATTTTCCATTTGTTTGAACCTATCATCGAAGACTCTTTCTATTCCTTCTATTTTCTTGCCTTCAACACTGTCATAGTTGAACAAATCACCATCATTTACTTCTACATGAGAATAATCTTTTGATTCATTAATATATTCAGCATCTGGGTAATGACTTTTTGGGTTTTCTGTGACAACTCCAACTTCTTGATCGCCCTTATAGAGGTGCCAGTGGTCGCCGTGGTCAATAATTTTTGTAATTCCTTCTGGCCAATTGATCTTATTCTTATTTTGGTCCTTGTCTGAATGACTTCCCTCATATTGGCCAAAGCTGGCGTTTGGATATAGGTCTTGAGGATTTTCATAAGTCACACCTTCCCTACCCTTTGAATCGTAAATATGGTAGTGGTCCTCATGTTTTAAAATTTTCACTATATCATAAGGGTCGACTTCTTCCTGGCCAAGAATATTTGTAATCTTTAGCTTTCCTATCCTTGTTTTCCTATCTTCCGCTGCATTTGTTGGCCTGTCTTCACTTGAATTTTCTTGATTTTGATTCTCTACTTTTCCGCCATTTTCTTTTTCTGGCTTTACTTTTTGATCACCATGGCTGCCGTGATAAATACCCACACTTACACCTGGATAATCTGATGATGGATCTGAATAAGTAATGAACTCCCTTCCGTCAGATGTGTATACATGCCAATGGTCCCCATGCCTTAGTATACTTACCACATTGTGAGTTTTCTTATTTTCTTCCACTTTTACAAGTTTATCAGCTTCTATAAGTTTATCAGAGTTTTCTCTCTCATCTTTTATTCCGGCTGCTTTTTTCTTAGTTTTCCTTTCCTTATCTTCCTTGAGGATTTTTGCTATCATATTTTTCCTATCACCATGGCTACCTTCATATATACCATAAGATGCGTTTGGATATAGGCTTCTTGGGTCTTCGTAGGTTACAAATTCGTTGCCCTTTGATGTATAAATATGATAGTGGTCACCGTGTTTTAGTATCTTTATAACTCTTTCATCTTCTTTTTCGAGTTTCTCTTTTACTTTTTTATTTTCTGCCACTTTTTGAGCCTTATTTTTTCTGACATTTTCTTGGCCGTGGCTTCCAACATAAGTCCCTATTTTTATATTAGGAAATAGGGCTGATGGGTCTTCGTAAGTAAGGTATTCTGTCCCATCTGCTAGGTAAACATGGTAATGGTCGCCGTGTTTTTTAATTGCCACTACATTTTTATTTTTTAGCTGGCTTTTCCCTACAACACTGACCATTTCAAAATTAGAATTATCCTTAATTTGATTCGGATCAGAGTAAGTTATTTTTTCCCTACCATCCTTGGTAAATACATGCCAATGATCACCGTGTTTTACTATTTTAACTATGTCTTCCTTTTTGATTTCAGAATCTACCAAAACTTCGGTAGTTGTATCTTTCTTAAGACTAGTTTTTTTAGCCTCATAGGCTACTTTCTGGCTTGGTTTTACTTGTTTTTCTTCTTTATTATTTTTAAATAGGGAGCATGAGCTTAGGCTTGTCAAAAAAACACAAGCATATAAGACTACTTTTCCTATATTTTTTTTATTTTTCATTATTTCCCCTTTATTTTTTCTTTATAATTAGGCTTAGTATTAGCCATAAAACAGATATCAGCACAATTACAGAGCCTGGTTTTAAATCTAGGTAATAAGATATTATTAGGCCTAAAAATACAAAAGTTAGCGAAAACCCTATAGATAATAACAAGGTCTGTTTGTAAGTTTTGGTATATTGCATAGCACAAATGCTTGGTATTACCAAGATTGACGAAACTATCAAAGATCCGATGGTTTTTGCCGAAATAGACACAGTAATTGCTGTTAAAAAAGTTATAAACAAATTGATTATACTTGTGTTTATGCCCATGATCTTGGCTGCTTGCTGGTCGAAAATTGTTAAATATAACTTTTTATAAAGCATTGAATAAACAGCAAGCACAAGTACAGCAACCCCTATAACCAAATAAAATTCCTCATCAGATATTGTCACAATAGAACCAAATAAATAAGATGATATGGCATTGGTGTTTTTAACCATAGATGAAAATATCCCTGCAAGACCAATTGATGCTGCTAAAATAATAACTGTTGAAATTTCTTGATAGGATTTCAATTTATTTCTAATTATTTCTATAGAAAGTCCTGCCAAAAGACAGGCAATAATAGCCGCAAGAATCGGGCTAAATCCAAAGGCAAGCCCTATAGTAAGGCCAGCAAGGGATGAGTGGGAGAGGGTGTCTCCTATCATTGATAGTCTTTTAAGTAGGACTAGTTGACCCATACATGGCAAAATCAAAGCCAAAAGCCCTCCAACAATAAAAGCCCTTTGCATAAATTCATATTCAAATATATCTAACATGCTACCTCACAAACTAAGCCTATCTTTGCTTATTCTTTCTATTTTTCCCTTCTTGATTCTCAAGGCGTAATCTACATATAGGCCTGCCATATCTAGCTGGTGGGTAATTATTATTATTGTCTTCCCATCATCTTTTAGGTTTTTGAGATTTTCAAAAAAATCCTTAGAAAAATTTTCATCTATACCTGTAGTTGGCTCATCAAGCAGGATAAGACTTGCATCTTTAATAAGAGCTAGGCTTATTGCAAACCTTTGAATTTGCCCGCCTGACAATTCGCTTAGAGATTTATTTCTATGTTCGTATAAGCCAAGTTTTGCCATTATTTCCTTTGGATCAGTCTGCTTTTTAAGATAAGAAAGGTGAATTTTAATTGATTCTTCAATACTTGTAGGGAAATTTCTATAAGATTCCACTGCATTTTGTGAAATATAAGCAAGATCCCTATAATGCCTATCTTTTCTTATATCGTCTCCAAATATTTTTATTTGCCCATTCCTTGGCTTTAGATCGCCCAAAATAAGTTTAAGAAGTGTGGACTTGCCAACCCCATTTGCCCCAACCAAGCCAACAAAGTCACCCTGGTTGATTTCAAAACTAACATTATCAAGAATAAGGTCCTTCTCATAGGCAAAGCTGAGACCTTCTACCTTCAATACCTCTCTACTCATTGAAAGATTCAACCAAAGCCTTCAAATTTTCTTCCATAAGGCCAAAATAACCCTTTTCTATCATATGGTCATCGAGATTTTCCATTGTATAGAGAGTTGAAGTCTTAGTGCCTGTATTTTTTGCCAAAGTCTCAGCCACTTTTGGAGTTGCTTTGCCTTCAAAAAATATAGTCTTAATATTCTTTTCTTTAACGAAATCCGCTATAGTCTTAAGGTCCTTAGCTGAAGGTTCCTCTTCTGGTGATATCCCAGTTACAGCCACTTGCTTAAGGCCATAATCATCTGCTAGATAATTAAATGCAGCATGAGAAACAACAAAATATTTCTCCTTATCCTTAACCTTCGAAAGTTCGTCAGAAAACTTCTTATCAAGGTCATCAAACTTAGCAAGGGCTTCGTCAAGCTTGTCTTTATAATACTTTTCATTATCAGGATCCATACTAGAAAGCTTCCTATAAATATTATCAACCATAACCTTGGCATTTTTTATAGAAAGCCAGGTGTGAGGATTTATAGAAGCCATATCAGAGCCTTCTTTAGAAGAATCTAAAAGAGTGAGACCATCTGATAAATCCAAAAATTTATCATCATCTTTGACATTGTCCTTCAAATCATCAATAAAAGACTCCATACCAGCCCCATTATAAGCAATTAAATCAGCCTTGCTCAAATCCTTCATTGCTTGGCTGGTAAGCTCAAAAGAATGAGGCTCTTCACTAGTTTCTATTATTGTTTTAACATCATACTTATCGCCTGAAATCATTTTGACAAGCTCAGCCACTGGATAAAAACTAGCATAAATAGTCTTTTTATCCCCGCTACTTTTAGCCTCAAGTGGCTTATCGTCTATCTTTTTATCTTCCCTGCCACAAGATGTCATAGGAACTAAAATAAGGGCTAATATAAAAAATAATTTTTTAAAATTTTTAAACATAATCTTCCTCCTAATGTGCAAGTGATTTGCAACAAATATTATCATACACCTATTGCAAGTCATTCGCAATAGCCTTTTGTATTTCTTTAACTTTTTATTTGCTAATAATTTAAGAAAAATAAATGATTATATGTAATTAGCATAAATATGAAGAGAATATATCAATTAAATAAATAAAAATAGGGGAAAATTTGTTCAATAGATTTAGGATAAAATACTTAATAAATAATATAGAATACAAAAATAGAATTCAAACAAAAAACCGAATAAACTTTAACTTACTCAAAATAAGAAAAACTTAAACAAAAAAATATAATAGGTCCTTTTTATAATAAAATTTGGTAAAAATAAGCACAAAAAATCGACTCTGAAATTTCTTTACACTTCAAAGTCGATTATTTTTCCCCACTGGCACAGCGTTCTGATTTAGGTTCAATCACGCTTATTTCCTTTCTATATGCGAAGTCCTTAGACTTCCTAAACATTCCTACTTTATGTGAAATCTTCTTTTCTATTAGCAACAGGCTTACAAAATACTTTATAAAATTATTTTCTTTCTCAAAACTCTTAGTCCAAATCATATAGAAAAACGTCAGATGGCTCATCTTTTACACTTATCTTCCACCACTTTTTCTATAAATTCATAAGCAAAGTAGATATACTAGAAACTTACAAATCACCAGCAGTCCATAAAAGCATCAAAATCAAATAAATCTATAAATAATATTCAATTTTCTTAAACCCTGTGCCAGTGGGTAAGAAAACTATTTAATTTTTCTTATTACTTTTATACCCTGATAATGTGATTTTAAACACCAAAATAAGAAATTTTTGTAATTTTTTAAAGATTTTCTTTAAATCTACCAAATTAAAGACTTTTAAACTAGATTTAATAAAAAACTCTCCATTAAAATGATAATAAATAAAAAATATTAACTGGTATAATGTAATTATTATATAATGTTTGAAGTACTAAAATGAAAAGCAGCAAAAATTTCAATCTTTTTCTAATGGACGGAGAAGTTACTGGTAGAATAAAGTGTACCCTATCAAATTGGACAGGCTTAGCTTATAAAGTTCCTAGGCCATATCTTGAAAAATGTAAAGATAGACAGGATTTAAAACAAAGTGGAGTATATTTTTTATTTGACAAGAACGATGACGGGGATGACGAAGTTTATATAGGACAAGCTGGAATAAGAAAAAATGGTGAAGGTGTTTTATTTAGGGTATCAGAACACTTAAAAGATGAAATTTATTTTTCAGATGCAGTCATGTTAACCACACAAAATAACTCATTTGGACCTACAGAAATCTCATATCTAGAGAATAAATTCACTAACATGGCTATTGATGTAGATAGGTACAAAGTAAGAAATGGAAATGATCCAAACCCTGGAAATGTAACCGAAGAAAAAGAATCAGAATTGGAAGATTTTGTAGAGTATTCTAAAATGGTACTTGGTGTCTTAGGTTATAAAATATTCGTTCCAATAGTTAAAAAAGAATTAAAAATAGAAAATAAAATCGATAATGATGAAATATTATATCTAAGTACTAGGACGAAAAAATCAGGAAAAATTATTAATGCTAAATGTAAAAGAACAAGTGAAGGATTTGTCGTATTAAAAGATAGTATGATAGAGATGATTGATTCAAAAAGTTTACCAAATAGTATAAAAGAACTACGAGATAAATGTAAAGCTAATAATGAAATAATAGATGGTAAACTAACAAAAAACTATTTATTCAATAGTCCATCATATGCAGCTATGTTTGTACTTGGGATGAGTAGAAATGGTAAAACTGAGTGGAAAATGGAAGATGGAACCACATTAAAAGAACTTGAGGAAAAAGAACTGAGATAGACTAGAAATAGACGATATACAATAGCTATATCGTCTATTTTTTATACCTTTTAATGAATGTAGCAAGAGGGTGTTCAAAAGCATAAAATAGCCATTCATAAATTCATACATTAAATTGTATCAAAGTGTGAGAGTCTTAGATATAAAGTATATGAATTTTATGATCCCTAATCCATGCTATATTATTAATTTTATAATAACACTTTCATTTTCAATAATATAAAATATCCTTATCATAATATTTTTTTCTGTCATTATTTTTCTTATATTCTAATTAAATCTCATATTATTTATAAAATGAAATTGGACTATTTAATTTTTTCTATTTAAATTTTTTACTTGAATAAATACTTTACTATTGCTATAAATGTTTTTTTATAAACAAATTTATTGGCCCATACAGGAATTTTCATATTATTATTGTTGATGTATATATAGAATATAATGAATTGATAAATACAATTACTAGAATGGGGGAAATTATTAAAAATGTAGGAGAGATTTGTAAAGAGTTATTGATTTTAGTCATAGTCCTCAGTATTTTTATACCTTCTATATCTTTAGCCAATTCATAAGAGAAATATGTGCCATCTGCTGTTAAATATGCGGGTTTGCTTACAAAGATTGAAAAATATGTAGAAGATAACAAAGATACTACTTGTGGATTAAATTGATTTTATTAAGAAAATTTAATAGTAGATAAAGGCTTGCAGTATAGTTAATTTCTTTTAAATAAGTATAATAATAAAGCCTATAATTTAAAAAATTTTAAGAAGAAACTATCAAAATATTCGGAGGTTTAAGTTGGGAGATATTAGTAAATTTGATGGAAATTATAACTTGGAAATATTAACAGAGGAAATGCTTGAGGATGCGAGAAAATCAATTAATCTAAACAATACATTAACTCTACCCATTGCGGAACTTTCAATGCTAGGAGCAAGTGTATCATCATTAGCTCCTGCTTTTAATACTATTACTAAGACTACATCTTTACCAACTGATGGTCTATATAAAATAGCAAATATAGCTTTAGGCGATACACTTAAGATGGCAAAAAACGGCAATGCTTGGGGTGCGATGAAAACAATCAAAGGTAAGTCTAAGATGGTTCAACTTAAAGAAGTGGGATCACTTACAGCAACAACAAAAACAGTGCTTCCAATTGATCCAGCAACTATTTTTGTAGCGATGATGCTTTACTCTATCGAAAAGGATATTAAGGAAATATCGGAAACCCAGAAAAAGATACTTTTATTTCTTGAAGTAGAAAATGAATCGCAAATCGAAGCAGATGTTGAAACTTTAATGGAGATAGTAAATAATTATAAGTATAATTGGGACAAGCAGTTAGTAGTTGCAAATAGCCATAATGTAATCATGGACATTAAAAATAGATCAAGAAAAAACATCTTAGCTTTCCAAAAGAAACTAACAGCTGAAGTCTCAAAGAAACAACTTCTCACTTTTCAAGGTAAAATAAATTCGAAATTGGCAGATTTAGTAAAAAAATTCAAGTATTATCGCCTATCAATTTATATATTTTCCTTAGCTTCATTAATGGAAATAATGCTATCTGGTAATTTTAAAAAAGAATACATTGAAAACACTAAAAACGAAATAGAAAAATTGTCAGCAAAGTATAGAGATTATTTTAACGAAGCTTCCTTATATATAGAAAAAATATCTAAGAGCGGAGTTGAGGCAAATATATTTAAAGGTATAGGATTAGCTGGAAAGACATCTGGAAAATTTATAGGAAATATTCCACTAATAAAGAAAGGCTCAGTTGATGAGTTTTTACAAGCTAAGGGAGATAATTTATACAACGATGCTCAAGAAATAGAAAAAAATACTGTGAAAAACTTTGCAGAACTAGCAAATCCAGGCACAAGGATGCTAATAAAGAAGATAGAAGATCTAAATTATATCTATAATCGCACGAATCAAATTTGCTTTAACAAGGACTCTATTTACTTTTTGTCATAAACTTATATAAAACTAATTTTACTCGATGTTCGCATTAATATACTTATGTCGAGTTTTTTATTTTTATAAATAACATCTTTCATTATTTTAGATATTTGCAATGATTCTTATATTTTCATTGATGTAAGTTTATATATTAGTGTTTATTATTTTCTTTGTAATATTATTTTCAATAATCTTATATGGTCTATTTTTAAATTTGAGTTTTTATTGGAAACGCTTAGCATTTATTGGCTTATAAATAACTTATTTAAATTTTAGCTGATTGTAGGAATAATAAAAAGTTGGGGCTCATTTTAGAACCCACTTATATTTTCTTATTAAATTCTAATCATCTTCTATTACAACTCCTGTGATGCGAGCTTGGATTGCTAGTTAGGTACGGCTAGTAAAAGCAGATTTATCTAGGAAATTCTAGATATGAGTTTTCACAGTGTTTGGTGAGACACCAAGATTTTCTTTGATTTTTTCATTTCCAATTCCTGTGGTAAGAAGTCTTAGGACTTGGATTTCTCTAGGTGTCTGTTCTGTGGATTTAGTCAATCCTAGTTTGACCTCTGGAGTTTGTAAGGGTTAGACAGATTCTCTTGCCATCCCAAAATCGATGAAAGAATTGAGGGAGCAATGTATAGATAAAAATGAAATTGTAGATGGAAAGTTGAATAAAAACTTTTTGTTTAATAGTCCATCTTATGCAGCCGCTTTTGTTTTGGGAACAAACGAAAATGGAAGAACAAGTTGGAAGAACGAAAAAGGTATAACATTAAAAGACCTAGAAGAAAATGAAATGAAATAATCTGAAAATCAGGCGATAGGCCTTTATACTGTCGTCTTTTTTCATGCAATTTAATAATACAAAGAAAACAAATTCCTGAATTCAACCATTGCTAAATTCTGCTTTCTCGTTATTAACTTTATATTATATACTAAAAAAGCTCAGGTAGTGTGAGTCCCGAATATGTTTAGCAGCTCTCGGCCGCTTGGACAATACTCCTACTCTACCATACGGTTTCCCGACCTCTACTCTCTCCTTTAAGTATTTGTATATAATTGATTTTTATACTAAAAAAAGACTCACATTGCTGCGAGTCTTGATTATTTGGCGACTCTCGGCCGCTTAGGCAGAATTCCTACCCTAATACAAGGTTGTCCGACCTCTACTCTCTCCTTTAAGTATTTGTATATAATTGATTTTTATACTAAAAAAGACTCACATTACTGCGAGTCTTGATTATTTGGCCGCTCTCGGCCGCTTGGGCAGAATTCCTACCCTAATACAAGGTTGCCCGACCTCTACCCTCTCATTTTATTGTTAATTTTTCTATAATTATGTACTAAAAAAGGATTCACATGGTGTGAATCCTTTAATTTATTTGGCGATTTCCTACTCTACCACAAGGTTTCCCGACCTCTACCCTCTCGTTTTATTGTTAATTTTTCTATAATTATGTACTAAAAAAGGATTCACATGGTGTGAATCCTTTAATTTATTTGGCAACTTCCTACTCTACCACACGGTTGCCCGAGCAGTACCATCGGCGTTATAAGGCTTAACTTCTGTGTTCGGTATGGGAACAGGTGTATCCCTTATGCAATCATCACCATATAATGACCTATAATTTCTAAATAGCATTTACTAATTCCTTAGTAAACCTCATTTTCATGAGAAACAATATTTCCAGTCAAGATGTAAAGTTTAGTATCCATTAGCTTAATACATTACTGCACTTACACCTTGGACCTATCAAACGTATTTTCTTTACGTACTCTGAGAAATCTTATCTTGAGGTCTGTTTCGTACTTAGATGCTTTCAGTACTTATCGTTTCCACACGTAGCTACCCAGCTATGCAAATGGCTTTACAACTGGTACACCATAGGTGTGTCCATCCCGGTCCTCTCGTACTAGGGACAGATCCTCTCAAATTTCTTACGCCCACGCTGGATAGGGACCGAACTGTCTCACGACGTTCTGAACCCAGCTCGCGTGCCTCTTTAATGGGCGAACAGCCCAACCCTTGGGACCTACTTCAGCCCCAGGATGAGACGAGCCGACATCGAGGTGCCAAACCTCCCCGTCGATGTGGACTCTTGGGGGAGATAAGCCTGTTATCCCCGGGGTAGCTTTTATCCGTTGAGCGATGGCCCTTCCATGCGGTGCCACCGGATCACTAAGTCCGTATTTCTACTCTGCGCAACTTGTAGGTTTTGCAGTTAAGCTCGCTTTTGCCTTTGTACTCTACGAATGGTTTCCGTCCATTCTGAGCGAACCTTTGAACGCCTCCGTTACTTTTTGGGAGGCGACCGCCCCAGTCAAACTGCCCAACTGACAATGTCCATTGCCCTGATTCAAGGGTCAATGTTAGAACTTTAATATTAGAAAGTTGGTATCCCAAGGGTGACTCTGCACATACTGGCGTACATGCTTCATAGTCTCCCAACTATCCTGTATATCTAATCTCAAAGTCCAATATCAGCCTACAGTAAAGCTCCACGGGGTCTTTCCGTCCTAGCGTGGGTAAGTCGCATCTTCACGACTACTACAATTTCACCGGATCCTTTGTTGAGACAGTGCCCAAATCGTTACACCTTTCGTGCGGGTCGGAACTTACCCGACAAGGAATTTCGCTACCTTAGGACCGTTATAGTTACGGCCGCCGTTTACTGGGGCTTAAGTTCGAGCCTTCGCTTGCGCTAAGCCGTCTCCTTAACCTTCCAGCACCGGGCAGGTGTCAGCTCCTATACTTCATCTTACGATTTTGCAGAAACTTGTGTTTTTGGTAAACAGTCGCTTGGGCCTGGTTTCTGTGGCCATATCGCTATGGCTCCCCTTCTCCCGAAGTTACGGGGACATTTTGCCGAGTTCCTTAACAAAGGTTCTTCCGCGCGTCTTGGTATTCTCTACCTCCCTACCTGTGTCGGTTTCGGGTACGGGCGCTTTGGTCTCGATAGTGACTTTTCTTGGCAATTTGAAATCGGCTACTTCTCTACTTATGTTTTCGATACCTATCAAGCCTCAGCCTTAATAGTGTGCGGATTTGCCTACACACTGGCCTTGACTCTTAGACTAGCATCCATCAGCTAGCTTAGCTTATCCTCTTGCGTCATCACATCTCTAATAGCGACTTTAAGCGGTACAGGAATTTAAACCTGTTGTCCATCGCCTACGCCTTTCGGCCTTGGCTTAGGTCCCGACTTACCCTGAGTGGACGAGCCTTGCTCAGGAATCCTTAGGGTTTCGACGGGAGAGATTCTCACTCTCCTTCTCGCTACTCATGCCAGCATTCTCACTTGTATTAAGTCCACCTTTGCTTTCGCTTCTGCTTCTTCCCTAATACAACGCTCCTCTACCACTGATAGAGAAATTAAATCTAGACATAAAGTTTTTTCTTAGATAATACTTTGATTAACCAGGTTCATACTTTCGTATGCTGTTTTTTCGGTGATATCGTAGTTACAACTTACCATTTACTTGTGATTGATTTAGCGTAAATTTGATTCGTTTTTAGCATTTCTGTCTTCCCTAAGAATTTTTCTTCGTTCTAGTTGAACTATCTTTTGACTCACTCCGTGTGGGTCCTCTTCGGGCCGGACAGGCCTGCTTGTAACTCGTTTATCTTGATTAATTGTTGTTTACAATATTTCCTAGTTAAGCTTTTCTTACCTTTTTTCTTTAGTTCTTTATGATTAGATTTAAATTCTCTATCAATCCGAAGCTTCGGTACTGGATTTTAGCCCCGTTCATTTTCGGCGCAAACCCACTTGACCAGTGAGCTATTACGCATTCTTTAAATGCATGGCTGCTTCTAAGCCAACGTCCTGGTTGTCTTAGTAGATTCACATCCTTTTCCACTTAATCCAGATTTGGGGACCTTAGCTGTCGGTCTGGGCTGTTTCCCTTTCGACTTAGAAGCTTATCCCTCTAAGTCTGACTCCTTGACCTGATTTTTTGGCATTCGGAGTTTGATAGGTTTCGGTACGGTTAACCGCCCTAGACCATTCAGTGCTCTACCTCCTAAAATCTTTAGTCAAAGGCTAGCCCTAAAGCTATTTCGAGGAGAACCAGCTATATCCGAGTTCGTTTGGCTTTTCACCCCTATCCACAACTCATCCGATACGTTTTAAACCGTACCCGGTTCGAGCCTCCAGTGAATTTTACTTCACCTTCACTCTGGTCATGGATAGATCACCCGGTTTCGGGTCTATTCTAATCGACTTTGGCCCTATTAAGACTCGCTTTCGCTTTGACTTCGTATCTTAAATACTTAATCTTGCCGCTTAGAATAACTCGCTGGCCCATTCTACAAAAGGTACGACATCACACTTTAGTGCTCTGTCTGCTTGTAGGCGCTAGGTTTCAGGTTCTATTTCACTCCCCTTTCGGGGTTCTTTTCACCTTTCCCTCACGGTACTTGTTCACTATCGGTCACATGTTAGTATTTAGCCTTAGGGGATGGGCCCCCTATCTTCACAACGGATTCCTCGTGTCCGGTGCTACTTTCACTCTGTCCATATTTAACTGTCGCGTACAAGACTGTCACTTTCTTTGGTTCATCTTCCCAAATGATTCTGCTAATTAAATATGATCCTTATTGAGTTGGGCTGTTTTCTTTTCGCTCGCCGCTACTAAGAAAATCGAGTTTTCTTTCTTTTCCTCCTGCTACTTAGATGTTTCAGTTCACAGGGTCTTACTTCACTAAGCTATGTATTCACTTAGTGATGACTATGTCTTCCATAGCCGGGTTTCCCCATTCGGAGACCTAGGGGTCATGGCTTTTTGTGAGCTTACCCTAGTTTTCGTTCACTTACGTCCTTCATCGTCTTCATGTGCCAAGGCATCCACCTTGCGCCCTTTCTTTCTTGACTGGAAATATTGTTTGCTATTTAGTTTTTATTGGTTCAATAACCTTTAAAATCATTATAGAAGATAAAGTTAATTACTGTGAGATTTAAAATCTCTCGGTAGGGAGAGAGCGTACCCTCTCCCTTATCCTTAGAAAGGAGGTGATCCAGCCGCACCTTCCGATACGGCTACCTTGTTACGACTTCACCCCAGTTACTGACCCTACCTTCGACTGCTGCGCCCACAAGGGTTCGCTCACAGGCTTCGGGTATTGCCAACTTCCATGGTGTGACGGGCGGTGTGTACAAGACCCGGGAACGCATTCACCGCGACATTCTGATTCACGATTACTAGCAACTCCAACTTCATGTACTCGAGTTGCAGAGTACAATCCGAACTGGGACAGGCTTTTTGAGATTCGCAAGACATCACTGTTTAGCTGCTCTGTGTACCTGCCATTGTAGCACGTGTGTAGCCCAAGTCATAAAGGGCATGATGATTTGACGTCGTCCCCACCTTCCTCCGGTTTGTCACCGGCAGTATCGTTAGAGTCCCCAACTTAATGATGGTAACTAACAATAGGGGTTGCGCTCGTTATGGGACTTAACCCAACATCTCACGACACGAGCTGACGACAACCATGCACCACCTGTATTACAGTCTTCCGAAGAAGTAGGAATCTATCTCTAGATCCCGCCGTAATATGTCAAGACTTGGTAAGGTTCTTCGCGTTGCGTCGAATTAAACCACATGCTCCGCTGCTTGTGCGGGTCCCCGTCAATTCCTTTGAGTTTCACGCTTGCGCGCGTACTCCCCAGGCGGAGTGTTTAATGCGTTAGCTGCGGCACCCAGATTTACTCCAGACACCTAACACTCATCGTTTACGGCGTGGACTACCAGGGTATCTAATCCTGTTTGCTACCCACGCTTTCGTACCTCAGCGTCAGGTTATGGCCAGAAAGTCGCCTTCGCCACCGGTATTCCTCCTAATATCTGCGCATTTCACCGCTACACTAGGAATTCCACTTTCCCTTCCATACCTCAAGATGAGCAGTTTTAAAAGCTTACTATAGTTGAGCTATAGGATTTCACTTCTAACTTGCTTACCCGCCTACGTACCCTTTACGCCCAATGATTCCGGACAACGCTCGGACCTTACGTATTACCGCGGCTGCTGGCACGTAATTAGCCGGTCCTTATTCCTATGGTACTGTCATTTTCTTCCCATAGAAAAGATTTTTACAACCCGAAGGCCTTCTAAATCACGCGGCGTCGCTGCATCAGGGTTTCCCCCATTGTGCAAAATTCCCCACTGCTGCCTCCCGTAGGAGTCTGGGCCGTGTCTCAGTCCCAATGTGGCCGTACACTCTCTCAAGCCGGCTACTGATCGCTGTCTTGGTAGGCCGTTACCCCACCAACTAACTAATCAGACGCAAGTCCATCTTAGAGCGATAAATCTTTGACCAAGGCCTCATGCGAGGTTATGGTTTCATAGGGTATTATTCTTCGTTTCCAAAGGCTATCCCCTTCTCTAAGGCAGGTTACTCACGCGTTACTCACCCGTCCGCCACTAATCCACTTAAATTCACTCCGAAGAGATCATTTAAGTTTCATCGTTCGACTTGCATGTGTTATGCACGCCGCCAGCGTTAATCCTGAGCCAGGATCAAACTCTCATTAAAAATTTGTAATGAAAGTCATTTTATTCTGACTCTGTCATTTACATCTGACTTAATATATCAAATGCGTGATTTAAAATTCTTTTTCAAGAATCATTACTGTAAAGAAATTTAACTAGGTTATAGTTGTTATTCTTTTAAAGTAATTATTAGTATTCCTTTTTGGAATAGTAGTAATTAACTTTATCAATCTTCTATATAATTTTAATCAATAAGACTAAGTCTTATCTAGGTTCAATGTCGCTAACTTGTTGCGACTTTTATATAATACCACTCAATTTTTATCTTGTCAAATATTTTTTGAAGTTTTTCTCAAATATTTGCACATTTTTGATAAATGCCTTAAGCAGCATTAATATAAGTATACGATATAGATTTTACTTTGTCAAATATTTTTGCAAATATTTTTTTAGGCCCCTTAGGACCTCCTCTACATCGTGCCTATATATAGTACTGCCCTATATATTGCTTGTCAACTAGTTTTCCTAAAATCTTTTCTTTTTCTTGTCTTTGTTTTTTCCTTCTATATATAAGAGCAATTTTATCTTGACATAATCTCCCCCATATATTTTTTATTTTTTTATATTTATGTTGACTGATTTTTTGCATTAAAAAAGCAGGTCATTTTGACCTACTATTTTTCTTTTATTAAGAATTCAATATTTTACTTTTTCACTTTCTATTTTTTCATCTTCTTCAAGTTCATTGTTTTTTGTATCTTCTATTAGTATATTTTTAATATCTGTTTTCTTTTCCGGGTATGATATACATTCTTCTGTCTTTATATCAAATAGATAAGTATTTTCTAAATTAATGCTGATTGGTATTTCTTTTTTTATTACTATTGGGTCTTGAGATTTAAAACGAATTACTATTGGTTCTGAATTTTCCTTTATTATATAACCGTATGTGTCTGAACCCATGTATTCTACATTGTCGAAGACTACCTTTATATCCGAGTCTTTGTCATATGTAAACTCTTCTGTTCTTATTCCCAAGAGGACTTTAGTATTTTTCGATTCGTAACTTACCAGGTCTTTTATTTTTATTGGTGGTAATTGACGTATCTTGCCAAATATTTCTACATAAAAGTCTGAACCATCCCTATGTAGATTAGTTTCTATGACATTCATCTTAGGCGATCCTATAAATTGTCCTATAAACCTATTTTTGGGTTTGTAGTAGAGATTTAAAGGGGTGTCAAATTGGACTAGCTCTCCCTCATTTATGACTGCTATCCTATCTCCCATTGTCATTGCTTCTATTTGATCGTGGGTTACATAGATGAAGGTCGTCTTTAATTCGTTGTGAAGCCTTACTATCTCTGTTCTCATTTCCACTCTTAATTTAGCGTCCAAGTTTGATAGGGGTTCGTCTAATAAAAAAACTTTTGGATTTCTAACCATGGCCCTACCTAGGGCTACTCTTTGCCTTTGTCCGCCTGAAAGTTGGGCTGGTTTTCTGTCTAGTAATTCCTCTAACTTTAATGTTTTCGCTATATTTTCTACTTTTTCGCTAATATCCTTCTTATTTACCTTTTTCATTTTTAAGGCAAAGCCCATATTTTCTCTAATGGTCATGTGAGGATATAAGGCGTAGGATTGAAATACCATCGCTATATCTCTGTCTTTAGATGACACGTCGTTCATAATTTTATCATCAATACGAAATTTTCCTTCTGATATATTTTCAAGGCCTGCTATCATCCTAAGTGTCGTTGATTTGCCGCAGCCTGAAGGTCCTACCAAAACTACAAACTCCTCATCTTTTATGTCTAAATTCATATTTTTAACTGCTTCAAAACCGTTGTCATAGATTTTTGAAACATTTTCTAATTTTACTCTTGCCATTTTATCCCTTTACTGCTCCTGTTGTTAATCCTTTTACCATGTTTTTCTGAGCGAACATAAATATTATAAGTGATGGTATCATACAAATTACAACACCTGCTATCATTAATAACATTGATTGGGCGTCTGCTGAGTTTAGCATTGAAATACCAATTTGAACTGTTCTATACCTGTCAGAACCTGTTATTAGTAATGGCCACATATACATATTCCATGCTCCTAGGAAGGACTGAACTGCTAAGGCTCCAATTGTTGGTTTTGATAGGGGAATTAAGATTCTAAAAATAAAGCCTAGATCACTTGTCCCATCCATCTTGCTTGCTTCATATATATCCATTGGAAAAGACTGAAAAGCCTGTCTAAACAAAAATATTCCCATAGCGCTTGTTAGGTAGGGTGCCACCAGTCCAAAAAATGAATCTGCAAAGCCCCAACCAGATATCATCAAAAAATTTGATATAATTGTTGTTTCTCCAGGTATCATCGTTGTTGCCATAATTATTGCAAACAAAAGCCCCTTCTTTTTGAAATCTAAGAAGTGAAGAGCGAAGGCTGCAAATATTGCTGTCATAGTTTGAAAAAATGTTATTATTATGGATACTATTAGCGAATTTACTATATATCCTTCTATGGGAGCAATTTTAAATACATCCTTGTAATTTTCTATGCTTGGATTTGCTGTAAAAAAAGTTTTATTGTATAGCTCATAGGAAGGCTTAATACTCATCACAAAGGCATAGATTATAGGAAATAATACAAAAATCACCACAATAATATTTAAAACTAGCCTTATACCTATGGCCTTATCTATTTTTTTACTTCTTGGCTTTGCGGTTTTATTAAAAAGTCTGAAGTTATCTATATCATTACTTGTTCTTTGCATTTTTTACTCCGTTCGACCTAAAAGCGATAATTGTTAATACCATTACTATGAAAAATAAAACCACTGATTCTGCTGATGCGTATCCATACCTGTAGTTCATAAAGGCATTTTTGTAAATATCGTGGACTATAACATTGGTTGATTCACCTGGTCCACCCTGGGTTAATAATTTAATTTGTCCAAAAGATTGGAAAGCGTTTATAATATTTGTAACAACCACAAAGAACATAATAGGTCTAATTGATGGTAGGGTTACGTTTTTAAACTGATTAATGGAATTGGCTCCATCCATAGATGCAGCCTCATACAAACTATCGTCTATTCCCGCAAGACCTGATGAAAAATACAAAAAATTAAGACCTGAATTTAGCCATGCTGTGAGAACTCCTACGCTTAGTAAGGCCCAACTAGGATCTGCTAGCCAATTTATATTTGTTTTTAATATAACATTTAAAATACCAACAGACTGGTTTAGCATTACTCTAAATACCAAAGCCATGCCCGATGATGCTATAGCTATGGGTAGGGAGTAGGATGCTGAAAAAAGTCTAATAGCTGGAAAATTAACCCTACATAAAAGAGCTGTAGCAAATCCTAAAAGAACTCCTAAGACTACTACTATTAATACATATATAAAAGTCACCCTTATACTATTCCAAAAAGATGACGAAGATAGAAGATCTGTATAATTTTCTAAACCAATAAATATTGTATTATTTCCCATATTATCCGTAGCGTACAGACTACGGATAATAGTCTGTACGAATGGATAAAATACAAATATCACTAATAGAGCCAAGGCTGGTAGCATGTACAAGTAGGCTTTATTATTGTATTTTCTCATTTTTTGTTAACCTTGTTATAAGATTCTAGAGCCTTATCGATTTCTTCTGACATTTTTTTGCTAGCTTCTTCTGGGCTTAGCTTGTCATTTAGCATCTCTTCAATATATTTTTCTACAATTTGACGAGATTCTTGGAAAACTGTCGCAAGGGCTCCTTGGTCTTCTGGTTTTGAATCGTGTAATTGGTCAATAGCTGTTTCAAATTGTGGGGATTTCTTTATTAATTCCTTGAAATCATCAGTATCAAGTACTCCCTTATTAACTGGGAAATAACCTGTATTTGCATTCCAATAAGTTTGAGATTCAACACTTACCAAAAACTTGATAAAGTCCCAAGTTCCCTTCATTTTTTCTTCATCGCCTGAGTTTAATGCATATAGACTAGCACCACCAATTGATACGCCGTGGTCATCACTTGCCTTTACTCCAGGAAAATATGCTGTACCTACTTCAAACCTATCTCCAACTTCTGATAGAATTTGTGCTAGGGATGCAGTAGATGCAAAGCACATGGCACTGGTGCCAGCTTTAAATTCTGGATCGCCGCCTTGTTTACCAACATTTGGTGCAATACCCTCATCTTTTAGTTCTTTCCAAGCTGTAAGGATATTTTTAACTCCATCATTTTCCTCAAAAACCGTTTTGCTTGGGTTATCATCTCTACCGTTGTTATTGTCAAATAATTCTAGGCCTTGTTTGCTCATAAATTGTTCAACCCACCAACCGTAAACGCTCATAGAGATTGGCATCTCAGTCACACCAGAGTCTTTTAGCTTTTTACCAACTTCTTTCATCTCTTCAAGAGATTTTGGTACTTCAACTCCTGCCTTATCAAACATTTCTTTGTTGTAATATAAAAGTGGGGTAGAAGAGTTAAATGGCATAGAGTTTAGCTTTCCATCAACTGTATAGTAGGCGAGAAGATTATCTTCAAGTTGACTAGTATCATAATTATCTTCATCAACAAAGTCTTGAATAGGTTTGATCAAACCAGAATCAATCATATATCTTGTACCAAGGTCAAAAACTTGTACAAGATCAGCTCCAACATCCTTACCTGATGCAGATGATCTAAGTTTAGTTAAGGCATCATCGTATTCACCTTGAAATTCTGCCTTAACTATATATTTGTCTTGAGAATTGTTATACTCTTCTACAAGGTGGTCAATAGCGTCATTAAGGTTACCACCCATTGAATGCCAAAAAACTATAGTTGTTTTGCCATTTGCATCGGCTTTACCATCTTCTTTATTAACTTCTTCACTACTAGCAGCCTTATCTTTATTTTCTTCCTTAGCTGCATCTTCATTACGACCTGCACAGGCAGTTAGGCTAACAAACATCAACACTAACATAAGTTTAGTAAAAATTTTTTTAAACATAGTTCCTCCAAATAAAAATTCTTTACTACAAGAGTATAAAGGATATTTGTCAAAACTATTTTTTATAATTGTAAAATTTAAGTAAAACTTAAACGATAAACTTTATTATTTGTCCTTCTTCATTAAAATTTGACCAACTCGATTAGGGAAATCAGTTATAAGACCTGTAATGCCGTCTTTTACATATTGGCCAAAATCATAATCAGAAATGCCAAACCAAAGATTAATCCCTATGTTATTTTCCTTAAATATCGCTATAATCTCTTCATCAACAGAGAAATTAAGAGGATGAAAATATTCACAACCCAGATTTTTTACATAATCCCAAGGCCTATAAAGTCTTGAAGACTCTAAGACACCACAGCTGATATTTTTGTCAATATTTTTTACCCTAACAAGGCTTTCGTGATTAAAAGAAGAAATAATAATCTTATCTTTAAGACAATAGGCCTTTATCATTTCATAAATTTTTTCTTCTATCTCAGGATAATCAATAATAGAGTTTTTAATCTCAATATTAGTAAGAAAATCCTTGTCCTTAATAAAATCAAAATATTCTTCAAGGGTTGGAATCTTTTCCTCATAGGCTGGGAAAAGTTTGCTAGCATTAGCTGTTTTTAACTCCCTAAGAGTGAAGTCCTTAACCAGCCCTTCCATATCTGTAGTCCTATCAAGTTTTTCGTCGTGGATAATAACAAGTTCTTTATCCTTAGTCAAATGAACATCAAATTCCACACCATCAGCACCTATTTCAACTGCTTTCTTAAAAGCAAGCATGGTATTTTCCGGATATTCCCCTTTAAAACCTCTGTGAGCAATATTTAACATACTTTCTCCTTTACTTTTTCTTTAAATATTAGCCTAATTTTGTAAAGCAAATATTAAGTGACAGTAAATTTTAAATAAAAAATAATCCGTCTAGGTCCTTATCCAACTTGTAAAATACCTATAATTTATTATAGCTTTAATAAAATTTTTAATTACATTTTGTAACAAAATTAAATCCCATCCGTTATTATAGTAGAAAGGCTCTTAAGTGAGGTAGAGTATTTCATATAAGTAAGGAGAAGGTTATGGATTTTGCAAAAATTTATGAGGATTATAATAGGGATGTATATAGGTTTGCCCTTAGTTTGTGCAAAAACCAAGATTTAGCTATCGATATTTGCCATGAGACCTTTGCCAAGGCCATGGATAAGATAGACACCTTTGATGGTTCACAAGATATAAGGGCATGGCTTTTTACTATTGCTCGTAATACTCTTTATGATTTTTACAGAAAAAATAATAAAATAAATCCCGATTATGACCTATCCATAGTTGAGGATAAGAAGATATCCTTTGTCGAAGACCTCGCCAATGATGACCTTGCTCTTAAAGTCCACACCTTTCTCCATTCCATGAAAGAACCTTACAAGGAGGCTTTTAATCTCAGAGTCTTTGGAGAGCTTGATTATAAAAGCATCGGCCAAATTTTTGGCAAAACCGATACCCGGGCCAGGGTCACTTTTTACAGGGCCAAGAACATGATTATAGATTATTTGGAGGAAGAAAATGAAATATGAATGTGATATAGTTAAGGACTTAATTCCCTTATATATTGATGATGTTTTAAGCGAAAATTCAAAGATTTTTGTAAAAGACCACATTGACTCTTGCGAAGCTTGCAGAAAATATTACGAAAAATTATCCAGTGATGTTAAAATCCCTGTTAGCAGAGAAACTAGAAAATATGACCTAAAACCGATGGAATATTTAAAGGCCAGTCTTTCTAGGAAAATTATTAGAAGAGTCTTGGCTGTCGTCCTTGTGATAGGATTCTTTGTAGGAAGCTTTATTTTTGCTACTCGATATGAAATGCCAGTTGATTCATCTAAGGTGGATTTTTACGAAAAAGATGATTATTTGATGATGAAATACGATGGCCAGGGCGATCTCCTCTACAGTGCAAACGCCTCTTGGGAGAACAGAAAAGTCTGGACTATAAGGTTTTGGCAGACCCCATTGGAAAAATACCTACCACCCCTATATAAAAAAGAAAAATACACCAAAGACTCAATGCCCCTTTATAAAGTTAAAAAAGTCTATGACGAGGACGGAAATGTTTTATGGGAAAAGAAGGATTGATACAGATTTTTGAGAACCTAAAAACCCGAAGATGTTATGCTTCTTCGGGTTTTTGTCTTATATATATTCATTTTAAGAGGGTAATACTTGCTATTTTTGTTTTGCTAACCTACTATTCCTGTACATATCAAATGCTACTGCAAAGAGGATTATAACACCACTTGTTATCTCTAGTATATGGGTATTTAATCCGAATTGAACACCAGCATTGTTTATTAATATCATTAGGATGGTTCCTAGTACTGTTCCTATCATTGATCCACGTCCACCACTTAGTGATGCTCCACCTATAACAGCTGCTGCTATGGCGTTCATTTCATAGCCTTCACCTCCTGTTGGTAGGGCACTTTGAACTCTTGCTGCTAGCAATATTCCAGCGACGGCATATAATAAACCAGCTAGGGTGTAAGTTGCTATATACATCTTTCTTACATTGATTCCGCTAAGTTTAGCTACATTTTCTCCTGATCCAAGTATATAAATATTCCTACCAAATATTGTATATCTTAGGAGCAAAAATATAGCTATTGCCACTACTATCCATATCAAGGCAAGTACCGGAAATAATCCAAGCACTGTTGAGTTCCCAAGGGCTAGAATCCTTTCATCAAGACCACTTACTGTCAAGGCATTACTTATTATTTTGGTAATACCACCTACAACAGTAGATGTTCCCAGTGTTGCTATCATTGGTGGGATTTTAAATTTATATATTATCACTCCATTTACAAAACCTGAAACTAATCCTACTAGAATTGCTGCTAGCAAGGTTATAGCAAGGCCAAGTTCTGTATCTCTTTGTAAGATAGCAAGTACCATGCAGGATAAACCAGCTATAGCACCACAAGAGATGTCTATTCCACCTGTTATTATTATGAATGTTTGAGCTACTGCTAGTACTCCTACTATAGCACACTGTTTCATAAGGTTTGTTATGTTATATTGGGTCATAAAGTTATCTGTAAATATAGAAGTTATTATAAACAATCCTAATATAATAAATACCAAACTAAATTCAGTGTTATTAGTAAGACTTGCTAAATTTGTCTTTTTTATTTTATTATTCATTATCAACTCCAAATTTATACTGATGTTTTCTTTAAGATATCATCTTCATGTAATTTCTCAATTTCTGCCTTTGTGTATTCTGCCGTAATCCTGCCTTTAGCCATTACTATTAGCCTATCTGATAATCCCATAACTTCTGGCAAATATGATGAAATCAGGATTATAGCTTTCTTTTCCGCAATTAGCCTTTCCATTATTTGGAATATTTCTTGTTTGGCTCCAACATCTACACCTACTGTTGGTTCATCAAAAATAAGAATATCAGGGTTAGCATTTAAGAGTTTTGAGATTACTACCTTTTGTTGATTTCCGCCTGATAAATGTGAAACTACTTGATTACATGATGGCGTCTTGATTCTTAGATCTTCAATGGATTGGTCAGCTCTATTTTTTTCTTTATCTAATGAGATAACGTTTCTTTTACTTATCAAATCATAAGAATTCATGTTTGAATTTACTTTTATAGATAGGGGCAAGGCTAACCCATCTTCTCTTCTATCTTCTGTTAGAAATCCTAGGCCGTTTTTTAAGGCCTTGGAGACTGAGTCGATATTTACTTTTTCTCCCTTGATATATATCTCGCCACTTTCTCTCTTGTCAACGCCATATATACCTCTCATCAACTCGCTTCGTCCTGATCCGACCAGGCCAAAAAATCCTAATATCTCTCCTTCTCTAACATTAAAAGATATATCCTGATAGTTCATATTATCACTAAAGTTCTCAACTCTCAAAACTTCTTGACCGGGTTGTTGATGTTTTATATCATAAATATCAGTCATCTTTCTTCCGACCATTAAGGATATTAGCTTGTCTTTATCAACCTCGTCTACCTTTTTTGTATCAACATATTTTCCATCTTTTAATATTGTAACGCTATCGCATATTTCCATTATTTCTTCTAGTCTGTGAGATATGTATATAATACTTACACCTTGATTTTTAAGTTCTTCTATGAAGTTAAAGAGTTTTTCTACTTTTTCATTTTCTAATAGGGCTGTAGGTTCATCAAATATTACCAATCTTATTGTATCGTTTGTAGATATTTTACTGATAGTAATCATAGCCTGCATGGCTAATGGTAAGGTGTTTATTTTAGCCTTGGGATTTATGTCTAAGTCGAATTTATCAAGCACTTTTTTGCATTCATTATACATATCATTCCAGTTTATAATTCCATTTTTTGATGGCTGCTTACCTAAAAAATAATTTTCGGCTACAGATAAATTTGGAGCAATATTTACATCTTGATAGTTGGCAAAAACACCATTGTTTTGGGCTTCTATCGCATCTTTGTTTTCAATCCACTCGCTTCCATTGTTTAGATATATATGGCCCGAATTTTGTTTTTCAACTCCCATTATACATTTTATAAGAGTAGATTTGCCTGCTCCATTTTCCCCTACCAAAGCATGAACTTCACCTTTTTTTATAGAAAATGATACATTATCGAGAGCTGTTACACCAGGATATACCTTGATTACATTCTCAACTTTCAATATCAAATTATTGTCTTTGTCCATGTTCACCTCTCATTCGAAACCTGCTATTTTAACATTCCTAATAATATCTATAGGCTTCTCTTTATTAGTTTTATTAATTTCAGAGAAGCCTAAGATTCTTTTATCTATCTAGCATATAACAAATTTCATTACAACTTATTTTTTCAATAAGGTTGGATCTAATAATTCTTTTATTTTTTGATCTTCCATGTTGTCTTTGTCAACTATGCTTGGAGGACAATTTACTTGTTTCTTTTCTTCTGGGTTTTTGCCGTTGATTAGAGTTTCAATAGCATTTTTCATTCCAAGATAACCTTGTTCATAAGCATTTTGAACAATTATTGCATCAATGACTCCATCTTTTAAAGCTTTGATTTCTGTGTCATCTGAGTCAACTGCAACTGTAACTATCTTATCTTTTAGCTTTGCTCCTTCTACTGCTAGGGCAACGCCGTTACCAGTGATGTTATTTCCTGCGAACATACCCATTAACTTATCGCCGTATGTTGAAATTATATTTTCAGCATTTGATTGAGCTTTTTCAACTACGTTTCCGTTATAGTAAGTATCTGTTTGTTCAAGTTCTGGTGCATGTTCTTTTACATATTCTCTAAAACCAATAACTCTTTGGTCTAAGGCTTCGTTTTCTACGTTTGTGTTAACTCCAACTATGCCTTCTCCAATATTCTTAGCTTCTTTAGCTTTTAGGAATGCTTCTCCAGCCATTTCACCAATAGTTTTATTTGAGCAGTAGTAGAATTGGTTATAGGTCTCTTCGTGAGCTCCGTCATCGCCTATACCTAGACCACAGTTAACAAAGTTTAGAACTATACCATTGTCTGTAGCTTCTTTTGCTTTTGGTACTGTTGAGTCTATAGCTAAGGTTGCGGTAATGATTGCATCTGGTTTTTTAGCTATGGCTTGTTCAAAAGCAGTAACATATTCTTCTGTTTGACCTTCTTCTGATGGGCCTACTATAGAATAATTGATTTTGATGCCGTGTTCTTCTTCCATATCTTTTATTGCATTTTCAATACCTATACCAACGTGAGTCCAAAATTGAGATGCTGTAGATGGTGTAAGGTATACAATGTCATAAGAGTCTTTCTTGCCCTCGGTCTTTTCTTCGCCCTTTTTTTCTTCTTTTTTAGCTCCACCACAAGAAGCAAGTATCATTACTAGTGCCAAAACTAAACTTAACAACCTAAATTTCTTCATTTTTTACTCCCTATTTTTTAATTCTTCCATAATTTGTACAGATGCAGAAGCGCCTATCCTGCTAGCTCCTGCTTCGATAAATTTTTCTACATCTTCAAGAGTTCTTATTCCCCCAGATGCTTTTACACCCATGTCTTCGCCGACAGTTTCCCTCATCAATCTAACATCCTCAACCTTAGCGCCCGCTGTGCTAAATCCAGTTGATGTTTTTACAAAGTCAGCTCCAGCTTTTTTAGCAATTTGACAAACTTTAACCTTCTCATCGTCAGTTAATAGGCATGTTTCTATGATTACTTTTAATATTTTTTGTCCACAAACTTCTTTAAGCTTGCCTATTTCTTCCTCCAAATAACCATAATCCTTATCCTTAAGGGCTGATATGTTTATAACCATATCTATCTCATCAGCCCCATTGTCAATCGCATACTTTGTTTCAAAAACTTTGGCCTCTGTACTCATAGCTCCTAAAGGAAAACCAACAACAACAGTTAGGTCTACACCGCTATCTTCCAGTTCTTTTTTTACCAATTTTGCAAAAGATGAATTTACACAGACAGACTTAAACTTATACTCTATCGCCTCCTTACAAATTTTTATAACATCTTCCTTCTTAGCGTCAGCCTTCAATAATGTATGATCAATATATTTATTAATTTCCATTTGTTTTACATAACTCCCTTTTGGATTATAAAGCATCCATAGGCTTCTCTTTCACTTGTGCAAACTGTCACAAAAGCCCTTCCTGCTTTTTCATAGAACTTGCTTCTCTCTATTTCTCCAACTTGTTCCTTAGTTAAACCGTGTTTTTCACAAACCCTTATGCAATCATCCCAAACCTTTGGTCTTTGGCTTAAATTGATATTTGCATCAGCATCTGGAATCATATACTCAACTGGATAAGCTTCATATTCAGTATCAAGTGGAAATAATTTTAAAATCGCATCAAGCATTTCTGGCGCTGTATTTCCTTTTGCATTTATGCTTCTGCCGTTAGGTGTCTTGGAATATGGTGGATAAAAATCATCTGCTATTACCAAAATATCCCCGTGACCCATATCTGCTAATGCTTTTAAAAGCTCTGAACTAATCTCTGTTGGTATTCCTTTTAACATAATTGCCTCCTAATTATTTCTTTCACTTAAGAACTTATCAACTTCTTCTCTACTTGGCATAGCTGGAGTTGTGCCTAATTTTTGTACTGATAAGGCTGCAACTGCATTTGCAAAAACTGCCGCTTGCCAAATATCCTTGCCTTCTGATAGAGCTGCTAAAAAGCCACCATTAAAGGCATCTCCGGCACCAGTTGTATCTACTGTTTTAACCTTAAATGAATCTATAATCTCTTCTTTATTTCCATCTGAAACAAAAACACCATTAGATCCTAAAGTTATTAAGACATTTTCAACACCCTTTTCTCTAAATATAGCGGCTGCCTTCTTAGCATTTTCAAGATTATCCACTTTAATTCCTGTTACAGCCTCAGCTTCCACTTCATTTGGTGTGACCATGTAAAGGTTTTTATAAAAATCATCACCAACTTCAACATAAGGAGCTGTATTAACTATGACCTTAGTATTATTTTTAAGGGCAAGTTCCTTAATTCTTTCATTAGCGTCTTGGTTTACCTCATATTGCAATAAAACATAATCAGCTTCCTTGATTAAATTTTCTAAAGAATTAACTTCTTCTATTTTTATATCACTACAAGCTGATGGAACAACTGTAATTTGGTTATCTCCTGTGTTTTCGTCCACCATTATTAAGGCAATTCCAGTTGGTTTTTTCTCAGAAGTCAAAATATATTCCTTATTCATGTTAAGATCTTGCATAACATTCAAGCATACATCTGCAAAACTATCATTACCGAGTTTTGTAACCATAGCCATATCAGCTCCAGCCTTGTGACAAGCAACCCCTTGGTTAAAACCTTTTCCTCCTGCACCCATTTGAAAATACGAACCCTTCACCGTTTCTGAACGTGATGGTAAGTGTGGTGACCTAGCCATAAGATCCACAACAAAACTTCCAAAAACTACTACCTTACTCATATTGCCTCCTTGTTATTAAACAATCATTGGTATCGATTACAATTTTGACCATATTTTTCCTTCTTAGCTTAGTCCAAAATAATAGCATTTTATCTTTTAATTTTCTCTGATCCATTTAGACTCAAATAGCAATCTAAAACAATTCTCTGAGCCTCATATTCTACACCCTTATTTTTCTTATCAATCCTATCAAGTAAAACCTCGGCTGCAATTTCACCCTGTTTTTCAGCATCTCTTCCAACATAGGAAAATAAATAATCTATGGCTTTAAAGGGGTTTATCTCATCAAAGCCTATTATGGATATATCTTCGCCTATTTTATAGCCTTTTTCTTTTAGATATTTGAGTGCACCTAGGGATGTCATGTTGTTACTTAGAAAAATTGCTGTAGGTGGATTCTCTAAGTTAAGCAAACGCTTAGCCTGTTCGTAGGCCATACTTACCTTGAAATCTCCTGATACTATATATTCTTCTTTTATAGGTATATTATTTTCCCTTAAGGCTTCTATATACCCCCTATACCTGCTATTACCAGGAGTGGAAGTGATCGGTCCTGTGATAATAGCTATATCCCTGTGACCTTCCTTTATCAGCGCGTTTACAGCTTTTTTTGCCCCACATTCATTGTCAACAAAAACAGCATCCAAACTAATCCCCTCTATATTCCTATCCAATAGGACTACGGGGGTTTTCATTTTTAATGAGAGTTTTTTTAATTTTTCCAAAGTATTCTTATCTTTAGAAGAAACAGGCGAAATTATCAATCCACTTAGCCTTTCTTCAAAAATAGAATGCAGGGCCTTGGATTCATTTTTTAAATTCTCGTCAGTATTGTAAAACAAGACCTGGAATCCATTTTCATCCATCACCTTACTAATTCCATTTATGGCACTAGAAAAAAATTCGTTAGTGATATCAGCAACTATAACCCCGATTTTATTAGAAAATTTTTGGTGGAGATTCCTAGCTATATTGTTTGGTATATAATCATTCTCTTCAATTACCTGGAGAACTTTTTTCCTTGTTGCATCACTTACATAAGGAGAGTCATTCAATACCCTAGATACAGTTGTTGTAGATACTCCCGAAAGTTTAGCGATAGATTTTATATTCATATTATTCCTCTGTTTAAATTATTATTGTTATTATTATATCATACTTGGAATATAAAAATCACGCTTTGTAATCGATACCATTTCTTGTCATTTTTATAATATCACAAAAAAACACTAATGTAAAGGTTTTTTTATAAAATATTACGAGATTTTTTACCTTGTGAAGCGAAAACTTGATTATATCTAAATCTCTCCGTGCCTCAAACCTTGTAATATTAACACTTATATGGATTTATATCCATATTTTTCAAATTGATGGAAAAATATTTGTTTGTATCCATTACTTTTTATTTCTATAATAGAAAACGTTTCCGACAACAATGAAATTTTATAAACTTTAAAATTGGGCAAAGAAAAAGAACCCAGTTATTAAAGCTAGGTTCTTTCTATTCTTTATAAAATTGCTTGTCTTAAGTCTTTCATAGCCTTTCTAGCTACTTCCATTGCTGATTCCATGGCTTCTTTGTTTGTCATGTCGACTCCTGCTTTTTTGAGGACTTCGATTGGGTATTCGCTTTCGCCTGCTTTTAGGAAGCCTAGGTAAGCTTCTCTGTCGGCGTCTGTGCCATGAAGGATTTTTTGGCTTAGGGCTACTGCACTCATAAAGCCTGTTGCGTATTGGAATACGTAGTAGAACATATAGAAGTGTGGGATTCTTGCCCATTCTGATGCTATATAGTCATCTACTTTAATGTCTTTGCCGAATAATTCTTCGTTTAGTTCTTTGTAGATGGCGTGGAGTCTTTCTGCTGGGATTGGCTCTGCGTTTTCTACTAATTTATTTACCTTGTGTTCAAATTCTGCAAACATTGTTTGTCTGAATACTGTTGATTTGAATTGGTTTACAAAGTAGTTTAATAGATATTTTGTTTCAGCTTCTGATTGGCTGTGGTCAAGCATGTAATTTAATAGCAAGAGCTCGTTGGTTGTTGATGCAATCTCTGCTAAGAAGATTGAGTAAGAACCATAGAAATATGGTTGTTCACGTCTTGTATAGTAAGAGTGCATTGAGTGGCCTAGTTCGTGAACTATAGTGAATAGGTCGTTGATTGAGTTGGTGTGGTTTAATAAGATAAATGGTTGGGTGTCGTAAGATCCTGATGAATATGCACCAGACCTTTTGCCGTCGTTTGGCATTACGTCAAACCATCTTGTTTCAAAACCTTCTTTGGCAACTTTTACATATTCTTCGCCAAGTGGCTTGATTGCTTCAAGGACAATTTCTTTTGCTTCGTCAAAGTCAATTTGCCTGTCATAATCTTCTACTAATGGTACATAAATATCGTGGAAACCTAAATCATCTACTCCAAGATATTCTTTCCTAAGTGTGGTGTAGTCTCTGTGAATATCAGCGTTTTCGTGAACAACTTCTAATAAATTATCGTAAATTTCTTCTGGTATATTATTTGCAAAAAGGCTCATTTCTCTTGCAGATTTATAGCCTCTTAATTTTGCTTCTACATTGTGGGCTGTAAATTCACCGTCAAGGGTAGATGCAAGTGTATTAGAGAATTGTCTGTAAGTTTGGTAATATTTTTCATAAACTTCGCGTCTGAAATCCCTATCTGGATCTTCTTGAAGGGTTACAAAGTTAGCATTTGTGATGGCTATTTCTTCGCCATCTTTTTTGACGCTTGGGAAGGTTAGGTCGGCGTTGTTAAAAATCATGTAAGTGTTTTGTGGGTTGTTTTTTAACTTACCAAATGCTGCAAGGATTGATTCGCTTTTTGCATCTAGAACGTGGTCTTTTGCCCTAAATTTATCTTCAAAATAGTGTTTTAGGTATGAAAGCTCTGGATCTTCTAGATACTTATCGATGATTTTTTCATCTGTGGATAGGATTTCTGGTGAGATGAAAGATAGGACACTTGATGCGTAAACATAAGTATTTTGAGCAACTTGGCTCATTTCTTGGTACTTACTTACAGTGGTATCTTCGTCTGATTTCAAAGATGAATAAACAAAGGCTTTTTCCATCTTTCTTGAAAATTCTTCTTCTAATTTTAGGTAAGATTTGAAGGTCTCAAGGTCACTAGTTATTTTTCCCTTAAATTTCTTAAGTTCTTCTACAAGACCCTTAATTTCCTCAATATCCTTATAAAATCCCTCATCATCAGCATAGATTGATGATGTATCCCATTTTAATCTTTCTTCAACTTCACTTCTTTTCATTATTTCCTCCTCTTATTTTATGCTTAAAATCGCATCATTTTGGTCTTTACCAAGTAATTTTAATTCCATTATCCTGGCCTTACTTGGGCTTAGCATGAGGCCTACAAGGACCTTTCTGCCATTTATTTCTGCTTTTATATTTTCACTTTCAATTTTATATAGTCCAAAAATTTCCTTGAGGTATTCCTCTTCCTTGTCAATTCTTTTGGAAATTGCCATCTCAAGATCAGATGGATTTGGATTTTCACTTATTTCTACAGGTTTACTCATCCTATAAACATTTACATTCACATCGTCGATAGAGTTTTCAAAGTGAAAAGAGTCTATCAATGACATGTACTTGTTGTAAATATAATAAGCACTCTTAGTCTCGTTGCCGTCAACCACAACCTGGCTCACTATTAGAGATGGCCCAGATTCTGCATCGACAAGGTCAATATCAACCTGACTAAAAATATTATCGCTAGTTACCAAAGGCCCGTATTCCTTCTCGACTAGATTGTCATTATCCTTAAAAGAAAGGACTGTCGTATAGGAAGTTGGGCTAAAGGATGATTCTAGGACTTCGATTCCTATTTCCCTTCCAGCAAAGTTAAACTTCTTTAGAAAACCCATTGCATCATTTAGGTAAATTTTGCTAGACATGCGGCCCTTGCCGTAAAGTTCTTCAAAATCCACCCTATCTTTAGGATCTGTATCTTCTATATACTTGATTTCTGGAAATTCCATTTTCTCTTCGCTTACATTCTCCCCCTTATCCTCCTTAAATTCGCTCTGTGATTCAAAACCACATGCGGAAAGGCTAAGGGCAAGGATGAGTGCTAAAACTATCTTCATCTAGACTCCTATCATAGACCTAAGGCCAATCTTGTAGAGGGCAAAAGCTCCACCCAATAAGATTATTAGGGAAATAAGGCGTCTTGTAGTAGCAAGGTCCCTGCCTAAAATAGGGAAAATCCCCACTAGGATAAAACCTGCGATAAAACCACCAAGATGGCCGTAAACCCCAACGCCAGGTGCTAACAAGGAATAAATCACATTTATCACCACAACAGAGACAAAGCTTGCCCCGAAGCTCCTGATGATTTCATCATTCCTATAGGTCACCATCATGCCGATGGCAAGGCCTAACATGCCATAAAGGCTGGTTGATGCACCAGCTGATACTGTATAAGGATCGCCAAAAGCGAAGGATATAAGGTTTCCAAAAATCCCTGAAACTAAGTAAATTATCAAAAAGTTTACTGACCCATACATTCTTTCGAAAATCGGACCCAAACTATAGAAAAAATACATGTTGAAAAGGATATGGAAAAATCCTATATGGATAAAAGACGCTGTAAAAAGCCTCCACCACTCACCTTGGGCCACAAGAATTTTGGAATTCGCCCCAAATCTTATTAAGTTTTCAATACTTTCGCTACCGCCACTTAGGCTCATCAGGATAAAAACGATTATATTTATAATCATAAGACCTGATGTCACTTTGGATTGGCTAAGTCTTTCTAAATTTATATTCATAAGTCTACTATACCCTAATTTTTTTCCGTCAAAATAGACTTGTCAAGACTCCTAGCAAGCCTTCCTATTTCCTTGTGGATGTCCTTTCTATCGTAGGCGTCTTTGAGTCTGTAGGTATAAACCAGGTCGAAATCTCCCCTGTTTTCAATCTTTTCTCCGTCCTTATCTTGAAGGAAAATAATCTTGATATCTTTTTTGTATCTTTTAGCAAGACTTGCCACATTTATAGAAGCAGCGCCTGAAAATTGATCCACATTTTCACCGAGGATAAATACGTCCTTGTCCTTGATAAGGTCTTTGAAATCGACAGTTTCAAGAATGAAGTCCATTGATTTTGAAATATTTGCCCTAAAGAACATATAAAGGGCCCAGGCAACACCGCCGCCAGATCCCATGGCAGGCATATCTACAGTGCCTGTTCCCAAGGTGTCCTCAATTACCTTTTTAAAATGCTTGCAACCCTTGAAAAGTCTGGCTGTGTCGTAGTCGCTGGCTCCTTTCCTATAAACCCTATCTTCAAGGAAGGAATTTTCCCCAAAAAGTGTCTGGTTGGTGGATGTGGCAATCTTGATATTAACCCCTCTGAGTCTTTCATCAAGGCCAGTCATATCAACCCTTGCGACTTTTTCCATATTTTCTGCAATAGGATTTAAGTCATTTTCTTCCTCGTCAAAAAATCTGACCCCAAGAGCATAGAGCATACCCATGCCAAGGTCGTTAGTCGCTGTATCACCAATACCTATATAAAAGGACCTAGCCCCGTTGTTAAGACCATCTAAGACCATTTCCCCAAAACCAAGAGAAGATGACTCCATAACCCTGAGCTCTTCCTTATAAAGAAGCCTGATACCAGAAGACTCAGCCATCTCCATCACGGCAAGGTCGTCTTTTAGTATGTATCTGGCTGTAATAACATCATTTAGAGGGTTGTGGACGTTGACATACTTGTATTTGCCCTTGATAATGGCCTGCATGGCTTCAACAGTCCCCTCCCCTCCATCTAGAAAAGGCATGACCTCAACATCTGATGAAAGGTTGGCCTTAAATATATTTCCGATTTCAACTGAATTTTCAAAAGTTTTTATTGAATCTATTCCTACTAAAGTTTTCATCTCAACTCCAATCTCTAGTATTTATACCCGAAATCATATAAAATATTGATAAGTTTTTAACAAAACTAATAAATTTTTCTAAAAAGCTTTACATATTGGCTAATTCTTGCTATACTAAATAGGAAAGTTCGTAAAATTAACGAACTTAGCTGTTTAACTCAGGGAGAAATCCCACCCATTAGAGACCATTAGTAAACTAATGGTCTTTTTTAATGGTAGTAAAAAACATTGTAAGCAATGTTTTTTACGGTTCTCACAATTTTACAAGGACGAAGTCCGCAGGAAAATTGATGAGAAACCTTATGTAATTTTTTATTGAGGCTGCGACGAATAGGAGCAGCTGAAATAAAAACATTACGTTCTTTACAAAATTTCCATAGGAAATTTTGGTCTGCATTGTGAGCAAAATTTTTACGATTTTCACAATATATCGAGCACCAAAGTTGCGAAGATAGATTGATGAGAAACCTTGTGTAATTTTTTGCAAGTGACGCGACGAATAGGAGCGTTATTTGCAAAAACATTACGATATATACGAATACCTACCAATAAATTCCCTTTCCCCTTGCCCAAATTCGGCTATATAGAAAAATCTCTATTTATTAATCATTTCATTTAAAATTACCCTATCAGTTTCTCTCATGCCTTTTTGGGCTATGTTTCCAACCCTTTCTATCATTTTGTCAATATCATCACTTACTATTCCATCTCCGCTTTTAAAGGTATTTCCCGTTTTGGCTTGGATATAGGCCATATTTGCGACTTTCAAACTTGATGCGATTTTGGCTGCACAAGACTCCTTGGCTCCGTCACATAAAAGGCCAGAATTAGTTGCTAGGGCGTTTATGATGGTGGATTTTATTATTTCCTTATCTTCATTTTTGACAAAGGCAAGGCCAGCAATGGCGGCCGCTCCTGCAGAAACAACTCCACAATAGGCAGAAAGTTCACCAATGCCTTCTTTGATATAAAGGGCGATTAGATTAGCAAAAATCAATCCCCTGTAGAGCGAATCTCTGCTACAATTATTATCCTCACAATATAAAATTATAGGAACTGACACTGTCCCCCCTTGGTTTCCCGAGCCTGAATTTATCACAACAGGCTTTTCGCAACCTGCCATACGGGCATCAGATCCCGCTGCTGCATAGGCTATGTATTTTTCTATTGGTTTTCCATTTGCTTCTGATAACAAAATTTTCCCGATATTAGCTCCCCAAGGATTTTCCATGCCTTCCTTGGCTATGGCATAATTATAGGCGATTTCCTTATCAAGGATGTCTACAAGCCTTGAATAGTCACCATTTTTTGCAAAATCATAAATCCTATCGAAATTCAATTCCTTACTAGGATCTTCCGCTCTTTTTTCGCATCTTTTATCAAGGATTACTTGGTTATTTTTGCTCTCATAGACAATATTTGTGTGGTGATCACTTATGATAACTTCCGACCTAGAAGACTCCCCTTCCATTGATATATCAATATAAAGCCCTACCTTATCGTGGTCTAAAGAAACATCAACTAGACCCTTTGTGAGCAGTTCGTCCATGTAGGCGAGCTTTGACTTGTCTATGCCAGAAATCACCTCTAATTTTTTCCTATAATCTCCCAGAAAAGCTCCAACAGCCAAGGAAATTTCTATTCCCTTTCTCCCCTCTGTTCCTGGCACTTTTACACTGTTGGCGTTTTTTATTATATTTCCCGATAGGGTGGCGTGGATTTTTCTGGGATTTTCTCCCAAAAGATCTTTGGCTCTGCTAGCTGCCAAGGCAAGGGCAACTGGCTCCGTGCACCCATAGGCAGGGACCATTTTTTCTAGTAAAAGTTCACAAAAATCCATAGGCTCCTCTTCTTTCTATAAAAATTCAAATAACTATTGTTTTTATTTTTAAAAAACGATTTCATAGTCGTTTTTAAACAGTCTTCATTTTTAATCTCGTCAATTATTTTTTAAACTAATATCTAGGTCTTAATATTTATAATTATTCCTAAATTAGCTGGTATATTAAATATTCACTAGGATTATACCGTATATATTCACTCATAAAAACGAAATCATGTATATTTGTTTTTTTATTTTCCCTTGCTAATTTCTACAAGAGTCCTCTATTATAAAATCCCAAATAATTTTACTGCCCTAATTTTTATAGATAATTTTTTTCGATTTCTAAAGCCAAACCTTACTCTTTTGCTAAAATATTTTTATTTGGTAAAGTCTTACTAGCAGAAAAAATTTTACCAGGAGGTTAATTTGTTAAAAAATAAGAAAAACGCGATTATATTTTCAATTTTCGCCATGCTTTTGTGGGGATCAGCCATTCCTACAATAAAAACCACCTATGCCGAATTGGCCATCAACCCATTAGATACAGGTGCAAAAATTCTCATAGCAGGCATGAGGTTTTTTATGGCGGGACTTATTACCTTTATATATTTAGGCCTTTTCAATAAGGAAAAAATAAAGAGAAATGAAATAAATTGGAAATTTATTATTTTTATAGGCATCATCCAGACTTTTATCCAATATATTTTCTATTATATAGGCCTCTCCCACATAGCAGGAGTCAAATCGTCTATAATTCAGGCTTCAAACTCCTTTATTGTTGTGATTTTCTCCCTCCTCTTGCTGCCTGGGGATAAAATTAATAAAAATATGATTATTGCCCTGATCCTCGGCACAGCAGGTATTATCATCACAAACATGGGAAAAGCTGGCGGAGATGCTGGTTTTAAGCTAACTGGCGATGGCTTTATCCTAATGTCTACAACGGTTAACGCCCTTTGCACAGTGCTTATAAGAAAATACGGCCAAAAGGAAAATTCCTACTTCCTCATGGCCATGCAATTTATTATCGGGGCGACTTTGATGATAATAACAGGTCTTATCCTAAGAGATGGAAATCTTCACTTTAACCTCAAGGCTATTATTTTATTACTTTACGCCGCCTTCATTTCGGCAACCGCCTTTACTATTTGGACACTTGTGCTTAAATACCATTCTGCTGGAGAGTTTGGAATTTACAAACTTTTTGTGCCGCTTTTTGGCTCTATCCTTTCTGTCCTAACCCTTGGTGAAGCTTTTACTACTAACCTCGCAATCGGAATGGTTTTAGTCTTATCAGGTTCTCTGATTTTAAATTTGAATAAGGCCTCTTAGACTAAAATAATACAGTGATTTCAAGACCTTGCTTTGATATTATAGACTTAATTTTATAATAAATAAATTTTTTGCATAAAAAAGGATGTGAATTTTCACATCCTTTTATTGTTTTATTTCTCATCAGCAGCATTTTGTCCTGCTATTCTACCGAATACAACTGTATCTACTATAGCGTTTCCACCAACTCTGTTGGCTCCATGGATGCCTCCAGTTACTTCCCCAGCAGCATAAAGACCTTTTATAACATTGCCATCTTTATTTAGTACGTGGCAATCTTTATCAATTCTCAATCCTCCCATTGTATGGTGTAGGGATGGAACTCTAGGTACACCTACAAATGGGCCTTTTTCAAATTTAATTGTTAGGTTCTCACGGCCAAATTCATCTTTTTTATCATCAACCGCTTTATTGTATTGGTCTATGGTTTCTTTTAAGTTCTCATAAGGAACATTCATCTTTTCAGCTAATTCCTCTAGGGTATCACCCTTAACCCATCCGAATTCACCATTTTCTAATACTGTTTTGAAATCTTTGCCTTCTATGGTTTTTTCTGTATCAAAATCAAGTGCATCTGATGAATGTATTAACCACATTTCTCCATCAGTTTGATCAAATATTGCCTTACAGATTACATCTCTCCTACCATCTTCTCTGACAAATCTCTTGCCTTCTTTATTTACAAATAAGGTTTTTTCTGCACCTAAATCTACAAGTCCAGTTATTTGACCTTTCTTTGGTATTCCTAAGTATAAAAATTGCATTAGACCCATGTCTACTAGGTCAGCTCCAACTTCCTTGCCCATGGTAATACCATCACCTCTTATAGAATCAAGGTTTGTAGATATAGTATTTTCATCTAAGTTTGGCCATTTTTCTGCATCTTTGTATTCTACAACCATTTCTGCATTTTTAGCAAAACCACCAGTAGAAATTATGACCGCCTTGTTTGCCTTTATTTTTAATTCTGATCCATCATGGTTTTCACAAACTACTCCGCTTACCTTATCGCCATCCATCAAAATCTTTTTAGCTGTTGTTTCTGTTAAAAGTTTATAATTTTCTTTGCCATTTAGGTTTTCTTCGTAAGCTTCTATCAGTCCTGTTCCATTAGGTTTTACAGCTTGGTGGGTTCTTGGATAGAGGGAGCCAGCTCCTTGAATTATCTTATCTTCAAACTTAGTTCCAAGTTTCTTTAACCATACAAGACCATCATAAGCATTGTCTGTCATGGTTTTTACTAATTCTGGGTTTGCTACTTCATCCCCTGCTTCGAATGTTTGCTTAAAGAATAATTCATTTGAATCTTCTATGCCTTGAGCTTTTTGATTTTCTGGATCTGGTGCATTATATATACCACCAGATAGGATAGTATTTCCACCTACATATCCATTTTTCTCAACTACTATTACTGATGAGCCCTTTTCTACAGCTTCAACAGCAGCAGCTAGACCAGCACCACCGCCACCTAGGATTACTACATCAGCGTCAAGTTCACTTGGATATTCTCTGTCCTCCTTATATTCTTCTTTGAACTTATCATCTATTTTGGCTTCTTTTAAAGCATTGGTAACTGCGAGCATAAGCCCCTTTGATGAAGCTGTAGCTCCTGTAACAGAATCAACATTTACAGATTGACCCTTTTTAATCCTATCTGCAACTATTGGCATGGCTACCTTTCCTACGCCAGCTGATTCTAGGTTGTCAAGAATTTCTATATTTTCTATCTTTCCATCCTTTAAGTCCACAGCTACTTTTATATCTCCACCATAGCCTGGACCAGTAGCTTCGAACTTTCCATCAGTTTTTTCGCCCTCTTTTTTGCCTTCATTTTCAGGCTTTGCTTCCTTCTTATCAGCTTCGTCTGCTTTTTCTTCTTGTGCTTTTTCTTCAGCAGGCTTTTCTTCTGATTTTTGGCAAGCTGTAAAACTAGACAGCCCTAGAAGTAAAGCTAAAGCTAATGAAATCCTTTTCTTGTTAGTCATACGTTACTCCTTTCGTAATGCTTCTTATGCCTTTAGAATACCATGTTTTATAGAAAAAGTAAACAATTATCAATATCTTGCAAACCATGTATTTACTTAAAAGTGTAAAACTTTATTCCGAAACTATATTTAAAACTTTGTTTTGTTTGAAGCTTTTTTTCTAAAATTTTTAGAATATATATTTTTTAAAAATTGCTTACTTAGGATTGGAAGCAAAACTTGACTATTGTATTTAGAATGATTATAATTATTATTACAGATAAATCTGAAAAATTTTTTAAAGGAGAATAAAATGGCTTTAATAGGAAAAACATTACCAGAATTTAAACTTGATGCTTACAATCCAGCTAAAGAAGAATTTGTAACAGTAACTAACGAGGACTTAAAGGGTTCTTATACAGTTCTTATCTTCTACCCAGCTGACTTTACTTTTGTTTGCCCAACAGAACTTGAAGATATGCAAGAATCATACGCAGAACTAAAGGCTCTTGGCGCTGAGGTTTATTCAGTTTCTGTGGATACTCATTTTGTTCACAAGGCTTGGCACGATAATTCTGAAGCTATTGGCAAAATCGAGTACACAATGATTGGTGATTCTAATAAAGAACTTACAAGAGAACTTGGCCTACTTGACGAATCAGGCAAGGCTCACAGGGCGACCCTTGTTATTGACCCAGAAAATGTTATCCAAACTATAGAAATCAACGCTGATGGTATAGGTAGAAAAGCTAATGTAAATATAAACAAAGTTAAGGCTGCAAAATACGTTGCAAGCCACCCAGGTGAAGCTTGCCCAGCTAAATGGGAAAGCGAAGCTGACGCAACACTTACACCAGGACTAGACCTAGTAGGTAAAATCTAATATGTTAGATAATAATCTAAAAAACCAGTTGGCCCAATATTTTGACCTCTTGAAAACAGAGGTCACTATTGGGCTTTCTGCTCATAATGACGAAAATTCCAAAAAAGTTAGAGAATTTGTTGAGGAGGTTGTGGCTCTTTCTGATAAGATTAGCCTTGTTGAAAAAGACCTCCCACTTAGTCCATCTTTTGAAATCAAGGGATCTTTTGACCATGGCAGGATAATCTTTGCAGGCCTTCCTCTTGGCCACGAGTTTGCATCCTTTGCCCTTGCAATGCTTCAAGCTGGCGGCATTGAGCCAAAGATTGATGACACCGACAAAAAAAGAATAGCATCCCTTGGTAGGGCAGATTTTGAAACCATAGTTTCCCTTTCTTGCCACAACTGCCCAGACGTAGTCCAAGCCCTAAATATCATGGCGATTTTAAATCCAAATATAAACCATACCATGATCGAAGGTGGTACCTTCCAAGATTTGGCAGAATCAAGAGACGTTCTCGCTGTTCCTGCTATTTTTAAGGACGGAGAATTTTTCGAAGGCGGCAAGCAATCCCTAGGAAGTTTATTAGATAAACTTGGAACTAAGGTCGATAAGGGCGATTTTGATAATAAAGGAGTTTTTGATACCCTAATTATCGGTGGCGGTCCAGCTGCGGCTACAGCTGCAATTTACGCAGCTAGAAAAGGAATCAAAACAAGACTTGTTGCCAGCGAATTTGGTGGACAAGTCAATGAGACCTTGTCTATAGAAAATATTCCTGGATTTAAATACACAGAAGGACCTGATTTTATGGTCCAAATGAAAGATCAGGTGACAAGCCTTGATGTTGACCTAATGACAGGTGTCCTTGCAGATGGAATAAAATCTGTGGACGGAAAGGTAGAAGTAAGCCTTGATAATGGAGCTAAGCTCTTTGCAAAAACTGCAATAATTGCAACTGGCGCTAGGTGGAGACTAATCGGTATCCCTGGTGAAACCGAGTTTAGAAACAAGGGAGTTGCCTATTGCACCCACTGTGACGGCCCACTCTTTAAGGGCAAAAACGTCGCTGTAATCGGTGGCGGAAACTCTGGTATAGAGGCAGCTATAGACCTAGCAGGTATTGTAAAACACGTTACAGTCCTTGAATTTTTGCCAGAACTAAAGGCAGATGCGATTTTACAAAAGAAATTAAAATCACTTCCTAATGTGACAGTCATTACAAACGCTCAAACAACTGGTCTTTACGGCCAAGGCAGGGTTGAAAGACTCGAATATACAGACAGGGTAAGTGGTGAGGAAAACAAGCTTGATATAGCAGGTTGCTTTATCCAAGTCGGCCTCATTCCAAATACCGAATGGCTAGACGGTTCAGGCATCGACCTAAATAAGATGGGAGAAATCACCACTACAAACGATGGATCTACAAACGTCGAAAGAATCTACGCCGCAGGTGATGCCACAGATACTAAATTTAAGCAAATCGTAATCGCCGCTGGCACAGGAGCCACAGCAGCTCTTGGAGCCTATAACTACCTAATGGTAAATGAATAAAAAAGAAATCGTCCTTCGGGGCGATTTTTTATTTGCAAGGGACAATTTCTACTAATTTCCTTGTAAATCTGCCAGTTTTAAATCTCTTAGGAAAATCATTAGACGAGTCTTATTTTTAAAGGTATAGTAAGAAAAATAATTGAATAGAGTGTTGCAAAAAGCAAAGATTTTGCTTGAAGGTTGGATTGTTTCTATTAGAAAAAGAAAAGAGGAGATTAACATGAAAATTATCGGCGACGGCTTTACTTTTGATGACCTACTTCTAGTACCAGGCCCATCTGAAGTTTTGCCAAATCAAGTAGATATCAAAACAAACTTAACAAAGAAAATTAAGCTTAATATTCCATTAATGTCAGCATCAATGGATACTGTCACAGAATACGAAATGGCAATTGCCATGGCCAGACAAGGCGGCATCGGTATTATCCACAAGAATATGTCAATAGAAGAGCAAGCTGCCCAAGTTGACAGGGTTAAGAGAAGCGAACACGGAGTTATAACCGATCCTTTCTATCTACACCCATACAACAACCTTGGCGATGCCCTTGATATTATGGCCCATTACAGGATTTCAGGCGTGCCAATAGTTGATGATAATATGTACTTAAAGGGAATTTTAACCAACAGGGATGTAAGGTTCCAAGATGACGAAAGCGTCCTAATTGATGACATCATGACAAAAGATAACTTAATCCTAGGCCACGAAGGCATCAGCATGGAAGATGCCATTAAGAAAATGGAATCTGGTAAGGTTGAAAAACTCCCAATTGTCGATGACGAAGGCAAACTCAAAGGCCTCATCACCATCAAAGATATAGAAAAAACCAGACAATATCCAGATTCAGCAAGAGATGACAAGGACAGACTCCTAGTTGGTGCTGGTGTTGGTATTACAGCCGATATGATGGAAAGGGTTGACGCCCTTGTTGGCGCAAAAGTTGACGTAATTGCCCTTGATACTGCCCACGGCCATTCCAAAGGCGTAATGGAAGCTGTTAAGAAAATCAAGGCCAAATACCCAGACCTCCAAGTAATTGCCGGCAACATTGCAACAGGCGAAGCCGCTAGAGATTTAATTGAGGCTGGCGTTGACTGTGTTAAAGTCGGAATTGGTCCTGGTTCAATTTGTACAACCAGGGTTGTAACAGGTGTTGGTGTCCCACAAATATCTGCCATTGTCGACTGCGTGGAAGTTGCCAAAGAATACGGCATACCAGTAATAGCAGACGGTGGTATTAAATATTCTGGTGATATAACAAAGGCCCTAGCTTGTGGTGCCAACGTAATCATGGCAGGATCTCTCTTCGCAGGTACTGAAGAAAGTCCAGGAGAGACAATCATGTTTGAAGGTAAGCAATTTAAAGAATACCGCGGCATGGGTTCTCTCGCAAGCATGAAATCAGGCTCATCTGACAGATATTTCCAAAATGACACTAAAAAATTCGTACCAGAAGGCGTTGAAGGCCGAGTTGCCTACAAGGGTCTTGTCGGCGATGTTGTCTACCAACTTTTAGGCGGACTAAGATCTGGTATGGGCTATGTAGGAGCGGCTAACCTCAAAGAACTTTACGAAAAATCAAAATTCGTAAAAATCTCCCCAGCTTCCCTAGTAGAAAACCACCCACACGATATTCAAATTACAAGAGAATCTCCAAACTATACAAAGAAATAGGGATGATAAAAGTGACTGGCAAAGAAAAATGCCAGTCACTTTTTTTTAATTTTTTCTGTTTGTATATATTTTTCAATCCTAACTTAAACTAATTTTGCTTCTTATTTTAAAAATCAATTCCAATTTTTAAACTATTATAAATTTTAAGTCAGATTCCTATCTTTATCTAGAAAAATTATAATTTATCTTATATTTTAGGCCAGAATTTATTTTGTTTTAAAAATAAATCAAATCCTCAATTTCCCTTAAAATACCAACATTAAACTTATGTATAAAATCCTAATTTACCCTTGCTAATTTATTATTTTTGCTCGATAATGCAAATCATTCTTGACATCGCAGTTAATAGGTGTTATCATTATCGTAGTTAGTTGATCGATTGACAAAGTTAAAATACAAAAATATGAGGTACTTATTATGAAAAACAATAAAAAAATTGCATTAACAGCCCTACTTTCTCTAGGTCTTATCCTAGCAGCTTGCCAAAAAGACGCAGCTGATACAAAAACAAAGGAAGATACTAAGGCTGAAACAAAGGTTGAAGAAACAGCTAAGGACGAAAAACCTGCTGAAAATGAAAAACCTGCTGAAGAAGCTGAACAAGCAAGCATAGCTGACTGGGAAGGCGAATGGAATAACATGGGTGGTTACCTAGAAAAAGCTGAAATCCAAGACGCTTTCAAAACTCTAGCTGAAAAAGAAAAAACAGACGAAGCTAGTGCCAAAGAAGCTTATCTCAAAAAGAGAAAATGTGACTTCGGTGGACTTGAGATTAAAGGTGACCATATTAAATTCTTAAAAGAATTCCCAGATGCTAAGGGCGAAGTTATCGGTGAAGCTGATTATACCTATAAAGAAAAAATAGAAGTAGAACACGGTGGTCACAAGCTTGAATGGGACGTATTTGAAGCAAAGAGCGAAGATGCTCCTTACAAGGTTCTCCTAATGATGCCTATCCACGGTGAAGAAAGTCTAACCCACTTCCACATGAGATATGGTGATGACAAGGATAGCCTTCTTAAGGAAGAAGGCTGGTACCCAACATTTGTAAAACCATCTTCAACTGACCAACAAATTATAGATGAAATTACTGAATAAGATTTTCTCCCTTGGCCAAGTATTTCTTGGCCAAAAAAATGGGAGAAGAAAATTTCTTACAGTTTTTTCTATCTTCGTTCTTATTTTGGCGAGTGGGTGTTCAAAGAAGTCTAAGGAATCTGGAAATAAACCCCTAATTTATACTTCATTTTACCCAGTCCACGACCTTGTCCAAATGATTGGCGGAGACACTGTCAATGTTGAAAGTTTCATGCCTGTAGACAAGATGCCCCACGAATGGGAACCTTCTCCCAAGGATATGAAAAAACTCGCTTCTTGCGACCTCTTGGTTGTAAATGGGGCCAACATGGAACCTTGGTTAGATACCGTAAAGGAAAACTTGCCAGACCTTGATATCCTAAAGCTTTCTGATTCTGTAGACCTTATTACCTATAAGGGTGCAGCTGCTATCGGTGATTTTCAATACCTAGCAAGGCTTGATATAAAGGCTGGCAAAAATAAGATTGACTTTGGCCACACCCATGAAGACATGATGAGGGTTGCCTTTATAAAAGATGAAGGCCTTGACCAAAAAGACTTGGTCAAAAAAGCCAAGGAAGTCATGAGCCAAAAAGGCGAGCTAGTCCATCAAAAATCTACCAACAAAGTAGAAGAAGGCAAAGTTTACGGTATTGAAATGGGCCACGAATCCGGCGAGGTGTTTTTTGATTTCCCTGAAGATGGCAAGTGGATATTTATATCCGATAGGGTTAGTGAGGACTTGCTCCCTTATAATTTCGTAGACACTAAGGGCAATTTCTTAAAGGATGAGGGCAAAGAAGTCTCTCTTATGGAAGGCTCTTCATCAGGTTTTGACAAAATTACCTATGACCCTCACTCTTGGATTTCCATAGTAAATGCCAAGAAATACCTCAACGCCATCCAAGAAAAATTGATTGAAAAATATCCAAAAAACGAAAAAACTTATAGAAAAAATAAACTAAAATATGTAGACCAACTGACAGATATAGACGCAGAATACACAGAAAAATTCTCCAAGCTAGATAAGTCTAGGAAAAATTTCCTAACTTTACACTATGCTTACGCCTATCTGGCTAGAGACTTTGACCTTACCCAGTACCCTCTCCAAGGCCTAACAAGTCTTGAAAGCCCAAGTCTTAAGACAATCAAAAAGGCTATAGATTTTTCGGAATATAACCATATTTCAACAGTCTTTTACGAATATGGGCAAAACCCAAAACAGGCCGCTTCCCTTGCCGAAGAGATAGGCGGAAAAACTTCTCCCCTTGCCTCTATGGAATATTTGACCAAAGAGCAAAAGGATAAGGACCAATCTTATATTGATCTTATGAGAATGAATCTTGAAAATCTCTACAAGTCTATGGTCGAGGAGGAAAAATGAAAGCAATAGAAATAAAAAATTTGACTTTTGCCTACAATAAAATCCCCGTCATAAAATCTTGTGATTTTGACCTAGAAATGGGAGATTTGGCCCTCATCCTCGGTGGAAACGGCAGTGGCAAGTCAACTTTAATAAAATTAATGTTGGGTGAATTGAAAAAAGATTCAGGTTCTATAAAAATCTTAGGCAGGAATATCGAAGATTACAAGTCCTATAAGGACATCGGTTATGTTCCCCAAATAAATATAGTAAACAAAATATCCTTTCCTATAACCTGTCTAGAGCTTGTATCTTTGAACCTTTATGAGGATTTTGGCATGATTAAAATTCCTAGAAAAATCCACTACCAAAAGGCAAGGGACATCCTTATAAAAATGGGCATGGAAGAATACATCAATACTCCAGTCAATGAATTGTCTGGCGGCCTTGCCCAGAGGGCAATGATAGCCAAGTCTATGATTAACAACCCTCAAATCCTTATCCTTGACGAACCTACAGCAGGTGTCGATAAGGAAAGCAAGGCAAATTTCTTTGAAACCATAGATATACTTTCCGAGAAATTTTCTATAACAATTGTCATGGTCACCCACGAACTTAAGGAAATGGAAAGTCTCGACCTAAATATGCAAAAATATGAGATGGTAGAAGGGAGGCTAGTAAAATGTTAGAATTTGCTTTTATGAGAAAAGCTCTTTTTCTAGGCTTTCTCCTTTCAATAATGATCCCAATTATTGGTATTGTAATGGTTAACAGAAAAACCTCCATGATTGGAGATGCCCTCTCCCACACAGCTCTAGCTGGTGTTGGTATGGGATTAATCTTAGGTTTTGATCCCCTACTTGGATCTGCAATAATTTGTGTACTGGCAGCCTTCCTAATAGAATTAATAAGAAAAAAATTTCCCCAATATGGGGATATGGCAACAGCGGTAATTATGTCGACAGGCCTTGGTATAGCTGCTATCCTGTCAGATTTCGCTCCCGGTGGCAATTCCTTTGAATCCTACCTTTTCGGTTCGATTTCATCGGTAACTACAACTGATATTATAAATACTTCTATTGTATTTATCCTGGTTATTATCCTTTCTGCGACCAGGTATTCAGCCCTCTTGGCCATCGCCATTGACCCAAATACTGCAAGACTATCTGGGGTTAAGGTCCAGGCAATGGACGCCGTCTTTACCCTCCTTGCAGCAATTACTATAGCCTTGTCTGTTAAGATAATCGGAGCCTTGATGGTAACAAGCCTCATCGTCCTTCCGGTTGCAACAGCCCTCATAGTCGCCAAATCCTATAAACAAACCTTTTTCATAACTACTATACTTGGCGTGATTTATATGATGGTAGGGATCATTGTTTCTTACCATTTTGACATCAAACCAGGTGGCGCTATTGTGGTAAACGCCCTTATAGGCATGGCTGTATTCGCTATTTACAAAAAAATTGTAAAAAAATAAGCCAAGGCCTTGGTCCCTCCAAATTTTCCAAGGCTTGGCTAAAATTAAATGCTGAGTTAAAACCCTTTTAAATATTAGCTTAAAATAGCTAGGAAAATCCTCACTTGGACTTACTAGCTATTTTTTATCCTTCGTATTCGCCGAGTTCTTCCTTGTATTTTTTAATAAGTTCAGGTTCTGTGATATCTTTTGCCATCACATCTATGGCGATTTTGCCCTTATTTAGCATGATTATCCTGTCAGAATATTTTATGACGTCTCTTAGGTTGTGGGAAATCAAAAGGGTGGTGATTTTTTCTGTATCAATTAGGCTCCTGGTCTTATCCATTACATTCCTACTTGTCTTTGGATCTAGGGCAGCTGTGTGCTCATCAAGGAGCAAAAGTTTTGGCCTCTTGGCTGTTGCCATCAAAAGCGATAGGGATTGTCTTTGGCCGCCTGAAAGAAGGCCGGTCTTTGTGTGGAGTTTGTTTTCAAGACCCAAATTCAATGACTTAAGCCTTTCTATAATCTCTTTTTCATCTGCGTTTTTCTTTAGGTTTTTTAGGGTAAATTTCTTGCCTTTTTTAAGGGCAAGGGCCATATTTTCGTAAATATCAAGATTAGTTGCAACTCCATCTTTTGGATCTTGGTTGACTTTGCCGATGTAGGCTGCCCTTTTTTCTTCGGAAAGCTTGGTCACATCTTCCCCGTCAATTAAAATCGAACCGCCGTCGACTTTGAGCGACCCAGAGATTATATTCATGAGAGTTGACTTGCCACAACCGTTTGGGCCGATAATGGTAGTTGCTACTCCTTCGTCAATTTTTAGGGAAAAATTATCGAAAATTGTCACTTCCTCAGGAGTCCCAAGATTAAAAGTTTTTGATATATTTCTAATTTCTAACATCTTTTACCAACTTTCTGTACTGTTTTTTGCCTAGGTAATTATTGTAGGCAATGAAGGCTATTACGATTAGGGCGGTGATTAGCTTTAGGTCATTTGGATTTAGGCCAAAATAGATTGCTATACCTGAAATTAGCCTATAGACAATGGCACCCAAAATCGCCCTGGTAGTATCTCTTAGTTTGTTTGAATTTTTTGCGATTGTATCACCAATTATGATTGAAGCAAGGCCCGTAACAATCATGGCTGTACCCATGCCTATATCGGCAAAACCTTGGTAGTTGGTCATTAATCCTCCCGCAAGGCCAATTAGGGCATTCGATATGATTAATCCCCAAAATACATAGGCATCTGGGTCCTTGCCAAGGGCCTTGACAAGTTTCCTGTTATTGCCAGTAACCTTTAACAAGTATCCCTGCTCGCTTCTGAGAAAATGGTCAATCAAAAATTTTATTATAAGGACAAAGGTGAGGAGGATTATCCATTTTGGAATGCTGCCAAAAATTGATGGATACTGGGCAACTGGGATATTTGACACGCCCTTGATTTTTAAATTCACTGAATAAAGCATAGTTAGGGTCAAGATACCTGTTAGAAGAGGCTCAACTCTCACTTTTTTATAGAGAAAATAAGTGATAGAACCTGCTGCTGCCCCACCTAGGACTGATAAAACAAGGCCAAGATAGGGATTTAAACCGCTTGTGATAGCCGCCGCTGTTAAGAAGGCTCCCAGCGGGTAGGAGCCTTCAAGAGTTAGGTCATAGTATTCCAAAATTTTGTATGTTAGCATATAGCCCATGGCGAGGACACCGAAGACTAAGCCAATTTCGACCGATGAGGCCATGATATTTATTAAAACTGTCATTTTACTTTCCTTCCTTATTTTCCATAATATTTGCTTTTTTGAGGGCTTCCTTGTTTAAATCAAGTCCCAAAATCTCTGCCGTTTCCTTATTTACAAGCATTTCTAGGTCCTTGGCATCTTCAAAAGGAATATCCCTTATATTTTTATTTTCCTTGAGGATTTCCCCTGCCATCTGACCAGCTCTTGTGCCGATTTTCCTGTAATTAACACCTTCTGCAATCAAGGCTCCGTTTTCAACCGAACCTTCATCAAAGGCCAGACTTGGGATTTTTTCGTCCTTCAAGGTCTTGGCTATAACTGGCATGGCGTTTACAACCACATTGTCAGTAACAGTGACCATGGCATCTGTCCCGGATTTTAGACTAGCAAGTGCTTGAGGAATGTCGTTAATTGATGAAACTCCCTGTTTTTTAAGGCTTAATCCCCTTTCCTTGAGGGCTTTTTCTAGGGCTTCGATTTGGACAAGAGAATTTTGCTCATTTGTGTTATACATAGTAGCCAAGGTCTTGGTTTCTGGATAAATTTCCAAAAAGTCATCTATAACCTTGGCTGGGTCGACATAATCAGAAACGCCAGTGATGTTGGCTCCGGTCCTTGACTTTTCGTCCACAAGTCCTGCTCCGATTGGGTCTGTGACTGCTGTAAATAAGATTGGTCTGTCGTTAACTATGTTATAAACGCCCTGGGCAGCAGGAGTGCCTATGGTATAGATCAAATCTGCCCCCTTGATTTTTAGGTCGCTTGCCAACTGGGGAATTAGGGAAATATCCCCTCCAGCCCTGTGGTCAATTAATTTGTAGGATAAACCTTCCTTATCAAGTTCCTCCAAAAATCCTTCCCTGGCCGCATCAAGTGATGGGTGGTCGGCAATTTGAATTACTCCAATTATGTATTCTTTTTTGCCTTCCTTGTTGGCACAAGATCCTAAAAGGAAGATGGCAGCAAGGGCCATAACTAGCCTGGTGATTTTTTTCCTTAATAATTTTTTCATATCTATTCCTTTCTAATAAAAATGCTAATAAAAAAACTCGCCCTAACATAGGACGAGTGTAAATTCGTGGTACCACCTAATTTTATAATCTAAAAGATTAACTCAACAGAAGTCTAACAACTTCTTGCTTCTGATAACGGTAGCTTCCGTAATAGCTTACTAGTTTCGGCTATTCTGCTTACAGAGGGAATAAGTTTTGATCCTTACTAAGACTTGCACCAACCGTCTTTTCTCTAAAGTAATTCATTAAAACTGTCTTTCTGTACTAACATTTTTATTTTCTATAATAATACATCAAAATTTATAATGTGTCAAATTTTATAGGCCAAAATCAAGGTTAGCTATAAATACTTTTTGAAAATTACTTATTTTCGTATTTTAAGAATCTATTTGAAAGGTAAAAGAAAATTACTAATTCTCCCAGAGCAAAAATAAATAATAAGACCAAATCGTGTGGATTTATGAACCTTAAATTATTAGCCTCTATTGCCAAAAAGCTTAGACCTACAATTTTTAAAGACCTAAAGGCACTTGCAAATCCAAACATGGTAAAGATTGTAGATAGGAGAACTGTGATCCCAAAAGACCTTATCCTTATGGCTAGGGCTCCAAAGATTCCAATTATTGGTAGGGCAAGCAAGATGCTAAGACCTATATAATAAAAATATATAGAAAAATCAATGGTCGAAAATCCTCCTATATATTTTCCTCCCAGGTAAAAAAGTCCAAGAAAATATAATTGGCAAAGGCAAATTATAAGAAAGGCCAAAATCAACTTTGCCCCTACAAAGGCCATATTTTTCTTTGGGCTTAGTCTAATAAATTTTAGGCCCGCCCTGTGTTCTGTCGCCCAAAGACTTGCTATTACTATTGCAATTAGAGGTATATAGAAAAATGAAAAGTAAAACAAGCTAACCTGGGTCCACAAAGATTGCCATTCATTGGTCAATGTTTCCCTATTTCCCATAAAGTTTATAAGGCCAAAGGTGTTGGCTAGTAGGGGAATTATCAGACTTACCAACAAGATATTTATAAATTTTATTTTTTTAAATTCTAATTTTAACATTTTTCCTCCTAGTCTTTATATAAATTGTAAGAATTCATTGCCTTTAGGTATGTTAGACAGGCTATTAAAAGGATAAGGGCAATGATTGGTGTATAAAAATTTATTGGATTTAGAACCTGGATAAATTTTCCACCTTCGCTTACATAGGAAATATTCAATAAACTAGCCATCCAAGCAAAGGGATTTACAAAGGCAAGAGTCTCTGATGTAAGCATGGTTATTACTCCAGTTAGCCCTCCAATTATTGAAATAAATGACAGGGTGTAGACTCTTTTTGATTTCATTTCTATTATCATAAATAGGGCCATAAAAAATAAATTTATTATTATGGCAGATAGGTTTACTAAGGCAAATCTTAATATCATATCAGTGTCCATATTAAAATGAGCCGACTTTTTTGCTAGTAGGAGAAAGACAAAAGCTTCTACTATTTGCAATAAAACTAGCTTTAAAGATAGGTTTTTAAATTTATTTATGAGTATAGAGTTTACTTTTTCTCCAAGACTTACTTGTAACTGCCACATCTTATTTTTTTCCTCGATTTCAATCACTTTTTTAACCAAAGATGAGATTAAAATTGGATTTATCAATAAGGAAATAAATAGATAGGTGTCTAAGATATAGGCTAGGGGATAATTTCCTTCCGCAAATGATTTTGAATGACTGACCCCTGCTACCATTAGCATTTGAGCGAAAAATACCATTAGGATTAAGAAATTTATCCCAAGTCTTTTGTATTTTTTTCTTTCTAAGTTTGCCATATTAAGACCTACTTTCTTCGATAAAGAGTTTTTCTAGGCTTTCTTTTTCTTCTTCAATCCTGTATATATCAACCTTGCCATGCAAGAAATTTACTATCTCAGATATTTTTTGGTTAGAAACTTTGCCCAAAATAATCTTTTTACCGTCTATCCTTACCTGATCTAAGTCTAAAAGAGCGAGAGCTTTTTGATTGTCAGATGTTTGGATGGAAATAAATGGTGGATGGAGTTTTCTATAGTCTTCCAAACTTCCATTATAAGTTAATTTTCCTTCCTTGAGGATACCGATGTGGGTGGAGATTTTTTCCATCTCATCAAGGATGTGTGAAGAAATCAGAATGCTTGTGGAAGTGTTTTTCACTATGTTTTTAAATAAGTTTCTCATTTCCTCAATTCCCTGAGGATCGAGGCCATTTATTGGTTCATCTAAGATTAATAACTTTGGACTACCTATTAGGGCAATTGCAATTCCAAGTCTTTGTTTCATACCCAGCGAATAATCCCTTGCTTTTTTCTTGCCCACATTGTTAAGGCCAACAAGGTTAAGAGTTTTTGAAATTTCTCCCTTATCTATTCCCTTAAGCTCGCAAATTATTTCAAGATTTTCATAGCCACTTAAGTGGTCGTAGAAAGATGGATTTTCAATTAGGGCTCCGAGATTTTTGTTAAGGTCTTTTTGGTTTTTGGGACTTACTTCTTGACCAAAAACCTTGATTTCCCCTCCGTCTTTTTTAACAAGACCTAGTATAAGCTTCATAAGAGTTGACTTTCCAGCTCCATTTTTGCCTATTAGGCCATAAATTGAACCTTGAGCAATTTCTAGGTGGTCAATATCTAGGACTTTCTTATTATTATAGGATTTTTGTAAATTTTTTATTTCTAAGATTTTGTTCATAATTATTCCTCCTACAAAAAGGATACCAGGCTAAGATAAAAATAAGCTTTAAGCAAGGTCACTTTTACATCACAAAAACCAAAAATCTAAAAGTCTGGTGTATAATTAGGATAGCAAGGAGGAGCTCAATGGATTTTAGAAAAAATTTCAACATACTAATAGTAGATGACGAAACAAATTTATTGGAAAATTTATATAATTTTTTGAAAGAAAAGGGTTTTAATAAGATTTATACCGCCAAAAACCTCAAGGAATCAAGGTTTAAGCTTGCAAATTTCAAAATTGACCTAGTGGTCCTTGACCTGATGCTACCCGACGGGAGTGGTTTTGATCTTTTAAAGGAAATAAGAAAGACCTCAGATATGGCAGTCATAATCCTCTCCGCCCTTGATGGGATAGATGACAGGAAGGAAGGTTTTGAAAACAAGGCCGACGACTACCTTGTCAAGCCATTTTTCCCTGATGAACTCCTTTGGAGGATTGATGCGGTTTTAAGACGCAGTAAAAAAATAAAAAACGACGAGAAAATTAATTTAGGAAAGGTAATTTTCGATAAGTCCAAGGGCATCCTCATAAAAAATGCAGAGGAAATCCCCCTAACTGCCACCCAATTTAAAATCCTGGCCTACCTAGCCGACAACATAAATATGATTGTCTCTATTGACCGTATTTTGGAAAATATTTGGGAAGATTCCTATGGGTATGAAAACACATTGATAACCCACATTTACAGGATTCGTGAAAAACTCGAAGACAATCCGAGAGATCCAAAAATCCTAATTACCATCAAAGGTTTGGGCTATAAACTGGTGAAGGAAGACTAAGATGTTTAATTACATTATAAAAAGATTTAAAAAAATCGTAATTAGAATCCTTGCTCTTTTGTTTTTCTTGACATTTTTGCTAATGGTCTTTCTCTACCTAAACTATAAGTTGGGAGATAAATATCCAAATCCTAATGACCTTTATTCCTATGTAGAAAACAATAAAACCGACTCCTACCTTAACGAAAAAAACAAGGACTTTTTAAAAGAAAAAGATATTTGGGCCATAAGGCTAGATAAGGATGGCAAAGTCATAGAATCTTTCAACAAGCCAAGAGAGGTTAAAAATAAATTAGAAATCACAGATGTAGCTGGCTTTACCAGGTACTACTTGGCTGACTACCCTGTTTTTACCTATATTATAGGAGATGGCCTAATCCTTTTTGCCTATCCAAAAAATTCCCTGGATAAGTTGCCCTTTAATTATTATAACTACCAGAATCTTGTATTTAATATGTGGCTAGTTGTCATATTTATAGTTTTATTTTTGCTCTTTGTCTATGTCTTTTACAGGATGGATATAAGAGATATACTTAAAAATATTTCGCCTTTTCAAAAGGCCATTGATAAGCTTTTTGAAGATGACTATGAAAAACTAGATGAAAACGGAGAATTAAAAGACCTTGCCCTTTCAATTAACAAGGCCAACGAAAAATATAATAACTTAAAAAAATCACAAAGTAAGTGGATTAGGGGAGTAAGCCACGATGTGAGGACTCCTCTTGCAAAAATTTCCTGGGAACTTAATAAAGAAAACAAAAATGAGCTCGATACTAGAAATATCCAAGATCAAATTTTGAAAATTTCAAATATCCTAGAAGGCCTCAATCTAACTATGTCCCTTGCCAACATCGACAAGGAGAATTTTGAGGCAAAAAGCCCCTTAAAAGTAATCCGAAAAGTCATAGTCGATAAGTTAAATGAAAATCCCGAAAGAGAAATTGTCTTTGAAAATAGGCTAAGGGATCCAGATATAAAAATCAAAATGGATCCAACCTTGTTTTATAGGATGGTAGAAAATATCTTAAAAAATTCCCTTGCCTATACCGATGGGAAAATCGAATTGATAATTTCAAGCCCTGATAATCAGCTAAGAATAGAGGTCTTAGACCAAGGCTGCGGAGTGGATGATGATATAATAAAAAGAATTAACGAGGAAGATTTGACTAATATTACAAGGCATGGCTTGGGGATTTTTATTTCCAAACAAATAGCTGAATTGCATGGGGGAAATTTCCTCGTAAAAAATAAGGACCCAGGCCTTGAGGTTTCCTTTATCTTTGACCTTTGATTATCCATAATTAACCACAATTTTTTTCAAAAAAAAAGAAAAGCCAGAGTAAAAATTAATTTTACACTGGCTTTTTCTTTGCTCATTATCTAATAAAATTTTTAAATTCTGTAATTATTCATATTTTGGCCAGCTATGGCTACTGTTGACATGTTGTGGATTAGGGATGAATTTGTATTTGACAAAAATCCTAAAACTCCTAGGATAATTAGGCTTGAATTGATGCTTACAATCTTTCTGTAGTCAGCCTTTATCCTCTTATCCATAGCCTTAGCAAGTTTAATTGCATCTACAAGGCCCTCTAGGCTATCTGTGCCTATGGATATGTCGGAGATTTCCTTGGCTATGTCAGCTCCTTGATGCATGGCTATGCCAACATCTGCAGCTGAAAGTGCCACAGAATCATTTATGCCATCACCTATCATGATGACCTTCCTGCCTTCTGCCTTCTTTTTTCTGACGTAGGCTTCCTTGTCTTCTGGAAGGACTTGGGATTGGTAATGGTCTAGGCCTAGGCTTTTTGCAACAGAGGCTGCTGCATTTTCTGCATCACCTGTGAGCATGGCAATTTCCTTAAAGCCTAGCTTTCTTAGATCTTTTATAATACCTGCTGCCTCTTCCCTTATTGGGTCTTCTATACAAAGGACAGCAATTAGCCTATCTGCAAAGGCCAAGTATAAAAGTGAATAATTTTCTTTTAATTTATCAATCATTTGCCTTGTTTGGTCGGATATTTCTATACCCTCGTCTTCTAAAATGAAGTGCTCTGACCCAATTAGGGCTGCCCTGTCAGCTATATAGGCCCTTATACCGTGGGCTACGATATATTCTGGTTTTGAATGCATCTCCTCGTGGTGGAGGTCCTTATCCTTAGCTGCCTTCACAACTGCATTGGCGATTGAATGTGGGAAATGTTCCTCAAGGCAGGCTGCTATTCTCAAACACTCATCCTCATTTATATCTGTAAGGGCAATAACCTTAGCAAGGCTTGGCTCTGACTTAGTCAAAGTTCCAGTCTTGTCAAAAACGATGGTATCAGCTTGGGATAGGTTTTCTAAAAACTTGCCGCCCTTTACTATAACGTCCATATCTGATGCTTGGCTTATTGCTTTCATAGTTGCAATAGGAATTGTCAATTTAAGTGCACAAGAAAAGTCTACCATCAAGAATGATTTAGCCTTGATGAAGTTTCTTGTAAGTAGGTAGGTGAGTCCTGCACCTATAAATGAGTATTTTACAAGGGAATCAGCCATATTTTCTGCCTTTTTCTGTGAAAGTGACTTATTTCTTTCGCTTTCAGAAATGAGGTTTATAATGTGGCTTAGCCTTGAATCATCGTATTTTTTGCTCACCCTAACAAGGATATTACCTTCTTCGAGGGCTGTACCTGCAAAGACAATTGACCCCTTGTTTTTCTTAACAGGTTCGCTTTCACCTGTGAAGGATGCTTCATTGACCATGGCAAGGCCGTCTACAACCTCACCGTCAACTGGAATTGTAGATCCCATTTCAACTTCAACAAGGTCTCCTATTTCCACTTCCTTAAGAGGTTTTAGATATTTTTCGCCATCTTCAACCACAAATACCTTGTCAATATTTAAGGCAAGGGAATGGGCCAAATCTTCTTGGGATTTCTTTAAGGTGTAATCTTCTAATTTCTCACCTAAATTCAAGAGGAACATAATATTGGCCGCATCGCCAAATTCTCCTGTTGCCAAGGACACAGAAATAGCTGTGGCATCTAAAAGATCCACATTAAGTTTTCTCTGGCGGATAGCCTTTAAACCGTCTCTGATAAATGGATAAGCCCTAAGCATAATGAAGTATGGACCTAGAGGTGCTGGTATGAAATACCTAAAGAAAATTCTCCTATAGAAAGCATCCCTCAAAATCCTAAAAATATCCTCTTCCTCTTGTGGGTAGAAATCAGGATCATCAATAACTAAGTCTTTTATTGTTTTTATATCAAGGTCTAGGATAAACCTGGCAAGGTTTGGAAGACTTCCCTTTTCAAATGTAACTGTAAAGGAATTTGCAAGGGGATTTACCTTACAAAACTTAACTCCTTCCAAACCTTGAACTAAGTATTTTAAATTATTGGCTAGGTCAAAGGAGAGGTCTTCTTCATAGACAAACCTGGCCCTAGTATCTAGCCTGTGGGCTAAACTTGCCCTCATTATTTATCTTCATCCTCTTTGATTTCTGCCTTGATTTCTTCTTTTAATTCTTCTTTGATTTGGTTAATAAGGTCTTCTTTGGCAACCTCATCTATATTAAGCTCTGCTTCTTTTTTAGCTCTTTCTAAATCTTCTTTAGCATTGGCTTCCTTAGCTTCTGCAACTATATCATCAGCAGAAACTCTTACTTGTTCTACTGTTTTGTCGATTGATTCCTTAACCCTAAGACCACCTGCAACAGCGCCTACAGCAGCTTTCTTAGCAAGCTGTGAGCTTAGAACCTTGCCACCAAGAGCACCAACTAAAACGCCTGCACCGATTCTAATAAACTTTTTACTTACCATATTACTCTCCTTAAAATACATACTAATATTGTATAAATATTGTAATATTATTATAGTTAAGTTTTCTACAAAATCAAGTTTTTCTATTAATTTTTTCCTTGATAAACCTTGAATTAGCAATAATGATAACCTCTATTAGTTAAGATTAAATTTTTAGGTTAGTTGATATTGATAGTGATTATTATAACCAAACTTATTTATAATGAATATCCATTCATATGAGCGCTTATTCTTGCATAAATTCTTGCCGAGAAATTAGACTGCCAATATAATAAAAATATAGCAAATATTATTTTAAATGGAGAAAAAAATGAAAGAAAATAATTCTCTTCCTATCTTTGGAGTTGGCCCCATCTACGTCCTATCTTGTTTGATCCTAACAATCCTAGGGTTAGTTTTAAATTATAAGGGATATTTAGAAATTGGGAAAGTCGGCCAGGCTAAAACACTTTTTGTAATTATGGGTTTTATCTTAATAATTTTAGGCCTATACTTATGGGTAAAAGCTGTTTTGATACAAAAAATAAATGCAAGGGTCAAGGATGAAATCCTTATTACCAACGGAGTTTATGGCATAGTTAGAAATCCTGTTTATACCGCTTTTATATGTATTTTTACAGGAATTCTCCTATTTGCAAAAAATTATCTCTTGTTAGTCTTGCCAATTATTTTCTGGATATATTTGACAATTTTGATGAAAAAAAGCGAAGAAAAATGGCTAAGGGCAAAATTTGGCAAGGAATATGACTTATATTGCAAGAGAGTAAATAGAGTTATCCCTTGGTTTACAAAAAAATAAGCAATTAAAAAGCTGGTAGACAATGAGGAAAATCCCCTTAAGGCAAGGGGACTTCGCAAAATTTCTACCAGCTTTTTTCTAATCGTATTTTAAGGTTGAATATAAAATCGCCTTCACAGCAGGAATCCTGTTTTCAGTTTGGTCGAAAACCATGGATTTATCAGACCTAAAGACCGAATCAGCAACTTCCATCCCATTAAAATCCCAATCTTTCATATCTTCTGGGAGTTTGGCTAAGACTTTTTTTGCTAGATTTGACTTGTGATCGTGGAAGGCTGGCAGACAGTGCATAAAAATCGCATCCTTATCGCACATGGCCATGACCTCATCAGTTACCCTGTAAGGATAAAGCCTCCTTATCCTGTCCATAGGTGGGTCGTCCTTTTCTGTAAGGGCAATCCACATATCAGTGTAGATTATATCGGCATCTGCAACTGCTTCTTCTATATCATCTGTGTAAATTACATCTGAGTCGTGCTTGTCGGAAAATCTCCTAGAAAGTCTGACCAAGTCTTTTCTCGGGAAAAACTTCCTTGGTCCGCAGCCTACGAAATCTATACCAAGTTTTGAACAAGTGATGACTAGAGAGTTAGGCATAATATCGCCAGGATAGCCAAGATATGCAAGTTTTAGGCCTCTTAGATATCCAAATTTTTCCCTAATGGTAAGCATATCTGAAATCATCTGAGAAGGATGAAACATATCTGTCATAGCATTGTAAATTGGCACTTCTGTAATTTTTACCAATTTTTCTAGGAGGTCTTGCTCGTGGCCCCTATAGACAATCCCGTCGTAATATCGATCAAAGACAGAAATGGTATCCTCAATCGATTCATTTTCGCCCATTTTTGCCTGGGTGTAGTTAATAAAGGATGTAGTCATTCCCAAATCAGCCGCTGCTATCTCAAAGGAAGTCCTAGTCCTTGCTGAAGCCTCCTCAAAAAGAAGGATAATATTTTGCCCTTCTAGGTATTTGTGAAGTTTTCTTTGGGCTTTCAATTCTTTAAATTCTGCCGCTAAGTCTATTAAATATAAAATTTCCCTCTCAGAAAAATCTTTGAGGGCTATAAAATTTCTTTTTCTTAAATCAATTCCCATCTTATTTTCCATCATAACATTATTTTCCATCTATAACTGTGTCTGAAAAGACAATTACTAGGTTAATATCCTTGTTTTTCATCTCCAAAACCCCATATTCCACAAGGTTGACCTCTGGATTGTCCTTGTATCTCATATCAGGTCCCCCGTCCTTGTTAGTGTGGAGATAGGTCTTTTCTATTAGGGTCGCGTCGGCAATTTTTTCCTCTTCTAGGAAATTTTCGCTCCTTAGGTCAACTTCTAGGTCCTTGTAATCAAGAGCCTTATTTGACCCATTTTTATTTATCAAAAGGGCATCTGGAAGGAAGGATAAGGTCAAATCTCCTGCCACAAGGCTATGGACCTTAACATTTGTTGATAAATCACCAGAAAGACCATCCTTAATCTTTAATTCTTTTCTCGCTGTGATTAAATTCCTATCATCATCTGCTTCTATTCCTTCGACCAGCCAAACCGCATCGCTTTCCAAAATTCCAGCCAAAAGTTTATTGGTAAGGTCATATTCATCCTTGGCCCCACCTTCAAAATCGTATTCGATTTCAACAGGATTTGCCTTTTTGTAAAAATACATAAGGGCTCCAAGGATTGCAATTATAACAAGGAAAGGCTGGATGAATGTAAGTATGATTCCCAAAATAAATATACCAAAACCCGGCTTTCTTAGAGGATATTCATAAGCCGCTTGGTCTAAGACATCCTTAAGGCCTGTTGATTCTAGGTTTTTAAAATCAAGGCCAAAGTCTCTTGACTCAGTCTCGTTTTCTTCTATTTGTCTTTGGCCACTTACTTTTTTATTTGCTTTTTTTGATCCACCGCCAAGGGGGTTTGAGAAATCTTTTTGGTAGGAAAGGCCTGTGCCTGGTATATAGGCAGTTGTCCTAAAGCCACCATTTGCTTTTTTAGTCACCCTAAAGCCCTTGCCACCCCAGGAAAATCCCGGGCCAGACTTGGACATATTTATCCTAAAGCCCTTGCCTAAATTTATACTTTTTCTAAATCTAAATCCCATTTCTACCTTCTTTCTTTATAGTATTATACCCAAAGACTGACTTTTGCCTAAAGAATAATTTCTCTTCGGTTTTAAAATTAATTATTAATATTATTGGCTTGACATTTGTTTTTTGCTAGTATAATGATATTAGAAATTAAGATATTTAAAATATAAGTTTAATAAAAGGAAGTTTTTATGAATAAATTAAGAAAAATGATACCAAGATATTTTAGGGCCCTAAGAAACAAGGAAACCCCTCTTATGGCAAAGATTCTCGCAGTATTTTCCCTAGCCTATATATTTTTACCAGCAGATGTCATCCCTGATATCTTCCCATTTGTGGGCTATATAGACGATGCAGTTTTAACAGCAAGCCTTCTTTATTTTTCAAATAAGATGATTCCTGAAGAGGTAATTGAGGAAGTAAAGAAAATAGAAAATTAAAATTATTGCAAAGAAAAAAATGGATCTAGATGATCCATTTTTTATTGCTTATATTATTCAGCTGCTAGGACTCCGCCGTCTACAACAAGGCCTGCTCCGTTAATAAACTTAGCGTCATCGCTTGCTAAAAATAGGCAAGCTTTTGCTATATCAACTGGTTGGCCCATTGGGTTGTCTGCTTCTATAGCTGCCATTACCCTGCCAAGGCCAAATTGGTTTATTTTTGAATAATCTCCCACAACTCCAGTTTCAATTCCACCTGGAATGACAGAATTAATCCTAATTCCGTCTTTTTTGTACATATGGGCTGAGTTTTTGGAAATACCTAGGAGGGCGTGCTTGCTTGCTGTATAAGCTGCACCTGCCTTAGCTCCAGCTACTCCTGCTAGGGAGTTGACATTTACAATATTGCCACCTCCTTGTTTACGCATTATATTAATTGCTTCTTTCATGGCAAAAACTGGTTCATTTAGGTTTAATTCCATAACTCTGTCATAGAAATCTCTTTCAAGTTCTCCTAAAGGAATGAAATCATCCATAATTCCAGCGTTGTTGACCAAAACATCAAGCTTGCAAGTTTCGTCTATGGCCTTTTGAAGCATGGCCTTTACAAAATCACCATCTGTTAGGTCACCTGGGAAAGGCACTATCCTTCCTTCAAAGTCCTTGCATTCTTCTTTTAATTCTTCTAAGAGATTTGCCCTCCTAGCTACAGCTATTACAACTGCACCTTCTTGGGCAAATTCCTTGGCAATTTCCCTGCCAATTCCTGAGCTTGCTCCTGTCACAACTACTGACTTATCTTTAAATCTCATAAAAACCTCCTTTACTCTCAAACTCTCTTTTACCCCTAAATTCGGTTTACTAAACTAAAATTATTCGACAGTTACAGATTTGGCCAGATTTCTTGGTTTGTCAACATCAATGCCCTTGGCAACAGAAGTGTAATAGGCCATTAGCTGGGCTGGAATTACTGTTAAAAGTGGGTAGAGAATGTCCATAGTTTCTGGGATTTCAAAAATTTTCCCACTTGTCTTTTCCATTCTGGAATCCTTGTGAGATGTGATAATAAAGACATTCGCTCCCCTAGCAACGACCTCTTCTACATTTGATAGGGTCTTTGCAGTGAGATTTTTCTGGGTCATGATGGCAATGACTGGGGTATCTTCCTCAATAAGGGAAATTGTTCCATGCTTTAGCTCACCTGCCGCAAAGGCTTCGGTATGGATGTAAGAAACTTCCTTTAGCTTAAGGGCAGCCTCAATACTTGTTGCATAATCAAGCCCCCTGCCTATATAAAATAAGCTCTTTTCATCCTTTATCTCTTCCGCAAAATCCCTTATATCCTTGTCATCAGAAAGGATTTGATCAATTTTTTCTGGAATTTCCCTTAAGTTTTTAATAATTTCATCATAGGTGTTTTTATCAAGCCTGCCTAATTTATGGCCAAAATCTAAGGCAAGGAGATATAAATTTATGATTTGTGTTGTGTAGGCCTTGGTAGATGCAACGGCAATTTCTGGGCCAGCATAACAATACAAAGACCTGTCCGCTTCCCTATCCATGGATGAGGCTAGGGTGTTGGTAATAAGAAGGGTCTCTGCTCCTTTTTCCTTGGCAAGCCTTAGGGCCTTGAGGCTGTCTGCAGTCTCCCCTGATTGGGAAATTAGGATAACAAGAGTATTTTCATCTAAGAAAGGCTCATTGTACCTAAATTCTGAGGCAAGATCACAAATTACAGGAATCTTTGCCAATCTTTCAAGAAGAACTTTTCCAACTAAACCCGCATGGTAGGCTGTACCGCAGGCTACGATGTAAATTCTCTTAAATTTCTCGATTTCTTCCTTGGTCAAGGAATCTCCGTCGAAATGAATTTCATTATTTTTTATATTTAAGTTCAATAGCTCTTTAATAGCTGGCCCTTGTTCATTGATTTCCTTAATCATAAAGTGGTCGTAACCGCCTTTTGTGGCTGCATCCACAGACCAAGATATTTTTGTGATTTCCCTCTTAACTTTATGGTTATTTCCGTCATAAATAGTATAGCCGTCTTCTGTAATGTCGATAAGGTCGCCATTTTCCAAATAAATTACGTCCTTAGTGTATTTTAGTAGGGAAGGAATATCACTTGCCATGATTATGTCGCTTCCAGCAAGGCCAACTACAAGTGGGCTTTCTACCCTCATTCCGATTAACCTTCCTGGCTCGTCAGCTGAAATAATCCCGCAAGCAAAAGAACCTTCTAACCTTTCCTTGACTTTTTTAACAGCTTCCAAAAGGTCGCCACCGTAATATTTTTCAATTAAAACCGCTATAACTTCTGTATCTGTAGTTGACTTAAAAATGTAGCCTTCGTCTTCGAGTTCTTTCTTTAATTCCCTGTAATTTTCGATAATACCGTTATGGACTACGGCAATTCTACCCTTATTTGAAAGGTGAGGGTGGCTATTTATATCACTTGCTTCCCCATGGGTCGCCCATCTGATGTGGCCAATACCAATATTTCCACTGATAGGGTTTGCCTCAAGGGCTTTTTTGAGATTTGCAATCTTGCCTGCTTTTTTAACCACAGATATTAATCCCCCATTAATCACCGCAAGACCAGCTGAATCGTAGCCACGGTACTCAAGCTTAGAAAGCCCATCAACGATTACTTCTCTTGCATCAAGCTTTCCCTTATAACAAACTATTCCGCACATAGTGCCTCCTTATTAATTTTTTAATGAGGCCACTGTGTCTTCTCTGTCACAGAAATTACTCTCTGCTTTTGTCTAACACTAAGGCTGTGAACCCAGGAAGCTCCCGCCGAATTTTCGATAACTTCCTCCCTCGTCATCCCAAAAGGATCTGGCGCTTTTTTATTTTTACCTCATCATTTTATTATATTATTTTTTGATCTATTATCCAAGATAATTTATTTTTTAATTTGTATTTTATATTTCAATCTTATCTTTTAATTTATTTCAGCCATTTACATGACTCCTCCGTATCTGGGGGAACCCCAAAGGTTCATTATTTATATCCTAGATAAATTATATTTCTTTTTTATTATAATTTATGATTGTATTCACAATTGAATCTTCGTTTCAAGGGGGAGCCCCAAGGGACCTTCCGAATGGTCCCTCATCGGACTCCCCCTTGTACCCCCTCACCGTTACACCCCCAGGCGGCCCCTATGGCGGGGAGCAAATAAGGTAGATTTTCTTCGAAAATCTTTTTTAAATATGGTTTTCGTCTTCGTTTTAGTATTGCTATCTTCTTACTTTTTAAAATCCCAATCCTCCTAAAAATTGCAATCTCGTCTGACTTGTGCTTTTTATTTGAAAATTAGTTCACAGTAGCTACTATATTTCTATTTGTAAAAAAGCTGTCAGTGCAATTTTCTTTACGGAGGCTTGGCATTTTAAAATACTCGACCTTGAGATTTTTCACTTCTTTGTTTTAAAATAAACACTAATTTAGTAATGTTTGGCGAAAGCCAAACGAGCCTAGCAAAATCTGGAACTTCAAGACCAATTCTCCCCTTTATCGGGCAAGGATTTCTAATAGAAAGCCCCGTTAAAAAAACTGATTGTTTGAGCGTAGCGAGTTATCAGTTTTTAGGGGCTTGAATATTAGAAATCAGTTGGGAGATACGTAAACTAATGCGAAGTCATTCCCTCTACTAAAGAGGTTTGCCGAAAGGCAAACTTCTGGTCTCGCACTCCGCCAAGGAGCAGTCGGGGGTGTAGCGTAAGGGGGTCTTAGGGGGAACCGGTGAGGGGGCATCTGCCGCCCCCTTGGGTTCCCCCTATGAACGAAGGGGTCATGTAAATGACCTAGAAATAATATAAGATAAAGTTAATCTCAGATTAACAAAAAAAGATACTTTATCTCGGATAAAAAACTATTAATGGTTTTCTGGAATCAAAACTACCAGCTTAGCTGGTAGTTTGTGCAGCGCCTATAAGGCGCGAATACCGGCACGCCCCTATTGGGGCTCCGAATATTCCATCACATGCACCACTATCCCAACTACTGCTGAAGCAGTTTTTTATTTGTTTTTATTTACTGACTCTCCCGTAAACGGGTCATGGTATTCTTTTATACTTATTTGGTCAGCATAATAATCTTCTTTTAATTGATTTTGTATATATTCTTTTATTTTCTTTTCATTTCTGCCTACAGTATCTACATAGTATCCTCTACACCAAAAATGTCTGTTTCCATATTTATATTTTAAGTTGGCATGTCTATCGAATATTATCAGCGAACTTTTTCCTTTTAAATATCCCATTATTTGTGATATTGAATATTTTGGTGGTATTTCTACCAACATATGGACATGATCTGGGCATAACTCTGCTTCTATTATGTTTACTCCTTTTCTTGAACATAATTCTCGAAGTATGCTTCCTATATCTTTCCTTAGTTGTCTATATATTACTTGTCTTCTATATTTTGGCGCAAAAACTATATGATATTTGCATCTCCAGCTTGTATGTGATAAAGTATTTTTATCCATGATTACCTCCTTGTTTAATTGTGCATGTGACTATCACAATTATACTTTAAGGAGGTTTTCTTGGTGCTTGAAGCTAAAGCTAAATCCCTCCACCTGCATAGCAGGTGGTTTTTTGTTTCGCTCTCTTTCGTTCGCTCAACTCACTAAAGTGGACAATAAAAAAACCAGAATTTATAAAAATCCTGGTTTTCACATTTTACATAAAGAATGCTATTAAAAATATTGGGGCGAGGAGAAGTAGGACGAAGGGCATGAAGACTCTCATGGCTGCTAGAAACATTGCCAGCTTATCGCCTCTTTCTAGGTTGTCCCTGTCTAGGAGATCTTCTTTTGCTTCTATTTCCTCTCTAGTTTTTCCCTTAAACCTGTCTATTGGTCTTTTCATATAGCACTAATTTCTTCTAATTCTTTGTCTAATTTGGCTCTTTCTGCCATAACCTTAGCGTGGGCTTTTTCTTTTTCTTCTTCAGATACATCCATTAAGTGGCAGGCAACGAAGTGGCCGTCGCCAACGTCTTTGAGTTCTGGTTCAAATTGTGAACAGATGTCCATAGCGTATTCACACCTAGTGTGGAACCTACATCCCTTTGGTGGCCTTACAGCTGAAGGAATATCGCCTTCGATTATTGCAAGCTCTTGACCTTGATCAACGTCAGTTCTTGGTATAGCTTGAAGTAGGGCCTTTGTGTATGGGTGGAGTGGGTTTGCGAATATCTTTTCAGAATCAGCAAGTTCTACCATTACACCTAGATACATTACACCAATCCTGTCAGATATATATTTTACAACTGAAAGGTCGTGGGTAATGAAGAGGTAGGTTAGGTTGTTTTCTTCTTTTAAGTCTTGAAGAAGGTTTATGATTTGTGACTGGATAGATACGTCAAGGGCAGATACCGCCTCATCGCAAACTATAAAGCTTGGTTTTAGGGCAAGGGCTCTTGCTATACCTATTCTTTGTCTTTGTCCACCTGAGAATTGGTGAGGATACCTATGAAGGAAGTATGGGGCGAGACCGCATTTTTCCATTGTTTCTTGGATATATTCGTTGTAGCCTTTTTCGTTTCTAGACTTGAATAAATCGTGGCCTAGTACGCCTTCACCGATGATATTTCCTACAGTCATCTTTGTATCTAGTGATCCATAAGGGTCTTGGAAGATCATTTGTAGGTCCTTGCGGAGTTGTCTCATCTCTTCCTTGTTTAATTCTGAAAGGTCGATACCTGTGTCAAGTTGACTCTCAAGCTCGTCAAAGCCTTCTTTATCCCTAAGAGTATCTCTGTAAGCTTCAATTTCAGCTCTTTTTTCTTCAACTCTCTTACTTATTTCATCAGCCTTATTTTTTAATTCCTTATATTTTGGATCTTCATCTAGGATTTTGTAGTAGTCATCCCAGGTTCTTACCATCATTTGAGCTTTTTGCTCAAATTCTTCTATGTCAGTATAAACCTTAGCTCTTTCCTTTAGGACTTGGTATTCTCCGTTAAGGAGGTTTGCTACCTTGCCTAGGTCATCTGAAGCTAGAAGTCCACCGGCAATTCTTATCATATTTAGGTATTCTTCTTCGATTGCACGACGTTTGAACATGGCTTTTTCGTTGTTCATTGCCCTGTCTTCGTCGGTTTCAGATTTTTCTAAATCTTCATAGATTTTATTTAATTCATCTAATTCCTTGTGGTAGTTAGGGAATTTTGATGGGATTTTACCAATCATCTTGCCCATGTATTCTGGAGCAAGTTCTTCTAGAGTTTTTCCGTAATAAAGGGTTGTTCCCTCTGTTTGTTCATAAATTTGTAGAAGTGTCCTTCCGAAAGTAGACTTACCACAGCCTGACTCTCCTACAAGACCAAGTGTTTCACCCTCATAGATGTCTATAGATATAGATTCGTTGGCGTGTACATATTCGCCTGGGCCTTTGTTAAAAAAGCCTTTTTTCTTAAGAGGGAAATATTTTTTGAGGTTTCTTATCTTAAATAAGACCTTCTTGTCTTTATTTTCCATCTTCTCTTTCCTTTCTATTTGGGTAATGGCACCTGATTAATTGGTGTTCATTTACTGCCTGTAATTCTGGCATCTCTTTGATACATCTTTCTGTAGCAAATTTGCACCTTGCCGCAAACTTACAACCATCTGGTAGGTTTAATGGGTGAGGTACGCTTCCTGGTATGATGTCTAATCTCTCATTCCTATCTGAAGTGATAGATGGGATAGAGTTTAGAAGGGCTACAGTGTATGGGTGGTTAAAGTCTGTTATATCACGTTTGAAAATAAATTCTACTGGTGATTGCTCAACGATTTGTCCACAGTACATTACAGCTACTTCATCAGCCATTTGATTAATAACACCAAGGTCGTGGGTGATAAAGAGGATTGATGTGCTAGCCTTGTGCTTAAGGTCATTCATTAGCCTTAGGATTTGGGCTTGGATAGTTACGTCGAGGGCTGTAGTTGGCTCGTCAGCTATAAGAAGCTTTGGCTCACAAGCAAGGGCCATGGCTATCATAACCCTTTGGTTCATACCACCTGATAGTTCAAATGGATATTGCTTGGTAACTACGTGTGGGTTTGGGATTTTAACAGCTGCAAGAAGTTCTTCAACTCTTTCAGCCGCTTCTTTTTTATTCATGCCTTTGTGAAGCATAAGTACTTCTGAAAGCTGTTTTTCTACAGTAAATACAGGGTTTAGGGAGCTCATTGGCTCTTGGAAGATCATAGAAATCTTATTTCCCCTGATATGCTCCATTTGGCTTGTTTTATATTCGGAGATTTTTTCTCCATCAAAGATTATTTCACCACCATAGATCTTTTGGTTAGCTTCAAACAGTTGAAGAATACTCATAGCTGTCTGACTCTTACCAGATCCGGACTCACCTACAAGACCTAAGGTTTTTCCAGCGTCAACAGACAAGGTTACGTCGTTAACAGCCTTGATTAGACCACGCCTTGTAGAAAAGTAGGTATGAAGATTGTTTATTTCTAGTAAGCTCATAATTTCACCTATCTCTCGTTTGCTCTTGGGTCGATTGCATCTCTTAGGGCATCACCAATAAGGTTAACTGAGAATGATGTCAAGAATACTGCAAGGGCTGGGAATACCCATCTCCACCAGTAAGTGTTTAGTACATCCGAACTTTGGGCAGCTGTAAGCATATTACCCCAAGATGGTGTAGGCTCTTGAACACCGAAACCTAAGAATGAAAGACCACTTTCAGTAAGAAGGTTGCCTGCGTAACCAATTGTCGCATTTACTATAACAATTGATAGGACGTTAGGGAGTATGTGCTTAACCATGATTGACCAATCCCTTACACCAAGGGCCTTGGCAGCTGTAATATAATCCCTTTCACGTTCTGCAAGGATTTGTCCACGTACCAAACGTGCAAGTCCTGTCCAACCTAGGATACCTAAAAGAATCATAACCATGGTTATTCTTTGCTCTTGGCTAGCTCCTGGAGGTAGGAGGGCAGATAGGGAAATAAGCATTGGGTAGAATGGGAAAGATGCAACGATCTCTGAAATCCTCATTAAGATATTATCAACTCTACCGCCGACAAAACCTGAAACCATACCTATTAAAACACCAAGTCCGATTTGGATGATTGTTGAAATTAGGGAAATTACCATGGTCATCTTGCCGCCGTGGATAAGTCTTGTGAAGATATCACGACCTTGGTCATCTGAACCAAACCTAAATCCGTTTAGTCCCCAAGTATTAATTTTTCCTTCTTTATTTACTGCGTAGACATTGAAGTAGTTTGAGAAAATTTGGTCGAATTCGCCATCAGGTGTATCAAGCTCTCCATAGTTTTCAATACCCCATTGGTGAACCTTGCCATTTTCGTCAAGAACTGAAATAATTGAATCACTTGCTTCTATATCTACGATTTTAGCATCAAATTCTGGAATAAAGTCTCCAGATAACTTATCTCTAGATGGACCCCAAACATAAAGTTTGCCATCTTCTGTAAGAGCTGCTGCGGAATTGGCTGTAAGAACTGCTTTTTTAGCCTTAACCTTGCCTTCTCTAAGTTCAGCAGGCATAGCTGTATCATTTTCAGCACCTCTTACACCAAGGAGGTCAACAGACCCATCTTTTTTAGTTACTATTACGTTAATTGTGTTACAATCAAAGTCCACTACCTGGCCTTGGATGGCAGATGGGATCATATCAAGCCTTGAAGCGAGTGTTGAACCCCAGATTACAAGGTTTCCTTTATTTGTAAGTACAACTGAATATTGGGTACCACCGCCAAGTTTTGCAATTCCCTCTTCTTTGATTTTGGCTTCTTGCATTGGTGGAACTTTTGTTTGTTCAAAAGTCTTATTACCCCAACCATAGATTTCATTATCTTCTGTAGCAATTAAGATGTGTCTATCACCAGCTGCTACGTCTTTTATTTTTTTGCCTTTGATTTTTTCTTTAACATCTTCTGGGATTGTTAAAACATCGTCTTCGTTGTTTGAACCCCAAACATAGATGTTATTTTCTTTTGTAAGACCAATGGCAAATGTATTACCTATTGAGATTTTTTCAACGCCTTCTTTTTCCATTTCGCTTGGATAATTCATATATCCCGCTCCTGGAGAAACGTTGGTTAGGTTACCTTGTGAGTAATATTGGTTAAATGGTAGCATCTTTGAACCAACAAAGATTACAAGAACAATTGCTATAAACATAGCAAGTCCTATAACACCAAGTGGGTTTCTAAAGTAGTTTCTAAGGGCAACCTTACCTGGTGACATAATGGCTTCTTCTTTTAGCCTATCATTTTCTGGTTCTTCCTGTGGGCCACCTTCTAAATTTGCATTAAGGTCATTTGTTGGACCTTCATTTTCTGGGCTTGGTGTAGGGTTATCTTCCATGCCACTTGCAAAGGTAAATCCTCTCAAAAAATAAGTCTTGAGGAAGCCAAAATAAGATTTAAATGGTTTTTTTAATTTTCTATTCATACTAAGCCTCCAACTTAACTCTTGGATCTACTAGGGCATAGGCTATATCCATTAAGAGGTTGCCTAGAAGGGTAAGAATGGCATAGAACATTGATAGGGCAAGGATTACGTTGTAGTCTTGCGCCATTACCGCAGAAATAAGCTCATTACCGATTCCCCTGTAGGAGAAAATCCTCTCTGTGATAGCAGAACCTGAGAACATGCCAAGGACCGCCCATGTCAACGCTGTAACTACTGGAATTAACGCGTTTCTAAAGGCGTGAGAATATACTACTGTTTTTTCTTTAAGACCCTTTGACCTAGCTGTTCTGATGTAGTCTTGGTCAAGAGCGTCTAGCATGGAGTTTCTTACATACCTAGAAAGGGATGCAAGCGAACCTACTGTTAGTGTTAGAGTAGGTAGGGTTAGGTATTTTACCCATTCTCCAAAAGTATTTTCCCTAGGCATACCATTTGCTGGGAACATCTTTAGCCTAAAGGCAAAGAAAAAGATCATTATAAGTCCTATAAAGAAGGTCGGTATAGATAGACCTACTAGGGTTAATGTTTGGGCCGTCTTGTCGTAGATGCCCCCCTTTCGGGTCGCCGACCTAATTCCTATTAGCACCGAAAGTACAAAGGAAATTATTGTAGAACCGATATTTAAGTAAACTGTATTTTTAAGTGGTTCAGATAGGTATTCCTTAACTGGTCTTCTAACTCTGGTAGACTCACCAAAGTCGCCCTTAAGTGTCCTGCCTAACCATCTTACATATTGTTCTGGTAGAGGCTTGTCATAGCCATACCTTGCTGATAAGTTCTTATACATCTCTTCTTTTTGCGCCTTGGTCATCCTACCTGTGGTAGGGATCATTGCCTGGATAGGGTCTCCTGGCATGGCCTTGGAGAAGGCAAAAAGCATGATAGATATGATAAGAGCTACTGGTATTAAGTTTATTATTCTCTTAACTATATAACGTAACATATATATCCTTCCTCTTTTGATTTAGGCGGGCTTTTATGTATTGGTTAAATATTTCAATTAATTTTACGCCCAATCCTAAATCATATAATTTATACCTACAATACTATAATATTTCGGTCTTTTTGTCAACCTTATAGTTTATAAAAATCCTGAAGTTTTACAAATGATAAGGCTTATTTCATACATTTTATGAATATTTATAAAATTTTGTAAATATTGATAAGAATTTCACCATAATTTTCATCGGATGTAAAAAACAATTTTATTTAAAGAAAAGCCCGCATTTAAGCGGGGATTTCTTTAATTATTTTTCTTATCCTTAATTTTCTATTGTCATGGCATTGATTTGATACTCAGATTCCCAAAGTGGAGTATTGATATCAAAGCCTTTTACTCTCTTTGAGTAACCAGAGTGGTTTTGGTTAGCATATAGAGGAATTTCTGGCAAGTAGTCGTTGTACCACATTTCGAATTGTTCCCAAGTATCTAGGTAGCCTTCCTTGTCCTTAGAGTCTGTTTGACGAAGCTTAACTGTTAACTCATCTGCCTTTGGATCGTTGGTTTTTGTTCTGTTATCGAAGCCCTTAGAATTGTATTGGTAGTAAGGGTCAAATGGTGTACCAAAGTCTGTACCCATGTTGAAGGCTGTATATTCGGCGTCTTCTTTAGGGAAGTTATAGTATTCAAGTAGGGTTGCGAATGATCCACTTGTTACATTATATTCCATACCAACTTGTTTAGCGTTAACTGGCACTTGGTTAGAAATCAATGTTGTAATTGGAGATTCATCAGAACCGTATTGGTTAACTTGAAGTTTTTTGCCGTTTTCGTCGTATCTGTAGTAGTCAAAACCATCTGGGTTTTTAGCAAATTCTTCATCTGCCTTTGCCTTATCCCAAGGAGTCTTGCCGTCTGCTTCAAACTTGTATGGGGTTTTATCTAGAAGGGCGTTTGCTGCTTCAAGGTTTAGTTGGTATTTCTTGAATTCTGGATTATTTTCAAGATCAGCTCCTCTTTCCTTATACATCCATTGGCTTGTACCGTACATACCGTTGGTTACTACACCGTAGCCGCCTGCATAAGATTGTACAAAAGAGTTTCTGTCCATTAATTGAGCGATAGCTTGTCTTACTTCCTTATATTTGGTTGCTCCCCTATCTGTTAGGAAGGTTACGTTGCCGTAGCCATTTCTTTCAAATGTGTTATAGCCACCAATCTTTCCCGCTTCAGCTGCAGCTCTCATTTGGTCGATCTTTGCACCGTCAACTTCAGCTTCCCAAAGGTCGATATCGCCGTTTTCAAGTAGGTCTACTGCTATATTTTTATTTACAGTTTGTAAAATAATATGAGGAATTGTAGCCTTTTCACCCTTGAAGTTACCAGCGTAATTTTCGTTTAGATCGAGTTTAACCATGTTGTTGGCAAAAGAGTTAAACTTATAAGGACCATCTACTACTGATGGATTTGCCCTATATTCGTTGGCTTCCCTAAGCATAGCATCTTCTATAAGAAGTTCTGTTGGGTCTACGTCGCCATCTTTTTTAGCTTCAAGTTCTTTGATTTTTTCTTCGTGTTCTTTTTTAGCTTCTTCGTATTCTTGTTTTTCAGATTCAGTTACGTCATCAGCTTTATCAATGAAAGACCAGTCATCTTCAAAGTCTTCCTTGGCTTTTTGGATGGTTGTATCAAGGTTTTTGAAATATCTTTCCTTATCTTGGTCTGTTACTTGGTAGCCTTCTTTAGCCACAAGTTTTTTGCCATCTTCAGAAACTGTTAGGTTATCTGTAATAGCGTGGAATGGGAATGGGCCATAACCTCTTAGGGCTGCTGATTCAAAATATGGTAAAAAGTCAGATGAAATTGTTGCCTTGAAGGTATAGTCATCTACTAATTCTAATCCATCTAGGAAATCCTTATCTCCATTGTGATATTCTTCATAACCCTTGATAGTATCAGCACCGATGTTGGTTGAGCCTGTTACTACTTGGTAGGCTGGATGAGATGATAAAAGTGGTCCAAAAACATAGTTTTTAGCTGTGATTGGACTACCATCAGAGAATTTAAGGTCTTTTTTGATTGTGAAGGTAGTTGTTTCTGATCCATCTTCATTGGTGACGATTTCTGGTTCTTTTTCGAGAATTGTCATATTGTTTACCCATTGGCCACCCTCGTCTTGAACCACTGTTGAATAGCCGTTGTTACCTTCAATACCCATGTATCTTCTGGCTTTTACGTCTGTTTTGTTGTTTGTCCAACCACCGATGAAGTCGCCGTTGATTTCTTCTACACCAACGACAAGGGTATCATCTGATGTTTGTTTGGCAAAGTTTTCTACAGATTCTTCTGCACCTTCTTGACCTTCTTGGCCTTCTGCTGGTGTTTCTTGACCTTGATTAGGATCTGCGTCGGTGGCTTGGTCTGCTTTATCTCCTCCACCACACGCTGCAATCGTTGTCATAAGGCCTAAAGCCATAAGTGATGAGAATACTTTTTTAATCTTCATTCTTTCCTCCCTAAAATGTCTTACTTTATACATTGATTTTAACTTATTAAACTTTTATTGTCAAGCTTTTACACGCTTTGTTAGATATGATTGTATATTTATCTATTTTAACAAGATTTTTTCCATGATTTGTTATTTAAACCAACAAGTTTTACACTCTGTGATTGTTAACTCTTAGCCACCGTCAAAAACGCCCACAGGAGAATTATTTTCGTGAAATTTTCTCTAAAACAAATATAAGTTTAATCCAAGAAAACATTTTTTTATTCATTCCATATTCACAAAAAAAGACAAGGCCGTATGGCCCTGCCTTTAAATTTTATTCTTATTTTTCGATGCTCATGGCATTGATTTGGTATTCAGATTCCCAAACTGGTGTGTTGATATCGAATCCTTTAACTCTCTTTGTATAACCTGTGTGGTATTGGTTAGAGTAAAGAGGAATTTCTGGTAGATAGTCGTTGTACCACATTTCGAAAGCTTCCCAGTTGTCTAGGTATTCTTCTTTCTTTGTAGGATCTGTTTGACGAAGTTTAACTGTAAGTTCGTCAGCTTTTGGATCATTTGTTCTTGTCTTGTTATCAGATCCTTTAGAGTTATATTGGTACCATGGATCAAATGGTGTACCAAATCCTGTACCCATGTTGAATGCTGTATATTCAGCATCTTCTTTTGGATTAGTGTAGTAATCAAGAAGGGTTGCAAATGAACCAGCTGTTACGTTGTATTCCATACCTACTTGTTTAGCATTTACTGGTACTTGGTTTGAGATAAGGGTGGTGATTGGAGATTCATCAGAACCATATTGGTTAACTTGAAGTCTCTTACCATCTTTATCATATCTATAGTAGTCAAATCCGTCTGGGTTTTTAGCAAATTCTTCATCAGCTTTTGCCTTATCCCATGGAGTTGTACCGTCTTTTTCGAATGTAAATGGTGTTTTATCAAGAAGTTTGTTAGCTTCATCAAGGTTTAATTGATATTTCTTGAATTCTGGGTTAGCTTCAAGATCAGCTCCTCTTTCTTTGTACATCCATTGGCTTGTACCATACATACCATTTGTAACTACACCGTAGCCACCTGCGAATGATTGTACGAAGTTATTTCTATCCATTAGGTGAGCGATAGCTTGTCTAACTTCTTTATATTTTGTAGCTCCTCTGTCTGTTAGGAATGTTACGTTACCATAACCATTTCTTTCAAATGTGTTGTAGCCACCGATTTTGCCTTCGTCAGCTGCAGCTCTCATTTGGTCAACTAGTGGGCCTTCACCTTCAGCTTCCCAAATATCGATGTCGCCGTTTTCAAGTAGGTCGATTGCGATATTTTTGTTTACATATTGAAGAATTACGTGTGGAATGCTTGGTTTTTCACCTTTGAAGTTACCAGCGTAGTTTTCGTTGATGCTCATTCTAACCATGTTGTTTCCGAAAGAATCAAACTTGTATGGTCCTGCTGTTACAGTTGGCTTAATTCTGTATTCGTTGTATTCTTTTTGCATAGCATCTTCGATAAGCATGCTTGTTGGATCAACGTCACCTGTTTTTCTCTTTTCAAGTTTGGCTATATCTTCATCGTGAGCTTTTTTAGCTTCTTCGTAAGCTTTCTTTTCATCTTCGTTAGCATCTTCAGCTGGAGCTGGGTTGTTTTCTTCGAAGTCTTCGTTATTCTTAGCTATTTGAGTATCGATGTTTTCGATGTATTTTTTCTTTTCTTCTTCTGTTGGTTGGTAACCATCTTTTGCTACAATCTTGTTACCTTCTGGAGCAACAGCAAGGTTTTCGCTTACAGCGTGGATTGGGTATGGACCATATCCCCTAAGAGCAGCTTCTTCGTAGTATGGTAGGAATGATGCGTCTACTGTTACAGAAAATGTGTAATCATCAATCTTCTTAAGACCATCAAAGGTATCCTTGTCTCCATTTTTGTATGCTTCATATCCCATTAGTGAGTCATCACCGATTGATGTTGAACCTGTTACTAATTGGTATGATGGATAGGTGTGAAGAAGTGAACCAAATAGGTAGTTATCAGCGTTGATTGGTGTACCATCTGACCATTTTAGGTCTTCTTTAATCTTGTAGGTTGTTGTTTCAGATCCATCAGCATTTTTAACTGTTTCTGGTTCTTCTTTAAGAACGGTCATGTTGTTAATCCATTGACCACCTTCGTCTTGAACAACTGTTCCATAACCGTTGTTTCCTTCGATACCTAGGAATCTTCTAGCCTTAACGTCCATAGAGTTGTTTGTCCAACCTTGTAAGAAGTCTCCGTTAAACTCTTGAACAGCACCGATTACCAGGGTGTCATCAGCAGTTTGTTTGTCGAAAGATTCAAGTTCAGCTTTTTCGTCTTCCTTGCCTTCTTCGCCTTCAGCTGGAGCTTCTTTGTTATCAGCTGGAGCTTCTGCTGCCTTGTCGTCTGTTTTTTCTTTGGCATCTTCTGCCTTATCTCCACCGCATGCAACAAGGGTTGCTGCAAGGCCTAAGGCCATAAGTGATGAAAATACTCTTTTCATTTTCATAAGTTTTCCCCCTAAAAATTAAGTAACTTTTTATAGTATAGTATTTTATCCTATTAAACCGTTTTTGTCAAGTTTTAGAGCGTTTAGCCTTTCAGTTTTATGAATAATTATTCTTATATCTTGTCAGATTTTCAAGGACTTTGTTAAATTTTTATGGAAGTTCTTTCAATTCTGCTTATCTCTCTACCTAATTAAACATATAACGAAGTCATATTTGTCAATTCTTTCAAAATCTAATTTTAAGTAGAATATGGAGCTAGTTTTTAAAATGAATTACCTTGAATAATATACAGGAAATAATTCCTATATTTTCAAAATTTTGCCTGGGATTTTCCACCCTTTGGTTTTATTTAAATTTTATTATATTTTATTTAATTTATTATTTCTCCAGTCAGTTAGGATTTTATTTTCTATTTAATTTCCAATCAATATTGATTTCATTTTTAACCTTTGATTCGATTCTATTTTCCAATTTCCTTAGAACCCAGTCTTATTTATAAATTTGAATGGCTATCCAAAAATTTTCCCACAACAAAAGCAAGGATAAATCCTTGCTTTGCTGTGTACTTAATCTTGTTAGGGTTTTTATTTTTTGCTATTATCTAAACTCATTGCGTTGATTTGATATTCAGATTCCCAAACTGGTGTGTTGATATCAAAACCTTTAACCCTTGCAGTGTAGCCTGAGTGGTATTGGTTTGAATATAGTGGGATTTCTGGTAGGTAGTCGTTGTACCATTTTTCAAATTCTTCCCAAGTATCTAGGTAGCCTTCCTTATCATCTGGGTCTGTCTGACGTAGTTTGACTGTTAATTCATCAGCCTTTGGATCGTTGGTCCTTGTCATGTTGTCAGATCCTTTTGAGTTATATTGGAACCATGGATCGAATGGTGTACCAAAGCTTAAGCCCATGTTGAATACTGTATATTCAGCGTCATCTTTTGGGTGATAGTAGTAATCAAGGAGGGTAGCAAAAGATCCTGCTGTTACATTGTATTCCATACCAACTTGCTTAGCATTTACTGGTACTTGGTTTGAGATTAGGGTTGTAATTGGAGATTCATCAGAACCGTATTGGTTAACTTGAAGTTTCTTACCTGTTTCATCGTACCTATAATAGTCAAAACCGTCTGGGTTCTTTGAATATTCTTCGTCAGCTTTTGCCTTATCCCATGGAGTTTTGCCATCTTTTTCAAATTTATAAGGAGTAGCATCTAATAGTTCATTTGCCTTATCTAGGTTTAGGGTGTACTTGTTAAAGTCTGGGCTTGCTTCAAGGTCAGCTCCTCTTTCCTTATACATCCATTGGCTTGTACCGTACATACCATTTGTAACTACACCGTAGCCGCCTGCGAAGGATTGAACATAAGAGTTCCTATCCATCAAGTGAGCAATAGCTTGTCTTACTTCTTTATATTTTGTAGCTCCCCTGTCTGTTAGGAATACTACGTTACCATAACCATTTCTTTCAAATGTGTTATAACCACCAATCTTACCTTCGTCAGCTGCAGCTCTCATTTGATCGATTAGAGCACCTTCAGCTTCCGATTCCCAAAGGTCGATGTCACCATTTTCTAGTAGGTCGATTGCGATTTTACTATTTACATATTGAACTATTACATGTGGAATAGTTGCTTTTTCGCCCTTGAAGTTGCCAGCGTAGTTTTCATTTAGGCTAAGCCTTGCCATGTTGTTTTCGTAAGAATCAAACTTGTATGGTCCACAGGAAACTGTTGGCTTAATCCTATATTCATTGAATTCTTTTTGCATAGCTTCTTCAATTAGCATGCTTGTTGCATCAATATCGCCTGATTTACGGCTTTCAAGTTTTTTAACTTCTTCATCGTGAGCTTTTTTAGCCTCATCATAGGATTTCTTTTCATCTTCTGAAGCATCATCAGCTGGAGCTGGAGTTTGTTCATTGAAATCTTCGTTTGATTTAGCTATTTGAGCGTCGATATTTTCTATATATTTTTTCTTTTCTTCTTCTGTTGGTTGGTATCCGTCTTTAGCAACTATCTTGTTTCCTTCTGGAGCTACTGCTATATTATCAGAGATAGCGTGAATTGGGAAAGGCATCACTTGTTTTAAGAATGCTGATTCATAATAAGGCAAATAAGAAGCGTCAGTTGTTACCTTAAATGTGTAATCATCAACTTTTTCAAGACCTTCAAACTTATCATCATCACCTGCTTTATAGGCTTCATATCCCTTAACAGAATCTGAACCTATGGTGAAAGATCCAGTTACCAATTGATAAGATGGATAAGCATGGAAAAGCATGTCAAATAAGTAGTTATCAGCTGTGATAGGCTGTCCGTCTGACCACTTCAAATCTTTTTTGATTGTAAAAGTGGTTGTTTCTGAACCATCTGCATTCTTAACTGTCTCTGGTTCTTTTTCAAGAACAGTCATATTTGCTTGCCATTGGCCGCCTTCGTCTTGAACCATGGTTAGGTAGGCGTTGTTACCTTCTGTACCTATGTAACGTCTAACCTTAACGTCATATGAGTTATTTGACCAAGAACCATAAAAGTCCCCACTCATTTCAGAAGTACCTACAACTAGGGTATCATCTGCGGTTTGTTTTTCAAAGCCTTCTAGTTCTGCCTTTTCATCATCAGAAAGAGCATTCTCATCAGCGGCGTCTTTATCGTCTTTTTTATCTTCTGCTTTATCTACTGATTGATCGTCTTTCTTATCAGCAGCATCATCTTTTTTAGCATCTTCTCCACCACAGGCAGCAAGTGTAGCTGCAAGGCCAAGAGCCATCATGGTCGAGAATATTCTTTTCATTTTCATTGTTTTCCCCCTAAAAATTATTTAGCTTTTATAGTTTATTATTTTATCCTGCTAATGTGATTTTGTCAAGGCTGTTTATTGTATTTATTTTTATCTAAGTTTATATTTATGCATTAGTTTATCTTTATATCAAGAAAAATGTTATTTTATTTGTATCTTCTTTCACTTTTTGATAAGGCTTTAGAGTGATAAACCTCATTATCATAAGAAGGAAATCCTTTGTTCATTTTTATCAAGACCAAAAAGGGACTATTCTTTTTATAGTATATTATTCACAAATTATTTTAAAGATTTTTGCATAAATCAAGATATTCACAAAGTTTTACACAGACTTGCCCTTTATAGGCAAGAAAAAAATCCCAGTTTAAACTGGGATTTTGATCCTATTTGTAATCAAGAATTTGACTTGTCTTTTTCTCCTGATTTTTCATCAACCTTATCATCATCCTTACCAAAACCTAAGAAGCTTAGTTTGGTTTCAGAAATAAGGATGGCTATGAAAATTAGGATGAAACCTATAATCTTATTTCTAGTCAAGGACTCAATTCCCATAAAGACTGGGATTAGGATACCAAAAATGGATTCTGTTGCCAAAATTAGGGCAGCTGATGATGCTGTTGCAAATTTTTGGCCGATATTTTGTAAAAGAAGGGCCACAGTTGTGCACATTACTGCAAGGTAGCCTACCTCAAGGACAGCTTTCTTAGTCAAAACTATGGCTGAATTATCTTCAAAGACCAAAGTTACTATTATGGATAGAACAGCCGCCATTATAAATTGGAGGATGGTCATCAAAATTGGGTCTTTGTCCTTGGATAGCTTGGTTACAGCAACTATATGAGCTGCAAACAAAAGTCCTGATAGGAGGGCAAAACCGTCACCCATGATGGCTTCCTTACCTTGGTCAAAGACTGATCCACCATCACCACCAGCCATAGATACAAAATATATTCCTACTATAGTAAAGGCTGCAGCTATTATATTAAATCTATCAGGTCTTTTCTTCATAGCAAACCATGCCAAAAATGGCACAATTACGCAGTAAGAAGCTGATAAAAATGCAGACCTACCTGGATCAGTGTAACCAACACCAATTGTTTGAACTGAATAGGCCAAAAACAAAAATATCCCTATTATAAGGCCGCTTTTCATATCGTCCTTTGTCATTTCTCTTAATTTTTTCCAAAAAATTATAGATAAGATTAGGGCTGATACTGTAAACCTAATCGCTAAAATCATATTTGGTCTAAAGGTCTCTTGAGCAACCTTGACCACAGTTAAAGAAGACCCCCAAAGGATGGCCACTATCAAAAGTAGGGCCTTGCCTAAGAGGCTTTTTTTAGTCATTTTTTGATCTTTATTTCCTTGTTCACTCATAAATTCTCCTTTTTATTTTTATATCATTAAAAAACGTGTACCCTATATTTATACCCGAAATGTTGATTTTTAAATATTTTTTTATATTTAAATTGAATTTTAAAAGAGTTTTTGATCTAATTTTGAAAAGTTTCCACAAAAAAACTAGGCAAAATTGCCTAGTTTTCTTAATATTCATCTTATTTTTTGTTTACAAAGGTCCTGTTGGATTTTGCATTTTTAAGTCTGTAATATTTTACAGGTCTTCCTGACTTATCGCCCATGTTTCCTACTCTTGGTGTTACTGTAACGCCGTTACCTGAGTAGTTCATGTGGATAATTGTATCTTGATTTTTATTTAGAATAAAGCCTGTGTGGCCGCCTTCCCCAAGTGACTTGCCAGGAACTCCTGCTACGAAAATATCACCGTAGTCAATCTCGTCTGGACGTATTTCATACATTACATCGCCCTTATCTCCCATAGAAAATAGGGTTTCTGTATTGCCTACATAGGCATCTGATTTTAAGAATCCTCCGTAAATCAAAGCCCTAAATACCGCAGAAGAGCAGTCAGCTGCCTTTTCTGTTTTCCTTAGGTGACCCATATGGTATGTCATTCCGCTGTTTTTAGCCTTAAACATCCATTCTATTGTAGAGTCGATGCTTCTATCACCTACTACTTCATATCCAGAAATTCTTGCTATTCCCTTTTCGTCGGTCTTATATATTATACCATTTTGCTTGAATGTAGAATTAACCATCATTCCGTTGTCATTAAAGAAATATAGGTTGCCGTTGATTTCCCAAAGACCTTTTTGAACATAGCCTGCAGAGTTGGTGTGGAAGGTCTTTCCTTCGTATGTTACCCAATCGTCTTTTACAGTTGTTGCTATACCTTTATTGTCTATATTGAAATATAATCCGTTGGTAATTGAAGGTCTACCAGTTATCATAGCACCAGTATTGTAGTTAAATACATAGGAGTTGCCGTTGATTTCAACTGGTCCCTTAGCTAGAGAACCGTCCGCTAAAGTCCTATATGTGATGCCTTCAAGGGCAAACCAAGTATTCTTAGGGTTTGTAACAACGCCCGCTTGGTCAACTTCATAATATTTATTTGAAAGGATCATCTTCTTATTTTTTTGAAGAACCCCATCCTTGCTAAACATATAATCCTTATTACCTATCCTAGTTACACCCTTGGCAAGTTTGCCATCAGCTAGGGTTCTATAGACGGTATTGTTGACATTTACCCATCTATTTGGGGCAGTATTCATCTTACCTACCCTGTCTACCTCGTAGTAAACACCTTCGGTAATGATTTTTTTATTTCTCTGAAGAACACCATCATTTGAGAAATAGAACTTTTGCTTTCCGATTTGGCTAATACCCTTTAAGATATTACCCTTACTATCGTTGTAATATATATCATTGCCAATATTTAGCCATCTATTTTTAGGTTTTGAAATAGTACCAGTCTTGCCAGCCCTATAAATCCTACCATTTACCATGATATTGGCGTTTTTAACAAGTTTATTATTTCTATAATAGTTAAGCTTGTTATTATTTTTTACAAAATAACCACCAGCATTACCTGTATAATAATTTTCTTCATCTAAGTTTGTTTGTTCGTTTTGGAGTTCGCTTACTTCTTTAGAAGTGTTTTTAGCTTCCTTAATAAGATTATCTAGACTCTCATTGTCATAATATATAACTCCAGGAATTCTTTCTTTTTTGGTGTTTTCGTCATTTGTATTTTCTTTTGGATTTTCTTCAGAAATTTCCATGATAGCTTGGTCTAAAGACTCTACAGGAGCCTTGTCCTCATTTTCCACAGGAACATCAGGATCTTCAAGGCTTGGTTCCTTATCAATAGAATCTAAATTTGTATATGACTTTGTTTCTATTTCCTGGTTTTTATCAAAATCTTCACTATCCTCGCTAAGCTTATCCACGCTCTCTTTGACAAATAATTTTTCATCCTCATTAGCATAGGCATTATCAGCTAGGTTGATAGCGGAAGTTATAAATAATGTCGAGGCGAGCAGGACAGTTTTATTAATTTTTTTCATTGTCTTTTCCCTCTCTTTATTACAATTTAATTACAGGCATTTCTTATCTATTGTAAAATCTATACCTATTATATAATATTTTCGGGTAAAATGCAACAAAAAGGTTACAATTTTGTAATAATTTTAAAAAATTCTTTAAAAATTTCTTACACTTTTAAGGTCTACTTTATAAAAGATAGCAAAAATGGTATGATGGAATATATAAACTTATTAATAACTGAAATAAAAAGGACGGAAATATGAATAGAAAAGCACTAATCCTAGCCCTCGCTCTAGGCTTTGTAATAACAGGATGCAAGGACTCTGACCTTCCTGAGTCAAAAGTTTCTGAAGAAACCATAGCCAAGGCCCTAGACGGCAAAGTCAATCTAGAAGATGAACAAAAAGAAGAAGATAAAAAAGAAAAATCTGAAGATGAGCAAAAAGATGATGAAAAATGGCAAGCAACAGGAGATAACCTCAAAAAACTCATGGTAGATATGGGTGAATTTGCCCCATCACTTGCTAGAAAGCTAGACGGAGACAATCTTGTAAAACTTTATAAAAAATGTGAGAAAATGAGCGAAAGAACTGGCTATTGGGATGTAAAAGACTTTTTCTTCCAAGAATTAGCAAACGAATATCCAGAAAAATCCCTCAAATTCCCACTAAAATCAATCGAATCAAAATACTACTGGAAAAAATCTCCAGAAGATTTAATCGGTGATAAATTCCAATGGGAAAGAAATCTCATGGTAGAAAACGGAGCAGACTATGACACAATCTGGTCCTTCACCGACAAGGAAATCGAAGATGCCTTCCACGAAGCCTACGAAGAAAACCCACTAGCCTACTATGATGACTACGTAGAAAAGGCATGCGAAATCCTCACAGGAAGTTCAAACGAAGAAGATGGGGAAACTGGCGCTGCAGATCCAGAAGACTACAAAGACCTAATCAAATTTGGATCAAACGAAAGAGACTACGAAGCCTTAAAAGATGCCATGGTAAACCACTACGAATTTGACAAAAAAATCGTAGAAAAAATACCAAACAAAGACATAGACCTAGCCTACACCCGTGCCCAAAAACGCCTAGAAGAAACAGGCTTCGGCGACATCGGCTTAGTCTTTGACGAACTAGGTAAACTCTACCCAGGTGCATCTACTATGTATACTGGAGAAAACTAAAAATTTGCAAAGTAAAAGACGGAGAAATAAAAATCCCCGTCTTTTTTACTTGTAAAAAATTGTAATTAAATACTGCCATAAAATTATTAGACTTTAAAAATCATCAATAATCTACTAAGACAAATACCTCTTGCTAAGATTCATATAATGCCTATAAAGGGCAGTAAACCTACTTCTGTGATTCTTCTTCCAAGGCTTATCCCTTCCACAAAAATGAAGGACTACTGTGTTTTCCATTACCCAGGCTAAGTCCTCCTCTCCCTTACTTTTAAATAGGTAAGTGGAATAATTTCTCGCATCATAATTATAAATCGAATCCTTAAGGGGCAAAATTTTGTCTCCGTACATGGCATTTAAGATGTCTTGGTCCGGGAGTAATAAATTTTTGTAATTTTCATCTGCATAGGCAAAAATTTCCTCAGGGACAATTTCCTTTCGGGCCATGTCCAAATTTATCAAAAGAAAGCCGGAATTATAATAATCTGTATCTGTTCCTAGGCGGATTTTATTTACATTATTGGCCATATCGGTCTTTCCTGTATGGCTTGCAGCCGCAAAAAGGAAGTCTCTTATATCTGTCTCCCAAATTTCTTTTAAAGAATTAATAACCAAAATATCTGGGTCTATATAGAGGATTTTTTTAAGATTTTTTGGCAAAAGTTCCCCAGCAAGGAGCCTATAATACATCTCCTTGGGATAGCGATCGGTGGCTCTGGCCGAAGAAAAAAGCCCATCCTCCGCCTTTATAGGGAAAAATTTGTAAGAAAATTTTGCCAAGTCATTTTCTAAATCATCAAGCTTTTCATTAGAAATCCCGCTGTGAATTAGATAAATATTAAAATTTTCACCAGGATTAGATATGTAAATCGAAGTCATGAGAACTTTCATCTGCTCTATATAATTTTCATCAAGGGTCACAAGTAAATCAATAGCCATAAGATCTCCTTTATTTTTGTCTTTAATAAATTTATACCAAATTTTTTCCCTATTTAATCAAAATATTTGCCCTAAAAAATAAATTCTCCTCCAAAAACATAATTGGATTAGACCATTCCTTTAAAATTCGCATCTATAAGCACAAAAAGACGAGCAACCACTCGTCTTCTTGTGCTTTATTTTATCTTCCTGAGTCCAGAATAATCAAGTTCATAAACCTTATCAAAAACTTTTTCAATAAAATCCCTATCGTGGGAAACAGCGATAATCGCTCCCTTATAGGCTTTTAGACTTGCTATTATTTCCGGCTGGGAAAGAGGAGATAGGTTTCTTGTTGGTTCATCGAGGATTAGGACCTGATCCCCTTCCATATTCATTTTTGCAAAAAATACCTTGGCTTTTTGACCGCCTGATAAGCTCTTAAGGCTTCTTTCCATTTCTTCCCTTGCAAAATTTAAGCTGCCAAGAATATTTGAAACCCTGATTTTTTCATCCTTGCTATCTTGTTTTGCAAGGTAGGAGATTGGTGTTTCCGAATCTATAAGGTATTCAAAATAATCTTGGGGCATATATCCTATTTTGAGATTGGATTTTGAAAGATTTTTGTAAATTTCCTTAAGAAGACTAGTTTTGCCAGCACCATTTTTCCCAATTATGCATATTTTTTCAGGTCCTACTACTTTCAGCTCAATATTTTTAGATAAGATTTTTTCTCCCGCCAAAAGCTTATCCGATTTCAAATCCAAAACCACTTTTGAATTGGGAATATCGATATTCTCATCGAAAAATATTCCTATCGACTCTTCAAAATCAGGTCTTTGGGTAAGATTTTCCTTTTCCTTATCAAGCCTTTTTCCAAGCGATTTTACACTAGACATCTTATCCTTTAGATTTTTGCCTTCAATATCATTTTTTGTAGCATTAATTGCATGATTTACAGAATCATAGACTTTTCTATACCTTTCCGCCTTCTTGGCAAATTCTTCCCTGTCCTTATTTGCCCTGGCAGTCTGAATTCGTATTTGATTTTCTCTTTCCATAATATAAAGATCATAAGACCCGTTAAAAACCGTATGTCTAGGGATTTGTCGTCTGTGAACTTGCTCCAAATGAACAATTCTATTAGCGACTTTCCTTAAAAGCTCTGGATCGTGGGATACAAAAATTAAGGGGATTTTCATATCTTTCATAATTTTTGTAATAAAGCTTGCCGACTCTAAGTCTAAATCATTGGTCGGCTCGTCAAATAAGAAAACGGTCGGCTCTTTTAAGAGTTCAAACACAAGCAAGGCTTTTATCCTCTCCCCACCTGAAAGGTCCCCTAGTTTTAATTTGCCAAAAACGAGGTATTCATCAAGGCCAAATTGATCTAGATACTTATAAAACTTATTGTAATCTAACAGGCTTATATCAAGTACTTGGTTCATGTAGGCCTCTACTGTCATTTCAAAAAAATTCTCATCAAGACTTTGGGGGAGGTATCCAATAATTTCTTCTTTTTTGTATATTTCTCCACTAATTTGAGCGTAATTCTCAACACTTTTCCTATCAATTATTGTCTTTAAGAGAATTGACTTGCCATTGCCTTCCTCTCCAATTAGGCCGACCTTGTCTCCCGGGTTGAGGGCGAGGTCAAAATTTTCTAATAATTTTCTATCATCTTTAATTAAATTAATTCCTAAATTTTTAATCTGTAACATATATCCTCCTCGGACGATATGCCACTTATGAATAATATTCTATTTTCCTATAATTATATAAATTTTCACAAAAAAAGTCCGTCCCTAGTGAACAGACCTATCCTAAAAAGAATAATCTTATCCACAATATGGCATACCAAAACACACCAAGGCAAAGCCTTAGCACAATCAGTATCAATTTCCATATTGCTTATAAAATCATTCTATATAATTCTCCTTATTTGTTTATAACTTTACTATACTACTTTTATAATTTTTTCAACTCCCAGATTCTAATATAATGACTATAATATTCTAATTAATCCAAAAAGCCCAGCCATATAGCTGAGCTTTTGTTTTATCTAAATTCACCTGTTATTAGTTTTGAAAATACCTCATTAATTTATTTCTAGTAATTTTATCAAAACAGCCTTACGCAAAATGTTTTAATTTTATCACACATTAATTTAATGATTGGATTATCCTAAAACTTCTATTAAATGTTAAATGATTTTAAATAGCCACATGTTGTTACAAAAATGATCATATTATTTCAATTGATTCTTTACTATTTAAAATTATTTGTTCCGAATTTAGATTATCTAAATTAAAGTATATATCTAACAACATAGGAATATTCATTCCTGTAAGAATTCTGAAATCCGCCTTATTCTCTAACTTATATTTGAATGCTTCATTAAAAGGTGTCCCTCCCTTGATGTCGCATAATATATAGATTTCTTTATCATTATCAATATTATCTATTTTTAATCTAAAGCTATTTCTGAATTTATCTACACCATCGTTATCTAAACATACATATTCAAATTTTCCTACATCACCAACTAACATCTTCAAACTTTCACACATGGATTTAGCTAGTTCACCATGAGACACTAATAATACATTTGCACTCATTAAAATACACCTATAACTTTTCCTAGAATCGCAAAAATAATAGTGAAAAGAAGCAAGAATGTAGAACTTTTACCCTTTTTTAAAAAATATAACATTAAAAAGGTATATCCTAATGGTAGTAACCCTGGCATTATTTGATCTAAGTATTGTTGAATTTCAAATGTTTCTGAGCCAATATCAAATTTTAATGCTGTGTTTAAATTTACCATAGATGAGGTCATAGCACCTATAACCGCCAAACCTACTATAGTAGCAGCTTTTGAAATTTTTTGAATTAAACCAGAATTATTTACATCTGATATTATGCTTGTACCAAATTTATAACCTACTTTTAATCCAAAATATCTAACTAATAAATGTGGAATATTAAATAATAGTAAGAACACGATTGGAGCTAAAGCATTTCCTTGTTGAGCAAGAGAAAGGCCTACTCCTGTAGCAATTATTCTGAGAGTACCCCAGAAAAATGAATCTCCTATTCCGGCTATAGGTCCCATTAAACCAACTTTAATATTTGATATAATCGAATAATCAAAATCCTCTGCTTCTGAAGCTTGTTTTTCCAAAGCAGCATTGGTTCCTAAAATAAAGGATACCAAATGTGGGTTTGTATTAAATATTTCCATATGTCTGGTTAGCGCCTTTGATTGTTGCTCTTTAGTTTTGTAAAATCTCTTAATTGCTGGCCATATTCCAATAGCATAACCTAACGCTTGTTGTCTTTCGTAGTTATATGAATTTTCCAAGATAAACGAACTAAAAAACAAGTCTCTAAATAATTTTTTTTCTTCTATTTTATTCATCGAATAACTCCTCCCAAGATTCACTTTGAGTTTTTTCTTCATTTTTCAATACAACTTCATTGTTAGAATCATTCTTTTCAAATACCACTATATATGCAATTCCTAATGAAAATATTGTTATCGCCATAATAGGTAATTCTAAGTATGTTACTGCTATGAAACCTAGTATAAAATATAGAACATTCTTTTTATCTATCATAGGTTGTAAAAGTAGAGCAAATCCAACTGCTGGTAGTAATCCTCCTGCTAATTGTAATGATGACATAATCATATCAGGAATTGAATTAACAAAAGACTCGACTGCATTTGATCCAAAAAGTATAGCTAAGAATGCAACCGCAAAGTACATTGATGATTGTAATACCAATCCAAACCAGTTGAGAGCTTTCATTTTAGCAATTTCATTATTTCCGGCAAATTTTATTGCCACATTCATAAACTGACTTCTTACAATAAAAATTACAACTTTTATTGATTGAGCTAATACCGATATTGGTAAAGCTAAAGCTAAAGCAACTTCAGGGCCTTTATTTGTTATTATTGCAAATGCCGCTCCTAGACCTGCTCCTGCTAAAACATCTGGCGGAACAGAACCACCTATCTGTATAGCTCCCATAAACATCAATTCCAAAGTGGCTCCAATTAACACTCCATTATGTAGGTCACCTAAACCAAGTCCTACACAAGATGAAACAACAATAGGTCTAATTACCATTGGAGTTCCTAACGCTTTTTCCAAAAACCATAAACAAAATAAAATTGCACCAACTATAAGAGCCTCTCTCATAAATACCTCCTTCTAAAATTTATCCCTTAATGCTTTATAATCTTGATTAGATTCATTCGGTGTTTGTCTAACATCTATATCAATTCCTGATTCATATATTTTATCTAGCCAAGATATATCGTCATCACTCATGAAAACAGCTTTACTAAATTCTCTAGTTCCATCTTTTTTCATCATTCCGCCTATATTTAATGTAGTTTTTTCGTTTATTCCGTTGAGTATATCGAATGCGGATTTTGGATTCGAAACAATTACAAATACATTAACACTTTTTAATTTAGGGTTATTTAATAATTCTATTGCATTATTAATATTTTTAATTGCTAATTTTACACCACTTGGAACAGCCATTTTAATAATCGATTTTCTCATTTCGTCATTATCTACTTCATCGTCAGCTATCACAATTGCCTGGTAATTAAATTTGGCTTTCCAGCTATAGGCAACCTGACCGTGAAGTAATCTATCATCAATTCTAATTGCTTGAATCATATTTTCTCCTTTACATTAATTTTTTTATATAATTATCTATATTTGAGTTTAGTCTCTCATTAAGATTCCTGTTTTTCTTTTTCGCAAAAAAATAGGCAAGATATTGCATTAAATAAGAATATTCAATAAAGTAAAAATATTTACCTTTTTCTCCTATATCTCCAAAATTTACTACTTTATCCGTTATTTCATTTTCTATAAATTCTTGTAAGGAATTAGATTTTGTTTTTTCTTTCTTGTCCAATATAAAAAAAGACATATTATTATTAAAACAATTTTGTGGCCCGTGAATACTTTCTTCCAATTCGAATGAGTTACTCATTATAGGAAGCATTTCCATAAATTTTATTTCAAATTCTTTTGCTACAAAATATAATATTTCACTGCCTACAAATAAGAACGCATCACTCATTACAAATTTTTCACCATTTTTTTCAAACCAATCAGTGGCAACGTTTTTAACATTTATAAGATTGTTTATAACATATTCTAAATCATAAATATAAGGACTAATATCAATTCCACCTAATCTTAGACCTATCAAACAAAGAATTAATGCGGTACATGTGTATCCCAATGTTCTAAAAACAAATTCTTCGTTGAATGTCAACATATCATAAAATATATCTGCCTCTTTAGCTATCGGTGAATCTTTATCCTCTGATATAGCAATTGTTTTCCCGCCAAGGTCTTTGACTATTTTAAGCGAATCGTATACTACTTTTGTATGGCCAGTTTGAGATACAAATATAAAAACTTCATCTTCTTTTACATGATCTTTCTTAATTTTATTTTTAAATAATTGTGGATATTCAACCCTACATTCTATATGTGAATTCTCTTCGAGAAAATATTTTGCAAGTTCTCCAGATGTATGTGAAGTTCCTGAACCAATAATATTAATCGCTCTTACATCTTGATTATGAAATATTTCTTTATTATTTCCATAAATTTTAACGATTTCATTTAAGCTGTATGGAATCCTATCAATACAATTTATTAAATCCATATAACCTCCTTCTTATTTGTATATATCTAAAGTATACCATATTGTATTTGTATATACAACTTTTATTATCCTTTTTTTATATTATAATATAATATGGAGGAAAAAATGAGTGACTTACCAAAATACCAACTGATTATAAATGACATTAAACAAAAAATTTTAAATAATACATATAAAGTTGACGATAAGCTTCCAACCGAAAATGAACTAGCTGATATATACGGAGTTTCTAGAATGACAGTTAACAAAGCATTAATTGATCTTGAAAAAGATAACTATGTGTATAAAATTCAAGGTAGTGGAACATATGTAAAGAGAAGAACTCTAAATAAAAAATTCGGTTCTTCTGTCAGCTTTACTAATGATATTTCTAGTAGTGGGAGTATACCTTCGTCGAAATTACTAGAATTTAGGTATTGTAATTATGATGAATTTCCTATTATTTTTGAGGGATTAAACCTCAATGAAAATGATAATTTAATATTTTTCAAAAGATTAAGATTTTCAAATAATAATCCTGTGGCTATTAGTTTAACTTTTGTTTCCCCAAAAATAGTAAGAAACATAGATATCAACGAATTAAACAATTCATTTTATGATTACATATTAAACAAGTATAACATAAGACCAATATGTAAGAATTACACAGTTTCTGCGTGCTTGGCTAACTCTTCTCAAAAAAAATGGTTAAATACTGATGAAACCGCTCTTTTAAAAGTTTCCCACTACAGTTATACACAAAATGGTAATCCATTTGAATATAATGAAACTTTTTACTTAAGTGATAAATTTACATATACGACAAATGGAGAGACATTTGGTATTGAAAGTAGAAATGATAAATAGTTTCTGAACTATAAATTAGTATCATAATAATTCAAATAAATTTATTCTAAAAATCAAATTTTAGATAGAAAAATATACGAAAAAGGTAATGCTTTGAATAGATTTATCTAATCAATACATTACCTTTTATTTTAGTCCCTAAATTCACCTGTTATTAGTTTTGATGATATCCATCCCTTTTCTATTTTTAGCCAGTATCTGCCGCCGTCGTTTACTACTTCTTCGCAGTGGACTTTCTCGCCGTTGTTGACGTAGCCTGCTACTCCTGAGTTTAGGTTTGGTTCGGTTCTGACTTCTCCCATGTTGGCGTCGATTTTTAGGTCTTTGTTTAGGAAGTCTGCTTCCTTGTAGATGTCTGTGTAGGCTGGATTGCCGTTTTGGCCGTAGGAGTTTGTTGCCCTTAGTTGTTCAAGGTCATATTTTTCTGCTAATTCTCTCCTGTTGGCTCTGGCTTCCTTGGCGTCTTCTTTGCTATCTGTTTTTGCATCTTTGTCACTAGATTTATCAGTATCTTCTTCTGTATCTTTGCTTGTCTTTTCTTCTGATTCTTCTTTTTTATCAGTTTTTTCTTCTTCTAGTCCAAGGTCAGCTAGGCTTACATTTTCGTCTTTTAATTTTTCCTTAACATCTGCTAAGGTTTTAGAATCTGGCAATAGGTCTGTGTAGGTGTTGGCAAGTTTTCTTGCTTCCTTGTAGTCCTCATCTGTGACTGCCTTTTTGATGTCTTCTATAACTAGGCTTTCAATTTCATCAAGTTTTTCTTGGGCTTTCTTATGATAATCGCTAGCTTCTTCTGGGATGGCTTTTAATATTTCTATGGCTTTCTTGTAGTCTTTTGCCTTTATCTTTTCTTGGCTGGTTGTAATAGCCTTTTCGTAAAGTTCTACATTTTCTTCTATAGCTGTTTCTTGCTTATCATTACTAGCCATTTCCCTTTGAGCTCCGAGCTTAAAGAAATAAGATAGGACTATAAAAATAACTGCAAAAGCCATTACGGATCCTAGGATTAGGCCGTAGGTCATAAGATCCCTGTCTTTTGATCTTTGCCTTTGTCTTTCAGTACGCTTCCTACTTTCTTCTTTAGAGATTTTTATCTTTTGATTGTCAGCTTCTTCTACAAGACTTGCCCCGCAAGACTCGCAAACTTTGGCCCCGTCTTTGTTTTCTTGGCCGCATTTTTTACAAATCATATATTTCCTCCCTTGGTTTTTTTCCATTAATTTCTAGTCTTGTTATTATTATATCATAAATTATAAATTTGCACTTAAAAAACCGACTAAAATCCTAGTCGGTTTCTTCTTATTTATTTAGATATTCTTTATAAAAACTTAGGTCTTGGACTGTTTCTAGGACTCCCTTGTATACCCCGTACTTATCCCTTACTGCATAGTAGGAAATAGCAAAGTCTATACCTTTAATGTTTTTTACCAGTTTGAAATTATCCTTTTTGCCTTTTTTAAATTCCTTTATTAAATTCCTTACAATTGGCTCAACCTGAGGTGGGTGGCAGTAATAAACTTCCCTGCCTAATGATGATTGTGGTCTTTTGAATACCTTCTTGCCTTTGTGGTCGTTGTAATAAGAACTAATGTCGTTTTCATCAACATAGGTTATTTCAATTTCCAAAGTATCTAGCATGGCCTCTAATTGGTCGACCCTCATTTTTCCTTTGGCAAAATTTATATATCCATCTGTGTAGTCATTTATTTTTTTATCTTCCGCTTTCTTATAGGAAACAAGGTTGTGGTCATAATCGGCAAGGTCTTTATAAAGCAAATTAAAGTCTTCATCGCTTATAGTTTCTAATGCCAAAGGATAGAGAATATTTTCTTCCTTGTAGGTCATCTCTTCAGCCCTGTTTATTGCCTCTAAAGCTAGGTCTTTCTTCTTAAGTTTCATAGCTTTTTTGAAATTATTTGCTATATCAATATCAACTGCCCACATGACATCTGATGGACCTGGTTTGTTGTATTTGGCCTTAAGGATTGGGTAAATCAAGTCACCCTTTTTTCTATAATGGTTAAAGACCTTGTAGATGTCTTCTCCTAGGTCTTTGCCATTTTCTAGGGATTGTTTTGTATTTTTTAGGATTTTTTTGATTTCATCATTTTCCTTAGCAAAATAATCCAAAAATGAACCTTCCTCGTAGGCTGAAGGATTTTTCTCTTCGTGGGTTTCGCCATGGAATAAGGCAGAATGGACATCGCAGAGTTTTCTGACTTCTTCCTTATCCATGCCAGATTCCAAGAGTTCTTCTTCTGCGTCCATGATTTCAGAAGACGAAACCCCCTCAAAATTTTCCTTAAAATCAGCCTTCACATCTTCCAAATCTTCGCCAGATGATAATCTCTGAAGGTAGGATTTAATTAATTTTTTTCTCTCCAAAACTTCAGGATTTTCTGATGAATCGTACAAGTCATAGCCAAGGTCGGCTAGTTTTTTTTCATAATCCTTAATCCCCATCATCTTGGCCCCACGCTTAAGAGTCATCTTCTTTCCCAGGCTATTAAGCATCAAAGGATTGCCAAGGCCTGTAAAACCAAGGCTTATAAGGTCTTTCTTTAATTTATCATTATCTTTAACTAGGTCGTAGATAACCATATTTATATCTATTTTCATATTATCACTCCTTATAATTATTATACAATAATAGATAATGATTATCACTAACTTTTTGTATATTAAAATTAAGACTTAATATATTTATAATGGAATATTTCACCAATTTGCATAACAAACAAAAAAATTTCAAATATTCAGAATATTAAAAAGATGGTAATATAAATTTATTCAATACTGTTATATTACCATCTAATAAAATATAATAAGTTATTTACAAATTAGAACAAACCAACAACTGTTCCTATTGATATAATTATTATCAAAATCATTATAACTTTTGTTGCTGTCATCTTTTTAATAGAAATTAAATACCATGATAATAAAACCATTATTAGTGGTAATATTCCAGGGAATACTCCATTTAAAACATCTTGTAGTGGTTTCATCTCAGTACCCATAGGTATATTTACGATAGTTTTTAAAGACACTGTTGATGCAGATAAACCTCCAACAACTATCACTCCTAGTATATTTAGTGCTTTCATAATATTTCGTGCATTGTCGCCAGTTATTATATCTAGAGCACTTATACCTAATTTATAACCGCTTCTAAAAGAAATTGTTGTAATGGCAGCCATTATCAATCCATAAGAAACTATATAAAATATAGGTCCTAACGGATTTCCACCAGCAGCCAATCCCATACCTATAGATAATAAAGTAGGAATTAATATACCTTGAACAACAGAATCACCTATTCCCGCTAAAGGTCCCATTATTGAAGCTTTAATTGTTACAGGTAATTGCTCATCCACCTCTTCATTACCCATACCTATTTGTTCTTCTAAAGATGCAACTATACCATTTACTAATTGACCTGTTTGAGGTTCTGTATTATAAAAAACTGAGTGTCTAGTCAATAATCTAGTATAGTCTTCTGGTTTATCCTTGTAGTACTTATCTCCCAATTTCATATATGTCCAAGACCATGCTGCTCCATGCATCTTTTCGTAACTCATTGCTGACTCAACCATAAATTGATATCTCCAAAATAGTGACCAAAGTTCTTTTTTGGTTAATCTATTATTTTGTTTATCCATATATTATCTCCTAAAATAAATCCTCATCTTCAAATAATTCGCCTTCTACAACTACCATATCTTCTGATTTACTAGCCATTGATTGAACGTTTGTTGAAGAGTAGTACATCATATAAGCTATTAATAATGCAATGAATACTAATCCAACAGTAGATAACCCAGTAAAAGAAACTAATGCAAAACCAAATAAGAAAAATATTAATTCTACTTTTTCTTGTATTAATATATTTAAAAGCATACCTATACCTAAGGCTGGTAAAACACCACCTAACACTGTAATTATATTTGTAACTATTTCAGGGAAATAAGATACTGCTTTTTCAACTGCTCCTGATCCATAGTAAATTGCAATAAATACAGGGACTATCCTAATAAAAGCTGTAATTAATTGAGGATACACTATTTGGTTCATAACCAATGATCTTTTATCAAAATTTTTACATGCTAATTCAGCTTTTCTATTGAAGTAAGAAAAACCGGCCATTTTAACATTGTAAAATATAAGTCCAAATGTTTGTCCTATAAATAATGCTAAAGTCACAGCAATTGCAGGATCTTTAGTTGTTGCTAAAGCTAGACCTATACCACCATAAGAAGCATATGTTATTTCACTGCTTGATGCACCACCTGTATGCATACTTGCAATAAATACACCCTGTACTGCTAATCCACAGAGTACCCCAGCTTTAATATCACCAAAAATAATTCCCAAAACAAGACCTGCTACTAATGGTCTACCTAAAATATAATATCCACCTGTTACACCAAATGCAGGTACAGCATCAACAGCACCAAGATAGCAGAATATTCCTGCTAATAAAGCTTGTAAAAACATAAAACCTCCTATCTATTTCATTGAATTAAATTTTTTCTTAATTTCATCCCAATTTTTAATATCATTATCCGGTAATAATTGAAATTCTAATTTGATACCATTTTTTGATAATGATTCAAAAGCTTCATAATCATCACCAGTAAGAGCTAGTGTCCTGCCAACAACTTTAGAATTTTCTCTCGTATTCATGCATCCAACATTCAATACTCCACCAAAATCAGCTCCATTTTTAACTAATTTATCAAATATCTTTGGGGATGATGCTATTATAAAGAAATCTTTTTGTGAATCCATAGCGCTTTTTATCTTTTCAACACCATGATTTTCACTATATATTCCTAATTTAAAATCTCTAGCAGCTGCTTTCAAAACTTTTTTTCTAACTTCATCATTTATAACTTCATCTCCAATGATGATTATTCCATCTACATGTCTTTCTCTAGACCATCTTGTTGTAGTTTGGCCATGTATTAATCGATCGTCTATTCTTGCTAATGTTACTGACATGTTTCTCTCCTTTCTAAAATTCAATATCCTCATCTTCTGTAACAACTGCTATTTCCGCTAATCTAACCGAAGACTTTCCTGTTTCCAATGCTATATCAATAGCAGACGATAACTTAGTTTCACTATCCATTGCTACCATCAATAATTCGATAAGCATTCCTAAGTTATAGCCACAAATAATTTCCCCATTGAAAAGGTTTTCTATTTTTGATCTCAAAAATTCATTATAAGGAGTTCCACCTAATAAATCACAAAGAACAATTATTTCTTCATTTTTAAAATCTTCAAAAATCTTGTTTTGTTGCTTCCTAAATTCTTCTAACGAACCATAAAAAGGTAATGTTACAATATCTGATGTTGGGCCTACAATCATATTATAACTATCAACAATACCCTCACAAAGTTTCCCATGAGATGTAATAATAATTTTCATGCTAAATCACCCCTACCTTGTTAATAGAGAAGAAATCTTATATCTATCTGTTATTAAAAATACATCAGAACATTCTATAATCTCATTATCTTGATTATAAGTTACTTGTTCTAATTTTAATAGTGGTACGTTATTTTCAAGTCCAAGCAACTTTATTTGTTCTTCGTCGGGAATAACTGCTGAAAATTCCCTTAAACCCGATTTTATTTTCTGCTTACCATCTTGTTCAATTGCCTCAAATAATCCTAATTTCTCAAAATCTTTAGTGACAATTTCTGGTATAAGTCTTAAAACAACCCAATTTTTAAACAATCCAGCAGGTTTCCCTTCAACTAATCTTAACCTCTCTATATAAAAAACTTTTTCAGATTCTATTTCCAATCTTTTCTTAATGTGATTACTTGGTTCTTCTATTCTCTTTATTAATATTTTTGTCTGAAAATCTATTTCTCTATTTTTTAAGGTCTCTGCGTGAGAAATTAACATTTGTCCGAAAGGATAACCTGGTTGTTCTTCTTTAACAAAAGTTCCTTTTCCTTGAATTTTTTTTACTAAATTTTCATCTACCAATACTTCGATAGACTTTCTTATAGTGCCTCTGCTAACAAAATATTTATCTGATAATTGGTCTTCAGAAGGCAATCTTTCTCCCTTTTTAATTTTTCCTTCTATAATAAGATTCTTCAACTCTGTTGCTATTTGAACGTATATTTTCTCTGTATTAGAAAATTTTTTTGACATAATATAAGTGGTCCTTCCTTAAATTTGAAAAGACCCCTTATAAATTAATAATCGCTTTTAGAGGTCCCTTCTCCTGTGATAATTTGAATACCTGCACTTGTACCCAATAGAGATGCTCCTGCTTCTATCATTTTTAGAGCTTGTTCCTTGTTTCTAATACCACCTGATGCCTTTACTAAGGCCTTATCTCCTGCTACTTTTTTTAGTAACCTTATGTCCTCTTCTGTGGCTTTTCCTCCACGTCCCCATCCACTTGAGTTCTTTACATAAGTTATTCCAGCTTCTATAGCAAGTTCTGCTGCTTTTATCTTTTCATCATGGTTTAACATACCAAATTCAAGCATTATTTTAGTAACTTTTCCATTCGCAGCTTTTACTATCCTAGCAATCTCATCTCTGTATTCATCATACATTTGACTCTTAATATACCCAATATTTGCCATAAAATCTAATTGATCAGCACCAAGGGCAAATATTTTTTCTGTTTGATATACTTTTGCTTCTGTCAATTCTCCACCCATCGGATATCCCAATGCTGTACAAATTTTTACATCTGACCCCTTTAACACCTCTTTAGCTACTTCTATCCAAGCTGGTTGTAGCATTACTCCATCAAAACCATATTTTAAGCAATCATTACATAAATCTATTATATCTTTCTTGCTTAAATCTGGATTTACATTTGTATGCTGAATCATTTTAGCTAATTGTTCGTTTGTGTATTCCATAAAATCCTCCATATATAGTTATAGTTGTATATAGACGTCTATATACATATTATAATATTTTTAATATCATAAATCAAGTATTCAATATTATATTTTTTTACTTTTTTGTATTATATATAAAATACAAATAAACATACAATTTAGAAAATCGAAATAAAAACATAGCATTACATAAACCAATATAATGTAAAAATCAAAAATTAATATGAGATTAAAATAACAATTGTGAATTTAAATATACAAAATAACATCTCTACCACATAAATAAGAAAATTATAATATAATTTTCTTCAATTTAATAAATGATTTACTTTGTTATTCGAGAGTTTAATTTACTAAAAAAATGAGAAAGCATCGATAAATCAAATTAATTAATCATTTTACCGATGCTCTGTACTGTATATGAATAAATTTATTTTAGGAAAATACAAAGCCAAACAGCATGGTCTTGGCTTTGGACCCTGTGGATTTTGTGTGGATGGATTGGGAGGATGTCGCCTTCTTTAAGGTCTATAATTTTCCCCTCAATTTCAAGCCTAGCCCTACCTCTAACGATTTTTACAATCTCTAACTGTTCTTGGTCATAAAAATCTGTGGCCTGGTCTAAAGAGCAAATCCTAATTATTTTTACCTGGTCATTTTCAAAAATTGTTTCTTCAATTTCCCTATCTTTAGAAAATACCAAATTGTCGAAAATATTATAAACTTTCATATTTCCCTAGTCTTCTAGGCACATTTGGTAGATTTTCTTAACATCTTCTGGTCTTAGGTCTATGAAGCCTTTTTTAACTCCGTCCTTGCCACAAGCCTTGATACTCATTTCTTCGAAATGTTCTTCGTCTATGCCGATTTTTGTGAGATTTGAATCAAGTCCTAGGTCCTCAAAGAAAAATTCCCTAACTTTTTCTATTGTTTGCCTAGCTATTTCCATAGGTTCTTGATCCTTATCAAGGTCAAATACATTCACACCAAGGTCTACATATTTGTGGACTGTTTTTTCGCTTAGGCAATATTCCATCCACCTTGGAGTGAGGATTGCAAGTCCTAGACCGTGTGTTATGTCATAAAAGGCTGAAAGCTCGTGCTCGATTGGGTGGACTGTCCAGGCTGCCTTGGACGAATCTGAAATAAAATCATTGATGGCCCAAGATGATGCCCACATGAGGTTGGCCCTGGCTTCGTAATTTTCTGGGTCTTTTATGGCTAGAGGTCCGTATTTGATAACAGTTTTCATCAAGGCTTCCATGATCCTATCTAGCATAAACATTGTCCCGTCAATATTAAAATAGGTTTCAAAAATGTGGGATAAAATATCTGCAGAACCTGCCGCTGTTTGAAATTTTGGGACAGTGTAGGTGAGTTCTGGATTTAGGAAAGATACTTTTGGCCTGGTGTCGGCGTGGCCTGAAGATAATTTTTCCTTTGTTTCTGGATTTGTAATTACACCACCACAGTCCATTTCAGACCCTGTTGCTGCCATGGTTAGGACTGTCAAAAGTGGAATTGCTGGGCTCATTGGCTTTCCTTTTGAAATAAATTCCCATGGGTCAAAATCGGCACAGGCACCTGCCGCCATAAATTTAGCTGCATCTATGGTTGACCCTCCGCCAACAGCAAGGATAGCCCCGATTTTATTTTCCTTGATTATCCTGACTCCTTCTCTAACAGAGTCTATTCTTGGATTTGGCTGGATACCGCCAAGTTCAAAGACTTCAATTCCAGCTCCCTCAAGCTCTTTTATAACCTTGTCGTAGACTCCATTTTTCTTTATAGATCCACCACCGTAGGTCAAAAGAATTTTGTCTGAGTATTTTTTTGCCTCTTCGCCTATGTAATCTAGGGCGTCTGTACCAAAATGAATCCTTGTTCCGATGTCGTAAGTAAAATTGTTCATAAAAAACTCCTCTCTTTTCCATATTTTTACCCACTTTAGCAAATTTTCCATAAAAAAACTCCTCCCATTTCTGGAAAGAGCTTCTATTTAAATATATTTTCTTTTGCACTTATCTTCTATACCCGTACTTAGGATTAGAAATCCAAGTCCAAGACCCGTTAAGATTCCCCTTGCAAGGTCTAGCACATTAGATAACCTTCCTAAAACTATACCTAGGATTAAAAGGCTAAGGCCGATTAGAAGATGATTTTTCTTATCTTTTCCCATTATTCAGCCATCCTCTCAAATTCTATAGAAAACTTGTTTAAAATCTTTTTTTCAAGTCTTGATACTGTCATCTGGCTTATATCGAGGCTTTCTGCTATATCTACCTGAGTCCTGCCTTCGTAATACCTGAGTTCTAGAATTTCTTTTTCAAGGTCGGTAAGCCTTTCCTTTGATTTTTCAATCAAATCCTTAAGCTCGATCGAATCGAAATTTTTATCCTCTTCACCGATTATTTCTGAAAGGTCAATTGCATTTTCCCCTTTTTGGACTGTGTATTTCATATCCAGTGATTGAGGAGTATAGACCTTGCTTGCTTCCATGGTTTCAAGGATTGTTTCCTCATCTTCTCCTAGGTAGTCTGCAATATCAGCTATGGTTGGAACCCTTTGGAGTTCTTGGGGAAGGACTTTCTTGGCCACATTTATCTTTTTATAAAGATTTTGGATACGCCTTGGCACCCTTATGACCCAGCCCTTGTCCCTAAAATACCTCTTAAGTTCACCCATAATGGTTGGGGTTGCAAAGGATGAAAAGGCATAGCCCTTAGATGGGTCAAAGCGGTCTACAGCATTGATTAAGCCTAGGCTTGCCACCTGGTATAGATCGTCTTTTTCGATTCCCTTGCCCACGTATTTGTTAGATAAAATATCAACTATATACATGTGCTCTTCGATTAGTTCATCCCTCAATTTCTTATCACGGGTCTTGTGAAATTCCTCAAACTTTTTATTTATTTCGTCCTTATACTCTTGGCTGGCATTTGGCTTAGGCATGAGTCTTCCTCATTGTTATTCTCAAAAGCTCGCCTTCGGTCTCAATTTCATCCGCAAGAGCAGCGAGGATTGCATCTCTCATAGCAAGGGCTCTGGCATCGTCATTTTTATCTTTGCCAGCTACTTCTAGAGATAAGAAGTCTCTTCCCACAAGAAAGTTTAAATCTAAATCATCTTGGCCCATCTTGTAGTTAATAGCCTCGCTAACTAGGACCTTCAAATCCTCGATTTGTTCTATATTAAAACCCATTTCTGATCCAAGGCCTGCCACAAAGAGTCTCACCGACTTTTGATATTTTTTGTTGGCAGGTATTTTTATACTTATCTTATCCATGGCTACTCCATATTGAAGACATCTGTTAGGTCTGTAATTTTAAATAGTTTTAAGATATTTTCCTTTGGATTTATTATGGAAACGGTCTTGTCTTTTTCCTTGGCGATTTTATAAATTTTCATAAAAAGGCCAAGCCCTGTTGAATCAAGGTAGTCAAGGTCTTTGATATCTATGACCATATCCTTGTCGGCCCCTTCGATTTCTTTTTCGATGAAGCTTCTAAATTCGTCTTCTGAATAGATATCAAGATCACCCTTCACTTCTATTAGGAGAAATTTTTCCTTGTCGTAAATCTTACTTTCAAACATCTTTTTCCTCATCTTCCAACATATTATCATAGGTTGTAACTGAAACTATAGCATCATCTTCGCTTGCAAGGTTTTTAAGCTTGACGCCCATGGTGGACCTACCTGTGGTTGAAACATCCCTAGCTGCTAGCCTAATCATATCGCCTTTTTTGGATACCATCATTATATCTGTATCAAGGTCTACTGGAAGGGTGTCAACAACTTTTCCTGTTTTATCATTGACTTTGTGGCATCTTACGCCCTTACCGCCCCTGTTTTGGTTCTTGAAGTTGTTGAAAGATGTCTTCTTGCCAAAGCCATTTCTTGTCACAACTAAAAGATAGGTCTCTTCGCCCTTGATATTCATACTTACAACTTCATCGTCCTTATCAAGCTTGATTGCCCTAACACCAATAGCAGTCCTACCCATGGTCCTGACGTCTTTTGTGTTAAATTGAATGGTCATACCATTTTGGGTTGAAATAATTAATTCTTCGTCCTTTTCAATCTGCCTTACAGAAATTAGCTTATCTCCTTCTCTTAGAGAAATTGCTATAATGCCGTTTCTTCTGATGTTGGTGAAGTTTTCTGCATCGGTCTTTTTGATTTGGCCGTCTTTGGTTTGAAGGACTAGTTGGCTATTTTTACCAAGTTCAGAAAGGGTAATCATTTCTGTAATCTTTTCGCCTGACTCTAGGTTTAGGATATTTATTATTGCCTGGCCACGTGAAGTACGAGATCCTTCTGGAATCTTGTAGGCTTCAAGAGAATAGACCTTACCAAAGGATGTGAAGAATAATAAATCTTCATGGGTATTTGTTGTGGCTATCTTTTTGATAAAGTCGCCTTCCTTGGTATTGCCGGCCGCAATTCCCTTTCCACCCCTATTTTGAACCTTGTAGGTATCAATTGGAAGTCTCTTGATGTATCCATCCTTTGTTAGGGATATCAAAACATCTTCTTCTTCGATAAGTTCAGTTACATCAAATTCTCCCTCATCTGGAACAATCTTTGTACGTCTTTCGTCAGCGTAATTATCCTTGATTTCACTAATTTCATCGATTATTAAATTAATAAGATTTTCTTCAGAATTTAGGATTGAAAGAAGATACTCAATTGTTTCTGCAAGTTCCTTATTTTCTGCATTTAGCTTTTCAATTTCAAGACCTGATAGGCGTTTTAATTGCATATCCAAAATGGCTTGAGATTGGGCATCTGATAATTTATACTTTTCAAAGAAAATCTTTTTGATTTGATCATTGTCATAAGATGACCTGATGATTTTTATTATCTCATCTATGTGGTCAATGGCAATAATCAAACCTTCGACTATGTGTTTTCTCTCGCGAGCCTTTGAAAGGTCGAAGTTTGTCCTACGGGTTACCACTTCTTTTTGGTGGTCAACATAGTATTCGATTAGTTCTTTGAGGTTTAAAATCTTTGGCTCACCGTTAACTAGGGCTAGGTTTATGATGCCAAAGGTGTTTTCTAATTGGGTGTATTTGTAGAGGTTGTTTAGAACAATATTTGCGTTGGAATCTCTCTTGATTTCAACAACTATCCTCATACCCTTTCTGTCAGATTCATCTCTGATGTCAGAAATACCATCTACTCTTTTTTCCTTAACAAGGTCAGCAATTTTTTCTATAAGCCTTGCCTTATTAACTTGGTAAGGAATTTCTGAAATTATTATTCTTTCCCTATTTTTCTTAAAAGGCTCGATTCTTGCTACTGCTCTTTGCTTAATCTTGCCCCTGCCTGTCATGTAGGCATCTTTGATACCGGATTTGCCTAAAATTAGGGCTCCAGTTGGGAAATCTGGTCCTGGAATGATTTTGATTAGGTCATCAATATCAATTTCCGGATTTTTCATATAGGCAATACAAGCGTCGATTGCTTCGCCTAGGTTGTGTGGGGCCATGTTGGTTGCCATACCTACAGCTATACCATTTGACCCATTGACTAAAAGATTTGGAAACCTTGATGGAAGGACGGATGGCTCCATCTCTTCGCCATCGAAGTTTGGAACAAAATCAACTGTATCCTTATTTATATCTCTTAGCATTTCCTTGGCAATCTTGCTCATCCTTACTTCTGTGTAACGCATGGCAGCTGCCTGATCGCCGTCTATAGAACCAAAGTTACCTTGGCCTTGGGCTAGTGGGTACCTGGTTGAAAAGTCTTGGGCAAGCCTTACTAGGGCATCGTAGATTGCAGAGTCACCGTGAGGGTGAAATTTACCCATTACATCGCCGACTACCCTGGCTGATTTTCTGGTTGGTTTATTTGGATCAAGGCCCAGCTGTTGCATGCCGTAGAGGATTCTCCTGTGAACAGGCTTTAGTCCGTCACGGACATCTGGTAGAGCCCTTGATACTATTACAGACATCGAATATTCAAGATAAGATGTCTTCATCTTTTTTTCGAGGTCTATATTAATTATGTTTTGATTTTCTGTCATTTAAGCCTCCTATACGTCTATATCAGTAACGTACTTGGCATTTTCTTGGATAAAATTACGTCTAGGCTCAACTTTTTCTCCCATTAGTAGTGAGAAAGTATCATCTGTGGTTGTTGATTCCAAGTCTTCTTCTACTCTTAAAAGCACTCGCCTATCTGGATCCATGGTTGTTTCCCAAAGCTGTTCGGCATTCATCTCACCAAGACCCTTATACCTATTGATTTTAAAGGAAGCATCGCCTAGTTCTTTGATGTACTTATCCTTTTCATCGTCGGAATATACATATCTTTCCTTCTTGCCCTGACTAATCCTGTATAAAGGTGGAAGGGCAACATAAACATGACCTTCGTCGATTAGATCTTTCATGTACCTATAGAAGAAGGTGAGGAGCAAGGTCCTAATGTGGGCCCCGTCCACGTCCGCATCTGTCATGATAATAATCTTTCCGTAGCGGAGTTTTGATATGTCAAATTCCTTGCCAATGCCTGTACCAAAGGCTGTTATCATATTTTTAATTTCTTCTGAATTTAAAACCTTGTCTAGGTGGGCTTTTTCTACGTTCATGATCTTGCCCCTTAGTGGGAGAATGGCTTGGATTCTGTTATCCCTGCCACCTTTGGCAGATCCGCCCGCAGAATTACCCTCGACTATGAAAATTTCATTTTCACCGATATCTGTTGATTGGCAGTCGGCAAGCTTGCCTGGAAGGGTTGCAGAATCAAGGATTGACCTTTTACGTGTCAAATCTCTGGCCTTTCTTGCAGCTTCTCTAGCACGCCTACTTGCAAGGGCCTTGTCAATTATAGACTTGGCTGGTTTTGGGTTTTCCTCAAGGAAGGCTGTGAGGTGCTCTGATACATAAGAATCTACAACTCCCCTTACCTCTGAGTTTCCAAGTTTGGACTTGGTTTGGCCCTCAAATTGTGGATCAGAAATCTTAACAGAAATAATGGCTGTAATACCTTCTCTGATGTCCTCACCTTGGAGGTTTTCCTCATTATCTTTTATGAAATTATATTTTCTGGCATAGTCATTTACAGTTCTTGTTAGTGATGTCCTAAGGCCTGAAAGATGGGTACCGCCTTCTGGAGTTTGGATATTGTTGGCATAAGATAAAATATTTTCGCTATAACCGTCTGTATATTGGAAGGCAAATTCAACTTCAACGCCTTCTTGGACCCCATCAAAATGAGGGATCATTTCCATTATTGGATCCTTGTTGCGGTTTAAAAAGGCAACAAATTTTGAAATTCCACCTTCAAATTTGAAAGATGTCTTGAAATCTTCTCTCAAATCTTCAAAGCGAATCTCCACTCCCTTATTAAGGAAGGCCATTTCTCTAAACCTATTTTCTAAGATAGATCTTTCAAAAATTACGGTATCAAAAATTTCCGCATCTGGTTTAAAGGTGATTTTTGTACCTGTTTCATTTGTATCACCTATTACTTCTATATCTTTTGTGACCTCGCCTCTGGCAAATTCCATCCTGTAGATGTGGCCATCTCTTTTTACTTCCGCTATTAGGTATTCTGAAAGGGCGTTTACTACTGATACACCAACGCCGTGAAGACCTCCGGAAACCTTGTAGGCAGAGTCGTCGAACTTACCACCTGCGTGGAGGACTGTAAGAACTGTCTCGAGTGTTGATTTATGGGTTGTTGGGTGTTCTTTAACCGGAATACCTGAACCATCATCTTCTACTGTTACCACATTATCCTTATCAATCACTACCTTTATGTAGTCACAACGACCAGCTAAGGCCTCGTCTACTGAGTTGTCCACAACCTCATAAACAAGATGGTGGAGTCCTCTTGAACTTGTTGAGCCGATGTACATACCAGGTCTTAGTCTAACGGGTTCTAGTCCCTCTAAGACCCTGATATTACCGGCATCATAATTGTTTTCTGTCATATTTATCCTTTCTAATCCTGCCATCCTTAATATAGGAAATCTTATCAGCCGAAACATTTTCCAAGCTTTTGGTATTGGTAGCTGTGATTATAGTTTGGTAATCGGCTAGGTTTTCCAAAAGAAACTTGCTCCTAGTCTCATCTAGTTCCGAAAACACGTCATCAAGCAAAATCACAGCCCTATCCCCACTTATCTCCCTCAAAAGCTTGACTTCAGCTAGCTTTATATTGATAATAGCCGATCTCTGTTGGCCTTGGGAGGCAAAGAGCCTCGTATTTTTTCCGTTGATTTTGATTATTATATCATCCCTGTGGATGCCAGCTTGGGTACTTTGGTATCTTAGGTCCTCATCTCTTTTCGCCCTGAATTTTTTATAAAATTCTTCCATAGAATCCGCACTTATATCTGGAAGATAGTCTATTTCTAGCTTTTCTCCTCCATTTGTGAGGGCTGTTTGAAAATCCTGGGCATATTTTTCTACATACTTTACAAACTTTAGCCTTGACCTATAAATCCTATAACCTTCTTTGACTAAGGACCTATCAAAGGCATCGAGTTGCTCATTAAAATATGAGGACGATTTATTCTTTAGTAGTTTATTTCTAGCGAACAAAATCTTGTCGTAGTCTTTTTTGACCTTTGCATAGGAAAAATCAATGGAAGTTATTATCTCATCCAACAAATCTCGCCTGAGATTTGGTCCTTCCTTGATAATACTTAGGTCTTCTGGTGTGAATAAGACTAGTTTAAAAAGCGATTTTAAATCTTTGTTCCTCTTATATTCTACTTCATTTACAAAAATATTCTTATCGGCTCCTTCGACCCTGATTAGGACTTTTTTGAAAGATCTGCCCTTTCTGATGATGCCTGATAATTCCATCTTTTCCTGGCCAAAATTTATGATGTCCTTATCCCTTAATTTCTTGAAGGATGTGGCATTGGCTAGGTAATAGCAAGACTCGAGCAAATTTGTCTTTCCCTGGGCATTATCACCGATAAAGATATTGGTTGATTCATTAAAAACAACCGACTCGTAAAAATAATTCCTAAAATTGTATAATTTTATATCCTGAATCCACATTATTTGATTATTATCTTCACACCGTCAAAGACGACCTGGTCTCCTGGGTGGATTTTCTTACCTGCTATATAACAAGGCTCGTCGTTTATAAGGACGCCTTCTTCCCTTATTATATGCTTGGCAAAGCCTCCCGAAGGTAGCAAATTAGTTGCCTTTAGGAGGTCCTTAAGCCTTATTTCACTTGTTTCAAATTCTAATATTTCCATATTCTTACCTAGCGAGCCTTACTGGGAGAACCAAATAAGTGTAGTCCTCGCCTTCGTGTTTGGAATCTGTTGGGTAAATCAAACATGGATTTAGGCTTGATTTAAAATTCAATTTGATTTTCTCACTATCACAAGCCCTTACCCCATCTTGCATGTATTTTGCATTGAAAGCTATATCTAGGCCTTCGCCTTCTTGATCGATTTCTATAACTTCCTTAACATCTCCGATTTCAGAATTTGACCTTAAAGTCATGGCCCTATCTTCAATATTAACACGGATCAGATTTGCCCTACCAGGATCAGATAAGACTTGGGCCCTATCAAGGGCAGCATTTAGGGCAGATTTTTCTACTATAACTGATGTTTCTGAGATATCGTTGATGATATTTCTGTAGTCGATAAAGTTTTTGTCTATTACCTTGCATAGCATAGTAGTATCTTCAGATACAAACATTAGGTCATTTTCATTCCTATATAAAGAAGTCTTGGACTCATCAGAAACTATCCTTGACCATTCCAAAAGTGATCTTTTTGGTATGATGTATTCAGTATTTTCAAAATCCCCAGGATAGTCTAGCTTGATTTTCTTTAGGGCAACCCTGTAACCATCAAGGGCTACCATATTCAAAGCCCCTTCTCTTAGTTCAAAGAGGATGCCTGTTAGGGCAAGCTTGGTCTCATCTAGGGTTGTGGCAAATTCTGTCTGGCTTATTGATCTTTTTAGCTTGTCATTATCTATTGATAAAGCTACTGTGTCTGGAACCTTGATTTCTTCCTTATCAAAATATTCAAAAGCAACAAGGTTAAAGTTCGATCTCTTGCAAGAAATCTTAATTTTTCCCGAATCCAATTCTATTTTTACTAGCTCATCTGGAAGCTTTCTTATAATATTAGTTATTAAATCGGCCTTGACTGCCATAACCCCTTCTTCTAGGATTTTTGCATCGGCTAGGGTCTTGATAGAGATTTCTCCATCAAAGGAAGTCATTGAAAGTCTATTATTTTCTGTAGAAAAGTATATTAATTCATGGATTTGGATATTGGTAGATTTGGATACTGCCCTATTTACGATCGAGAGGGCTTTCATTAGTTCTTTTTGTTTAATTTCAAATTTCATAGCTGCTCCTTAACTATTATTTAAACTTAGTAGTATTAGTAGTAGGCCCTGTATAAATGTGGATATCTTTAAAAGTCTTCTATATTTCAAGCTTTATCCATGTTAATAAGCTATGGATAAGGTCTGGGATAAATCGCTAGTTTTCCACACTTTGCACAAGGCAATCTGGATTGGTCCGTCAAAAAAAGTTATTAACAGACTTATCCACAGGCTTATGCCCAAATCAGTCCCTAATTTCCTTTATTAGGGCTTCGATTTCGTTTTTTAAATCCTCATCTTCATCCATCAAATCTGTTATCTTATCGATGCCGTGGATGACTGTTGTATGGTCCCTGTCGAAGGCATTTGCTATTGTGACTAGGGAATCATCTAAGAGTTCCCTTGAGATATACATGGCAATCTGCCTTGGGTTTACAATTTCCTTCTTCCTAGACTTTCCTTTAAGGTCTGCTAGTTTTACATTATATTTACTTGAAACTGCCTGTTGTATGTCGGCTATAGTCAGCTTTTTCCTTTTGTTTTTGACTCTTGTACCTACACCTTTAATGGCATCTTCCATTGATACTTCAACCCTGCCGTCACTTTTGGCATAGGCAATTGCAGTAGAAAGCGCACCTTCTAGATCCCTAATATTGGTGTCAATTTCTAGGGCTATGTAGGATAAGATATTATTATCGATTATAGCGCCAAGATCCTCTAGCTTTTTTTGAAGGATGGCCACACGGGTTTCGTAGTCTGGCCTTGATATATCTGCTATAATACCGTAGTTAAACCTTGATACCAGCCTGTCTTCTAGGTGTTTTATCTCCCTTGGTGGCTTATCTGAAGTGATTACTATTTGCTTGCCCGCATTGTAAAGGTCGTTAAAGGTATGGAAAAATTCCTCTTGGGTTGCTTCCTTATTGGCTATAAACTGAATATCATCTATAAGAAGTATATCAGCTGAGCGGTATTTTTCCCTAAATTCTTGGTTTTTGTTAGTCCTTAGGGCTACAATCATTTCGTTGGTAAATTTTTCACTAGATAGGTACATAACATAGGCATCGTTCCTGGTTTCAAGGATTTGATGGGCAATGGCTTGGATTAAATGTGTCTTGCCAAGTCCGCTTGAGCCATAGATAAATAGCGGATTATAAACCTTTGATACATCGCCCCTAGAAATGGTATCTGCCACAGCCTGGCTAATGCCAAGGGCGTATTGGTTTGATTTGCCTTGGACAAAATTTTCAAAAACATTAGCCTCTTCTAGTTGTGGTCTTGGGAATGATTTGACCTCATCAATCCTCATCTGCCCGTCTTTGTCGTAGTACTTGCCCAGGGTTAGGATTTTTTGATAGTCTTCTCCATCCTTGGCAACTACTTCTACCTTAAGATTTCCTCCAATTTTTGGTCCTATCTTATCAAGTGCATCTTGGAGTTTGGCCTTCCAGATACCTTCAAAGATAAAAAGCGTATCTTTTTTTGGAATCTCAAGATAAAGGACACCATTATATAGGTTTAAGGGTTTTAAAATATTAATCCATGTATCAAATTGCTGGTCATCGCTTACATGCATTTTCATTTCATTTTTTAATTCACTCGTAATGAATTCTAGATTTTCCATCTAAGCATTCCTTTCTTAAGTCTTATCCACATAAAGATTTGCTTTGTAATTTTAAGCTTATCATTAAAAATTTTAACTTTATCCCCAAATTCGGGATAAGTTGTGGATAAGTCCCTTGTTGATAAAATTTATCTTGATTTTTTAGGATTTGATGGAGGATAAATAAAAAAGTTAAGTGTTTTTTTCTATTTTATCCACATTAAAAGTACAAATTCCTAGTAAATCCAGAGTTTTACCCCTACTTTTACACATCTAATCTTACCATAAATTAGCCATTATTTCAACTTATCCACAATTTATGGATAAAATTATGGATAAGTCAAAACCTAAGTGGTTAGAGGTCATAAAATGCATGTTGATATGTGGATAAGTCTGTGTATTTATTAATTTTTTGTATAGGATTAAATATATTTTGGCAGATTTTACAAATTCTTTTCTTAGTCTAAACATAAATTTAAAAAAATATTCACATGATTTTTTTTCTTCATAAGTTGTGGAAAAGAAAAAAATCCCCAAAGATATCAACAATAAATATTTATTCTAAAATTCTCAATAAAAAAGAATATTCATACCAAAAAATCCTGGATTTTTTTGCATAAGAAATAATAAATACATTCTATCTTTTAATCCCTAGAAAAAAGAGAAAATAATCTTGACAGATAAGCTTATTTTCAATATAATAGTAAGAGTCAAAATTTATTAGGAGGTGTAAAAAATGAAAAGAACCTATCAACCAAATAGAAGAAGAAGAAAAAAAGATCATGGTTTTAGAAAAAGAATGTCTTCTCCAGGCGGCAGAAGAGTGCTTAAAGCTAGAAGAAAGAAAAACAGAAAAAGACTTTCAGCTTAATTCCATAAGAAGTAATTAATGGAAAAAAGATTAAGCCTAAAGAAAGACAAAGACTTTCAAAAAGTCTACAAAAAAAACTTTGCATGCTATAATAGAGATTTCACTGTTCTTGTCAGAGAAAACGACCTAAACAATCCACGTTTTGGATTTTCTATAAGCAAAAAAATCGGCAAGGCCCACACCAGAAATCATTTAAAAAGACAACTTAGAGAGATAATAAGGATAAACTATAAAAACTTAAATGGAGTAGATATAGTGATAATCCCCAAAAAACATACCACAGAATTTGACTATCAAAGATTAAAATCATCTCTAGGTCACGCCCTAAATCAAGCATTTAGAAAAAAGAAGATATACTATGCTAAATAAAGTTTTTATAAAAATGATAAGATTTTATCAAAAATTCATTTCTCCACAAATAGGCTATGGAAAATGCAAATACTACCCAACGTGTTCCAACTATGCCCTAGAGGCATTTAGGAAATATGGGCCAGTCAAAGCTTTTTTTATGTCTTTGTGGAGAATTTTAAGATGCAATCCATTTTCAAAGGGCGGCTACGACCCGGTAAAATGAGATAATACCACAGTTAATACTACAGAATAAAACGGAGAATATATGTTTAATTTTATAGCGACAATACTCGGCAAGCTAATGAGGATAATCTACGATAACCTCGCAGCAGGCTCAGCCGAACCACAATCTATAAGCTACTATGCTATAGCAATTATAATAATGACCCTGCTTGTAAGTTTAATATCCATACCAGTAACAGTATCGACCCAAAAACAAGCAGAAAAAACCAGAGCCTTTAAACCTAAAATGGACGAAATCCAAAAGAAATACGGCTACGACCAACAAGTTCTACAAAAGAAAATGCAAGAACTATACAAAGAAGAAGGTGTAGCACCAGGACTTGGTGGATGTCTACCAATGATAATCCAGTTATTAGTCCTCTTCGGCCTCTTTAGAATGATGCAGAATACAGGCAAATACGTATTTCCAGAAGGACTAGAACACTTAAGAACAGACTTCTACTGGGTCCCAACCCTCCTAGAAGCAGATCCACTTTGGTACGGCCTACCCCTACTAACATCCCTATCCCAACTATTAACCACACTTTTCTCAATGAAAACAAACCCACAGCAACAACAAGCCATGGGTGGCATGAATACAATGATGCTAATATTACCCCTAGTATTTTTCTTCACCTTTAGACAATTACCAGCGGGACTTCCACTCTACTACACCCTATCATCAGTATTCAGACTAATAATAATGGTAGTGATGCATTTAGTAATGAAAGGTAAAAAGGTAGAAGAATAATGAAAAAATCTCTAACAAAATCAGCCAAAACAGTAGAAGAGGCAGTAAAACTTGCCCTAGATGAGATAGGCAAAAATAGAAGCGAAGTCACAATCGAAGTCCTAGAAGAAGGAAGCGGTGGATTTTTAGGCCTAATCGGCGGCAAAGATGCAGTAGTTAGAATATCCTACGACGAAGACATGGACAAGGTCCTAGAGGACCTCAAAAACGAAATCGAAGTAGACTCCCTAAAAGCAGTAGAAAAAGACTACGACATCAAAAAAAGATCTGAAGAAATCAAAAGAGAAGAAGGCATACCAACAGAAGAGCCAATCGAAGAAAAAGCTAAAGATATTGGAGAAGCCATCAAGGAAAAATTTGAAGAAGTAGAAGACTTCGTAGAAGAAAAAACTGAAGACCTATTCGAAAATGACCTTGATCAAGAAAATGAAGAGGAAGTAGAAAAAAGAGACTACGCCCTTTCTAAAAAACGTTCAAACATAGACAACTACTACAAGGCCAAAGAACTCTTAGAAGAAATCCTAACAGCCATGCACTTTGAAAATGTAAGTGTCATAGGGAACCTCGACGGATCAATCATAAAGCTAGACGCAAAAGTCGATGAAAGCGACACAGGCATCGCCATAGGCAAAAACGGAGCAAGCCTAGATGCAATCGAATTTATCATAAGAAAAGCCATCGACTCAAGATCCAACAACCTAAGAGTAAATGTAGACATCAACAACTACAAAAGACGTAGAGATGAAAAAATCGTAAGACTAGCAAGGGACACAGCCCAAAAAGTAGCCCAAAGCGGAAAATCATGGAACCTAAGATACATGAACTCCTACGAAAGACGCTTAGCCCACGAAGAAATCGCAAAACACAGAAACGTCACCAGCCACTCCGAAGGCCGTGAACCACAAAGATACGTAGTAGTAGACTACGTCGGGGAATAAAAACAACAAATGAGTATCCGAAAGGGTACTCTTTTTTTGTGGGAAAATTTATTAGAGGATCTTTATCAAGCAATAGAGTAAAGTAACTAATAGTTACCAGTAATAGGAAGGACAACTATGAGTGACAAAGAAAAAATTATTGAAGCTAAGCCTTTTATAAAATGGGCTGGTGGGAAAAGTCAATTATTACATGAAATAAGAAAGTATTATCCTTTTGATGAGAAAATTAATAGATATTGTGAACCCTTTGTTGGAGCTGGGGCTGTTCTATTTGATGTCCTAAACAGCTTTGACCTAAAAGAAGTTTACATAAGTGACATAAATAAAGAAGCTATAAATTCTTATAAGGTAATTAGAGATGATGTAGAAAATTTAATTGAGTTATTAGAAGAATTTCAAAATGAATATAAGGACCTAACTCATGAAGAAAGAAAAGTTATTTATTACAAAAACAGAGAAGAATTTAATAGATTAAAAGTTTTAAAAAATTTTGATAGTTTAAAAAGAGCGGCTTTATTTATATTCCTAAATAAAACAGGATTTAATGGCCTATATAGAGAAAATATGAGAGGACTATTTAATGTACCAATTGGATCCTATAAAAATCCTAAAATTTTAGATGAAGATAATCTTTTAAATGTAAATAAAAAACTTCAAAATGTTGAAATTATTCATGGTGATTATAAAAAATCTTCTGATTTTATAGACAATAATACTTTTGTTTATTTTGATCCGCCTTATAGACCTATTAAACCGACTTCTAATTTTACATCATACTCTAAAGATAGTTTTACTGATGAAGATCAAATTGAATTAGCAGAATTTTTCAAACAAATGGATAAAAAATCAGCTCATTTATTACTTAGTAACTCAGATCCTAAAAATTATGACCTAAATGATGATTTTTTTGATGATTTATACAAAGGATTTAATATAAAAAGAGTAAAAGCATCCAGAACTATAAATTCTAACAAAAATGAACGTGGACAGATATATGAGGTATTAATAAACAATTATGGTAAAAACAGATAAATCTAACGAAGCTTGGAAGGAACTTTTCAACAAACACGACATACTAAATAATGTTAAAAAAAATGGTTATTTTGAGATTAAGGCAAGTCAAATTAAAGAATTTAGAGAGCCCAGATTAATGGCTAAGTGGGATAGTTATGAATCTCTTCCTTCGATTTTCAAGAAAAATAAAATTAATATTCTTCCGATTTCAAGAGGTTCATATATATTGAGTGATTTCAAATTATATCAAGCTTTGGAAAATAGTTTCACTACTAATACAAAGATGTGTAAGGTTAAACTTCCAAAATTGGAAAGTGTTGATATAAGGAATATAACCTCTGAGTCAAATGCAATAAATGTCCTTTTGCTCTCAGATATACTTGATAATTTTTTAAACGAAGAAGGTAATGTTTCAACATTTAATGGAAGAATGGGTACAGGAGAATTTAAATTTAAGGTAGATCGAGTAAATAGAGATCCTTTTGAAGTAGAGGTTGACAAAGCGCAATGCGAAATAGATGGAGGCATGGAAAATAAAAACTCTGTAGTTATAATGGAGGCAAAAAATGTTGTCAATAATGATTTTCACATAAGACAACTATATTATCCTTATAGATTGTGGCGTAATAGAGTAAATAAACCAATAAGACTTGTATTTTCTGTATACTCTAATCAGATTTTTAGATTGCAAGAATATACTTTCACAGATACAAACAATTATTCTTCGATCAAACTAATTAAAGAAAATTACTACAGTTTGGAAGATACAGAAATAACAATGGAGGATTTATTTAAAGTATATCAGTCTACTAGAGTAGAAACTGACGATAATACTAATCATCAATCAAAAGATGATGCACCATTTATTCAAGCTGATTCATTTGAAAGAGTCATATCGTTATTAGAAGCTTTATATAAAGAAGATTTAACAACGGTACAAATCGCTGAAGTTATGGAATTTGACATTAGACAATCAGATTATTACTATAATGCAGGCAAATATTTAGGAATTTTTGAAAAATATACAGATTATGAAGATAGTGACGAAGACGGTAATACTTTAATAAAAGTTAGACTTACAAAATTAGGAAAAGACATCGCTAAGAAAACTTATAAGGATAGACAGCTTGCCTTAGTTCAATTAATGTTAAAACATAAAATATTTAGCGAATTATTTTTTGAATTATACTCTACTGGAAAACTACCATCAAAAGATAATATACAAGCAAAAATGAGAAAATATAATGTTTGCAAAGAAGGTGTAGTAGTCAGACGATCAAGTTCAGTTCAGGGGTGGTTAAATTGGATCATTAGTCTTTTAAATATAGAAGAAGTTTAACTTTTAAGAGGTGTGAAATGTCTATCGTAAAAAAATGGGAACCAGATGATTTTGAATTAGAAATGACAACACATTGGTCTTTTCCAAAAAGAGGAAACTGGGCAACTCACGATGCAAAATGGAGGGGGAATTGGTCGCCCTATATACCTAGAAATATTCTTTTAAGGTATTCAGAAGAAGAAGATTTAGTTCTCGATCAGTTTGCTGGTGGCGGAACAACTTTAGTTGAAGCTAAGCTTTTGAATAGAAATATTATTGGAATTGATGTTAATGATGTTGCCTTAAATAGATGTAAAGAAAAAATAGATTTCAATTTAACTGACAGACCTATGGGAAATGTTAAACTTGTAAAGGGTGATGCTAGAAATTTAGATTTTCTAAAAGATGAAGGTATTGATTTGGTTTGTACCCATCCGCCTTATGCAGATATTATAAAATATTCAGATAATCTTGAAGACGATTTGTCACTTTTAAAGATAGATGAATTTCTAAAAGAAATGAAAAAAGTGGCGGCTGAATCTTATAGAGTCCTAAAAAAAGATAAGTTTTGTGCCATATTAATGGGAGATACCAGAAAAAATAAACATATGGTTCATTTGGGTTTTGATGTTTTGAAAGTTTTTGAAGATGAAGGTTTTAAATTAAAAGAACTTATAATTAAAGAACAACACAATACAAGGGCAACAGGATTCTGGAAACAAAGAAGCATTGACTATAATTTTCTACTAATAGCCCATGAATATTTATTTATATTAATAAAATAAACAAAAAGCAGTAGGTGTGAACTACTGCTTTTTTATGTTTTATTCCCATGGGGATTACCCTTATTTTCTTTTAAAATATATCAAACTTCTCCACGTGGAGGTCGTTTTCTAGGAATTCTATAAATTCGTTTAGTTCTTCAGAGTCTTTTGGGTAGATGTTGAAGTTTAGGATGAATTTTTCGTCCTTAAATCTTAGGTTATAGCCTTTTTTGTGGAGTTGGTTTTCTTCTATATATGTGTCGATTCTGCCTATTATGTTTGAACTTCTTGATTCTATTATTGTTGTGTATTGCTCGTGTCTTTTGAATATTTCTCCGTTGAACATAAAGGTTTGAAATATTACTATGAAGGCTGCTGCTACTATGCCTACAAAATACATTCCAGATCCGAAGGCCATGCCTACTATTGATGTTGTCCACATGCCTGCTGCTGTTGTTAGACCTGTTACTCCGTAATTTTTTACAAATATGACTCCTGCTCCCAAAAAACCAACTCCTGATACTATTTGTGCTGCGACTCTTGCCGCATCGTAACTTTTTACATCGTAAAATCCATATTTCGATATTATCATTGCTATACAAGCTCCAAGACATACTATCGTGTGGGTTCTTACCCCTGCGGATTTGTTTTTGGTTTCCCTTTCTGATCCTATGATGAATCCTGCTATAACTGACAAGGCTATCCTAAGCAATAGATTTAGGTTGAAGCTATCAAAAAAATTCATGATTCCTCCTCAAATAAAAAAGAGCACGGAAAAACTAGGTTTAATTTTCCGTACTCTTGTCTCATAGTATATTTGTTTAGTCAATTATATTATATTTCATTTAAGTTGTCAAATATAATGATAATGTTTTCAAAAAAATTGACAAATGATTTCTACTATGTTAACATATTAATATACATACTTGGTAGATTATTTTACTGAGGTTTTATAGGTGTAGAGAGAAGGTGTTCAGAATAACTTTTGTTTTTTGTACGCCCATTTTTATATCTGAATAAAACGATTTCAAAATAACTACCAGTTAAATTTTTTTAAGGGAGGGTATATGTTTAAGAAACGTACCATAGGTTTCATTATGGCTATGGCTCTAGTGTTTAGTGCTTGCGGAGGAGCTAAGAAGGCTGATAATGATGCTGATAAGAAGAATGAAAAAGAAGTAGTTGAAACAGCAAAAGATTCTGGAGAAAAAACAGAAGGCAAAAGAGTTATTAAAGTTTCTACAAAGTTTGTTGATGATGAACAAACAGCAAAATCTCTTGTAAAAGTTTGCAAGAATATCAATGAAAGAAGCAATGGTAGCTTAGAGCTTCAATTATTTACCGGCGGTATCCTACCTATTGGTAAGGATGGTATGGAACAAGTTGTTTCTGGTTCTGACTGGATTTTAGTTGATGGTGTTAACTTCTTAGGAGATTATGTTCCTGATTATAACGCTATTACAGGACCATTCCTTTACAAAACTTTTGACGAATACTTCCATATAGTAAAATCTGATATCGGCCAAGAATTAAATAAAAAGGCTGAAGAACAAGGTATTAAAGTTTTGAGTTTGGATTGGGTATTTGGTTTCAGAAACATGGAAACTAAGAAACCTATTAAGACTCCTGAAGATATGAAAGGTTTAAATATCCGCGTACCTACCAGCCAGCTTTACACTTATACTCTAGAAGCTATGGGTGCTAACCCTGTTTCAATGCCATATCCAGATACTTATGCAGCTCTTCAACAAGGTGTTATCGATGGTGTTGAAGGTTCTATCTTAAGTTATTATGGTACAGGCCAATATGAAAATGTTAAGGAATATTCTTTGACAAAACACTTACTTGGTGTATCAGCTGTTTCTATTAGTACCAAGGTTTGGGATGAGCTTACAGAAGAACAAAGAACCATTATCCAAGAAGAATTCGATAAGGGTGCTGAAGAAAACCTTGCAGAAACAAACAAACTTGAAGAAGAATATACACAAAAACTTAAAGAGCTTGGTGTTAACTTCCACGAAGCTGACATTCCAAAATTCCAAGAAGCTACAAAATCTGTTTATACAAAATTTGATAAATGGACACCTGGAATTTATGAAAGAGTTCTAGAAGAATTAAAGAATGTAAAATAGAAAGTGTATAAATAATGAGGCTTGGTGGCGAATATGCATTTGTCTCAATACCATTAAGGCTAAAAGCGTTTATTGGGATATGTAGACCAAGCCTCATATTTTTGTACTAGAGGAGTTATTATGAAAAAATTTTTGGATAAATTTGAGTTATACTTGGGATCAGTTTTTCTTAGTGTTACCTTTATCTTTGTAGTTATAAATGTATTTACTAGGTATTTTCTTAAATTTACATACTATTGGGCAGAAGAGATAGCTGTTTCTTGCTTTGTCTGGGTTATATTTTTAGGTTTTGCTTATGCTTATAGGTCAGATGAGCTTATTGGTATTTCTGCTATTGTAAACTTATTTCATGGCAAGGTCAGATCTGTTATTAGAATTATCACAGACCTCTTAGTTTTTATAACATCAGCAGTTATGTTATATTTTTCTTATAACTACACAGCCAATATGACCAAGATAACATCAGCCCTTGAGGCACCTTACCAGTTGATTTATGCTAGTATTGTTATCTCTTTCCTCTTAGTTTGTATTTACTCAATTATGAGGATAGTTGTGTCGGTTAAAAAATTAAAAAATCACGAGGAGGATGAGCTATGATTAAGTTTTTACCAGTAATTATTTTATTTGTACTGTTTTTCCTTGAAGTACCTATAGCTTTTTCTCTTATGGGGGCAAGTCTTTTTTACTTCATTTTTATAAACAATACCATGCCTATGGAGATGGTTATTCAACAATTTGTAACTTCGATTGAGTCTTTCCCCTATCTAGCAGTTCCATTCTTTATAATGGTGGGTGCTGTTATGAATTACTCGGGGATTAGTGAGGCCTTGATGGATTTGGCTAATATTTTGGTTGGCCATACCAGAGGTGGTCTTGCTCAAGTAAACGTGCTTTTGTCAGCACTTATGGGTGGTATTTCTGGTTCTGCTAATGCGGATGCTGCTATGCAATCAAAGATGCTTGTACCAGAGATGACCAAGAAGGGATTCTCACTTGAGTTTTCTGGTGCTGTTACAGCTGCTTCTTCTGCAGTAAGCCCAGTTATCCCTCCAGGAACCAACCTCATCCTATTTTCAATCATAGCAGGCATACCTGTTGGATCAATGTTTTTAGCTGCTTACGGACCAGGTATCCTTATGACTATTGCCATGATGATTACTGTCCAGATAATAGCAATCAAGAGAAACTTTTCACCTAATTTGGAAAGAAGAGCTACAGCTATAGAAGTTTTAAAACAAATCCTTAAATCTTCTTGGGCCCTTGTTATACCTTTTGGTATTATCATGGGTATGAGAACAGGCGCTTTCACTCCTACTGAAGCAGGTGCAATAGCAGTTGTATTTTCACTCTTTGTAGGATTTTTAATCTACAAAAAACTAGAGGTAAAACACCTAGGCATTGTCCTTATGGATACTGTAAAATCAACAGGGTCAGTCCTATTAATCATAGCCAGTGCCAAGGTTTTTGGTTATTACCTAACACTTGAGATGATTCCTCAAGAAATAACTCAGGCCCTAGTTAATTTCACAGATTCACCACTAGTATTTTTACTTTTGGTTAATTTACTACTTCTAATAATTTGTATGTTTATAGAAGGTGGAGCAGCTCTTGTAATCCTTGCACCACTTTTAGTACCAGCAGCTACTCAATTTGGTATAAATACACTACACTTTGGTATGATTTTTATAGTTAATATCATGATTGGCGGTCTTACACCACCATTTGGTTCTATGATGTTTACTGTATGCTCAATCCTTGATCTTAAAATGGAGAAATTTATTAAGGAAGTTTGGCCATTTATTGTATGTCTTTTAATAGTACTCTTTATGGTAACTTTCTCAGAAAAAATCGCTCTATTTGTACCTCTAATGTTTGGAGGAGTATAGATGATAGATAAGTCCGTGTTTTTGCTAGATATGGATGGAACTATATATCTTGGAAACAAACTTATAGATGGAGCCAAAGAGTTTTTGGGAAAAATCAAGAATTCTGGGAAAAAATATATTTTCCTAACTAATAACGCTTCAAAAGATAAGGTTGAGTATGTTAAAAAATTAGAAAAACTTGGAATTGACGCTAGCGAAGATGAAGTGTTCTCTTCAGCAGATGCTACTATTTCATATTTCGAGAAAATCGGTAAAAAGAGATTGTTTTTAGTAGGAAATACATCTTTAAAAAATCAGTTGGAAGAAGCTGGTTTTGAAATAATTACAGAAAGAAATAAGGAAATCGATGCAGTTTTAGTAAGTTTTGATACAGAGCTTACTTACGAAAAACTCTGGATAGCTTGTGATTATCTCCAAGATGGTTATGATTATTTTGCAACCCATCCTGACTTTGTATGTCCTTTGGACGCTGGTAGAATAATGCCTGATGCGGGCTCTATTATTGAATTGCTCAATGCTTGTGTTAATAGAAGGCCAATAGTTATTGGAAAACCAGAGAGTAAAATGATTGAATCTTTAACAGAGAAATATAAGGTTGACAAGAATGATTTAATCATGGTTGGCGATAGGCTTTATACAGATATAGCCATGGGTCATAGGGCTGGAATTAAATCTATTTTGGTCCTATCAGGTGAAACAAGTTTAGAAGATTATAAAAAAAGCGATGTAGAAGCCGATTATATTTTTGAATCAGTTAAAGACATAATTCCCGAAATTTAATATTACCAGGCTTATCTATTTAAGCCTGGTTTTTAATTTTTTAAAAGATACAAAAAGAGACTGGGCAGAATACCCTCCCCCTTACAGAGATTCTTATAGGTTTCTCTGGTGATTGTGGAAGGATTTTTATTCTGGGCCAGTCTTTTTAATTTTAAAATAGACTCATATTTTCTTCGCCTTCGATATGGTAGCCGGTGTGGGTCTTTACTGGTTCTATTGTGACCCTGGCTATGTTGTAGGCGTGGTCACCGATTCTTTCCATGGTGGAGAGTATGTCGTTGTAGACGTAGGAGGCCATGGTTGTCATGTCTAGGCCTTTTTTAAGTCTACCGTAATGGCTCTTTCTTAGATTTAATTCCATTAGGTCTAGGGCTGCCTCATCTTCTGTTAGCTTGTTGAATTTGGCTAGGTCTATGTCTTCATAGATTTCCATAGCTGATACTATGTTGTTTATTACCAAATCGCAGATGTCGTTTAGGTCTTTTACGGCTTCTTCCCCGTAGCCTGTGCCTGATTCGTAGATTTCATGGTAGTAGTCTGCTAAGTTTTCTGCTAGGTCGGAGATTCTTTCGACGTTCATTTGTACTTGCAGATAGGTTTGCATGTCTCTTTCGATTTCAGGTGGGAGTTGGTTTTGGGCTAGGTTTAGCAAGTAGGCTTGGATTTTAGTGTCCATGTCGTTGACCATAGATTCAGCTTCCTTGCTTGTGTCGTAGTGTTTTTTGTCCTTTGTGTTTAGGTAGGACTTGGTTGCCTTGATGTTTTCGAGGGCTACTACTGATTCCTGGATTATGGCTGTCTTTGTTTGTGAAAGGGCAGCTGCTGGGAAGGCTGAGATTAATCTTTCGTCTAGTTCGATGTTTCCTAGGTCGGTTAGGATTGAGTCCTTGCCTGGGATTATCTTTCTTAGTATCCTTGCTACGACCTTTATTAATGGTAGGAAGATGATCATTCCTATGAAGTTAAAGGTGAAGTGTCCTATAGCTATGGTCATTAGGTCGCTAGCATTTGTGGCGGTCGCTATAGTTTTTACTAGTTGTTCGTATGGGCTTAATAATATTAAAAATATTACTGAGACCGATACGTTAAATAGTATGTGGAAGAGGGATGTCCTTTTTGCTGACAAGCTTCCTCCAAGACTTGCAAGGATGGCTGTGATACATGTTCCTATATTAGCACCAAACATTAGGGCTAGAGCCACTTCTAGGCTTATGGCGCCTGATGCGTAAAGTGATTGGGTAATACCGATAAAGGCAGATGATGATTGGATAAGGGCTGTAAGAGCAGCACCTATTAATACTCCAAGTATTGGTGTTCTGCCAACGCTTGTAACAATATTTTCAAATCCTGGGATATTTTTTAGTTCTTCAAGGGATCCGCCCATCATTTCAAGACCTATGAATAGAAGGCCAAAACCTATAAAAATTTCACCTATGTATTTGTTTTTCCTCTTGGATGCGAACATAAATATCAAAACACCAATTAGGGCTATAAAGTAGGAAAAATATCCTAGGTTAAAACCGATTAAGATTGATGTGACAGTTGTACCGATATTGGCTCCGAGGGTGACTCCTATGGCCTGTTCTAGGCTCATGATGCCAGCCCTTACAAAGGATATGGCTATAACTGTGGTTGCTGATGAGGACTGGATTAGTCCTGTGATTATTATACCTACAAGGACACCCTTAATTGGGTTTGAGGTGTATTTTTCAACCAGACCTCGCATCTTGGGTCCTGCAAAGTTAGTTAGGGCATCGCCCATTAGGCTGATACCGAATAAGAATATTGCAAGTCCTCCTGCGATGAGGTTCCATTGTAGGGAAGACAGTGATGATAAATTCATAATTCCTCCAAAAAATCTTCGTTACTTCTAATATATCATATTTAACCAAGAAAATAAACGAGTTTTGCGGATTTTTTTGGGAAAAATAGGGAAATTTTACATTTATTTTTATCAATCCAAGCAAAATGGCTATAAGTCAAGCTTTAATGTTGACAAAATGCCAATTTCCACTATAATCTTTATGTTACAAACCACTAGTGAAAGTAGTGGACAATCACTAAAAGCATAAGGAGGATTTATGGCAAAGACAATAGCAGCTATCTCAACTCCAGCGGGCACTGGTGGGATTTCGATAGTGAGGATGACAGGGGATAAGACCCTTGCCACTATAAATGAAATATTTAGGCCGATTAACAAAAGACCTATTGATCCTGACAAAGACAATAGGTACCTTCGCTATGGCCACATTATTGGAAATGACGGAGAGATTGTAGATGAGGTTATGGTTGCCTTTATGAAGGCACCTGCGACTTATACCAGAGAAGACGTGTGCGAGATAAACTGCCACGGATCTTTTGTGGCTGTAAGGGAGATTTTAAACCTCCTTCTAGATAAGGGGGCTGACCTTGCAGAGCCAGGGGAATTTACAAAAAGAGCCTTCCTAAATGGCAGAATTGACCTTTCCCAGGCAGAGGCAGTTCTTGATATAATCAATTCGACAAATAAATTATCAGCAAGCCAAGGTATAAGCCAACTTCAAGGTTCACTGACTAAAAAAATTAGAGAAATCAGGACAGAACTCAAGGAGGGTCTTGCCCGTCTTGAGTATTCGATAAATTTCACAGAAGACGGTGAAGACCTACCTGTATCTGACATCACAGCCTACATCAAAAAAGCTCAGGCAAAAATCGACGAACTTGCTTCTACTTCAAACAAGGGCAAGCTTGTAAAAGACGGGATAAATACCACAATCATCGGCAAACCAAATGTGGGGAAATCCTCGCTTTTAAACGTCCTATTGGATGAAAATAGGGCCATTGTTACTGACATACCGGGGACAACCAGGGATTTGATTACAGAATATATTTCCCTTGGAGATTTTACACTTAAGATTAATGATACAGCCGGTATTAGGGATACGGATGACTTGGTTGAGAAAATCGGTGTAGATAAGTCAATTGAACTTGTTGACCAGTCCGACCTTATTCTTGCGATTTTTGATATGTCGAGAGATTTTGACGAGGAAGACGAGAAAATCCTCGACCTAATCAAAGGGAAAAACGCCATTATAATCTTAAATAAGGCAGACCTTGACGGGAAGTTTAACGAGAATATTTTCGATGTAGACATTCCTATTATTAAAACTTCAATGGTTGACCAAATGGGGATTAGGACACTCGAAGATACAATCAGGGATATTTTTGATACTAAGGAAATAAACAGAGAATCAGTTTTAATTACAAACACCAGACACGAAAGGCTTTTAAAATCAGCGGAAGAAAAGATAAAAACGTCGTTAAATGATATGGAGGCAGGGATCCCAATAGATGCTTGCGAGGTTGATTTGTCTTCTGCATATGAAGATTTGGGTCTAATTATCGGTGAAAGCGTGTCGGGAGAAATTATGGATAAAGTATTTAAGGAGTTTTGCGTTGGAAAATAAATATCAAGCAGGATCCTATGATGTAGTTGTTGTTGGTGCAGGCCACGCTGGTTGTGAGGCGGGTCTTGCAGCTGCAAGGCTTGGAATGAAGACCCTAGTCTTAACTACATCTATGGAATCAATAGCAGACATGCCTTGCAATCCTAATATCGGAGGAACAGGCAAGGGCCATATAGTTAGAGAAATAGATGCCTTGGGTGGGGAAATGGCGATTAATATCGACAAGACCTTTATCCAATCAAGGATGCTAAATACATCAAAGGGCCCAGCTGTCCATTCCCTAAGGGTGCAGGCTGACAAAAGAAAATACCACGAAGAGATGAAAAAAGTTTTGGAAGATGAACCAAACTTAGATTTATTTGAACAAGAAGTAGACAAGATAAATTACCAGGACGGAAAAATTGTTTCATGTGAAACAATTCAAGGGGCAATCTATGAAACTAAGGCCCTTATAATTTGTACTGGGACCTACCTAAACGGAAAAATCCTAATAGGCGATTATGAAAAAGTTAGTGGTCCTCACGGCCTTTCTGCAGCGACATATCTAACTGATAGCTTAGTAGAAATGGGTTTTAATATTCGTAGATTCAAGACAGGAACTCCTGCCAGAGTTCACAGGGATTCTATAAATTACAAGGAAACAACAGTCCAACCTGGCGATAAGGAAGTAATTCCATTTTCATTTTTAAATGAAGGCAAGGATTATTCTGACAGGCACCAAGAAGATTGCTACCTAACATACACAACAGAAGAAACAAAACAAATCATCATGGATAACCTCGACAGGTCACCAATTTATGGGGGCAAGATTAAGGGAATTGGACCAAGATATTGTCCGTCAATCGAAGATAAGATGGTGAGATTTCCTGATAGGGACATCCACCAAGTCTTTATAGAGCCGGAAGGTCTTACTACAAATGAAATGTATGTCCAAGGCGTATCATCTTCCCTACCTCAAGAAGTCCAGATGGAATTTTACAAAACAATAATTGGTCTTGAGGACGTAAATATAATAAGACCTGCCTATGCCATTGAGTATGACATGATTGACACTAGGGAACTTAAAAGAACTTTGGAATCTAAGGCCTATTCAGGTTTATATTTTGCTGGTCAGATCAACGGTTCATCAGGCTATGAAGAAGCAGCTGGCCAAGGCTTGGTTGCAGGTATCAATGCCGCCCTTAAAATAAAAGGCCAGGAAGAGTTTATCCTGGACAGGTCTGATGCCTATATAGGAGTATTAATTGACGACCTAGTTACAGAAGGAACCAACGAACCATATAGGATGATGACATCTAGGTGTGAGTACAGGCTAACCATGCGTCAAGATAATGCCGACCAAAGGCTTTCTAAGAAAGGCCACGATATTGGCCTTGTGTCTGACGAGCGTTATCAAAAAATGGTAGATAAGCGTGGACTAATTGAAGGTGAAATTCAAAGACTCAAGGCAATTATGCTTACACCAAAAGAGGAAACTAACAAGGCTCTCGAAGAACTTGGGTCAACTCCACTAAACAATGGCTTAACACTTTATGAGCTGATTAAAAGACCTGAAATCACTTATGAAAATTCAGTGGTTTTCGACCCTGAAAGAGCTGACCTTCCTGCTTATATAAGGATGAGTGTTCAAACTGAGATTAAATACGAAGGCTACATCAATAAACAGCTTAAGGATATAGAGAAATTTAAAAAGCTTGAGAGCAAAAAGCTAAGCCATGATATTGACTATGCAAAGATACCTGGCCTCAAGAAAGAATCTGCAGAAAAACTTAATGAAATCAAACCAGATTCTATTGGCCAAGCTTCAAGGATATCTGGAGTAAGCCCTGCGGATATAAATGTGCTTTTAATTAGGCTTAAGACTGGAGAACTCTATGGATAAGAAATATAAGGCCTATACAGATTACCTTTTAGAAGTAAACTCACACACCAATCTTACAACAATAACAGATCCTTCTGAAATAGAATTAAAACACTTTAAGGATTCCCTTACAGTTTTGGATTACATTCAGGAAGGCGATAAGGTTTTGGATTTGGGCGCTGGGGCTGGTTTTCCAGGTATCCCACTTAGGATAGAAAAAGATATTGATTTAACCTTGATAGATTCAGTTAATAAAAAGGTTAATTTCATGAATGAAGTAATAGAAATCTTAGGACTATCAAATGCCAGGGCTATCCACACCAGGGCGGAAGATTTTGCTAAAGAAAATAGGGAAGCTTTCGACGTGGTTGTTTCTCGAGCTGTTGCCAATATGTCAACTCTTTCTGAACTCTGCCTGCCATTTGTAAAAGTCGGTGGACTTTTTATCGCCCTCAAAGGACCAAAGGCTGATGAGGAAGTGAAAGCAGCGGCCAATGCCCTTGAGATTTTGGGTGGAGAGGTCATAAAAATGGAAGAACTTGACCTTGATGGCAATGAAAGAGTAAATGTGATTGTCAAAAAAGTCAGGTCTTGTAAGAAGACTTATCCAAGGGGTCAAAACCTTCCAAAAAGGAAACCCCTATAATGTTTCATATGAAACAAAGGAGGATTTATGGAGCGATTTAAAAAAGGAATTAAAGTTTTATTCATAATAATATCCTTTCTATTTGCGAATGTTATAATAGATGTTTTTACAGGAGCGACCATACCAAGTATAATTGCAGGAATAATGGATGGGGACATTCTAAAAGCTTCTGATTATATTGTCTATGGGCTCTTGGTGGGCCAATTAATTAAATTAACAATTTTATATTTTTATATAGAAAAGCGAGATAAGACCTATAGAAATCAATTGGATAGACCATTTATTTTAAATGAAAAAATTAGCAATCCTATCCCTCTATTTGGAGTAGGACTTGGAACGGTTGGTTTTGGACAAATTTTTGTTAACTTAATAATAAAGGTTTTTGCAGGCACAAATCAATTAAATAGTGCCATGGAATTATTAGAAAAAGCCTTTAGTGCAAAAGGACTGATAGATGGCATTGTTATATTATTGGTAGTTGCAATAGATGCGCCTCTCGTTGAAGAATTACTTTTTAGGGGAGTCTTGTTTGAAGAAATCAAAAAAGAATCTTCGACAAAGACCACAATATTTTTAACTGCTTTAATATTTGGATTTTATCATTTTAATATAATTCAAAGTCCAAACACCTTTTTCATGGGCCTTGTCCTAGCTTATGTATATTACAAAACTAGATCGATAAAAGCTTCTATAATAGTTCATGCTACAAACAACATACTTGCCATGATTCCGTTTTTAGACCAAGGTTTAAGTCCGGTTGGAATTTGTATATACACAGCATTTTTGATAATAGGAATATATTCTTTAATAACACTTAGGCGAAATGCCTAGGTGTTTTTTAATTTCCCAAAATTAGAATTTACATTCAATAGGAGTAAAATATAAATAGAAAAGTTTCACGTGAAACACTAAGGAAGTTATATGAAAGCAATAATATATTCGGTGGGTACAGAAATCCTACTTGGTTCAATTCTTGACACAAATTCAAAGTTTATAGCCGAAAGGCTCCAAGACTTGGGCATAAATTTATATAAGATGGTGACAGTTGGAGATAATCCAGAAAGACTCTATCAAGCCATAAAGGAAGCTAATGGCAAGTACGACTATGTTTTTATTAGCGGAGGTCTTGGGCCAACAGAAGATGACATTACCAAGGAAACTGTGGTTAAGGTTTTGGGTCTAGAAGATGAGATGGTTTTGGACCAGGAATCTTATGAGGAATTACAAAAATATTTCAACGATGAGAAAAGAGCCATGACTGTAAATAAGAAACAGGCAATTTTCCCAAAATCTGCAACTATACTTAAAAATGACCAAGGAACAGCTCCAGGTTGCATAATGGGAGATGTGACAAAATTTGTTTTAATGCCTGGTCCACCAAATGAAATGCAAAATATGTTTGACAAGGAAGTTGTGCCAAGAATCCACACCGACCTTATGATAAGATCTATAAATTGCAAAATAGGTCTTTTGGGTGAATGGGATGTGGCAAGTAGGATTGATTTGTCGGGTTCAAATCCAACCATCAGTCCCTATGCTAAAACTACAGGTGTGGAATTAAGGGTCACAGCTAGTGGTGAAAGTGAAGAAGATTTAAAAGCTTCCTTATATAAGGGAGTTAATAAAGTAAAAGAAGTTTTTGGCCCTCTCCTTTTGACAACAGAAGAAAAGTCCAGGGAAGGAGTTCTAATAGACGAATTAAGAACAAAGGGTGAATATATTTCCACTGCTGAATCTATAACAGGAGGGCTTGTAGCTTCATCAATTATTGATGTGGCTGGTGCAAGTGATGTTATAAAAGAATCCTATATAACCTATGCCAATGAAATCAAGCATAAATTACTAAATGTTTCATATGAAACAATTGAAAAATATGACGTAGTAAGTCCAGAAGTTGCAGGAGAAATGCTTGATGGTTTAAGGCAAGCGACAGGTTCAGATTTGTGCCTTGCCACTACAGGCTATGCTCATTTGGGAATAGCCTACGCAGGTGTCTTATATAAGGGAAAGAAGTATATAAGAAAGATAAGTGCAAAGGGAGATCGCAACAAGGTCAGACGAGTTGTAAAAAATAAGTTAATTGACATGAGCATATTAATAGTGAGAGGTGAATATGAAAACTATATCAGTATTTAACCAAAAAGGTGGGGTTGGAAAGACAACCACGGTTGTAAATTTAGCAGTGGCACTTGCCTACCTTGACAAAAAGGTATTGGTAATTGACATGGATCCCCAGGCCAATGCCACAACAGGTCTAGGAATAGATAAAAACAAGGCAGACACATCTATCTACGATCTTTTCTACATCCTAGCTGAAGAGGAGGAAAGAAAAAAAGCTGAAGAAGAAGCTAATCTTGAAGAAACTTCTGATAATAAGCCTGAAGAAATTCATGAAGAAAAATCAGAAGAGAGTTTAGATAATTCTGGCAAAAGATATATTGACCTAACTAAAGATGGAGAAAAAAATTCGAATTCAAATAGTGGGGGTTATATTTTTGAAGGTTTTGACCAATATATTATAAAAACAGAATCTGGTGTTGACTTAATCCCTTCAGAAGCAGCCCTATCAGGTCTAGAAGTAGAACTTGTTGACCTTGACCCACTTGGAAGGACTCAAAAGCTTAAGGAAATAATAGGTAAAATAAAAAAGGACTATGATTTTATCCTTATAGATTGTCCACCATCCCTAGGATTACTTTCAATCAACTCTCTTGTGGCAAGCAATTCTATAATTATCCCAATTCAGACAGAATACTATGCCCTTGAAGGTGTAAGCGAACTTATGAATACCTTTGAACTTGTAAAGGGAAGTTTGAACAAGGACCTATATGTGGAGGGAGTTCTCCTATCTATGTTTGATAAGAGGACCAAACTAAGCTTTGAAGTTGTCGAGGAAGTAAAAAAATTCTTTAAAGATAAGGTATTTAGGACAATGATTCCTAGAAATGTTAGGCTTGCAGAAGCACCTTCTCACGGCAAATCTGGCATAGAATATGATGCAAAAAGCCAAGGAGCAATGGCCTATATCAGTCTAGCTACCGAGCTAATTAAAAATATTTAGGAGGATTTATGACCAACAGAAGATCACTTGGCAGGGGCCTTAGTTCTCTAATACCAGATGTTAAAGAAGAAATAAAACAAGAAGAGGCTCAGAAGATTTCAAAAGAAGAAAGGCCAGAAGAAAAAGAAGAAATTTTAGATTTTGCAAAAATTCAAAGTTTGCCAATTGATAAAGTTAGGCCTAGACAAGGTCAACCAAGAACAGATTTTGATGAAAAATCCCTAGAAGACTTGGCACTTTCTATTAAGGAATACGGCCTTTTAAATCCGATTACAGTTACTAAGGTTGATGATTATTACGAAATTCTAGCTGGTGAAAGAAGGTACAGGGCGAGCTTAAGAAATGGTCTTCAAAGTATAGACGCCATTGTGAAAGACTATGAAGAAAAAGATATTGAAGTTTTATCTTTGATAGAAAATGTCCAAAGAGAAGACCTCTCAGCCATCGAAGAAGCCTTTGCCTACAAAAAACTTTCAGACTCATTCGGCCTAACCCAAGATGAGATTGCCAAAAAAATGGGCAAGTCTCGCTCCTATATTGCAAATACAATTAGGTTATTAAAATTAAATGAGGATGAAAAATCTTCCTTAAGCCAGGGAACTATCTCCCCATCACAGGCAAGAAGCCTCTTATCTTTAAGCGACGTAGATAAAAGAGCTCAGGCCCTTGATGATTATATAAATAAGAAGGCGGTTGTCCGTGATGTAGAGAAAATTTCTAGAGAAGAAAAAGATACTCCTCGCAGAAACTTTATAGATTTATCTGGCAAAAAAGAAATAGGAACAAAAAAAGAAGAGAAGAAGGAAAAAAGTGAAAAACTTCCAAACCTGGACTCACTTTTATTTGACGATTTTGAGGAGAAATTCATGGATAAACTAGCAACAAAAGTTGCCATCGAAAGATCCAAGGATGCCTATAAAGTGGTTATCGATTGCTATTCTATAGAAGATATAGAAAAAATTTACGACAGGATTTCCTATGAAGATTAACGACCTTAAGGTAGGAGAATTAATAGAGGAAACTAGAAAGGTAAACGCCAAACCAGGTGGCGGAGCCATTGTAATCCTAAGTGCAAATCTTGCCTTAAACTTAGGGCTTATGATGGAAAGAAACGACTGGGGAAATCTAAAAGAAGAAGCCAGAGAAAATCGCAAGACTATGGAAGAAATTTCGGACCTTTTGGTAAAATGCGCTGATGAAGATATTTACTACGCAAATCTTTTGATTGACCAATACAAAAAGAAGGAACCAATCGACGATAAATTTTATATTGACGCGGCAAGACCTCAGGTGAGACTTAATACTCTAGCAAGTAAGGCACTTGAAATTCTTGCCTTTTACCTAGAACATGGAAAAGCCTCAACCCTAGCTGACGGAGAAATAGCAAATGAGATTCTCTATAATGCAATGAAGGCTACAGTACCAACTATAAAGGCAAACCTCGATGGTGTGTCTTATAAGTATGATCTAGATCAAGCCTTAAAAGAGGCTTACAAATTATATCAAAATAATAGAAATATTATAGAAAGAAGGAAAGCTTGACAGGAATATATGTAGGAATGGGTCTTTTGGCTTTAATTGTAATCTTGCAATTTGCAATGCTAAAAGGACTCCAAGATAGGACTCGTAGACAAAAACAAAGATACGACCACCTCTTAAGAGGAAACGACCCAGATGTGAATATTGAAGAATTATTAAATAATTTAAATGACCAAATTGAATCCTCATACAAGGAGCTTAGAAATATAAATAGGACTGCGGCTGACGCTAAAGATACAACTATGGGGGCTGTATCAAATATGGCAGTTGTTCATTTTGATGCCTTTGAAGGCCAATCTCGTGAATTATCCTTCGCTCTTTGCATGCTAGATAATTTCCACAATGGAATTATCTTAACAAGCATTTATGGTGCTGATGGGGCTAATGTTTACCTAAAAGAAATTGCAAATGGATCTGCAAAGGAAGAATTATCTGAACCAGAAAACCAGGCCCTCAATAAAGCTAAAAGATAAAATTGCAAAAAATTTGCAAAAAAACTAGCGTTATAAATAGAAAACAATATAATAAAAGTAGTAAAAAACAAGGAGGATTTAATGGCAAACATTGGAATTCTAGAACAAGCTATTAATACTATAAAAGGAAAAAACCTTACCATAGTCTTACCAGAAGGTAGTGACTCAAGAGTACTAGAGGCTGCTATCAAGCACCAAGAAGAAGGACTAATAAGCCCACTTGTATTAGGTGACCAAGGAGAAATCCAAAAAACAGCAGACAAACTAGGCAAAAGTATATCAAATATCAAGATTTTAAATCCAGAAACATATGAAAAATTTGATGAAATGGTTGATGCCTTTACAGAAATTAGAAAAGGCAAAATCGATAGAGAAGAAGCAGAATTTATCCTAAGAAGGGATCTAAACTACTTTGGCGTTATGCTAGTAAAACTTGGATACGCAGACGGACTTGTATCAGGTGCTATCCATACAACAGCAGACACAATTAGACCAGCCCTACAAATTATTAGAACAATTCCAGGCAGGAAGAGAGTTTCTGGTGTAATGGTAATGCTAGGACCAGATGGAGAACAACTAGTATTTGCCGATACAGCAGTAAACATCACTCTAGAAGCGGACGAACTTGCAGAAGTAGCAGTAGAAACAGCTCATACAGCAAAGACTTTTGGTCTTGACCCATATGTGGCAATGCTATCATTCTCAACCTTTGGTTCCGCCCACCACGATCTCGCAACAAAGGTTGCAAGAGCAACATCAATTGCTAAAGAAATAAATCCAGAAATTAAAATCGTTGGTGAAATCCAATTTGACGCAGCCATTGATCCTGAAACAGCTAAAAATAAAGCTCCACAATCTGACGTGGCTGGTAAGTGTAACGTATTTATCTTCCCAGACCTACAAGCAGGCAATATCGGCTATAAGATAGCTCAAAGACTTGGTGGTTATAAGGCCCTAGGACCAATACTCCAAGGACTTAACGCACCTGTTAACGACCTTTCAAGAGGTTGTTCAGCACAAGATGTGTATGAAATAGCTATAATTACAGCTATGCAAGCAGCCGAAAGAGCAAGAGAAGCAGCTGAAGCAGCAGCTAATAAATAAAAATAAGAACTTAAGGGCAATCTATTAGGTTGCTCTTTTTTTATAAAATTCTAAGAAAGAAGGTCAGTCTTATATTTATAGATGAAATAAAAAACACCTCCAAATCAGTAGTGCCCATAGCCATCCTAGTTGTGATTTTGAATTTTTTGTAGGGGTAGAAAGTAGACTCTTAGTTAATTTCTTTTTGGGATGCGTTGGAGTAATCCTTGGTCTCGGGGTGTTTCTAACAGGTGTAGAAATATCAGTATCAGAAATTGGCTCAATTATGGGAGAATTTCTTGCAAGATTTGATAGGATTATAAAGGTAATTGTTTTTGGAGTTTTTATTGGTTTTACTATATCAATCGCAGAGCCAGACCTTTTAATACTTGCAGGAGAAGTCATAACCGCCATAGGAATCCCTGCCTAGGTCATAGTAATGATTATCTCCCTTGGAGTGGGAATAATGATTTCTTTTTGCCTTTATAGGGTATTTAAGGATATTAGCCTATCAACAATGATGTGCTTAATCTATGGGATAGTTTTTATCCTAATGATTTTTACAGAAGAAATGGGCCACGCCATAGCCTTTGATGCCTCAGGTGCAACCACAGGTGCCATGACAACTCCATTTATAATCGCCCTTGGTCTTGGTGTTGCCAACTTAAAGGGAGAAAAAAGCGAGGATGATTCCTTTGGCCTTGTTGGACTTGCCTCAACAGGCCCAATACTTGCAGGCCTTTTGATGAGTCTATTTTCAGGCGGCGGCGGAGAAATTCTAGCAGATCATGCGGCCCACACTCCACTAATGTCAGGCATTATCAATTCCACTTTTGCAATAGTGCCAATCGCTTTGGTATTTTATATAATGAACTATTTGTATTTTAAGATAGAAAAAGACGAATTAAAGTCAATCAGCTTGGGACTTGTTTATACCTATCTTGGCCTAATACTTTTCTTAACCAGCGTTGAGGGTGGTTTTATGGACCTTGCTAGGGTTATGGGAGAAGGCTTATCTCATAGCAAATTCTTGCCATTAATTGGTTTTGTCCTAGGACTTTTGGTTGTTTTAGCAGAACCAGCGGTGGCCGTCTTATCCGAACAGGTAGAAGACGTCACAGGTGGTTCTATTTCTAGAAAAAACATCCTAATAGCCCTATCAATCGGGGTTGCCTTTGCAGTTATGCTTGCAATTTTCAGGATAAGGATCGAAGGTTTTGCCCTTTGGATGCTAATTGTGCCAGGATTTTTAATCTCACTCATCCTATCAAGGAGGGTTGATCAAATCTTTGTTGGTATAGCCTTTGACTCGGGAGGAGTAGCATCAGGACCTATGACAGCGACTTTCATTTTGGCATTTTGCCAAGGAGTTGCAGGTAATATTGCCGACGGCTTTGGAGTAATCTCCTTTGTAGCCATGATGCCAGTTTTAACCATTATGATAATGGGCAATTTGTATAAGGGAGCGAGATAATGCAATTATTAAGAATAATCTTACCAAGGGGTAAGGGATCTAAATTTATGAATATCTTAAAGGACAACGGGGCTAGTGCCATTGGATGTTTTTATGGCGAAGGCTCTGCGCCAAGCGAGATTTTATCAGCCCTTGCCATAGATAAGACAAAAAAGGAAATAGTTACAGCCCTTATAGAAGAAGAGTCTGTAAAGAAAATAATAGGAGAAATATCTGAAAAGCTACAAGCGGTCAATTCAGCTGTGGCATTTTCGACATCATTAGAGGGAGAAAATAATATGGAATATGTTTGTTTATATGTAATTGTCGGCAGACACCAAGGCCAAAAAGCCATCCACATAGCCCAAGAAAACGGAGCTAGGGGAGCTACAGTAATCCACGGCAGGGGTTCAGGAGAAGCAGTCAAAAGCAAGTTGTTCTTGTCAATGAACATAGAACCAGAAAAAGATTTGGTAATCATGCTTGTTAAAAAAGACATGGCAGAAAAAATTCAAAAGGAAATTTATGACCAAATGGATTTGAGAAGCCAAGGAAAGGGTATAATATATTCACTACCAGTTAACCACGTAGCTGGTCTGGTAGAACAGAATAATTAAGAAATAAAGGAGCTTATATGCAAAAATTAGATACATTTGAATTTAGAGAAAAGGTAGAAAATGGCACAGGACTTTGCCTTGTAGATTTTTCTGCAACTTGGTGTGGTCCATGCAAGATGCAAGCGCCAATCCTTGAAGAATTAGCAGGAGAAGTTGACTATGACATCTACACAGTGGATGTGGATGAGTCAAACGAAATCGCAGCCCAATACAATATAAACGCAGTTCCTTCTTTATTAATATTTAAAGATGGGGTTTTAAAGGGCAACCTAATCGGCTTCCACCCAAAAGAAAACCTCAAAGAGGAAATGGCAAAATTCATATAATGACCTATGACATTGCAATAATCGGCGCGGGTCCAGCAGGACTTAGCGCCGCTTTAAATTCAAAAATAAGGAATAAATCGGTAATTCTTTTTGGGAAAGATTCTGAAAAGCTAGTTAAAACTAAGAAAATCTCGAACTATCTGGGCTTTTCTGATGTTACTGGAGCTGACCTAAACCAGGCTTTTAAGGATTCCCTAAAAGATTTTGAAATCAAAAGAGATACCAGGAAGGTTAAAACTATCTATGCCATGGGATCTTATTTTGCTATTGAAATTGAAAATGAAAGTCAAATGGTAGAAGCAAGGGCTGTCATAATGGCAAGTGGCATTGAGCTTAAAAAAGATTTGGCCAATGAAGAAAAGTTTTTTGCCAAGGGTGTAAATTACTGTGCGACTTGCGATTCAGCCCTTTATAGGGGAAAGAAAGTCGTGGTTATCGGTTATAATGATGAATCTGTAGCAGAAGCAAATTTCACTTCAGAGATTGTGGGAAGTCTTGTTTTTGTAAATATGACAGGTAAGGAAGTTTCTTTAAATGAAGGCATAGATTTAATCGAAGGAGAGATTCCTCTTGGCTTTGAGGGGACTGACAGGGCAGAGAAACTCATCTTTAAATCTGGAAAAGAAATCCTTGCTGATGGATTTTTTATAGAAAAAGATTCGTCAAAGGCAGAAAGATTAGTGCCGGGTATAAAAATGGAAGATAATCATATCTTTACAAATAAGGATACATCCACATCTATCAAGGGGCTTTTTGCGGCTGGAGACATCACTGGCAAGCCTTATCAAATCATGAAAGCTGTCGGCGAGGGCCAGGTTGCAGCCCTTAAGGCAGCGTCTTATCTCGCTAGTAAAAATTGATAAATATATAATAGGTGTAAAATATAGCTTTTTATATTGACATAAAATTTAAGATATGTAAAATAATTAGTATATAGGAGGTAGCTATGCCAGATAAACACATAAACTTTTTTGAATTTAACAATACTATATTCTCAATGATTAGGGAAATATCACATAAAATAGACTTGTTGCTCCAAGATACAGCAAACAGTCTAGACCTCACCCCTCTCCAACTAAAGATAATAATTGCCCTTTATTCTGCTAATGAGGACGTATCAATAGGTAATCTTGGAAAGGCCATAGGGGTCACAGGTGGCAATATTTCTAATATCTGCAAGAAGCTTGAGAAAAAAGGCTTTGTAGATAGGATAAGAAGTGAAGAAGATGAAAGAGTGGTCAATGTCAGGCTAACCGAGACAGGAATCGCTGCAAGCAAGGAGCTTGGAGAATATTTCTACAAGATAAGGGAAGAATTCCCAGATGACGCTGTGGATGTGAACCTAGAAACAATAGTCGAAGAGCTAAGAGAACTTGACATACTACTTGATAAATATATATCAAGGAGATCTATATGAACCAAAAACCAAGAAAAAATAGGCCCCTACTCTATTATTGGATAGGTGCCATAATAATTTATTTCATATTTTCATATGTCTTTAGCCCTATTGCTCAACAAGACGGGGCCAAAGAAGTATCCTACAGCCAGTTTGTAGAGATGATTGAAAACGACCAAGTAACTGAAGTTAATAAGGACAATTTAAAATACACCTTCAAAGCAAAGGTTGAAGGGGAAGAAAAGACCTACCAAACAGGTCTTTGGGAAGACACAGACCTTACAGAAAGGCTTTTGAAAGCTCAAAAACGCAATGATAAGCTGATTTTCGGCAAGGAAATAGAAACAAGGATGAATCCATACTTGTCACTCTTCCTTACAAGTGTCCTTCCATTTATTTTCCTAATCGGAATCTTCTACTTCGCATCAAGGTCTTTATCAAAGACCATGGGTGGCAGAGGCGGTTCTGATTTCATGAATTTTGGTAAATCCAATGCCAAAATCTACATGGAAAATGAAACAGGTAAAACCTTCAAAGACGTGGCAGGCCAAGAAGAAGCCAAGGAAAGTTTGGCAGAAATTGTTGACTTCCTCCACAATCCAGGTAAGTATAAGGAAATTGGAGCTAGAGTTCCAAAGGGAATCCTACTTGTAGGCCCTCCAGGAACTGGTAAGACCCTACTTGCAAAAGCAGTTGCTGGCGAAGCCAAGGTACCATTTTTCACTATTTCAGGATCTGAATTTGTGGAAATGTTTGTTGGTATGGGAGCATCTAAGGTAAGAGATTTATTTAAACAAGCCAAGGAAAAGGCCCCATGTATTGTCTTTATAGATGAAATTGACGCAATTGGTAAGAAGCGTGACGTGTCAGGATACTCTGGAAATGACGAACGTGAACAAACCCTAAACCAATTACTAAACGAAATGGACGGTTTCGATGCGGCAGAAGGAGTAGTATTACTTGCTGCAACAAATAGACCGGAAATCCTAGACCCAGCCCTAACAAGACCAGGCAGGTTTGATAGGCAAGTCCAAGTCGAACTTCCTGACCTAAAGGGCCGTGAGGATATCCTAAAAGTCCACGCTAAGAGAATTAAAAAAGAAACAAACATAGACTATGAAGAAATAGCCAAGAGAACTGCAGGAACATCTGGAGCGGACCTTGCAAATATTGTAAACGAAGGTGCCCTAAGGGCTGTTAGGGAAGGCAGAAATAGGCTAACCCAAGAAGACCTTGAGGAATCAATCGAAACAGTAATAGCTGGTATGCAAAAGAAAAATGCGGTAATCTCTGATGACCAAAAGAAAATCATAGCCTACCACGAAGTTGGCCACGCCCTAGTAGCAGCCATCCAAACCCACAAAACACCAGTTACAAAGATAACCATAGTTCCAAGAACTGGCGGTGCCCTAGGATATACAATGACAGTCGATAAGGACGAGAAATATATCATGACCAAGCAAGAGTTAATCGATGAAATCGTGACCTTTGCAGGTGGTAGGGCGGCAGAAGAGCTAATCTTTAATACCAAGACCACTGGTGCGTCAAATGATATAGAAAAAGCCACAGCCATGGCAAGAAATATGGTAACAATCTACGGTATGGACGACGAATTTGACTTCATGCAATTGGAGCAAATCCAAGGAAGATACCTAGGCGGTCAAAGAGCAATGATAGTCTCAGACGGCACAGGCAACAAGATTGATCAAAAGGTTGCAAAAATCATAGCCGACGCCCACTTTAGAGCTATTGAAATCTTAAAGGAAAACATCGATAAACTTCACGAAATCTCAGCCTATCTCCTAAAAGAAGAAACCATAACAGGTGAAGAATTTATGGAAATTCTTGAAGGAAAGAAGAATAAAGAGGTAAGCGAAGAAAAAATCGATGAAAATACAGATGTAGATGTAAAAAATCTAGAAAACTCTGAAGAAGAAAACCAACCACAAGAAGAATCTGAAAAATCAGAAGAATCTGAAAAGCCAGTTGAAAATGAAAGTGAAACTGAAAAATCAGATAAAAACGAAATTGAAAATGATTCTGAAAAAGAAGATGAAAATAAGAGATTTATAGACTTATCAAAAGACGATGAGTAAAACCAAGCCAGCCTTAGGGTTGGCTTTTTTTTGGGAATTTTCAAGTTAAAGATGCAAAGAATGAATAAGAATAAATAAGTAAAATTAAAGTGATTTCACGCATGAAAAAAGAGCTGGGGTATTTTCCCAACTCTTTAAAAAATTATAAATTCACCTTAAAAATAATAGTGTATTTAATAAAGGAATAAGCTGACCATTTTTCATTTGTGACCGGTACTATTTGGACAAGTTCCCAGCCTTCTTTGGCCTTTTCATTTATGATTTCCTTGCATTTTTCAAAGGTATCGGTTTTTCCAGCCTTAAGACTCCCTTCAGGAACTACGTCGATAAATTCGTACTTAAACATAGATCCCTCCATATGTATAATTCTAATAATAAGATACCCAGTTTTATCTATAATGAATGAAAATTATATATAATTTATGCTATATAAATAAGAAAAAACCTCCCATTAGTTGGGAGGAATTTTTATTTGAAATATATGTGCCTATTACCATCAAAGTCCCTGATGTCGGTTTCCATATCAAATATGTCCATGAACATTTTTTCGTCCATAACTTCCTTGGATGGACCTTGCCTGTAGATTTTTTTATCATTAATTAGGATAATATTGTCGGCAAATTTTTCGATTAGGGCTATTTGGTGGAGACTTATTATTGTAGTGAGTTTGAGTTTGTAGGTTAAGTCTCTGATTATTCTCATTATTTCGTATTGATTTTTTAAGTCCAAGGCACTTACTGGTTCGTCTAGGAGGAGGATTTTTGGTCTTGCTACTAGGGCCTGACCTATGAAAACTTTTTGAACCTCGCCACCTGAGAGCCTATTTATATATTTGTTTCTGTATTCATGGATATTTAGTAAATCTATGATTTCTTCAACATCCCTTACGTCTTCTTCTGTAATTCTTAGGGATAGGTCCGCTACCTTGCCTAACAAGATAGTTTCAAATACGGTAAATCTTATTTTGGAGTTTATATTTTGGTTGAGGTAGGAAACCTTGCCGTCAGTTATAATTTCTCCATCAAATTTTTTGATTCCAGATATGGCATTAAGGATGGTTGATTTCCCTGAACCATTCCTACCCATTAGGATATTAACCTTACCAGCGTCAACAATAAAGGAAATGTCATCTATTATTTTCCTGTCATAGGAGATTGAAAGATTTTTTGCCTTAATCATTTCTACCTCCAAAGAAGAATATAAAGATGAGTGGTAGGCCAATCAAACTTGCAATTATACCAATTGGAAGGATGGTGCCTGGCTTTATCATTTTTGATAGGGCTGAGGATATAACCAAGAGGCCTGCTCCTATGAGGGTTGAACCTACTATATAGTATCTTTGATCTTCGCCTAGGATTTTTCTAGCAAGGTGAGGGGCGATTACGCCTACAAAACCAATGACTCCTGCAAAACTAACTCCAATTGAAGATAGGATTGAAACAATCATAAAGGTCCTTACCTTAAGCCCCTTAACGTCAACGCCAAGACTTCTTGCCCTGTCTTCTCCAAACCTTAGGGTGGTTAGCTTGTGACTATCTTTGATGATAATGATAAAGGCCATTAGGAAAGATACTAGTAGGATTATAATTTGTCTTGGTTTGGTATTTGAAACTGAACCAAAAAGCCAAAATACAATAGATGATAGGGTTTCATCTGTAGAAACATATTGCATCAAGCTTGTTAAGGAGTCAAAGAAAAACTTAACTGCTATACCTGCGAGAATCATCGAGCTTGTGTGGGCAAAATTTCTCCTCGAGATGAGGTAGACAAAGATTATAGCTATTAAGGAAAATCCTATTGCTCCTATCGCTATAAAGTTGATAGAAATTCCCATTAAGAGGAAGAGACTGGCCCCGAAGCCTGCTGCAGATGAAACACCGAGGGTGAAGGGACTTGCAAGCGGGTTATCAAGGATGGTTTGCATACAAGCACCAGAAAGCCCCAAAATCATTCCCAAGATAAGGGCTGTTGTCATTTCAGGAATCCTTATCTTAAAAAGAATTGTTTTTTGTAGGTCGGTTAAGTGTGCCAAATCCCCAACCCCAAGCTGACCTACACCTATAAATAAATCTATTATAGAGATAGCCAGAGCTAGGAGAATGAGGAGAAAAATTTTCTTATTTTTATTCATACTTAGTATACCAGCATCCAGAATAATCTATTGGCATAAATTCTTTATAGAATTCTTCCATGTCTTTATCTGGATCAAGGTCTTTAAATAAGTCTGGGTGGAAGGCCTTGGCTAGGGCTTCGTAAGAATAAAAGTCAGACATATCACGGGCAACGTTGTGGCCTATAGCAAATACTTCCTTATCTTTCATAGCTTTAAGACTTGACCAACCCTTTCTTTCATTATATTTTTTGATTTTTTCTTCTACTTCTTCCTTTGTTACGTCATAGCCCATTCTTAGAGCATCTGGTTTATTTACCCATTGAGATCCAGTAAGAACTATGATGTCTGGGTCCTGACTTAGGACAAATTCTTCAGAAATAGGGTTAGCTTGTTTATCTTCGAGGACATCGCCTGCTATGTTGTGACCGCCGCAGTCATTAACAATTTTGCCCCACATCATAACATTGCCGTAGGCGTTACCATATTTGACTTCGCCGTCTTGGCCACATTCTAGGTAGACATTTGGTTTGTTTTCAACATCTTTGAGGGCATCTAGGATAAATTCCCTCTTTTCCTTGTAGAAGTTATAGAGTTTGTCAAAGTTTTTATCAAGACCTGTTGCCTTTGAAATAACTTCTGTTGATTTAAGGTGTTTCTCAAGGTCTTGGCTATGGTAGTCAACGTATATAACTGGTAGGTCTAGCTTACCCTCAATTGTATCTAGCTGGGCCTTGTAGGATACTGGGGCAATGATGCCGTCAGCATCTATTGACAAGAGGTCTTCTATAGAAAAGTCATTGTCAGTGAAGTTTGTAACCCTTCTTAGGTCTTCTAGTTCTGGAATTTTTTCCACAAGCCTTTGGTAAAGGTCATTCCTATTTTGGCGTAGACCGTCATCCATGGCTGCAATTTTTTTGTAGAAATTATCCTTATCTAGGTACATCATTTGCATGAATGGGCCACCTGAACCAGAACCTTGGATAATGACTTTCTCTAGTGGCTTGTCAAGCTCTATAGTGCGACCAAGGACGTCTTCAAATATTAGTTTCCCTTCCTCGGCTTCTTCTTTACTTTTTTCATTTGTTTCTTGTACTTCTTCTGTCTTTGCTTCTTCTTTTGTAAGATTTTCTTTCTTATCTGCTCCCCCACATGATGTTAGGGTCAAGATAAAGATTAAAGTTAGTGCTAATTTTCTTAAATTAATTTTTTTCACAATTTCCTCCGTAAATTAATTTCATTTTATCGAACGCTTCTTTGATCGATAAAGAATTTTGTGCTGCCAAGTCTTTTGCAGACTCGTATTCAGGATATACATAGGATTTATCCTTGTGAAAAACCTTTTTGTAAGAAAGTCTTAGACCTTCATAATCTATATTTATTATCTTTCTTTCGAGAACAGATCTTTCTACTTCGATTTTTCTAATACCAATTGAGCTAGTGTTTGAAAAGATAATGTCTTCTACATCTTCCAACTTGTCCTTATCGCAAAGGACTGATAATTTATAGGCAGGGCGATTTTTTTTCATATAAATCGGGCTATAGAAACAATCTCTTGCGACCTTCATTAGTTCGTCCATCACAAAGCCTAGGACTTCTCCTGTGGAGTCGTCAATATTAGTTTCAGCTAAGATTAGGCTTTTTTTTTATCTCCTGTAATTTCAATTACTCTTAGGATATTGGTTGACTTTTCAAAGTCCTTGTTGCCGGCTCCTAGGCCGATTTTTTTGATTTTAAAACTTTCTGGAGCTTTTTTATAGAAGTATTTGACGATTGCAGCCCCTGTTGGAGTGATGTGCTCGCCTTCTTCTCCTATAAATTTAAGATTGATTTCAGAATCGGCTAGGATATTGGCTACAGCTGGTACAGGTATTGGCATTGGGCCATGAGCGCACATTTGATAGCCGAATCCTTCGTAAAGGTCTGAGAAATAAATATTTTCCACACCTAGGTCATCTAGGCAAATACAAGTGCCGACTATGTCGATTATAGAATCTATGGCGCCAACTTCGTGGAAGTGGACTTGAGATTTGTCGATGCCGTGGGCTTTAGCTTCTGCATCGCCGATTATATCGAAAATTCCAAGTGCGTTTTTCTTTATATTGTCGTTTAGGTCTGAAGAATTGATTATCTTTTTAATATCGTCTAGGTTTCTGTGAACATGGTCGTGGTGATGATCGTGGTCATGGTCGTGAGAATGTTCATGAGAATGAGTGTGACCATCTTCGTGTGTATGTTCGTGGCAATGTTCGTGATCGTGGTGATTATGGTCGTGGTCATGGTGGTCATGGTCATGACAATGTTCATGAGAGTGAGTATGGCCATCTTCATGAGTGTGTTCATGGCAATGACAGTGGTCGCCTTCATGGTCGAGGTGATCGTGATCGTTACCTGCTAGGATTACGTCAAAGTTATAGGAGTCAATACCATTTTTCTTTACTCTTTCAAAAACTAGGTCGTAGTCTGTAAGGCCGAGAGATTTGATTCCCGCCTCTAATTTCTCCTTACTAGCACCGAGGTCTAAAAGAGCCCCTATGGTCATGTCACCAGCGATTCCTGAATACATTTCAAAATATAGGTCCATTATTTGTTTCCTTTCGCGATTAGCCTATTTATCTGGCAGGCTTGGTAGGCGGCACCGTAGCCGTTGTCGATATTAACCACGCTTACGCCTTCGGCACAGGAATTTATCATTGATAAAAGGGCTGTGATGCCCCCAAGATTTGCTCCGTAGCCGACTGATGTAGGCACAGCTATGATTGGCTTATCAACAAGACCTGCAAGAACTGTTGCAAGAGCAGCTTCCATGCCTGCTATGGCTATAATTACATTTGCTTTTTTTATTTCTTCTGTCTTATCTAAGAGCCTGTGGACTCCTGCGACTCCCACATCCCTATAGGCTTTCACCTTTGCTCCCAAAAACCTAGCTGTGATTTCAGCTTCAAGGCTAATAGGAAGATCTGATGTGCCGGCAGAGACAATGGCGATTTCGCCAATCTTGTCGCTTTCTTTGGAGTAGTCAAGGCTAATAATTTGGGCAAGGTCTGAGTATTCCACTTCAGGGATGACTTCTTTTACAATTTCGTATTGTTTTTTGCTTGCCCTGGTGCCGATTACTGATTCTTTTCTTTCGTAAAAGGCCTTAAAAATTTCTATAAGGCTTTTGTCATCTTTTGATGCACAATAAATTGCTTCTGGAAAACCACGTCTTTCCCTCCTTGAGAAGTCGATTTTAGCGTTTTCACCTACATCTGCATATCCCTTGTCTTCAAGGATTTTAAGGGCGGCCTCTTCAGAGATTGTCCCTTCTTTTATTTGTTTGATTAAGGTTTTTTTATCCATTATAAGACCCACTTTTTCTTTTCTTCTTCACTTAGGCCCTCATCCATTGACCCTGACCTAAAACCTTCTAGGTCAAGAGTTACATAGGAAAAGCCAAGACTTTTAAATTCTTTAATAACTTGGTCTTTTTTTTCAATAAAGGCCATAAAGTCCTCTGGTGTTAGTTCTATCCTCGCTATATTTGAGTGATCTCTAACCCTGAATTTGATAAAACCTAGGTCCCTTATAAAAGCTTCTGCTTTTTCAAGTCTGTCTAGTTTCGCTGGGGTAATCTTTGTACCGTAAGGAAACCTAGTTAAAAGACATGGGGCTGATGGCCTTTTGGCAACGCTTATATTAAGTTCATCCGCAAGGTCTCTTACCATTTGTTTAGAAAAACCAGCTATATTCAAAGGACTTACAACGCCAAGGTCTCTTAGGGCCATGAGTCCTGGCCTATAAACCTTGTGGTCATCGGTGTTGGTCCCGTCTATGACGTAGCCGTAACCGAGATCGTCCTTTAATTTTATAGCTTGTTTAAAAAGGTGGCTTTTGCAATGGTAGCACCTGTCTTTTGAATTGTTAACTATGTGGTCATCAACAAAGATATCCACATCCTTTATGAAAAGTTTTACTCCCATTTCTTCTGCCAAGTTTTTGGCATTAACGAGGTCCTCTTCTGTAGATGATGGAGCCTTAAAAAACATAGCGACTACATCGTTTTCATCTTTTCTTAAGGAGGATGCGATTTTTAAGAGTAAGGCAGAATCGACTCCGCCAGAAAAGGCTAAAACTACTTTTTCTTTTAGTAAATTTTCTATGATATCGTAGAGTTTTTTACTTGAATTTTCCATAAAATACTCCTTTTTTTGAAAAATAATAAAAAATAATTAAGCCATATAAAAATACAGCTTAATCTTTTTTATGTAAATAGGTCCAAATGGACCTATACATAACAATGTAATCGAGTGTTAACGATAATTGTAATGCATATTCATTGTACTGATTGGCTTATGAAAATGCAATCATCTTAATTAAGTCTTGATTTTTTTCGGGTATAATATTAGAAGTTAAAAGAGAAAAATAAAGGAGTTTTTATGAAAAACAACGCAAAAAGGTGGATAGCTGTGGGCCTTGCCCTAGTAATTCTACTTGGATCAAGTCTATCAGGATTTAACCAGGATAAAAAAGAAGAGATTGGCATGTCTTATCTTAACAAGCTTGGCAAACAAGCCCTAGTAGACGAAGAAGTTTTAAGTGGTACAAACACAAAGGAAAAAATTAAAGTCGTTGACCTAAGTGGAGTCATCCAATCAGGATTAGGGAGCGATTTTGTAATTAGTGACCTAAAGGCGGCTGGAGAAGACCCAGCTGTTAAGGGAGTCATCTTATCAGTTAATTCACCAGGTGGTTCTGTTTATGTGTCAGAACAAATTGCCAAGGAAATTAAAAACTTAAAGGCAAAAAATATCCCAGTTTATTCTGTTATGAGAGAGATGGCTGCATCTGGAGGTTATTATGTATCAGCACCTACAGATAGGATTTATGCCTCAAATGAAACCCTAACAGGATCAATTGGTGTAATCATGCAGATGTATTCTCTCCAAGGACTTTTTGAAAAATACGGAATCAAGGAACAAAATATCACCTCTGGCAAGATGAAAGACGCTGGTAGCCAAGGTAGAAACCTAACAGATGAAGAAAGAAAATACTTCCAAGACCTTGTAAATTCTGCCTACAAGAGATTTGTAAAAATAGTTGCCGATGGCAGGGGCATGTCCGAAGCAGATGTTAAAAAAATTGCAGATGGAAGAGTATATGACGGGTCTCAAGCCCTAGCAAATGGCCTTGTTGATAAAATTGGGGACCTAGATATGGCTATTGAAGATATGACAAAAGAAAATAAGCTAACAGACCCAGTCGTAGTTTCTTCTTCTAGTTTTCAACCTTCCCTAATGTCATTTTTCCAAAAAGCTAAAGACTATAGGCAAGGAGCATCTGATCTTGTTATCATCAAGGAATTTATGGACAAAAATACCCTAAGCCCTATGTACCTATATGGGGGAGCTTATGGAAAATAGAGAAGTTTTAATAAATAAGGAAGAATTTAAAGAAAGAAATTACGCCCACGCCTACGCATCATTTGGCACAAGAGCTATTGCCTTTATAATTGATATGATGGTAGTTGGTGGATTAAATAAAATAATTACAGGCATTATTGGCCTTGACCCAGAAATGAGTTTTTATGGTTTTGCCATGACTGATATTCTTAGCTGGGCCATAACACTGGGATATTTCACCCTAGCAAGCCTTGTCACCAAGGGCCAAAGCCTAGGCAAGATGATTACGGGAATTAGGGTTGTAAGTCTTACATCAGATAAGCTTGACCTTGGTCAAATCCTAATCAGGGAAATAGCCGGCAGATTTATCCAAAACACTATCATGTTAGTCTATCTTCTTCCGATTTTTACACCAAAAAAACAAGGCCTAATCGACTTTTTTGTCGACACAGCTGTTGTAAAGGAAGATGCCTTTAGAGATTTATACGGGGTAGATTTTAGGTAAATTTGTTTTTGTTAGAAAATATACTTTTAAAAAAACAAGATTTTTAGAAAAAACAGCACAAAGATAAGCTTTGAAAGCCTTTGTGCTTTTTTTGTCTAGATTTCGCACTAGCCCCTATATAAGGTATGATAGATATAGATTTCGATAAAATACCACTACATCTAGTAGTAAGTTTGGAGTTATGAATGAAGATTATTAAAAGAGACGGGTCAAAAGTTGATTTTGAATTAGAAAAAATCAAGAGAGCCATATTCAAGGCCTTTAAGTCGGTTGATTCTACAATTACCGATGAAAAACTTGAATACATTGCCCAAAAAATTGTAAGGACAATCGAGGAAAAATTACCAGCTGACCACACTGTGACAGTTGAAGAAGTCCAAGACTTGGTTGAACTTAACCTTATTGATGAAAATTATTATAGGGAAGTTAAATCCTTTATCCTCTACCGTGCCAAGCACAACATGGATAGGAAGGTAATTTCTGATTTTAGCACTTATGTATCTGACAAGGACCTAATGGAGATAATTTCCAAGGTCCAAAGAGAATTTGATAGCCAAAGGTATCCTATAGAGTCACTTTATTTCAAGTTTGAATCCTTCACCAAGCCAGAAATGAATGACAAGGAAGTCTTAGACGCTGTAATCCGTGCTGCAAGCGAGCTAACAAGCAAGGAAGCCCCAGATTGGGAAATAATCGCAGCAAGATTTCTAGCCTACAAGATAAATCTAGAAATAAGAGAAGAGGAAGAACGCTACGAGATTTACGACTTTAAGTCAAAGATAAAGTTTTTGACAGAAAAAGAACTCTACGGGGCCTATATTCTTGAAAATTATTCATCAGAAGATATAGATGAATTAGAAAAATACCTAGACCATAAGAGAGATGACATTTTCACCTATTCAGGCCTAGATCTATTGAGAAAAAGATATCTAATAACCAATTACGAAGGACGCATCTTGGAAAGAGTCCAAGAGATGTTTATGGGAATCGCTATGCACTTAGCAATTCCAGAAAAAAACAGGGTAGGCTTCGCAAAAAGACTTTACGATATATTGTCAACTCTAAAGGCAACCATGGCAACACCAACCATGACCAACGCTAGAAAGCCATTTAACCAGCTTTCTTCATGCTTTATAGAAACTGTTCCAGATACTCTAAAGGGAATTTACAGGTCCATCACCAACTTTGCCGAAGTTTCTAAACATGGCGGCGGCATGGGCATGTATTTTGGAAAAGTTAGGGCAAATGGTTCTGATATTCGTGGTTTTGAGGGAGTTGCAGGCGGGGTTATCCGTTGGATAAGACTTGCCAACGACACAGCAGTGGCTGTTGATCAGCTCGGCGTTCGCCAAGGAGCTGTGGCTGTTTATCTTGACATTTGGCATAAGGATATGCCAGAGTTTTTGGCCCTAAGGACCAACAACGGTGATGACAGGATGAAGGCCCACGACGTCTTCCCAGGTGTTTGCGTGCCAGATTTATTCTGGAAGCAAGTTAGAGAAAATATGGAAGGCGACTGGTACATGTTCGACCCACACGAGGTTGTTAAAAAATACGGCAAAGCCATCGAAGATACCTACGGAGATGAATTTGAAGAATTTTACAAAAAATTAGTTGCCGATAAGGAAATTTCTAGAAGGGTAATGCCAATTAAGGACATGGTAAGGCTTTTGATCAAGTCTTGGTCAGAAACCGGCACACCTTTCATTTTCAATAGAGACTTGGTAAATAAAGCCAATCCAAACAAACACATGGGCATGATTTATTCATCAAATCTCTGCACAGAGATTGCCCAAAACATGAGTCCATCAGAAACTGTTTCTACAGAAATAGTCACAGAAGATGGGGATGTTGTTATAGTTAACAAAACCAAACCAGGTGACTTTGTTGAATGTAACCTAGCAAGCCTTACCCTTGGTAAGCTTGATGTGAACAATGAAAGTGAGCTAGAAGAAACTGTAAGGACAGTTGTAAGGGCCCTTGATAACGTAATCGACCTAAATTATTACCCAACCCCATATGCGGAAGTAACAAACAAAAAATACAGGGCAATTGGCCTTGGCACCAGCGGTTACCACCATATGCTAGTTAAAAACGACATCAGATGGTCAGACGAAAAAGCTCACGCAGCTTTTGTCGACAGGGTTTATGAAGATATAAATTATTACGCCATAAAGGAAAGTGTGGAAATCGCCAAAGATAAGGGATCTTATAAAGTCTTTGAAGGAAGTGACTGGCAGAAAGGCAGCTATTTCACAGATAGGGATTACACTTCAGAAAGATGGGAAAAACTTGCCGCAGATGTTAAAAAATACGGCCTAAGAAATGGCTACCTAATGGCAATAGCTCCAACAGGATCAACATCCATAATCTCAGGCACATCAGCAGGAGTAGACCCAATCATGAGCCGTTATTTCCTAGAAGAAAAGAAGGGCGCCATAGTACCAAGAGTGGCACCAGGACTAACCACAAAGACCTTCTGGCTCTATGAAAATGCCCACGATATAGACCAAAATATCTCAATGCGCATGGCAGGAATAAGACAAAGGCACCTTGACCAAGCACAATCAGTAAATATCTACATCACCACCGAATACACCATGAGACAGATTTTAAATGTCTACCTAACAGCATGGGAAGCAGGAGTGAAGAGCATTTACTACGTAAGAGGCAAATCACTTGAGGTGGAAGAGTGTGATACTTGCTCCGCATAGGATTTATCCAAGATAAATATATTTTAGGGGATATTCCCCTAAAACCCCTTTTGGGGGTATTTTTTAATGGGGGCTCCCCAAAGCCCTCTATTTTTTTATCCAAGATAAAGTATTTTTTTCTTTTATCCAAGATAAATTATTCTATTTTATATAATTTCGGTCATTTACATGACCCCTCCGTTCATAGGGGGAACCCAAGGGGGCGGCAGATGCCCCCTCACTGGTTCCCCCTAAGACCCCCTTACGCTACACCCCCAACTGCTCCTTAAGCGGAGTGCGAGATTAGAAGCTTGCTAATCGCAAGCTTTTTTGTGTAGAGAGAACGTCCTTGTTTTAGTCGGTGTATTTACCAAGAGATTTCTAATATTCAAGCCCCTAAAAACTGACAACTCGGCTACGCCTCAAACAATCAGTTTTCTTAACGGGGCTTTCTATTAGAAATCTTTGCTCGGTAAAAAAGAGAATTGGTCTCGAAGTTCCAGATTTTGTTGGGCTAGTTTGGCTCTTGCCAAACATTGCTAGATGGTATATGCATCCTAAAACGAAGAGTTAAAAACTCAAGACCAAGTATTTTAAAATCCCAAGTATCCGTGAAGAAAATTGCACTGACAGCTCTTTACGAATATAAAAAATAATAAATACTGCGAACTAATTTTCAAATAAAAAGCACAAGTCAGACGAGATTGCAATTTTTAGGAGGCTTGGGATTTTAAAACGTTAGAAAAAACAAAGACCAAAACGAAGACGTAAATCCTACCGAAAAAAGATTCCGGAGGGAATCTACCTTATTTGCTCCCCGCCATAGGGGCCGCCTGGGGGTGAAACGGAAAGGGGATCTGGGGGAACCCGATGAGGGGGCATGCGGAAAGCCCCCTTGGGGTTCCCCCAGATACGGAGTGGTCATGTAAATGACCTAGAACATTTATAAGATACAGTTAATCTCGGATTAACAAAAAAAGATACTTTATCTCGGATAAAAAACACAAATATCTGGTATAATATAATTATAAGAAATATTTTATTCTTTATAAAAAGGAGTTTATTTTGAATAGACGTAGAAAAAAATCTTTAATTAATAAAAGGAGGAATGTTTTGTTAGTTTTATTTATAGCTAATGCTATTTCATTATTTTTGATGAGCAAATTTATTAGTCATATTTCTTTTGATAAGTCGTCAGCTCTTCTTATCACAGCGGGGGTTTTGACCCTATTTCAAAAGGTGGTTGAGCCTGTTCTTAGGTTCTTTGCTTTTCCTATTACCATTTTAACCTTGGGTTTATTTTCCTTGGTGATTTCGGCCTTTGTTTTGTATTTGGCTTTTAAATTTGTTGAGGGAGCTCATATTGATTCCCACTTGTTCAGCTTGATTTTTGCAAGCATTATTTTGTCAATAGTTTCATCGGTTGTTTTAAATATTATTTCCTAGGAGGTAAATATGGAAGAAAGTAAAAGAAAAGAAGTCGAAAAACGTGGTATTTTTAATGAAAATGGGGATATTGATCTTGCTAAGAGGAAGATTATCCAAGGTAATACCACAAACCTAAATGACTTTAACAATCTTAAATACACCTGGACATCCGATTGGTATAGACAGGCTATGAACAATTTCTGGATTCCAGAAGAAGTAAATTTAAACCAAGATATAAAAGATTATAGGAATCTTGACCAACACGAAAAAAGAGCCTATGATATGATCATTTCCTTTTTGACCTATCTAGACTCTATTCAAACAGCCAATTTGCCAAACTTACAAACCTATGTAACTGCAAATGAGATTAATCTTTGTCTGTCAATTCAGACCTACCAAGAGTCAATCCACTCACAGTCTTATTCATACATCCTTGATACAATTTGTTCGCCAGAAGAAAGAACTAGGATTTTATACCTTTGGAAGGAAGACGACCACCTTCTAAGGCGTAATGAATTCATCGGTGAACAATACAACGAATTTTTGGAAAGGGATAATGAATACCAATTTGTAAAGGCCCTAATTGCAAATTATATCCTTGAAGGAATCTATTTCTACTCAGGATTCTCTTTCTTCTATAACTTAGGAAGAAATGGCAAGATGCCAGGCACTGTTCAAGAAATCAGATACATCAACAGGGACGAAAACACCCACTTATGGCTATTTAGGTCACTTATCAACGACCTTAAAAAGGAAAGAACAGACCTTTTCACACCAGAAGCAACCCACATTTATAGGGAAATGCTAAAAGAAGGCGTTCGCCAAGAAATCGAATGGGGCAAGTACGCTATTGGTGATAATATACCAGGACTTTCTACAAGTATGATTGAAGATTATATCAAATACCTAGGTAACCTTCGTGCTAAGGGCCTTGGATTTGAGCCACTCTTTGAGGGATATACAGAAATTCCTCAATCAATGAAATGGGTAGATGAGTATTCAGATCCAAACGCAGTTAAGACTGACTTTTTCGAAGCAAAAGTAACTGCTTATTCTAAATCATCTATAATTGAAGACGACCTATAAAATAAAAACCAGAGCGGTAAAATGCTCTGGTTTTTAAATTGCAAAAATATTTTAAAATCTAAAATAATTAGGTCTTGTAGTTTTTTATTTTTTTAGCGAATGTTTCATGTGAAACATCATTTTTTAATCGATTCTTTTATTGAGTCGGCCATGGAAATGGCGAGGGACTTGTTGGCGATTGGGCCTACAACTATAATTGTGAGATAGGTATTTTTTCTTTTTATGACAAACTTTTTTCCTGTCAGGGTGTTTTCCTTCATGTAGAGTCTGATTTCCCCTTCTAAGATGCCACCGTCAAGGCTAACCTTGCCCATATTTATCAAACAGGTTGGGTAGATTAGGTCTCCTGAGTTTAGGTCATAGGCGTCGTAAAGATTCCCATCGACTCTGTCTTCTTTCATGAGGATGGCTCCAATAGCTTCGTTGTTTTCTCTAGCTAGGAAATATTTAAAACCATCGCCTTCCTGTTGGAGGTCGAAATTTTCTGGGATTTTAATCTCAAGGCCTGCAAATTTTTCTTCCTTGGTTGCAAAAACTGTAAGCTTATCCATGTAGTCGGCAAAAGATTTGCTAACTTCGTAAGGATCGTCTCCAGAGGTGTAGGCTGTCATTAGGATATCGGCCATGATTTTCCCACCAAGGTTTGGCCTATCTTCTTTTATCACGAAATATATGGTTGTGCTTGCAGATTTTATAAAAAAGTGGGTGTAGGAATATTCTTGGTCCTTTGTTATAAAATATAGGCTATCAAGGCCTGTAAAAGAATTTTTTATTGGTTTGGAAATTATTTTGTCTTTGAGTTCTTCATCCCAAATGATTTTTTTTGCTAAATCCATTAGGTCGGTATTTTCCACGACAGATTTAAAACTAAGAAGGACCTTATAGGATAAATCGAGGGGGAAGTCCACAAAATAAGTGTCATCTTTTTTAAAGATTTGGCACCTGTCGGGTATCCTAAAAAATATGTCTCCTAGCCTTACTTCCTTATTGTAGTCTAAATTTTCTAAATCTTTTTTTGTGTAAGTTTCATTTTTAACTGAGCTTGGATAGGCGATTAGCTTTTGGCCAGTGAGGAGACTATCGTATTTAGTAAATTCGCCTAGCTCAGCAAGGGGATAGGTCTCTTTTGTATTTTCTTCTTTTTTATCACATCCTACTGCCAATATGGCAAATAAGGC